>CABRHX010000009.1 GCA_902470805.1 uncultured Collinsella sp. | reverse complement strand
GCGGGTGGTTTCTGATGCGGCGCGCTGCGCGCCCCGCACAGGCTAAAGCCCGTAAAGCAAAGGGGCCCGCATCCGATAGGATACGGGCCCCTGACTATAAGGCGCGATGCGTTAACAGCAGCGACTACTTGCGGTGAGCGCGGTAGAACTCGATGAGCGCTTGGGTCGAGGCGTCCTGTTCGGCCTTGGCAGCGTCGTCGTGGAAGGCAGGGGTGATCTGCTTGGCAAGCTGCTTGCCCAGCTCAACGCCCCACTGGTCGTAGGAGTCGATGCCCCAGACCGTACCCTCGACAAACACGATGTGCTCGTACAGGGCGATGAGCTCGCCGAGCGCGAACGGGCTCAGCGTGTCGCCGAAGATCGAGGTCGTCGGACGGTTGCCCTCAAAGCAGCGGGCCGGAACGATCTGCTCGGGCGTGCCCTCGGCGCGCACCTCGTCGGCCGTCTTGCCAAAGGCGAGCGCCTTGGTCTGGGCCAGGAAGTTGCCCAGGAACAGCTCGTGCACATCCTGGCCATTGTCGGTTGCGGGGTTGGCAGTATTGGCGAAGGCGATGAAATCGGCCGGAACCACCACGGTGCCCTGGTGCAGCAGCTGGTAGAAGGCGTGCTGACCGTTGGTGCCGGGCTCGCCCCAGAAGATCTCGCCGGTATCGGAGGTCACGGCGCTGCCGTCCCAGCGGACATGCTTGCCGTTGGACTCCATGGTAAGCTGCTGCAGGTAGGCCGGGAAGCGGTGCAGGTACTGGCTGTACGGCAGCACGGCATGGCTCTTGGAACCGAAGAAGTTGACATACCAGACGTTGAGCAGGCCCATCAGCGCGACGGCGTTGTTCTCGAGCGGCGTGTTGCAGAAGTACTCGTCGATGGCATGGAAGCCCTCGAGGAACTGCTGGAAGCGCTCGGGGCCGAGCACGACGATCAGCGACAGACCCACGGCGGAATCGACGGAGTAACGGCCGCCGACCCAGTTCCAGAAACCGAAGGCGTTGGCCGGGTCGATACCGAAGGCCTCGACCTTGTCGAGCGCGGTGGAGACGGCGACGAAGTGCTTGGTCACGGCCTCGGCGTTCTGCTCATCGGAGCCGTCGATGGCGCCCTGAGCCTTGAGCTGCTCGAGCATCCAGGTCTTGACCTCGCGGGCGTTGGTGAGGGTCTCGAGCGTGGTGAAGGTCTTGGAGACGATGATCACGAGCGTGGTCTCGGGGTCCAGGCCCTTGAGCTTCTCGGCCTGATCGTTGGGGTCGATGTTGGAGATGTAGCGGCAGTCGATACCGGCGTCGGCATAGGGGCGCAGGGCCTCGTAGGCCATGACCGGGCCCAGGTCGGAGCCGCCGATGCCGATGGACACCAGGTGCTCGATCTTCTTGCCGGTAACGCCCTTCCACTCACCGGAGCGCACGCGCTCGGCGAAGGCGTACATACGGTCGAGGACCTCGTGCACGTCGGCGACGACATCCTGGCCGTCAACGATGAGCTGGCCCTTCTCGCTTGCCGGACGGCGAAGCGCGGTGTGCAGGACGGCGCGGTCCTCGGTGGTGTTGATGTGCTCGCCGGAGAACATGGCGTCGCGGCGCTCCTCGAGCTTCACCTCGCGAGCAAGATCGCACAGCAGCTTGACGGTCTCATCGGTCACCAGGTTCTTGGATAGATCGAAGTGAAGGTCGCCGGCGTCAAAGCTCAGCTTGTTCACGCGGTCGACGTCAGCGGCGAACCAGGCCTTAAGGTCGATACCTTCGGCCTCGAGCTTCTCCTGATGAGCCTCGAGCGCCTTCCAAGCGGCAGTCGACGTAGCATCGATAGGTGCGGCAACAGTTGCCATAGAGTCCTCCTCAGCATACGGGCGCACGCCTCCATGCGCCCGGACATTCAGATGCCACTATTCTAGCGCAGGTCAAGACTATAATCAGCGAGCGTTGCCAATCGGTCCCCAAACGGCAACCGATCAAAAAGGGACAGGCTTATTTTGGCAGGTCAAACGCTTTACCAACCAAAATTAACCTGTCCCCTCCTGGCAGGTACTACACCGCAGAACACACGCTGCCGAGCAGTTCGCGCAAGGGAGACCCGATACCCTCCAGCAGTTCGGGCGCGATGATGGCAAAAACGGGAACCTCGCCGGCACCTACTACGGCAGGCACCTTGCCCTCCGAGACAATGCATCCATAAGGCACAAAGCCGTCTTCGCCGGCATCGAGCGCCGCCATGCGCCGCGCGAGCTCGCGCGCAAAGCCAGCAGTATCGGCATCGCCAATCGCCAGGACAAAGTCCACGCCTTCATCGGTCGCCAGGGCCACGGCTTCGTCGATCAGCTCGTCTCCCCCATCGCCCTCAACCGATCCGCAGCGAAATAGCGCGCGTTCGAGCAGAGCTCGATCAAGCGAGCCGAGCGCCGCCGAGACAAGCTCATCTCGCGTATGTTTGTCACCGCACAGCACCACCAGCGCCTTGGTACCGCCGTAGTGAGCGACCAATCGTCCACACCAGCGAGCCACGTCTCCATCCGCAACAAGGCGCGTCGGCATACCAAACCCATAGTTGACCATTATCCCCACAACCCTTCCGTGCTTTATGGTGGTATCGATCGTTAGGTTCATGCTACGAAGCGAGCTTTTCCGAGCTGTTTCGCGCTCTTTAGAGCTGCGTTAAAACCCGATGCAGCCGCACGACCATACCCGCCAAAAGGGACAGGTTTTGACGATGTCCGGACGAGCGGGTATTATCGAACAGGTATTCGATAAGAACATGTGTTTGATGGGAGGACGCGTGGGGGATGAGCGTCACACCTATATCTGCATCGACCTTAAGACGTTCTATGCCAGCGTCGAGTGCGTCGACCGAGGACTCAACCCACTCACTACGTGCCTGGTCGTTGCCGACGAATCGCGCGGGCGCACGACCATCTGCCTCGCCATCACACAGGCCATGAAGGACCTCGGGATACACAACCGCTGCCGTCTGTTCGAGATTCCCGACGGTATCGACTACATCAAGGCCGTACCGCGCATGCAGCATTACATGGAAGTGTCGGCGAAAATCTACGGCATCTATCTGGAATACGTGAGTCCGCAAGACATTCATGTCTATTCAATCGACGAATGCTTTATCGACGTGACGCCCTATCTAGACCTCTACCACACCAATGCCAAAGGCTTTGCCTGCATGCTGCGCGACGAGGTCCTCGCGCGCACCGGCATCACAGCGACGGTCGGCATCGGCCCCAACCTATTTCAGGCCAAGGTAGCGCTCGACATTACCGCCAAGCACGTACCCAGCCGCATCGGCATGCTCGACGACGAGACCTTTCGCAAGGAGATCTGGCCCCATCGTCCCATCACCGATATCTGGGGCATCGGCCCCGGCGTGGCAGCCCGCCTCGAAAAGTACGGTGTCTACGATCTGATGGGTGTCGCCGCGCTCGACGAAAATCTGCTTTACGACGAGCTCGGCGTCAATGCCGAGTATCTTATCGACCACGCCTTCGGGCGCGAGCCGACAACTATCGCCGACATCCAAGCCTATCGCCCGCAAGCAACTTCGACCACCACAGGACAGGTGCTCTCGAAGGGTTATGCCTACGAACAGGCCTATACCGTCTTGCGCGAGATGGTCGACAACGCCGTTTTAGACTTGGTCGATAAGCACGTGGTCTGCGACAGCATCTCGCTCTTTGTGGGCTACGCGAGCGAACGCGCCGACATACGCCGCCTCGACGCCAGCGGTACAGCGCAGTATGTGGACGGATGCGGGCACCTGCGCTCGAGCACATCGAGTATCGAACCCACCGCAACCGCCGGCCCCGAGCTCGCGCCCCGTGCGCCCAAGCCCGTCCAGCGCGATGACGAACGGCGTCGCCTGGTGCGCGAAGCGCAGGCAATCGATGGCATCTTTGTGGGAGAGCATGGCGGCAAGCCGCGCGGTGGCTATGCCGCACTCTTTGCGCACTCCAACGCCTCGCGAAAGCTGCCCGAGCGTACCAATTCGTTCAAGAAGATCATGGGCTATTTCGATGAGCTCTGGGCGCAGACTGTCGATCCCAAACGACCGGTCAAGCGCATCAATCTGGGATTTGGCAACCTCATGCCCGAAGAATTTGCCACCATCGATCTGTTCAGCGATATCGAGGCCGATGAGCGCGAGCGCGACCTGGCACGCGCCGTGCTGGCCGTGAAAGGCAAATACGGCAAGAACGCGCTGATTAAGGGGCTGAGCTTTACCGCCGGCGCCACCGCGCGCGAACGCAACGATCAGGTAGGAGGACATCGTGCCTAAGTCCCAACAACAGCCGATGCGGCCACCGACACCTTTTGAACGCCTAGCGGACCCCGAGGGAAGACGTCGCTCCGCCGACCCCAGGCTCACCGCCAACGGCGCCGTGCGCGCCAACCGCGCCGCACAGTTTATGCCCTTTGCCGCGTTGACGGGATACTACGAACTCGTGCGCAAGCAGGAGATCACCGTTGAGCCCAAGTGCGAATTGACAGAAGAAAAAGCCCTCGAGCTTTCACATAAGCTCGAGGGTCTCAAACGTGGCGATTTGGTTCGAGTCACCTATTACGATACGTACGGCTATCGCGCCCGCACCGGCATCCTCGATGAGGTACTCCCCGCCTTCAAGTTGCTCAAGCTCAAAGACATCGCCATTGACTTCGACGATATCCAAGACGTTGAGCTGCGCGGCCGAGCCTAGCGACGTTTCCCGCGCCAAGCACGCGCTCTACAGCGTCATGACGTAGTAGCCAGCGTCCTTCACGGCCGCCTCAAGGGCACCGCGATCGATCGGCCGCTTAGCGCGCACGCGCGCCGTGTGGTCCGCATATGTCACCGTTGCCCACACGCCGTCCAGCGCATTGAGGGCATTGGCCACGTTCTGAGCGCAGCCGTCACAGCTCATGCCGCCGATGAGCAGCTCATCGCTATAGGGATAGTGCGATGCATCGGTATCCACCACAACAACCTTTTTGGCCTTCTTGCCGCTCGCACCATCGCTGCAACAACTCTTCCCGTGTGTCGAAGCGGCAATGCGACGCAGTCCAAAAAACATGCCGACGGCAATGACGGCCAGCACGATGAGATTCGCAGGGTTGAGCAAGTCACTCATGCGTTCCCCTTTCAAGTAACACTATCTAGATACCCCCATGGGGTGTCACCATCTTAACCCAAATTCATGTCCGTTCGGTCAATTAGTTTCCCTCTTCAAACTTTTTTGTTGACCATGGCTTACTTTCGTGTATAAGTTTTCCTAGGCTAACAACTGAGGACCCGAAAGGAGCATCGTGACTCGAACCATTGACATCCCAACATACCAAACGGCTGTCGTACGCAACTGCTCCCCTACGCTCGCAGGTATCAAGCCGGCTTCGCTCTTTACCTATCCCGGCGTTTACGCCAACCAAAACGGAAAACCCGGCGCCGCCCATATCGAAGAGCGACGCTCTCGCCTGCTCGCCGTCATAGCCCAATGCAACCGCGAGCTCCAGCCACTCGGAATCCATATGAGCGTTTTGGTCTGGCGCCCCTGCGGAGCGCTCATCTATGTGTACCGCCCTGCGGACCTCATGCGATACCTCTCCGACCCCCGTGCCACGACGGCGCTAGCCGCCGAAGGTTACGATGTCCACAACCTGCCCGCATCCCTGGTGCATCTCGCCGCGCGCATCACGCTGGCAAGCAGCAATGCCGCAGAAAGCGCCTATGACGGCAGCGTCTGCGCACTCGCGCGAAATAGGCACTGCGATACGGGGTGCATATGCGAGTTCCCCCACGAAATTGGCTATTTTTTGGGCTATCCCTACGAAGATGTCCATCAGTTTATCGTCCAGCACGGCGAAAACTATAAGGTCTTTGGCGCATGGAAGGTATACACAAACGTTGAGCAGGCGCTCACGACCTTCGATTCCTATCGCGCATGCACGCAATACCTTACCTACATCTATCAACAGGGCTGCACTCTGGGACAACTTGTCCAGGCAACCCGATAGAGCATACAAAACGCGGCCGCACGCCGCACAACCGAAAGGAAGACATATGAGCAAGATCGCCGTCGTCTACTGGAGCGGTACAGGCAACACCGAGGCCATGGCAAACTTCGTTGCCGAGGGCGCAACCGGTGCCGGCGCCGAGGCAGAGGTCATCTCCTGCGCCGACTTCTCTGCCGACAAGGCCGCCGAATATGGTGCCTTCGCCTTCGGCTGCCCCGCCATGGGTTCCGAGGAGCTTGAGTATGACGAGTTCCAGCCTATGTGGGACGAGGTCAAGGAGACCCTCGGCGATAAGAAGGTCGTCCTCTTTGGCTCTTATTCGTGGGCCGAGGGCGAGTGGATGGACAACTGGAAGGCCGACGCCGACGAGGCCGGCGTCAACGTCGTGGACTCCGCCATCTGCTACGACGCGCCCGACGACGAGGGCGAGGCCGCCTGCAAGGCCCTCGGAGCCGAGCTCGCGTAACGAAACCAGGCCTCCAAAAGAGCCTGTATCACAGCGCATCCCCATCCCTACAAAAGAGCGGGGGCTGGATTCAAGTCCAGCCCCCGCTCTTTTGTAGCGGCAGTTACATCAACCGGCTACGAAATATTGCCCAAGAACGCCTTGGTGCGCTCGCTCTTGGGGTGGTCGAAGACCTCGCTCGGCGTACCCTCTTCCACAATGACGCCGCCGTCCATAAAGACGACGCGGTCGGCGACGTCGCGGGCAAAGCCCATCTCGTGCGTCACGACGATCATGGTCATGCCGTCGCGCGCCAGGTCGCGCATGACACCCAGAACGTCGCGCACGAGCTCAGGATCGAGCGCCGAGGTGGCCTCGTCAAAGAGCATCACGTGCGGATTCATCGACAGGGCGCGGGCAATGGCCACGCGCTGCTGCTGGCCGCCCGAGAGCTGGCTCGGCATATAGTCGATACGCTCGGCAAGACCGACCTTGGTCAGCTCCTCGACGGCGATCTTCTCGGCCTCTTCCTTGCTGCGCTTGAGCACCTTCTGCTGCGCGAGCATGACGTTCTTTTTGACCGACAGGTGCGGGAACAGGTTGAACTGCTGAAAGACCATGCCCAGGTGCGTACGCACTTTGTTGAGGTCGACACCCTTGGCACACACATCCACGCCCTCAACGATAATCGAGCCACTCGTGGGATGCTCAAGACGGTTGATGCAGCGAAGCATCGTCGACTTGCCCGAGCCCGAAGGACCCAGAACTACGACGACCTCGCCCTTATGCACATCCAGATCGATATCTCGCAGAACGACGTTGTCGCCAAAGGCCTTCTGGAGGTTCTTGATGCTGACGACGACCTCGTTCGAGTTATTGGTTTCGCTCATGATAGGACCTCCTTACAGACCGGCGATGTGATCGGCGGGCGTCGCGACGACCTGCCCGGCGCTCTTGGCGGGACGCTTCTTCTTGGTTTCGGCCGTACCCAAAAGCCTCGCCTCAAGGCCGCTCACCAAGCGAGCGAGCGGCAGGGTGATGACCAGATAGAACAGGGCGGCAACCACGTACGGCGTAATGGAGCCCGTCGTGGCCACGATGGTGCGGGCGTTCATGACGATCTCGACCACGCCCACGGCCGCGAGCAGCGACGTATCCTTGTAAAGCAGGATGAACTCACTGGTCAACGTAGGCAGGACATTGCGGAACGTCTGCGGAATCATAACGTAGAGCAGTGTCTGGAAGGCGTTCATGCCCAGCGAGCGCGCTGCCTCGTTCTGGCCCTTGGGGATCGACTGAATACCGGCACGGAAAATCTCACACAGATAGGCAGACGAATTCATGGCCATGACGATGACGCCCAACACATAGTCGTCAACCTTGACGCCGGCCAGCGGCAGGCCAAAGAACGCGATGTAGATCTGCAGGAACGCCGGCGTACCACGGATGATATTCACATAGATGCCGGCAAGGCAACGCAGGATGCGCGACTTGGAGATGCGCATGAGCGACAGGGCAAAGCCAAAGGGAATTGCCAGCGGAAACGCCACGAGCACGATCGAGAGCGACATGAGGAAGCCTTTGAAGACGATCGGCAGGCTCTGGACCAAAATGACCGGGTTCAGGAACAGGCGCAGGAACATGTTGGAATTCCATGCCTCGACCCACGGCTGCTCCTTAAGGTCGGCCAGGAAGTTATCGAATGCCGTCACGCCCTTGATCTCCACCGACGGAATCTTGGAGATCTTCTTGGTCGAACCATCGGCCAAAGTGTAGGTGCCGCTAAAGGCCTCGTCGCCGCCCTCGACGGGGAAGGTCACGCCGTAGACCTCGACGCGGAAATAGCCGCCGGCCGGAGCCGTCTCGCCAAAATCGATCTTGAGCGTCTGGCCGTCGACCTTGCACGTAGGCTTCATGGGCGTACGGTCCATAAGGTCATCGCCCGAGAGCATCGTCAATCGCGTGTCATCGGTACCAAACGTCGTGCCATCGGCAAACGTCAGCGAAAGACCGCTCAGTTCCTCGTCGGCATCGGCCTGGACCTCCCAGGTGATACGAGTCTCGGTGCCACCGACTACGTCGCTACCCGAACCGGTATTGGGTCGGGCGGTAATCTTTGCGGTCTCAAGTGCCTGAGCAGTCGAGGGCACGCAGGCCCCCGCGCATACCAGGGCGAGCACCACAGCCAGGGCACAGGCCAGCTTTTGGAGCATCGAGGGCAGTGGATGGCTCTTGCCCATGGCTCCTTGGTTCAATCGAGACAAGGTGGCTCCTAACGTTTAAGTTGCCGACATAACGGGGCGGGATGACGCCCATTCAAGAAACGCAAAGGCCCTCTCCGCCAAAACGGAAAGGGCCCGCGTGCAATCAAGTAGCTATTTTACTTGATGTTGTACTTAGCCATAAGGGCGTCAACGGTACCGTCATCGGTCAGGTCCTTGATAGCCTGGTTGATGTCGTCCTTGAGCTTAGTGTTGCCCTGGTTGATGGCGATGGCGTACTCCTCGCCGGTGCTGATCTGCTTGATGGTCTGGCAGGTGTTGAACTGCTCGGCGGTCAGCTGGCTGGCGACGGAGCGGTTGGTGACCACGGCGTCGCCCTTATCGGACTGCAGGGCGCTGAAGCACTCGGTAGCGTCCTTGTAGGGGACGATCTTTGCCTTGGGGAAGTTCTCCTGGGCAAAGGCCTCGGCAGTCGAGCCAGACTGGACGATGATCGTGGCGTCGGCGTTGTTGAGCTTCTCGCTGTAGTTGTCGGCCGTGATGTCGGTGTTATCGACCTTGGTCACGATAGCCTGATCGTCCATGTAGTAGGAATCAGAGAAAGTGACTTCCTTCTCACGCACGGGCGTGTCGGTGATAGCCGCGATGGAAACGTCATACTTGGCGCCCGAAGCGACGCCCGGAACCAGCGTGTCAAAGTCATTGTTGACGTACTCGACATCCAGACCCAGCTTGTCACCGATAGCCTTGATGAGCTCAAGGTCAAAGCCCTGATAATCGCCGTTGTCATCCTTGTACTCAAACGGAGCGTACTCGGCAGAGGTGCCGACGGTCAGCGTACCGTCCTTGACGAGCGCGTACTCCTTGGAGCCGTCGACCTTCTCGACCTTAGCGTCGTCAGAGCTGCTGGAACCAGCATCAGAACCAGAGGTGGCGTTGGACGAGCCGCAGCCCGTCAGAGCAAGGGCGAGCGCCATAGCACCCGTGGCGGCAAATGCGCCGAGCTTCTTCAGCTTCATAATCAGTCTCCTTCCGGTGACCTCGTTTGATTCAGAGGTCTGCAAAAACTGTTGGCTATTATGCACCCGGAATTACGAATCTGCAATGAGAAAATCGATTGAAACAAACCCATAACGTGAATGGAATACTCTACTTTGTGACAGTTATTACTGCTGCAATGACCTTAATAGTCTAATTTCAGCTGCATAACCTGCAAGTTCGTTCGGAGTCTCCAAAATAAACGGCAGCGAACGCAAGTGGCCATTCGATACAATATTCTGCATAACCTGCATACCGCCACCAAATACCTCGCTGCCAAGGTATCCCTTGCCGATGCACTCGTGACGATCTTTATGGGCGCCACAAGGGTTCTTCGAATCGTTGATATGTACGGCATGCAAGCGATCGATACCCACCACGCGGTCGAACTCGTCGAGTACGCCGTCCAGATCATGGATGATGTCGTAGCCGGCATCGCTCACATGGCAGGTGTCCAAACAAACGCCCAGCTTATCGGACAGCTCTGGGCGCTTGGCGGCAACGCCCTCGATAATGCGCGCCAGTTCTTCAAAGCTACGGCCCACCTCGGTGCCCTTGCCTGCCATGGTCTCGAGTAATACCGTCGTCTGCTGCCCCTCAAACATCACCTGGCACAGCGTGTCGACAATCATCTGAATGCCGACGTCGGAGCCCTGTCCCACATGCGCACCGGGATGGAAGTTGTAGTAGTTGCCGGGCAGTGCTTCCAGACGCTGCAAGTCCTCGGCCATTGCCTCCAAGGCAAACTCGCGTGCCCGCTCTTTGGCAGAACAGGGGTTGTAGGTATACGGGGCATGCGCCACCAGCGGTCCAAAGTCGTTTTGCGCCATAAGCTCGCGCAGAGCCGCCACGTCATCCATGTCAAGTTCTTTTGCCTTGCCACCGCGCGGGTTGCGCGTAAAGAACGCAAAGGTATTGGCGCCAATGGACAGCGCCGTCTCCCCCATTGCCCGATAGCCCTTCGTCGTCGAAAGATGACACCCGATCGTCAGCATCTCCAACTCCCTCTTCATCAGTTGCGGTGAAATACGGTCTATTGGTGCCTTATTTTGGCGCAAACAGACCGTATTCCACCGCAAGATATAAAAGGGGCATCAGGGGCACGGTCCGCCGAGCCCCCCCTAGAGCACCAGCACCGCAGCCTAGAGCGTCAAGCGAATCGCATCGATAATCTGCGCGCAGCGCTGCGTGGCGGCAAGAGGCATAACGGGGCTTTCAAGCTCTCCCGTCTGGACGAGCTGCGTCGCATGCTGAATTTCGCCGTAGAAATCATCGACCTCAAACTGGGCATTAATTTCGAGCATTCGTCCGTCGGAGTACTTCACATGGGCGAGCTCGGGGCGATGGAGGCGCTCGATTTCCACCGAGCCCCGCTCGCAGGCAATCGTTAAGCGGCTTCCATATGCCGCTTTGCCGTCGCACACCATATGAATGGGTATACCGCCGACACTCATATGGATCTCATCGGCCCAATCCACGCGGCCGCCCGATACGTCACGCCAGCGGACTTCACGAGACGAAACATCGCACGCACCCGCAAGCAGATCATCAAACCACCCGACCGCATAGCAGCCCATGTCATATAGACAGCCACCCTGCAACGGGTCGAGCAGATAACTCGAAGGGGGCTCACCATAATCAAGTTTTTGCACGCTTTCGATCGAAACGATACGGCCGAGCTCACCCGACGCAAGCAAGTCCTTCACGCGAGTGCGCATCGGGCAAAACCGATTCTTCATCGCCTCCATAAACAGCACGCCGCGCTCACGGGAAACGGAGGCGATCGCATGGGCCTCTTCTTCATTCAAAACGGCCGGCTTTTCGCACAGCACGGCCTTTCCCGCGCGTAGTGCCCGACAGACCCAATGCGCATGCATGCCATGCGGAAGAGCCAAGTAGATTACGTCGACATCGGGGTCGGCAATCAACGCATCATAAGCCGCATCGCCGTTATCGTCAGCTGTGGCATAACTGTGCACGGCATCAATCGAAAACGCCCTGCAAAACTCCTCAACATGCGAAGGAGTGCGACCGGCGGCAGCCACAAGCCGTGCCCCGTCCACCTCCTTGAGCGACGATGCAAATCGATGCGAAATGCGCCCAGCGCCCAAAACGCCCCAACGAACCTCACGCGAATCATTACGTAAACCTCGGTCACCCACGATAGCCTCCCATCAGTTGCGGTGAAATAGTTCCTGTTGATGCCTTATTCTGCCGCAAACAGGAACTATTCCACCGCAAGTTATAAAAGGGTCATGAGGAGCGCGTTTTGCCGAAGGCCTTAAGCACTGCCGTCACGGGGCCAGGCTGGAAACGTCGGCGCACGTCATCGAGACGCTCGGGGATATCGATATGCTGTGGGCAGTGGCGCGCGCATTTGCCGCACTTGACGCAATTGCTCACCAGCTTGGCCTCGCTTGTACGCACCGCGCTCGCCGTAAAGTACTGCGATAGACCCGTAAACCAGCTGTGCGCATAACTCGCGTTGTAGGCGGCAAAACATCCAGGGATATTGATGCCTTTAGGGCACGGCATGCAATAGCCGCATCCCGTGCAGGGCACGCGATTCGATTTTTCAAACTCATCCAGCACGTGCGCGATCGTGTCGAGCTGAGTAGCTGTCATCGAATCCGGCAGGGCCCGATCGGCCAACACCACGTTCTCATCCACCTGCGCGGTATCGGTCATACCCGAAAGCAGCATCGTCACCTGAGGATGATTCCACACCCACGAAAGACCCCAGGCGGCAGGAGTGCGCAAATGCGGGTCACGGGCACTATCGAGCACAGCGCGGGCCCGTGGCGGCAGCTTGCCCGCTAAACGCCCGCCCAGCAGCGGCTCCATCACAAACACCGCGAGGCCTCGCTCGGCGGCGGCCATGAGTCCCGCCGTTCCCGCTTGGTAATGCTCGCCGGCATAGTTGTACTGGATCTGGCAAAAATCCCAGTCATATGCGTCAAGCATCGTAAGGAAGTCAGCCGCGCTGCCGTGGTACGAAAAACCAATCTGGCGAATGCGCCCCGCCGCCTTTTGATGCGCGATCCAGTCCTCGATGCCCAACGCCACCACACGTTCCCACTGGGCGGGCGAGGTAATGTTGTGCATGAGGTAATAGTCGATACGGTCGGTCCGCAGGCGACGCAGCTGCTCGTCGAAGAACCGATCGAAATCCTCCGCGCATTTGCACGAAGCATGCGGCAGCTTGGTTGCGAGCAAAACCTGGTCGCGCAAGCCCAGGCGCTCAAGCGACGCACCCACGCACGCCTCGTTACCGGGATAGAGATAGGCCGTGTCCAGGTAGTTAATCCCCTGCTCCACCGCACGGGAGATGATGGCGTCGGCAGTCTTCGCATCCGGGCGTCCCGGCGCACCGGGAAACCTCATGCAGCCCAGCCCCAACGCCGAGATACGGTTGCCGCTTTTGGGGTCAACGCGATATTGCACGGCCCCTCCCTTCGCCATCAGCGCCCCGGCAAGGCGAAACACAATGGTCACGCAGCCGAAACATCGTGGAATCGCAATCGAGAACGTATCGTAACGCAGCAGAAATCGAGCCGTCACGGCACCGCTTTAACATCAGCAAAAAGCCCGATGAAAGGAGACGAGCGTGACCACACGCGAGGACGCCTACCCCTACCCCGGCGAGCAATACATCCTCTCGGTCGACCGCTATCAGATCGAAGTCATGGACCATCTAAACGAGCTTCCAGCCACGAGCGCCGTCATCTTCTGCACCTTCCCCAAGGTCCGCGATGGCGTCGGATACCCCGCCCGCGTCTTTGCGGTCTGCCCCGCAGTGTAACGTCCAGGCAAACGTTTCTTTTTTATAACAGCCGCCCCGCGCACCCATCAATCACCCCGGCAGCATACAATCCATCAGGCGCCCCTTACGCGGGCGCCTTTTATATGAGGAGATGATTCACATGCAGATCAACAAGGTCGCCTTTATCGGCAAGGGCGGCGTCGGCCTGCTCTACGGCAGCATGATTGCCAAGGCCCTCGGCAATGACGCCGTCGAATACGTTATGGATGACGCCCGTTTTGAGCGTCACGCGGGCGATGTGCTCACCGTCAACGGAAAGCCTTGCGATCTCACGTCCGTCCGCGCCAGCGAGGCAGCGCCCGCCGATCTGGTCATCCTGACGGTCAAGACCACCGGTCTCGACCAAGCACTCAAGACTATGGAGCGTGTCGTGGGACCCAACACGCTCATCGCCTCGCTGTGCAACGGCATTACGAGCGAGCAAAAGATTGCCGAGCGCTTTGGCTGGGAGCACACCGTCCTGGGTATCTGCCAAGGCATGGACGCCGTGTTCCTCAACGGAGAGCTCACCTTTACCAATGCGGGCGAGATTCGCTTTGGCGCGGCAGCGGGCACCAAGCCCGCAACCGTTACCGCCATCGACGAGCTCTATACGCGCTGCGGCATCGCCCATACCGTCGAGAGCGACATTGCGCACCGCATGTGGGCCAAACTCATGCTCAACGACGGCATCAACCAGACCTGCATGGCCTACGGCGGGACCTACGGAAGCGCCACGGAGCCGGGCTCCGAGCAGCGCCGCTGTTTTGTCTCCGCCATGCGCGAGACGCTTGCGGTTGCCAACGCCGAGGGCGTTGAGCTGACCGAGGCAGACCTGACGCAAATGGTGCACCTCATCGAGGGAATCGACCTCGCCGGTATGCCCTCGATGGCGCAGGACCGCATCGCACAACGAAAAACCGAAGTCGAGGAGTTCGCGGGCACCATTTGCCGCCTGGCCGCCAAACACGATATCCAAGTGCCGCAAAACGATTGGCTCTACCAGAGGATTCGCGAAATAGAAAGCAGCTGGTAGTGCTCGGCATACTGTAGCCAGCAGATCCAATGGCAAAGCCGCCGCAAGGGGCACTCCCCTCGCGGCGGCTTCCTTTTTCATCTTTGGCCAAAAATCAGCTTCACAACGGTTAGAGCTGCGACTCCGACGCCTGGTCCTCATCGTCGCGACAAAGGACTACACCTGCACTTCCCAGCAGCGTGGCCGCGATCAGCGCGCCGACCACGATAGGAGCAGCCCCGCATGTCCCCTGAATGCCCGCGACGAGCGCGGCCGTGGGACCAAGGCAGCCAAGCATCAACGCGACGGCGGCAACGGCGATATCTCGAGCGTTCACAAGACCACTTCCTCCACGAGAAAGACCTTATTTCTCATGAACTAGTGTGCCCCGCGCCCATATGCGCGACGTACCGTCACGGTAAGGGCTCTGTTAGCTCAAGCGTATACATAGAACGGGCGTCCTTACGTTGCCCTAAAGCTCGGTAAAGACGCCCGTCCGCCAAATATCCGTGATACAGAAAAACTACCAACCGGTGTAGTAGTCGGTGGTTCCGACAGCGCAGCCGGAGTCATAGACCTTGCAATCACCCTTGGAGCCCGTAAAGGTCGAACCCTGGGCCATATCGCCCGCGGCAACAACGTAATAGCCGTCGGAATCGCGCCAGAAGCCCTCAGAATCCTGAGTCCATTCGCCCGTGCGATAGTGATAAAGCACATTGCTGCTGTAATAGGTCTCACGGCGCCCGTTGTAGTTATTGACACCCGCAGAGCGCGTCAGGCCCGATCCGTTCGCGTAGGACGCGGCAGACGCGTAGGACGGAGTGTAACCGGCGTTGTAGTACGAAGCCTGGGCGGCCTCGGCAGCCTCCGCCTCGGCGGCAGCGGCCTCGAGCGCTTCGCGCTTGGCATTCTCAAGCGCAGTGCGCAGCTCATCGAGCTCGGTCGACTTCGCGTCGACCTCCCCCATCGTCAAAAGGCTGCCCGCACCATCGATACAACCCTGCAGCACAGCGCGCTCGTCATCGGTGGCATAGTCACCATACATGTTTAGGATAATCTGAGCGCGCATTTCAAGGGAATCGCGCTTGGCCTCCATCGAGGCGTTCCACTCCTGCATAGAGCCATAACCATCGCCGCGATAATCAACGGGCTGTACCAGCGTCGTCTCGGACGGCGTAGATCCAACCGTATCGGACAGTGTTGCGGCGTGGGCATCAGTTGCACCGGCGCCCGCCAAAAGTGCCACGGTCAGAGCGGCGGAAAGGGCAGCGGCTTTCGGTTTTCGTGAATCGATCCTCATGTAGCTGGAAACCTCCGTAGTGCGTTTTTGCTGCGTTTGAGCTGCGTGTGATTCGATCGCGCTGCATAGTACCTCGAGCAAATCGCGACCTGCGGTTTTACTCAAAAGGCGCACGTCAATTGCGTAAAACTCACATCCTCTCAACAGGAGTTTTCCACAACTCGAATGCATAAAGCATGCCAAAAACCCTGTAATAGCGCCCTTCCTATGCAAAAAAGGCGCCTGCGCAACCATTGCTTGCACAGGCGCCTTGAGCAGGCATTTTATGCAGTTATACCTATCGAGTCGCAAGGGGTCCTTGCACAAGTCGCCTTACTCGTCCAGCGCGGCGAAGGCCTGCTTCAGATCCCAAATGATGTCCTCGGCGTTCTCGGTACCGATGGAAAGACGGATCGTGGAGGGCGTGATGTTCTGCTCGGCGAGCTCCTCGGCAGAGAGCTGGGAGTGCGTGGTGGTAGCCGGGTGCACGACGAGCGACTTGACGTCGGCCACGTTGGCGAGCAGCGAGAACACCTGCAGATGATCGATGAACTTCCAAGCTGCCTCCTGGCCACCCTTAATCTCAAAGGTGAAGATCGAAGCGCCGCCGTTGGGGAAGTACTTCTGATAGAGCTCGTGATCGGGGTGCTCAGGCAGGCTCGGGTGGTTCACCTTGGCGACATGGCTGTCACCAGCCAGGAACTCAACGACCTTCTTGGTGTTCTCGACATGGCGGTCGACGCGCAGCGACAGGGTCTCGGTGCCCTGGAGCAGGACCCAGGCGTTGAACGGGCTGATGCAGGCACCCTCGTCGCGCAGCAGGATGGCGCGGACATAGGTTGCGAAGGCGGCGGGACCGGCAGCCTCGGCAAACGAAACACCATGGTAGGAGGGGTTGGGCTCAGCGATCTGGGCGTACTTTCCGCTCGCCTTCCAATCGAAGTTACCGCCGTCGACGATCACACCGCCCAGCGAGGTGCCGTGGCCGCCGATGAACTTGGTTGCGGAGTGGACAACGATGTTGGCGCCATGCTCCAGCGGACGGAACAGATACGGGGTGCCGAAAGTGTTGTCGACGACAACCGGCAGACCGTGCTTCTTGGCGATCTCGGAGATGGCGTCGATGTTGGGGATGTCAGAGTTGGGGTTGCCGAGCGTCTCGAGATAGATGACCGTGGTGTTGTCCTTGATGGCACCCTCAACCTCTTCCAGGTTATGAGCATCGACAAACGTGGTCTCGACGCCAAACTGGGAGAGCGTATGCTCGAGCAGGTTGTAGGAACCACCGTAGATGGTCTTCTGAGCCACCACGTGGTCACCAGCCTGGGCAAGAGCCTGCAGGGTATAGGTGATGGCAGCAGCGCCGGAGGCGACGGCAAGACCGGCCACGCCACCCTCGAGTGCGGCGATACGGTCCTCGAAGACGCCCTGGGTGGAGTTGGTCAGACGGCCGTAGATGTTACCGGCGTCGGCAAGACCAAAGCGGTCGGCGGCGTGCTGGGAGTTGCGGAACACATAGCTCGTGGTCTGGTAGATAGGCACGGCGCGGGAGTCGGATGCGGGGTCGGCGCTCTCCTGGCCAACATGAAGCTGCAGGGTATCGAAACCAAAGGTGTGCTCGGGGTTGTTGATGAACTGGCTCATGATGATCTCCTTGATCGAACGAAAGTAAATAAATAAGAGAAGAGTAAGTCGCTGTCTCCTGATCACGCCAACGGGCGCAAACAGGAGCCCGGCATTCGTCTTGGCAAGCAGTTCATATGCGGTCCTCCCTTTGACATCCCGGTTCCGTGGTCGGCTTAATTACCTACCGCCTTTGTGTGTTTTGAATAGTACGAGCATTGTTCCCCTCGGTCAATCACTTAAAAGCGCTAACCTGTTATCGGTTTTTTAGATAGCTATCGAAAGGACGGGCACCGATGACCCTCCAGCAGCTTCGTTTTCTGATCGCCGTGGCAGAGTCCGGCTCAATCAACGCCGCAGCTCAGCGCCTCTATACCGCTCAGTCCAACATCTCAAACGCCGTCAAAAGCCTAGAACAAGAGCTCCATCTGGAGATCTTTACGCGCTCCAGCCGTGGCGTCACGCTCACCAACGACGGCACCGAGCTTTTGGGCTATGCGCGCCAGGTCGTAGAGCAGGCCGACATGCTCGAGGCACGCTACGAGGACGGTGGCACCCCGCAAGCCCGCCTCGCCATTTCCGCCCAGCACTACGCCTTTTCGGTCGAGGCCTTTGTCAACGTAGTCGAGCGCTGCCGCGACAGCAAGTTCGAGTTCATCATGCGCGAGACCACCACATCGCAGATCATCGATGACGTCCGTGCGTTTCGCAGCGATATCGGCATTCTGTATCTGGATGACTTTAACGCCCGCGTTCTGCAGAAGGCCTTCGCCGATGCCCGCGCAAGCTTCCATCCCCTATTCGACGCGACGGTCCACGTCTTCGTTAGCGAGCGCCACCCGCTCGCACGCCGCCCGCAACTGTCCCTTGCCGACCTCACGCCCTATACGCGCTACAGCTTTGAGCAGGGAACCTCAAACTCCTTCTATTACGCCGAGGAACCTTTTAGCT
Organism: uncultured Collinsella sp.; assembly: GCA_902470805.1. Lineage (GTDB taxonomy): Bacteria > Actinomycetota > Coriobacteriia > Coriobacteriales > Coriobacteriaceae > Collinsella. The sequence continues at coordinate 60,774 of CABRHX010000009.1, read as the reverse complement.
ATATCCCTTGCGACCGCAACATACGAATCTCAGACCGCGGAACACTTACTAACTTACTTATCACGTCGAACGGTTACACCCTGTCGACCGGTGTCCTCTCCAATGAAATGCAATGGGGCATGGCATCGATCCCGCTAGCAGACGCCCCAACGATGCGCGTTGGCTACATCATGCACGACGAGCGCAAGCCCTCTCTCCTCTTGCAGCAATACCTCGACGAGCTCAACCGCATCATCCATGCCAACTAACAGTCGGAAGGCGGGGTAGAAATCGTAGATTGCTGGCCCCCGGCGGGCATGGCGCTACAATGGTCACTCACATGAAATGCACTCAACGAAAGGAAGCCCGTGAAGGTCATCATCTACACCGACGGCTCGGCCCGATCAAATCCGGGACGCGGCGGCTACGGCGCCGTGCTCAAATACACCAACCCCGCCGGCAAGACCTTCACCTCCGAGCTTTCGCGCGGCTACGCCAAGACCACCAACAACCGCATGGAACTCATGGCGGTCATCGTGGCGCTCGAGGCGCTCAACCGCCCTTGCGAGGTCGAAGTCCATTCCGATTCGCAGTACGTCGTCAACGCCTTTAACAAGCACTGGATCGACGGCTGGAAAAAGCGCGGATGGAAAACCGCCAACAAGCAACCCGTCAAGAACCGCGACCTGTGGGAGCGCCTACTCACCGCCAAAAGCAAGCACAAGGTTGAGTTCATCTGGGTTAAGGGTCACGCCGGTCACGAGCTCAACGAGCGCTGCGATGAGCTCGCCACCACGGCGGCCGACGGCAGCAACCTCGATATCGACGCCGGCTTTAACGAGAGCGACCTGTAATAGCGTTTTCGCGCAGCTTTATATCCCCACGCGCTACACTCATCCTGTAGACCAAACAACGCAAGGGGGACGTATGCTGCGCATCGCGACCATCGGCACATCCATGATCACCGACGACTTTATCCAAGTCGTCAACGCCAACGACCAAGCCGCGTTTGTGGGCACGCTTTCACGCGATGCCAATCGCGGTGCCGCCTTTACCGCCGAGCGCGGTGGCGAGCGAAACTTTACCTCACTCGATGAGCTTGCGGCAGCCGCCGACGTCGACGCCGTCTATATCGGCAGCCCTAACGCACTTCACTACGAGCAAGCCCTTGCCTGCATCGCCGGTGGCAAGCACGTCATCGTCGAGAAGCCCTTCTGCGCCACCGAAACGCAGGCGCTGGAAGTCTTCCGCACTGCCGAGGCAGCAGGTGTCGTGGCCCTCGAGGCCATGCGTCCCCTCCACGACCCCGCCTTCCACGCCATCGAGGACGCCCTGGGCGAGATCGCCCCCATCCGCCGCGCCTCGTTGCGCTTTGGCAAATATTCCTCGCGCTACAACGAGATTCTCGCGGGACGCGCCACCAATATCTTCGACTGCAATATGGCATCGGGTTCCCTCATGGACATCGGCGTCTACACCGTCGAGCCCATGGTCGAGATTTTCGGCATGCCCTCCGGCCTTACGAGCATGACCACTCTGCTCGACCCCACCACGCAACAGCTCACGCACGGCCCCATCGACGGCTGCGGATCCATCCTCGCCAGCTACGGCGGTGGCCGTATCTCCGTCGAGCTCGCGCACTCCAAAATAACGAATGACCTGCTGCCCTCGCAGATCGAAGGCGAGCGTGGCACTATCCAGATCGACCATCTGTCCACGCCCCGCAACGTCCGCATCGACTATCGCGGCGATGTCGTACGCGGCTCGGCGACCGAGGCACCGCGCGAACAGGGCGACAACGGCCGCGTGCTCGACCTGCCCAAATCGAGCAACACTATGGAATACGAACTCACAGACTTTATCACCGCCATCGGCGGCATCGATAACGTTAAGGAAGAGATTTGGGAGACCCCGGCGGGACGTCACGAACTTGGCCACTACCGCGATGTCACGCTCGTCTCATTGCGCATCATGGATGCCGTGCGCCAGCAGGCCGGCATTACCTTCCCGTCCGACGCAGGCAAGCAGGCCTAGCGATGGGCTTCTTCGATGCGTTCTTCTCCAGCGTCACCGGCGGCAGTCGAGAGCCTCAAAAACCATCAAACATTGAGCTCGAGTTGCGCCGCAGACTTACTGTGCTCGCAAGCGACGAGGCCACTCAAGACACTCCCCTGCGCTATTTCCTGCGTTGGGCGGGGCAAGTCCAGGGCGTTGGTTTTCGCTTTACCAACACCAACCTCGCGCAGGCACGCGCACTCACCGGCTGGGTGCGCAACATGGAAGACGGCTCGGTCGAGATGGAGATACAGGGAGCTCCGGCAAATATCCTATCTCATCTCGAGGCGCTTCATGCCTCCTACGAGCGCATGGGAACGCGTTTTCGCCTCGTAGACGCCCAGGCCCGAGCCCCACTTGCCAATGAAGACGGTTTCACGCCTCGTTATTAGTATTGTGTGCTAAATACGGTATCATTTACCTACGACCGTTGACAGAAAAGAGGCGAGGCGCATGGCGGTGCAAAGAAGGAATACCAGGCAGCGAAAGCTGGTTCTTGACGCCGTGCGCCAAAGCTATAACCATCCCACCGCCGACGAAATCTACAACGTCGTGCGCGCGCAGGATGACAAAATCAGCCGCGGCACGGTCTACCGCAACCTCAATCTCTTGGCCGACGCCGGCGAGATTCTCTCCATCAAGACGCCGGGCGGCAGCCGCTTCGATCGCACGATCGAGCCGCATGCGCATATCATCTGCACCTCGTGCAGCCGCGTCATCGACGTACCGCTCCCCTTCGATGCCCAGCTCGACGCTAAGGCGTCCGAGCAAATCGGCTGGCACGTCACGTCGCACTACACCATCTTCGAGGGCCTCTGCCCCGACTGCCGGTAGGCATGTCCCAATTATCTACTCGGCAAGCAGGCGATGCAGCTCCTCTTCGACCGTGCACACGTAGCGGACACGGTCATTGACACCGCGCATGCTGGGATTGCAGCTCTCCATCAGATAGGGATGGCCCACCACGTTGAGCATGTCGCGATCGTTTTCGTTATCGCCAAACGCCATCATTTCGTTAGGTGAGATCCCCAGCGCACAACCATAATCGGCAAGCGCGGACCCCTTGCCCGAATCAAAGCCGATAAAGTCGGTCCATTCGGTTCCCGACGTCATCACATCGACCCGGTCGCTAAAGCGACGCACAAAATACTCCAGCGCCGCCGGCTGCTCCGCCTCGGGCGTCTGGAAGGCAATCTTAATGACATCCTCGTCAATGTCTTCGGGACGGTCGACTACCGCCACATCACAATGGACCTCATAACGCAGGTGGTCAACAAACGCATCGTTGCTGCTCATGGTGTAGAGGTGTCCCTCGCACGAAAGGGTCACGTCGGCATGGGGGTACGCAACCACGGCATTCGCGATATCCATGGCCAGGCCACGCTCCATAGAACGCTTGACCACGGCACGCCCCTCGCTCATCACCAGGGCTCCGTTTTCGCATACATATACGAGCTCATCGGCCACCGGGGCAAACAGGTGGCGCAAGCTCGCATATTGACGGCCGCTCGCCGGCATAAACACGATACCGCGACGATGCAGCTCATCGATAAGCTCAAAGGCCTCGGAACGCGGCTCGCGCTCCCCCGGATGCAGCAACGTGCCATCCAAATCGCAGGCGATCAGCTTGATTCCCTCAAGACCCATACGCTTCCCCCAAAGCCTCCTATCAACAGCAAGACGGACCTTGATTGGTCGCCCCTCAAAGCCCGTCTTGCGCATACGCGCGCTTAGCCGCGCGTCTTTTTTACGATGGTAAAGTCGGGAGCCATGCTCACGACGACCTCCGCCGCACTCGACGCAAAGCGCCGGCTGGCATCGAGCTCACGTGTGACCACCGAGAGCCGAACACCCTCGACACCCCGGAGCATGCGGCCCAAAACAGGCTGCACCGGCGTATACATGCGCACGGTATGCTCGTCCGAGTCGCCCCGGAAGAGCGGCGCATGCATGTTGCCGATCTCCCAGCACGCATGCGCGAGTGCAATCGGATCCATGCGGTCGACTTCGACCAAATAAACCTCGGCGCTGCGCAGGCGCACAATAACCACCACAGGCACCACGCCCGAACGGTCAATGGCGAGCACGTCGCCATCGGCAAGACGACCGCCGTCGGCAGTATCCAGCCGAACATCGATCGTGCGCCCCAGCTCCGTCACGCCCACAAACGCGCATACATCAGCCTGGTCCCAATCGAGCAGTAGCTCGTCAACTTCAAAGACACCGCCCAGCTCCCGGCGAAGCAGGAGTTCATAGGACGGATCGTTGAGATTTCCCAAGCATGTCGTCGAAACCAAGCGTTCAGGCATACTCTAACCCTCGACCTCGACGAGCTCGATATCAAAGTTGAGGTCCTTGCCGGCAAGCTCGTGGTTGGCATCGAGCGTCACGGCCTCGGGCGTCACGTCGATGACCACGGCGGGGACGGGCATACCGCTCGGCGTGGACAGGAAGAGCTTCATGCCCTTCTCGATCTGCTCGATGTTGGGAACCTGCTCGGCCGGGAAGGTCAGAACCATCTCGGGATTGTGCTCGCCGTAGGCATCGGCAGCAGGAATGTGCACGGTCTTCTTCTCGCCCACCTGCATGTCGACGACAGCGGCGTCGAAGCCCTTGATCATCTGACCGGCACCGCAGGTGAACTCCAGCGGCTCGCCGCGATCGTAGGAGCTATCGAACTGCGTGCCGTCGTCGAGCGTGCCGCGATAATGGGTCTTGACCTTCTTGCCCTGGTTGGACATGGTAACCTCCGTAATAAGGGCGGCGCACAACGCGGGCCGCCATGAACATATGGCGCTAACTATACCCTAGTCATACAATTCAATGACAGTTTGCAAAGAAACGCTGCAACCGGAGGAACCATGGCATATCCCGTATTTGACCTACACTGCGACACCGCCGACCGAATCGGCTGGGCCACGCTCGATCTCGACCTGCGCTTTACCGCCGGCACCGACGGTTATTTCCCCGGCGACGAAACGCATCCGCAAGATTTCGACCTCATCGAGGGCAACGCCTGCGCCATCTCGCTCGCAAAGATCGGCAACACGCCGTGGGCACAGTGCTTCGCCACGTTTGTCCCCGACGAGATTCCCACCGCCCACGCCGCGCGCTTCCAGGCGCAAATCATGGCGCACATGAGCGGCCAGGCAATGCTCAACCACGACCGCATGGTCAACGTACGCAGCGCCGCTGACATTCGCCCTGCGCTCAAAGACGGCAAGGTCGCCTGCATCCACACCATCGAAAACGCCACGTTCTTTGCCGAGGACCCCGCGCTGATCGAGGTACTCAAGAGCCTGGGCGTACTCATGTCATCACTCAGCTGGAACGCGCAGGGACCGCTCGCGAGCGGGCACGATACCCACGCCGGCCTCACCGCCGCCGGCATCGAGGCACTTACGCAGATGGAGCACGCCGGCATGGTACTCGACGTCTCCCACCTCAACGATGAGTGCTTTGACGAGGTTGTCGCCCACGCCACGCGCCCCTTCGTCGCCAGTCACTCCAACTCCCGTGCGGTTTGCGGCGTCAAGCGCAATCTCACCGACGACCAGTTCCGCACCATTCGCGATATGGGCGGTATCGTCGGCCTCAACTACTGCAGCGAGTTTCTCTCTAACGAAGCGACCAAAGAGACCGCCGCAGATGTCACCTTCGACCAGCTGGCAGCCCATATCGAACATTGGCTCGACCTGGGCGGCGAGGACGTCATCGCACTCGGCGGCGACTGGGACGGTGCCACAGTACCCGACTTCCTCTCCGATGCCAGCAAGATGCCCGAGTTCCAGAACATGCTCTCCAAGCACTTTGGCAAGACCGTGATGCAGAAGCTCTGCAGCGATAATGCGCTTGCCTTCTTTGAGCGTTATTAATATCACGTCCCTTGAGCGGGCCGGCATGCCGAACGGTCGACTGCCGGCCCGTCCCCAACCTGAAGGACCGCTTTTGACGCAGCAATTTACGATTACCGTATCCCGACCGGATGGCACATCCATCCCCGTCGTCGTTACCAAAAAGCGCGTCAAGAACTTCAACCTACGCGTCACATCGAGCGGTGAGGTCCACGCCAGCGCACCGCTCGGCGCCAGCCGCGAGCGTATCGAAGCGTTTGTGAAGCGCAACAGCACCTGGATTATCGGTCGACTTGCCCAGCGCGAGCAACATCAGGCGACGGCACAAGAGCCGCTCAGCCCCTCGTCCATCATTGCACTTTGGGGCATGCCCATCACGGTACAGGACGCACTCGATCACAACTTTGCGTCACCCGCACCGCGACCCAAGCAGGCCACCTTCGCAAGCTTTATGGGTGCCGACAAATCGGACGAACGCCTACAGGCCAAGCGGTACGCAATCCTCGACGGCCTAACGTCCGATGAGCTCCAAGCCCACATCGACCAGCTCTATGCCTCCGAGGTCACCACAGCGCTGCGCGATATGGTGCATGCGTACGAAATCGCAATGGGCGTCAACGTGGCCCGCATTTCCGTACGCAGCATGAAAACGCGTTGGGGCTCATGCACACCTAAATCCGGCGCTATTCGCATCGCGCGCGAGCTCGCCGCCTACCCCGTCGAATGCCTCGACATGGTTGTCGCCCACGAGCTCGTCCACTTGCTCGAGCCAAGCCACAATCAGCGGTTTCACGCCCTGCTCGACACGTACTGCCCCAACAATAGAGCCCTGTCGCAGCGGCTCAAGCAGCCACCCCTCAACAAGCTCTAGCGTCGACTAGCGCACGCGCTCGATCTCGACGCCGCAGCTTGCCAGGGGAAGACCGACGGGAGCCCAAGGCTTATCGAGCTTAACACGCACGCCAAGCAGCAAGGGGTAACGACGCAGCAGCATCTGGGCCACACCCTCGGCTGCCGCCTCGATGAGTTTAAACGTATGCTCGCGCAGATAGCCATCGACATCGTGGCACACCGAGCCGTAGTCAATCGAAGCGTCCAGGTTATCGTGCTCCCCCGCTGCACGCAGGTCGGCATAGAGCACCAAGGACACGATGAACTTCTGGCCCAGCGCATTCTCTTCGGGATACACGCCGTGGTTGGCAAAGACCTCGAGACCGTCGATAGTAATGCGGTCAGCATGGCGCAGATCGTCATAACTCACGTGGGGCACCGCCGTTGCGGTGGATATTTCGCCCCTTCCACGGCGGGCGAGCTCGGCGCCTTCAGTCTTGGTTGCATTCTCGGGCAGTTTCTTGTTGCTCATCGCGATCGTCTCCTTCGTTTAGAACCCCGACCGCGCAAACTAACTACACGCGAATCGACAGGTTCTTTTTATCATCGCTCCAGTTGCAAGCATTGCGCGCGGGGCATGCAAAGCAGGCGCGCGACGCTTTGTCGGCTGCATAGAGCAGACGCTCAAGCGGTTGGCTGTTCACACGCAGCTTTCGATGGCCCAGAATGGCCGTCTTAATGGCTGCGGCATCGGCCGGCTCAAACGCCACATCATCGGGCATGCCGCCGAGAATCGCATCAGCGACGCGTTCGCTTGCAACATCATGGGATATACCCGATTCATACTGTTCATCTTTGCCGATATCGTGAAGAAGTGCCGTGGCGTAGATGACCTCACGGTCAAATTCGAGCTGTTCCTCGAGATTCTTGATCCACATAATGCGAGCGACATCGAGAAGATGGTCAATACCGTGGCGGCAGAAGATGCGCCCCGATTCCAACTGTGCAATGTTACCCAGGTGCCGCCGGAACAGCCCGTTGGCGCAAATGTAATCAATGCGAGGCATGGCACCAAAGGGAGCCAAGCCCGAAGCCATAAAGCCGCGACGCGACGTCCCCTCATCGGTCTTCGATGTAAAGTCGTTGACGACCCTCATGCTAACGGCCCAGCATCCTAAAGAACCGCTCCTCGAGCGCGGGATCAGTCTCAAAGACGCCGCGGCGAGCGAGCGTCACGGTCTTGGTGCCGGGCTTTTGCACGCCGCGCATGGTCATGCACATATGCTCGGCTTCCATGAGCACAATCGCTCCCTGGGGAGCGAGATAATCCATGAGAGCGTCGGCAACCTGCGCACACAGCTGCTCCTGCAGCTGCAGACGGCGGGCATAAACCTCAACCGTGCGGGCGAGTTTGGAAAGCCCAGCCACCCGACCGTTAGGGATATAGCCAATGGCGGCCTTGCCATAAAACGGCAGCAGATGGTGCTCGCACAGCGAGTAGAACGTGATGTCGCGCTCGATAACCAAATCGTTCGAAGCGACGGCAAAGGTTTTGGACAGGTGCTCCTCGGCACTCTGGTCCATACCGCCGGCAATCTCGCCATACATACGGGCGACGCGTGCCGGAGTCTCCAGCAAGCCCTCACGAGTTGGGTCCTCGCCTATACCTTCAAGCAGCAGCTTAATGGCAGTCTCGACTTTTTCCTGATCGACCATCTGGGCCTCACTTTTTTCGATTTAGCGTTCGCGCTATGGTACCACGCCGGCACGCAACCTCTGCCACCTACATAGTATGGGTCGAATAGACCGGATCGTCCCGCCAAAGCTCCACGGCGTCGCAAAGCGCAATGTTCTCACGCTCGGCACGGGCACGCGTGGCGTTCATATCAATCACGCGCTGATTGCTCGAGCCCCTAAAGCGCAACGAGATATCGTACAGATCCTGAACGAACGGACCGTCCACCAACAAATCGAGGCAGGCGAGAATGCGCTCCGTCGCCTCGGTATAGTGACGACCGCCCGGCATAAGTTCCTCGAGCACGTCACCGGTAAAGCACCAAATGGTCTTCCCCGACCCCACAGGATAAGTGGCACGAACACGCTCAATAAAATCAACGAGTCCCGCCTGGTTCTCGGGTTCCATGGGCTCCCCGCCCAGAATCGTCAGGCCATCGATAAAGGGATGGTCGAGACTCTCGATGATCTTGTCCTCGACGGTGCGATCAAAGGGCTCGCCCGCAGCAAAATCCCACGCAACAGAGTTAAAGCAGTTCTTGCACCCACGACGGCACCCGCTCACAAACAGAGAAGTACGAACACCTTCCCCATCAGCAATGTCGAAATACTTAATGTTCGCATAGTTCATAGGTAACTCTCCCGGGAGGCCGGGACATATCATCCCGTCCTCAAACATTCTCGGTCTGCGGCCTGCGAAACTGCGGGCGGGACGATATGTCCCGGCCTCATGCAAAGGGTAACTCAATGAACGAAGCGAACATCGAGCATAGGGTTCGAGATCTAATAAAAACTGGGTTGCGGCTCAACCGCCATCGCAAGTAAATCGCAGCTGCAGCTCGAATTATCTCCGCTAAGAACTTCGAGGAGTGAGCAGACCGCATGCCGCATCTCAGCTACGTCAACTTGGCCGCCCCGTAGCGAGGCCCCGGACCTTTGCTCGATATGAGTTCCGCACGAACAGGAGGCGCCAGTGGCGCCCCCGTCGTGAGCCAGGACTGTCCGAAATAGCGAGTAAAGGTCCGGGGCCTCGCTACGGGGCGGCCTGGGATGGTTATTAGAGATGCAGCACGCGGTCGCGGATCTCCTCGGTTCGGCCCTGGTTCCAGAACTGGGTACCGATGTAGCCGCACGTGCGACGGGCAACATTCATCTTCTCCTGATCGCGGTTGCCGCAGTTGGGGCACTCCCACACCAGTTTGCCATCATCCTCGACAATCTTGATCTCGCCGTCGTAGCCGCACACCTGGCAGTAGTCGCTCTTGGTGTTGAGCTCGGCGTACATGATGTTGTCGTAGATGTACTGCATCACGCGAATGACAGCCTTGAGGTTGTCCTGCATGTTGGGAACCTCGACGTAGGAGATGGCACCGCCCGGCGAAAGCTGCTGGAACATACCCTCGAACTTGAGCTTGTCGAATGCGTCGATCTCCTCGGACACGTGGACGTGGTAGCTGTTGGTGATGTAGCCCTTGTCCGTCACGCCCGGGATAATGCCAAAACGACGCTGCAGGCACTTGGCGAACTTGTAGGTCGTCGACTCAAGCGGGGTACCGTACAGCGAGAAGTCAATATCGCTTTCGGCCTTCCACTCGGCGCACTTGTCGTTCATGCGCTGCATGACGGCCATGGCAAAGGGCGTGCCCTCCTTCTCGGTGTGGCTGTGGCCCGTCATGTACTTAACGCACTCATACAGGCCGGCATAACCCAGACTAATGGTGGAGTAACCGCCCACGAGCAGCTTGTCGATCGTCTCGCCCTTCTTCAGACGGGCGAGAGCACCGTACTGCCAAAGAATCGGTGCGGCGTCAGAAAGCGTGCCCATCAGACGCTCATGGCGGCACAGCAGGGCGCGGTGGCACAGCTCAAGGCGCTCGTCGAAGATCTTCCAGAACTTGTCCATGTCCTGATGCGAGCTCAGGGCGACATCGGGCAGGTTGATGGTCACAACGCCCTGGTTAAAGCGACCGTAGTACTTGGGCTTGTTTGGGTCATAGTTCAGCGCGTTGGCCACGTTGTTAAATCCGTTACCGGAGCGGTCGGGCGTCAGGAAGCTGCGACAACCCATGCAGGTATAGCAGTCGCCGTTGCCCGCGGTCTCGCCCTTCGACAGCTTGAGCTCGCGCATCTTCTTCTCGGAGATGTAGTCGGGCACCATGCGCTTGGCGGTGCACTTGGCAGCCAGCTGGGTCAGGTAGAAGTACGGGGAATCCTCGTGAACGTTATCGTCCTCGAGTACATAGATAAGCTTGGGGAATGCCGGGGTAATCCAAACGCCGGCCTCGTTCTTAACGCCCTCGTAGCGCTGGCGAAGCGTCTCCTCCACGATCATGGCAAGGTCGTGCTTCTCCTGAGGCGTACGGGCCTCGTTAAGATACATAAAGACCGTCACGAACGGCGCCTGGCCGTTGGTGGTCATAAGGGTCACGACCTGATACTGAATCGTCTGAACGCCGCGACGGATCTCGTCACGCAGGCGGTCCTCAACAACCTCGCGGACCTTTTCGGGAGATGCGGAAACGCCGAGCTCCTCGAGCTCGCGGGCGACCTCGCCGCGAATCTTTTGACGGCTCACCTCGACGAACGGGGCAAGATGGGTCAGCGAAATCGACTGGCCGCCGTACTGGGAGGAAGCAACCTGAGCGATAATCTGCGTCGCGATGTTGCAGGCGGTCGAGAAGCTGTGCGGCTTCTCGATCAGCGTGCCCGAGATAACGGTGCCGTTCTGGAGCATGTCCTCCAGGTTCACCAGGTCGCAGTTGTGCATGTGCTGAGCAAAGTAATCCGAATCATGGAAGTGGATCAGGCCCTCATTATGGGCGTCCACGATCTCCTGGGGCAGCAGCACGCGCTGGGTCAGGTCCTTGGAAATCTCGCCGGCCATATAGTCGCGCTGAACGGAGTTGACGGTCGGGTTCTTGTTGGAGTTCTCCTGCTTGACCTCTTCGTTATTGCACTCAATCAACGACAGGATCTTGTCATCGGTCGTGTTCTTCTGGCGCTTCAGGCTCTGAACATAGCGATAGATGATGTAGTGGCGGGCAACCTCGTAGCAGTCGAGACGCATGATCTCGTCCTCGACCAAATCCTGGATCTCCTCGACCGAAACGGTGTGGCCCGCGTTCTCGCATGCCTCGGCGACGTTTTGCGCCGCATAAACCACCTGGCGGTCGGTTAGACGAGAGCTCTCCTCGACCTCCAAGTTGGCGGCGCGGATGGCATTGACGATCTTATCGATGTCAAAGACAACCTCGGTGCCGCTGCGCTTGATGATCTTCATCCTCTTGCCTCTTTCGCGTCGTAGCCTCATTGCGCTTCAGAGCCAAACGATGCCCGGCAGGGCTTGCCCCTGTCTTGCGGCGCCGTCGCGCAATCTGTGTTCTCGATAAACCATAAGCCTCCATGCGGACATTCCCTAGAGCCAATCAAGCGGCTCAAGAACACGTTCGAAAGAGGCAGTTAAGGTCTTCGTTCTCTGTCCGCCATCTATCATACGACAAAGAGGCATCTATATCCTGTATTCTTTTTTTAGGTCAAACACAACATATAGTGTTTCGGCAGGTCAAAGCAATTAGTCATTTTGCAGACGCATTAAAAATGAGGGGTTCTTGGCAAGTCGGTAAAACGTTACCAACACAGCTACCTGCATGGCAGTTATAAAACCCCCTTAGTCAAGCCGCTGACAAATCCTACCAAAACCAAGTCGCTCACGCCAAAAGAATCCAAAAGATTATGCTTGACCAACATGTTGCGGTCACGATCGGCCAGGACGTATGCAATCTGCCGGCACCTCTACGGGATGCGAAGACCATCGCGTACAGACCTTGGATCAATATTTGGTGGCTTATATTGGCGGCGTGCTTGGTGGCAAAACAAAACAGCCCAGAGGACATAGCCTCTGAGCTGCGATCATTTGGTGGGCGTTAGAAGATTTGAACTTCTGACCTCTTCCGTGTCAGGGAAGCGCTCTCCCCCTGAGCTAAACGCCCAAATGGAGCGGACAACGGGGCTCGAACCCGCGACCCCAACCTTGGCAAGGTTGTGCTCTACCAACTGAGCCATGTCCGCTTACAAGGATTAATCTTACGTGATGCCCGCATCCTATGCAAGAACTTTTTTTGAAAAGTTTTGCGACGCTCTCGCGAGGGCATCAGTCGTCACGAAAGGCGTGGACAAACGCAGGCTCGCAGCGAGATGCCCCTACATCTCACCGAGCATGATCCAGGCAGAGCTGTCCTGTGCGAGCCTGCCGTCTGCAAGCGGTGATGAGGTGAGCAGGACCCTGCCCGCCGGCAGCTCCACGGGTGCTGCACCGAAGTTCGTCACACACGCCCAGCCGTTATCGCGGCGATAGGCGATGACGCCGCCCTCAGCGCCCTCGGCACCATCCGCAAGACCGGTGCGCCCGTCAAGATCGAGCCACGCAAGATCGTTGGCGCACCCGCGCAGCTTGCGCCGCAGCCAGAGGGCGTCACGATAGAGCGCAAGCATCGATGTCGGGTCCACTTCTTCCCTATCGGCAGCATAATCGGAAAACCATGCAGGCTGCGGCAGATGGGGCGCCGCATCGGCGTCTGCCGGCGAAAACCCAAACGATCCGCCATGCGCGGGATCGTCCGCCGCCGCCCACGGCAGGGGCACACGACAGCCGTCGCGCCCCTTCTCACGCTTCGGTCCGTGCGTATTGGTCGCAGTAGGGTCTTCGAGTGCAGCCCACGGGATATCAGCCACCTCAAAAAGGCCGAGCTCCTCACCCTGATACACGTATGCCGAGCCCGGAAGCGACAGTTCAAGCAAAAGGGCCGCCCGCGCGCGGCGCTCGCCGAGTTCACGGTCCTCGTCATAAGACGACCCGTCGCGTAAGAGCCAGTCGAGCGCAATCTGGTGGTAGCGCGTCGCCTTGATTTGCGGCAGGGCATAGCGTGTCGCCACGCGCGGCACGTCGTGGTTGGAGAGTACCCAGGTCGAGGCGGAATCGGATTCGACGGCTGCCTTCAAGCCCTTCTCGATTGCAGTGTGCATGTCATCATAGGTCCAAGTGGCCTTGGCAAACTCAAAGTTGAATGTCTGGCCAAGCTCGCTGGGACGCGCGTAGAGATACTGGCGCTCGGGCAGCACCCACGCCTCGGCAACGGCACTGCGCGGCGGATTATAGCGGTCGAACACGCGGCGCCACTCGCGATAGATCTCGTGGACCTCATTGCGGTCCCACAGCGGATGGGTGCCGTCGTCAACCATGTCATCGCCCTCGGCGAGATGCCACCGGTCGAGGTCATCGCGGTCGAGATCCTTGGCGAGACCCTGCGCCACATCAATGCGAAAGCCGTCGACGCCTCGATCGCTCCAAAACGCCAGGACGTCGCAAAAGAGCGCGTGAACCTCAGGGCATGACCAGTCAAAGTCCGGCTGCTCGGGCGTAAACATGTGCAGATACCACTGACCGTCCGCAACACGCGTCCAGGCGGGGCCGCCAAAGTTGGCATTCCAATTGGTGGGAGGCAGCTCGCCATGCTCGCCGCAACCATCGCGGAAGATATAACGGGCGCGCTCGGGAGAACCGGGGCCGGCGGCAAGAGCGGCTTTGAACCAGGGGTGCTGGTTGGATGAATGGTTGGGCACGATGTCGACGATGACCTTGATGCCGCGCGCGTGAGCCGCAGCGATCATGTCGTCGAAGTCGTCAAGCGAGCCGAGACGTGGGTCGACATCGCAGTAGTCCGCCACATCATAGCCACCATCGACAAGAGGCGATGGGTAAAACGGGCTCAGCCAGATGGCCTCGATACCCAGCCGCTCAAGATAGTCCATCTTCTGGGTAATGCCCGCGATATCGCCCAGACCCGAACCGGTCGAATCCTTAAACGAGCGCGGGTAAATCTGATAGATCGCGGCATCGGACATCCATGAGCGCGAAGAGGTTATTTCTGTAGCCATGGGGCATATCTCCCTTGCAACGAGGTTTGCGAGATGTCCACGATGATACGCCCAAGGCAGACATTCGCGACAAACAACGCCCCACCCACGCTCCAAAAAAATGCTCGCTCCCTCTCGGGTTCGAGCCCCCTGGGGCGGATTGACCAATGAGGCGAAAAGAATGGAAGACTCACTCCCCCGGCCACGACAGCGAGCGGGCTCCGGGTGCCCCAGGTTGCCGTGAAAGAGGAGGGAAGCGTACTTTATGTACGCGACCGACGATTGAGGGGCAAGATGGGGTGCCCGGGGCTCGCACAGCGTCAACAAAAAACGCGGTTCGTTAGAACCGCGTAACATAGTTGGAGCGGACAACGGGGCGTCCGCGTATCCGCTTCGCGGATCCGCACCGGCTTCGGCCGCCTGCCGGCGACCTCGCCAGCTCGCTACAAACGCTCCGCGTTTGCTTAACGCTCGCTCCCTCTCGGGTTCGAGCCCATGCGATGGATACAAAAAAGCCCGGCTACCGTAGTAGCCGGGCTGTTGCGTTTGGAGCGGACAACGGGGCTCGAACCCGCGACCCCAACCTTGGCAAGGTTGTGCTCTACCAACTGAGCCATGTCCGCATATGTAAAACAAAACGGGCGCCGGAGCGCCCGGATGTTGCCTGGAGGCGAAGCCCGGATTCGAACCGGGGGTAAAGGCTTTGCAGGCCTCTGCCTTACCACTTGGCCACTTCGCCGAAAAAGGACCGCCTAAACGGTCCGGAAATGCAATGGAGCGGACAACGGGGCTCGAACCCGCGACCCCAACCTTGGCAAGGTTGTGCTCTACCAACTGAGCCATGTCCGCTTGCGGGTTATTAATTTACGCGAGTTGTCCAAAAGACGCAAGTACTTTTTTCAAAAAACTTGTCTGCCGCATGTTCTTAGTAGCTAAACGCGCTAAAGCGATTGGCTAGGCACACGATTCCAGCGCTCCGCTAAACAGCTTCACCATCTGCACGCGCGTGCCGGCGCCGTCCGTACGACGAGCAACCTCCACGTTATCGACGAGCATACGCATAAGCTTGATGCCACGGCCGCGTTCCTCGGATGCGACCGGTTCGCTCGTTTCATCGATAGAATAGCCGGCACCTCGATCAAGCACCTCAACCACAACGCGATCGCCATAGGCCTGAACCGTCAGGACGCACCCGATACCGCCCGCATGGTCATAGGCATTACCCAGCGCCTCCCCCGACGCCAATGCGACATCGTAGCGCTCGTCACGGCGCAACGGAAGCGATTCAAGGAGTTCGGCGATGCGATGTCGGTAGTATGGAAGATTCTCGATACCCTGACGGACCTCAACGCTCTTACTCCAGCGAGGCAGCTCCCCCACCGGAATGGCAGGAATTGACTCCCGTGCCGGCCCCACGACATGAAGGATATCGACAAGACGAGCAATCTCCAAAAAGCGAACAACTTCACCTGATGCATTGACGAGCGAAAGCAGGCCTTCTCGCCTCATAAGCTCACGAGCGCGCGTAAGCAGGAATGCCAAGCCCGTAGAATCGATAAAGCTAACAGCCTGACAGTTGATGACGACACGACGCACGCCGCGGCCAATCAAAGCATCCAACCGCCGACGCAGCGCAGGCACCGTGGCGATGTCGATATCGCCTGGTGGCGTCAAAACCGCTATGTCATTCCACTCATTCATACGACCATGGTTCCCCAAAAAAGCCCACTCGATGCATTCGTTTCCCCAACCGTACGGATTCAGCCCGCCCAGCGTCGTCTATGAACGACCCCGTAAAAACTCAAGGGACACCAATGCAATGTCATCGTCCAGCGCCGATTCGGTAAATCGCTCAAGCTCGCCCAAGACCTTGCCGCAAATGCCCGATACGCCCTCACCCGAGACAGAGAGCAGAAGGTCGCGCAAGCGCTGCTCGCCAAAGAACGCTCCGGTGCGGTCGCGGGCCTCAATCGTTCCATCCGTATACATGAAGAGCATGTCGCCGGGGGCAAACGTAAACACGCCTGTCTCGTACACCATGCTCTCAAAGGCACCGATTACGCCCGATTGGCATCCAAGCAGCTCAACCTCTTCCCCACGGGCCTCGCCGCCACCCAGCGGCATCGACTCTGGCCTGATGACCATGGTCGGAGGATGGCCCGCCGAACAATACGTTGCGCGTCCGGCTTTAAGGTCAATCTTGGCGATAAAGGCCGTCACGAACGTCTCGACCCTCGAAAAGCCCATGAGCATGCTGTTAAGGGAGCGTGCCATGCGGGCCGGTCCAGCGCCCTCCCAGGCATATGCCGTCAGGGCCGTCTTGACGAGCGCGGACATCGATGCGGCCTCAATGCCTTTGCCAGACACATCACCCAGAATCATGACGGCGCAGTCGTCGGGAAGACGAATGAGCGTATAGAAATCGCCTCCGACCAACGCCGAATTCGTGGCCGACAGGTACACCGAATCGGTTGCGATACCCGGAACATCCCCCAGGGAATTTCTCATGCCAATCTGGAGCGTCTGAGCGATATGGCGCTCCTCGCGCTTTTGAGATTCGCCTTCGTAGATCAGTTCAAAGTCATGCGCCAAGTGCACCAAGTAGTCATATTCAAGGTCATCAATCGGCTCTTGGCTACCATCACGAAGCAGCAGCGCGCGCGTCGTCGGGCTCTTCGCAACAGAAGCAGGAACAATCGCGTCGCTACTGTGCTTGCCATCGCCCTCAGAGCGCGGGTGCCCCGCCTCGATGCCGGAGTCGACGTAGAGACCTTGACAAGGCAGACCATGCGCCCTAAGCCAGCCTCCCATAGGCATCGATTCGTCAACGCGAGTTATACGGACGTGTTTAAGGTCCTCGGCACTCGTACCCCCCAAAACAGATGCCTCAAAGCCATCAGGGCCAGCCCCCAGACGTGCCGCTGGCGCCGTCGTGGAAAAGAAAAGCTTCTCGGGATCGTCCGGCAAAGCAACGCGACTGCCGCCTTCAAAATCTATGACGTAGGAATCCAGACTGGCGTCATACTCAACAGGGCAAAAATGGCAGTTGAGCATATTGCAGATCTCGGACGATACCGCCTGGGTAGCCGCGACGGAATCGTCTAGAAAGGTAAACAACTCATCACGTAAGACATTGAGCGAGCGGCCAAGCTCGGCCGTGCGACGAGAGCGAAGACTCGATGCCATGCCGACCAGTTGGATAGACAAGTAATCGCAAGTGACCTCGAGTACATTAACGTCATAGGCGAGCGGTGCCTGGGGGCGTTTCCAACCAACTTCCAGCACGCCAAGGATCTGCGTACCGTAAAAAACGGGAAGACAGATCTCGCTGCGGTACGGAGGCATATCCTGCACGCGCAACAGGTGCTTAGAACGATTGTCCAAGTCCATGAACATACCGGAGGCGGCCTTATCGCCCTCAAGGTCCTGTTGAATCGACAAGCGACAGGCACGCGACTCACGAAGAACATACGTCGGAATGCCAGCGCCATACGGCAAAAACTCAGGCAGGTAGCTGTCGTACAGCTCCTTGGAAACACCGCGAAGTTTAAAACCGCCGCTCTCAGAAAAATAGATAGCGGCACCCGAAGCATCGAGCGTTCCTACAAGCTGGTTCAAAACAGTATCAAGCAGGCTGGGTAACTCATCGGAGCCCACAGTGCTCATAATGACCGAAAGCGTGCCAGAGAGACGCTTGTTCGCCACTCTAAGCTCCGATAACGCACGCTTGAGTTGACGGTCGTGAGAATACTGTTCTTCGATGCTATGGAGCGCCACCAGGACACGTGGCGCGCGGCGCCCAAAGATGCGTGGAGGCGTCACGGAGCCCGCACGAACCAAGACGGGGATAAAAGAGCCGTCACTCAGCTTGAGCATCAGTTCGTTCTCGGAGCCATCAGTTTCAAATGGCAGACGATGTTCCGTCGCACGTTCAAAAGCGGATGAGTACAGGACGTCTTTAACATCTCCACCGATGACGTCGGCGCGTTCCTCGCACATCAAACCAAGTAAGCGATTATTCACATGCAGAATGGTTCCGTCGAGCTCACAGATGATGACAGCATCGCTCGTGATCTCGACTAGTTGGGCAACGTCTGCCCACTCGTTGCGTTCAAGCGTTTCCATCGTGGACCCCACCGTCTATCGGTAACAAAAAAGCCTCCGAAGAGGCTTCTCAAATGCGATGGTGTCGGAGGCGGGACTTGAACCCGCATGACCAAAAAGCGGTCACTAGCACCTCAAGCTAGCGCGTCTGCCAATTCCGCCACTCCGACATGCTATGTTGTTGATTCGCGGTCCGTTTTGTTGGACCCGCGCGTTCAACGAGGAAGATAATAACCTATGATTCGAGAACTGTGCAAGCACTTTTTTCAAAAAAGTTTACGAATTTGTAAATGCGCAGGTAGATCCGTGTGTCCGGCCCCGAATCGGTGTTGCCTCCCGGCGCGTCCTCGGGCATGAGCGATATTTTGCTGCGCACTTCGTGCTGCAAAATATCGCTCCCCCTGCGGAATGCGCCGGGAGGCAACACCGATTCGGGGCCTGCAGATACATACTTCAGGCACAGTTCTCAAACATGTTCTGGGGGCTGATGCAAATTTGGTGGCTCGGCTTTGCCGAGCCCTTATATAAAGAGGCCGGAGCTAAAGCTCCGGCCTCACTAACTTTCCTATTAGATTAAGTGAGCGATCAAGGAATCGCACCCCTCCCTGCCGCGTTGCCGCAGGGCCCGCGCTGGACTTAGTTTTCAGAACATTCCGCAGACCAGGAAACCCCCTTATCCGCAGCTCCGAAGGAGCAGGATAAGGGGGTTTCCATGGTCGAGGACGTTCTGAAAACTAAGTCCAGCGCGGGCCCGGACGAGAACAACCGACTACAGGTCGATGTGCGATTCCTTGATCGGGAACGGCTCCGCGAAGTGGCAGGCGCAGCAGTGGCCCGGTGCGACTTCCTTAAACTCGGGAAGCTTCTCAGAGCAGATGCCCTGCGCGATCGGGCAGCGCGTGTGGAAACGGCAGCCGGTCGGCGGATCCAGCGGCGACGGCGGGTCGCCAGCGAGGATGATGCGCTTGCGGGTCTTCTGGATATCAGGATCGGGAACCGGCACGGCAGACAGCAGCGACTGCGTGTACGGATGGTGAGGCTCGCTGTAGAGCGTCTTCCAGTCCGAAACCTCGACCATCTTACCCAGATACATAACGGCAACGCGATCGGAGATGTGCTGCACGACGGACAAGTCGTGGGCGATAAACAGATATGCGGTACCGAACTTGTCCTGGAGCTCCTTCAGTAGGTTCAGAACCTGGGCCTGAATGGACACATCCAGAGCGGAAACCGGCTCGTCGCAGATAATCAGCTTGGGCTTCAGCGCAAAAGCGCGGGCAATGCCGACACGCTGACGCTGACCGCCGGAGAACTCATGCGGATAGCGGTTGATGTGCTCGGGGTTCAGTCCAACGACGTCGAGAAGCTCGCGGACGCGCTCAATGCGCTCCTCCTTGGTACCCACGCCATGAATGGTCATGGGCTCGGAGACGATCTCGCCGATGGTCATGCGGGGATTCAGCGAAGCATAGGGATCCTGGAAGATAAACTGCATCTCGCGACGCATGTCCTTGATCTCATGCTTGCTCATCTCGGCAACATCTTTACCCTGGAAGAACACCTTACCGGCGGTCGGCTTGGTCAGGCGCATGATGGTACGGCCCGTGGTGGACTTACCGCAACCAGACTCGCCGACTAGGCCAAAGGTCTCGCCAGGATAAATCTCAAAAGAGATGTCGTTTACAGCAGAGACGACGCGCTTGGAAAAACGCTTGGCGAACATGCCGGACTCAGCGGGGAACTCCTTAGAGAGGTGCTCGACCTTCAGCAGCGGAGTACGCTCGTTGGTATCTGCCATTACGCCTCGCCTCCCTTCTTGGAATCCATGCGCGTACGGGACGTCTCAGGAGCGTTCTTGAGGAACTCGGGGTCACCGGAATAGTGGCACGCAGAATAGTGACCGGACTCGGTGACAACACGCTCGGGGCGCTGCTTGCGGCACTTATCGGTTGCATAAGGGCAACGAGGCGAGAACACGCAGCCCTCGGGCAGGTTCATGAGCGAAGGCGGATTGCCGTGAATCGGCGTAAGCGGCTTCTTCTCATCGATGGCCTGCTCCGGGATGGAGCGGATAAGGCCCCAGGTGTAGGGGTGGCGGCTCTCGTAGAAGATTTCCTCGGCAGTACCGAACTCGACGGGACGGCCGGCGTACATAACCATGATCTTGTCGGCCATATCAGCGACAACACCCAGGTCATGGGTAATCATGATGATGGCGTTGCCGTTCTTCTCCTGCATTTCCTGCATAAGCTCAATAATCTGAGCCTGGATGGTAACGTCCAGGGCAGTCGTGGGCTCATCGGCAATCAGAATATCGGGATCGCAGGCAAGAGCCATGGCAATCATGACGCGCTGACGCATACCGCCAGAGAACTGGTGCGGATACTCATTGACGCGCTTCTCGGGTTCAGGAATGCCAACGAGGTCCAAAAGCTCGGTGGCGCGCTTGAGCGCCTCCTGCTTGGAGTAACCGCGATGCAGACGAAGGCCCTCGCCCACCTGCTTGCCGATCTTATAGACCGGGTTCAAGGAGGTCATAGGATCCTGGAAGATCATCGCGATATCGTTACCGCGAATGTGCTGCATCTCTTCCTCGGTCATCTCAAGGATAGAACGACCGCGATAGCGAACGTCGCCGCCCTCAATCTTTCCCGGAGGCATCGAGATAAGACCCATGATGGTCATGGCGGTCACGGACTTGCCAGAGCCGGACTCGCCGACGACGCCCAGGGTCTCGCCGCGATCGAGCGTGTAGGAGACACCGTCGACAGCGCGAACAATGCCATCCTCGGTGTGGAAATACATCTTAAGGTCATCGACCTCGAGCAGATGCTGGCCCTCGGGAACCGGCTGGTCCTTCAGGTCCACATAGTTCTTGTTCTTCTTCATCCTTATGCGTCCTTCATCTTGACGTCGAGGGCGTCGCGCAGACCGTCACCCAGCAGGGTGAAGGCGAGCACCGTCGAGAGAATTGCCAGACCGGGCATGATCATCATCCAGGGAGCGGTCAGAAGATACTGCTGACCGTCCTGAATCATGGAGCCCCACGAAGGCGTAGGCGGAATAACGCCCATGCCGAGGAAGGACAGAGCGGACTCGGTCAGAATGGCGCCACCAATGTTCATGGTCGCGTAGACCACGATGGAGGCGACGGAGTTCGGGAAGATGTGACGCACGACGATACGAGCATCGGATGCACCCATCGCGCGTGCAGCGTCAACATAGTCGTTTTCCTTGACCGTCAAGATTGCAGAGCGGAAGACGCGCGCAATCGAAGGCCAGCCGAGAATACCGATGGCGATAAAGACGTTCTGAAGACCACGGCCGATAACGGCGATCATGGCGACAACGAACAGCACGTACGGGAACGCCAGGAAGATGTCCGCACAGCGCATGATGATCGTATCCCAGATGCCGCCGTAGAAACCCGCCAGAGCACCCATGACCAGACCGATCAGCGTGGAGATCGCGGTGGCCATAATGCCGACGGACAGCGAAACACGTGCACCGTAGATAACGCGGACGAGAATGTCACGACCTAGGGCGTCGGTGCCAAACGGGTGCTCGGCACACGGAGCCAGCAGCGACGTCTGAGCCATGGTGGTCGAGTCGGAAGCCGTCGGCGAACCGAGCCAGGGCTTAGCCCACAGATCTGCGGTCAGGGCAACCACAACGACGATGATGATCCAGCAGACACCGATAACGGCGAGCTTGTTCTTACGGAGACGCTTAAAAGCGTCGCCCCACAGCGTGCGGGACTTGGCGGGAGCAGATGCGGCCTTGGTGGCGGTAGCCTGCTCCTGAGACTGAGAATCAGTTTCCTGCATGAGACGTACCTCCCTTAGGCCTTATCCGACGGACCGCCAAGGCGGATGCGCGGGTCGAGGAATGCATAGCTAATGTCGACGAGCAGGTTGATCACCATGACGACGACGACGATGAGCGTAACGCCGCCCATAACGATGGGCCAGTCACGCATGCTAATGGCGCGATAGACCTCATAGCCGATACCGGGCCAGTTAAAGACCGTCTCGGTCAGGATGGCGCCCGAAAGCATGCCGCCAAAGTCGACACCAATATAGGTAACGACGGGGATGAGTGCATTCTTAAGCGCATGCTTGATGATGATCGCGCGATTGGAGAGACCCTTGGCCTTTGCCGTACGGATGTAATCCTGGTTCATGACGTCAAGCAGCTGCGAACGCATAATGCGGGCGGCATAAGCGGTCGAAACCGAAGCCAGCGTAATGGTCGGAAGCACATAGTGCATCCAATCCTGATACTGAGAGCTGGAACCGCCGGCACCCGAGATCGGCATGGAGAATGCACCGCCCGTGGCGTCCTTGAGAATGACGCCAAAGAACAGCTGCAGCAACATACCGAGCCAGAAAGCCGGGACGGCAACGAGAATCGACGTGGTGAGCGTTACCAAAATATCCCAGAAGGAATAACGCTTAACCGCCGAAATGATACCCGCACCGATACCCATGATTGCCTCGAGCACGATGGCGCACGCGGCAAGTTTGACCGTATACGGATACTTCTGGGCAAAGATTTCCGTAACCGGCAGCTTGCGCTGATACGAATTGCCCAGATCGCCATGAAGCAGGCCGTTCATGTAATACAAGTAACGGTCCACGAGCGACGTTTGAACGGGGTCGCCGTTCTCGTCAAGGATCGCGTTGCCGTCCTCGTCCGACTGGACCAGGTGATAGCGGACGCGAAGCTGAAGCTCCACCTCGGGGGACAGAGCCTTGTCTCCACCGATCAGCTTGATCGGATCTCCCGGCACGATATTCTGGAGGGCGAACAGAATCAGCGTAACGCCCAAAAACACCGGGATGAACTGAAGCACACGTTTAACGATGTACTTACCCATACCACTCCCCTATCTAGGGATTAACCTAAATGGGATGCCGATCGCCAGACCGGCATCCCAAAATTACCATCAGCCAGTTTACCCCAGGTTAGGGAGAACTGTATGTTTCCCATGAGGTCTACGTAAATACTTGACCCTCACGGAAGCTGCAAACTCTTAGGCGAGCTCAGCGGTACCCAGCTCGGCATGCTTCTGCGGATCGACATAGAGGTGCTTGATGCGATCGGAGCCGACGATGGTGTGCGTGTAGAACATAATCGGGATGACCGGGCAGTCGGCAGCGACCATTGCGTCGGCCTCCTGCATCTTAGCGACGCGCTCCTCGTCGTCAACAATAGTACGAGCCTCGTCGACCTTGGCGTCGAACTCGGGGTTGTTGTAACCGGAGCGGTTATCGCCACCGAGGGAGTCGGAGTGGAACAGCGGATACAGGAAGTTGTCCATGATCGGGTAGTCGGCAATCCAACCCAGACGACCGAACTGATAGTTAAAGTTCTGATACTGCTCGAGCAGGGCAGACCACTCAGGGGTATCGGAGACAGCGGTAACGCCAACCTTGGCGAGGTCGCCGATGATGGACTCCATGATCTCCTTGTGACCGCCGTCCTGGTTGTAGGAAAGGGTCACGCTAATGCCACGATCCCCGTTAGCGCCAGCGGGAGCAACCTTGTCGAGGTACTCGTTAGCCTTGTCGACATCGTAGGCGCAGAACTCCCATGCGCCCTCCTTGTAGCCATCGATGCCCGGAGGAACAATGCCGTCGGCAGGGGTACGGGTACCCTTATAGATGGTCTTGCAGATGGCCTCACGGTTGATGGCCAGGGAGATGCCCCTGCGCAGGTCGGCGTTGTTGAACGGCTCGGCCGTGGTGTTGCAGGTCAGATAGTACGTGGAAGGCTCGGCGCCGAGCAGCATGCGCTCGCCGTCACCCATGGTGTAGCCGTCCTTGGACACGCCGCGATCCTTCTTGGCGGCATCGATCTGAGCGACGGGAACGTCGCAGACATCGAGGTTACCGGCCTGGAACTCCTTGTAAGCAGTCTCCATGTCCTTGATGACCTGGAAGTGGATGCCATCGATCTTGGCCTTGTCGCCATAGTAATCGTCGAACTTCTTGAGGTTGATCTCCTGACCATCCTCCCACTTGCCGTCCATCATGAACGGGCCGTTACCGACCGGTGCAAGATAGAAGCTCTTGACATCGGACTCGGCGCACTCGGGAACCGGGGCCAGAGCCGGGTGAGAGGCGACGAAGGGGAAGTCGGCGTAAGCGGAAGACAGCTTGACGACGAGGGTCTCATCGTCGGGGCAAGTAACACCGCTGAGCTCGGTAGCGTTACCGGCAAGCAGGTCGTCATAGCCCTCGACCATAGAAAGGTGATAGGAGACCTCGGAAGGGCCGTACTCGGTAGCGATGGCCGACTTGGTGTTGACCAGACGCTCCCAACCGAGCTTGAAGGACTTGGAGGTAACGTCGTCACCGTTGTGGAACTTGGCCTTCTTGATCTTGAAGGTGAACTCGGTGGCGTCGTCGTTGGCCTCAAAGGACTCGCAAGCCAGCGGAACGATCTCGCCCTTCTCGGCGTCATAAGAGGTCAGAGCATCAAAGAGCTGGTACTCGACCTGAGTGCCCTGGTCCTCCTGGACGTTATAGGGGTCGATGCAGACCGGGTTGTTGATGTAGAAGTTCAGCGTCGAACCGGACTCAGAACCGGAAGCGTCGCCGCCCTTCTTGCCGCATGCGGCAAGAAAAGCCATGGAGCTCGTAGCAAGGGTACCGCCGACAAAGGCGCGACGACCCATAACGGGCTGGTGGAACATAGAATCAGCCATGCCATCCTCCTTATGAGATAGGACAAAGTAAGTTCGGTCGGGCAACGTCAAGACAGCCCAATCGAACCATTCAAACGCGGTCCGCCGTTTTGGCTGGTTATACAAAGCGGACCAACGTATTGCAATACAGTAGCGCATTTTATGCACGATTTGGGGCTAATTCCGGTTAACGGTCGAGATTTTCTTTAGTTGGGCGAAGTATATGAGGATATTTTGACTCTGTTACAAATATGTAAACAAAATGGGTCCCGCACTTGCGGGACCCTTTTCAAGTATTTATGCGGTTCGTGATTAGTAGCCCACGATGCCCTGCGGGAAGAAGAACATGCACAGCACGACGCACACGGCAAACACGACAGCCATGATGACGGTCAGGCGGTCAAGGTTCTGCTCCATAACGCCCGTGGCAGAGCTGGAGTTATACAGCGAGCTGGCAATCATATCCGAAACGCCGGTACCCTTACCGGAATGCATCAGGACGAGAATCGTCAGCGCCACGGCAGAAACAGCCCAAACGACAAACAGAAGAATCTGGAACGGACCCATAGATAAGCTCCTTAATAGAACAGTTCAAACTCCAGTACTGTACCACAATCCCCCGCTCTCCCCTACCTGCCACTCAAGGACGGGGTGGAAATGGCAGAAATACCAAAAAGGGGGTTGTCCGGTTGTGGACAACCCCCTTGCTAGAAAACGGTATTTGTTTTCTATTAGGCCTCGGTAGCGAGCACGCGGCCCGTCATCTCGGCGGAAGGCTCAATACCAGCCATGGTGAGCATGGTCGGAGCGATATCGGAAAGACGGCCGTCCTCGATACCAGTGAGCTTGGCCTTCTCATCAACGATGATGAACGGCACGCGGTTGGTGGTGTGAGCCGTAAACGGATGCTTGGAGCCGTCGGAAGCAACGTCAAACATGTGATCGGCGTTGCCGTGGTCGGCGGTAATCAGTGCAAAGCCGCCCTTGGCGAGAATCGCCGGGACAACCTTGGACAGGGCATCGTCAACAGCCTCAACGGCCTTAACGGCAGCGTCGAAGACACCGGTGTGACCAACCATGTCGCAGTTCGCGAAGTTCACGATGTAGAAATCAGCGCGATCCTCGTTGATGGCGGCGACGAGCTTCTCGGTAACCTCGGGAGCGCTCATCTCGGGCTGCAGATCGTAGGTAGCAACCTTGGGGGAAGCGACGAGCACGCGCTCCTCGCCCTCCTTGGGCTCCTCGATGCCACCGTTGAGGAAGAACGTCACGTGGGCGTACTTCTCGGTCTCGGCAGTGTGCAGCTGCTTCAGGCCATTGGCGGCGATAACGTCGGCCAGGACGTTCTCGGGGAACGTCTTGGGGAAGGCGACCTCGACGTCAAACGTCGGATCATACTCGGTCATCGTCACAAAGTGCGAAAGCTTGATCTGCTCGCGCTCAAAGCCGTCGAACTCCTTGTCCGTGAACACGCGGGTCATCTGACGAGCACGGTCGGGACGGAAGTTGAAGAAGATGGCCGCGTCGCCCTCGTGAATGCCCTCGTTGTGGGCAGCGAAGGGCTCGACGAACTCGTCGCCGCGCGGGTCCTTCTCGTAGTAGGCCTTGATACCGGCAACGGGGTCGGTATCAGCATCGGACGCGTTGACCATGACGTCGTAGGCGCGCTGGATGCGCTCCCAACGATTATCGCGGTCCATGGCCCAATAACGGCCCGAGACGGTGGCAACGCGAGCGTCGCAACCGGTCTCCTCGGAGATCTTAGCCAGGAAAGCGCAGAACTCACTCATGTAACCGGCACCGGACTGCGGGTCAACGTCGCGACCATCCATGAAGGCGTGGACGCGAACGGTCTTGACACCGTGCTCGGCAGCCATCTTGACCAGAGCCTCGACGTGGTTCATGTGAGAATGAACACCGCCAGGGCTCATAAGGCCCATGAGGTGGAGAGTCTTACCGTCAGCCTTGACATCGTCCATAGCCTTGACGAAAACCTCGTTCTTGGCGATGGAACCGTCCTTGATGGCATTGTTGATGCGCGAAAGCTCCTGGAACACGATGCGGCCGGCACCGATGTTGAGGTGACCCACCTCGGAGTTACCCATCTGGCCGTCGGGAAGGCCCACGTCCTCGCCCGAAGCACCGAGCGTGGTGTGGGGGTACTTCTCGTACAGGCCATCAAGGAAGGGCGTCTTGGCAGCGGCGACGGCGTTCTCGCCATCGGCCGGAGCAAGGCCGCAGCCATCCATGATAATCAGGAGTGCAGGAAGATGACGTTGTGCCATATGTCCTACTCGCCTGCCTTGACGACCATAGAGGCGAAGTCGGCAGCCTTGAGCGAAGCGCCGCCCACGAGGGCGCCGTCAACGTCGGGCTTGGCGACGAGCTCGGCGATGTTGCCGGGCTTGGCGGAACCGCCATACAGCACGCGGATGCCGTTAGCGAGCTCCTCGCCGAACATCTCCTTGAGGGTCTCACGGATAGCACCGCAGACCTCCTGAGCGTCCTCGGCGGTAGCGGTCTTGCCGGTGCCGATGGCCCAGATGGGCTCGTAGGCGACGACGACCTGCTTGGGGCAGGTGATCTCAAGACCAGCAAGGCCAGCCTTGACCTGGTTCACGACGTGCTCGACATAGGTGCCAGCCTCGCGGACCTCGAGGGACTCGCCGCAGCAGAAGACGGGAACAAGGCCGGCGGCAACGAGAGCCTTAGCCTTCTTGTTCTGGTCCTCGTCGGTCTCGTGGAAGTAGTCGCGACGCTCGGAGTGACCGATGATGCAGTAGGTGCAGCCAGCGGACTTGAGCATGTCGCAAGAGGACTCACCGGTGAAGGCACCCTTGGCCTCCCAGTACACGTTCTGTGCACCGAGGGCAATGGGGGCAGCCTGAATACGGTCATGAACCGTGGTGATGTCGATGGTCGGAGGGCAGACGAGCACCTCGACGCCGGCCGGAACCTCGGGCAGAGCCTGAGCCAGCTCGTCGGCGAGCTTGGCGGCCTCGGCGACGTCGTTGTTCATCTTCCAGTTACCAGCGATAAGAAGGGTGCGATTAGGCATCGAGAAGCGCCTCCACTCCGGGCAGGGCCTTACCCTCGACGAGCTCCATGGAAGCGCCACCACCGGTGGAGATCCAGCTCATCTTGTCGGCCAGGTTGAACTTGTTGACAGCTGCGACAGAGTCGCCACCGCCGATGATCGAGGTGCAGTCGGCATCGGCGACAGCCTCGGCGATAGCCTGGGTGCCGTGAGCGAAGTTGTCGAACTCGAAGACGCCCATGGGACCATTCCAGAACACAGTCTTGGCGCCCTTGACGGCCTCGGCGTAAAGCTCCTCGGTCTTGGGGCCGATGTCCATACCCTCACGATCGTCGGGGATAGCGTCGGAAGCGACAACCTCGGGGACAGCGTCCTCGCCAAAGTGATCGGCAACGCGGTTGTCGATGGGGAGCAGGATCTTGACGCCCTTCTCCTCGGCCTTCTTGAGCATCTCGCCAGCGCGCTCGACCCAGTCCTCTTCCTTGAGGGACTGACCGACGGACAGGCCCTGAGCCAAGAAGAAGGTGTAGGCCATACCGCCACCGATGATCAGGGTGTCAGCAGAGTCGATGAGGTGATCGAGAACGCCGATCTTGGAGGAAACCTTGGAACCGCCGACGATGGCGACGAAGGGGCGCTCGGGCTCGGCGAAGATGCCGGTCAGCGTGTCGACCTCCTTCTCGAGCAGGAAGCCGGCGACGGCAGGCAGGTAAGCGGCGGGGCCCACGACGGAACCCTGGGCGCGGTGAGCGGTGCCGAAGGCATCGAGAACGAAGACGTCACCATAGGAAGCGAGCTTCTTGGCGATCTCGGGATCGTTCTTCTTCTCACGCTTATCGAAGCGGACGTTCTCGAGAACGAGGACCTTGCCCGGCTCGACGGCGGCAACAGCCTCAGCAGCCTTCTCGCCGTAGGTGTCGGCGACAAAGGCAACGTCGAGACCAGAGAGCTCGGCGAGCTTCTTGGCGACAGGCTCAAGGGAGAGCTCGGGCTGGAAGCCGGTGCCCTCGGGACGGCCGAGGTGGCTCATGAGGATGACGCGAGCGTTGTGCTCAACGAGATAGTTGATGGTGGGCAGGGCAGCCTTGATACGGGTGGTGTCGCCAACGACGCCATCCTTGATAGGCACGTTGAAGTCAACGCGGACGAGAACGCGCTTGCCGTCGACATCGATGTCGCGAACGGTCTTCTTGGTAAAGGCCATGTTTGCTTCTACCTTTCGTACGTGTCTGCCTCCCATTACGGCAGACGATTTCTTATAAAAAGGGCGCGACCCTAGGGTGTAAGCCCTATAAGGCCGCGCCCTTCTTTAGACGCTCAACGAGCTATTCGCTAAAAGCTAAATTAAGCAACGAACTTCTCGAAGTACTTGATGGTGCGGACCATCTGAGAGGTGTAGGAGTTCTCGTTGTCGTACCAAGAGGTGACCTGAACGAGGGTCTGACCGTTGCCGAGGTCAGAGCACATGGTCTGAGTGGCGTCGAAGATGGAGCCGTGGGTCTCGCCGATGATGTCGGTGGAGACGATGTCGTCCTCGTTGTAGCCGAAGGTCTCGGAGATGGTGGCAGCGTAGGCCTTCATAGCGGCGTTGACCTCGTCGACGGTGACCTTCTTGTCAACGACAGCGTAGAGGTTGGTGATGGAGCCGGTCGGCGTCGGGACGCGCTGGGCGGCACCGATGAGCTTACCGTTGAGCTCGGGGAGAACCAGGCCGATAGCCTTGGCAGCACCGGTGGTGTTGGGGACGATGTTGACGGCGCAGGCGCGGCTACGACGCTTGTTGCCCTTGCGCTGCGGGCCGTCGAGCGGCATCTGGTCGCCAGTCCAAGCGTGAATGGTGGTCATGATGCCGGACACGATGGGAGCGAAGTCGTTCAGACCCTTGGCCATCGGGGCGAGGCAGTTGGTGGTGCAGGAAGCAGCGGAGATGATGTTGTCCTCAGCGGTCAGCGTCTCATGGTTGACGTTGTACACGATGGTGGGCAGATCGCTGCCAGCCGGAGCGGAGATGACGACCTTCTTGGCGCCAGCGTTGATGTGGGCCTGAGCCTTAGCCTTGCTGGTGTAGAAGCCGGTGCACTCGAGAACGACGTCAACGTCGAGGTCGCCCCAAGGCAGGTTGTTGGCGTCGGCCTCCTTGTAGATCTTGATCTCCTTGCCGTCAACGGTGATGGAATCCTCGCCAGCAACGACCTCGTGATCGCGAGCGTAGTTGCCCTGCGTGGAGTCGTACTTCAGCAGGTAAGCGAGCATATCGGGAGAGGTGAGGTCGTTGATAGCGACGATCTCGGAGCCCTCATGACCGAACATCTGACGGAAAGCCAGACGACCGATGCGACCGAAGCCGTTAATAGCAACCTTTACTGCCATTGTGTCTCCTTTCGTAAGGCCCCCGCGAGCTACAGCGCCCGCCGTTGAGGCCCACAAACTAACCACTCGCCTAATATACCTTTTTTTTGACTTGAATTTCACGAGAATGCTCGAAATTGAAAATCAAATTTACGTTAAAACGTTTTAAAGACTAAAATAGCAGTTAAATCCATATATAAGTCGATACTTCAAACTACCTGTTTGCTTCAATGAGCTTTTCAAGCCGTAAAACACGATGGTAGAGGGCCGACTTCGACAAGGGAGGGTCAGCCATCTCCCCCAAATCACGCAGTGACAGATCGGGGTAGCGCTCGCGCAGGTCGCAAAAGACCGCCAAGGCATCCGGAAGCGCATCGCGAAGGCCACGCTGCTCGAGCTCATCGATCAACGCAAGCTGATGCTGGGCGGCACCGGCGCTTCTGGTCTGGTTGGCGAGCTCGGCGTTCACGCGACGGTTTACGTCGTTCTTAACCAATTTGACCGCGCGCGCTTCCTCGATCTCGGCAACGCTGCGCTTGGCGCCGACCAGCTTTAGGAGCTGCTCGATCTCCTCGGCGCTCTTAATGTACACGGCATATGACCCCCGCCGCGCATTAACACGAGCATGGACCCCAATCTGCTCCAACAGATCGCAAAGCCCCTTGGCATATTGCTCGCCCTGCACCGCGATCTCCAAATGAAAATCGCCGCGTGGATCGGCCACGAAGCCGCCCGCGATGAGCGCGCCGCGGATATAGGCAAGCCTGCAGCAGGGACGGGCAACGATATGTCGGGGCACGCCGGCGACAAGTCCTCCCCTGCGGTCGAGGATGCCCAGCAGCACCAGAGCCTTATCCAGGTCTGGCTGATCAGGCAAGGTGATGAGGTAGTTTCGAACCTTATGCAATACAGATTTACGAACGGTGAATTCCGTTTTGAGCTTAAGGATGCGATGCGTCAGTGTGATCATCGTGCGCGCGACGGCGCCCGTCTCGGTCGCGACCGTCAAACGATACCGCCCGGAGCCGGCCAGCGAAAGTGTACCGCTCACACGCGTCAGGGCGGCAAGCGTCGACAAATCGCAGTATTCACATTCGGGTTCGCAGCGCGCGAGTTCGTCACGCACCTCGGCGGTAAACGACATGCAGGCCTATGCTTTCGTGTTGGCGCGCGACAGGTCGCGGTGGGAAATGCTCACGTGATATTGAGCGCCTTCCAAATAACGTGCCGTGGCCTCGGCGATGGCAACGCTGCGGTGTTGACCGCCCGTGCAGCCGATGGCAATAGAAAGCTGTGGCTTGCCCTCCGCGATATAGCCCGGCATCACCGTATCGAGCAGCTGCGTCCAAGCTTTCCAGAACTCCTGGGTCTTGGGATGGTCCAGAACAAAGTCGGAGACCTTCTTATCGAGACCGGTCATGGTGCGCATCTCGGGATCGTAGAACGGATTGGGCAGGAAGCGAACGTCGATCATAATGTCCGCCTCAACGGGCATACCGTGCTTAAAGCCAAACGAGAACACGTGAACGTCCATGAGCTGCTGGTCGGACAACTCGGAGAACGCCATGCGCAATTTGTTGCGCAGGGCAGAGGTACGCAGGCGGCTCGTGTCGATGATCATATCGGCTCGGTCGCGCACACCCTGCAGCTGCAGGCGCTCGCGCTGAATCGCATCGGCCGTAGTCTCCCCCGGCTTGGCAATGGGATGGCGGCGGCGGTTTTCGCTATAACGACGGATCAGCACCTCGTCAGAGGCCTCGAGAAACACGATGTCACAGCTCATCTCGCGCTCCTCGAGTGCGGCAACGGCATCGAGCAGCTCATCGAACAAGCCCTGGCTGCGCAGGTCACAGGTGACGGCGAGATGCCTGCCCACGCCCGTATTGATGCCGACGAGCTCGGCAAGCTGGGCGATGAGACGCGGAGGCAGGTTATCGATGCAAAAATAGCCCATGTCCTCGAACACGTGCATGGCCTGTGTGCGGCCCGATCCGGACATTCCGGTGATGATGACGATATCGGGGATGCGCTCCGAGCGCTCCGCCGCATCCATGGCATCTCCCTTTTGCATGTGCTGCCTCCCGAAAACAAGCGCGGGACCCAGCAACCCGGATCCCGCGCGGTCAATTGCCTATATTGAGTATACCGCCCCGAGCGGATACGAGGCCTGTCTTACGCCTCAAGTGCAGCCTTGAACCAACTCGTAATACTCGTGGGGTGCGTGATGGCGGTGCCGACGACAACGGCCCAGGCGCCAGCATCGATCGCGGCGCGAGCCTCCTCGGGCGTATGCACGCGACCCTCGCAAATGATAGGAAGGCCGGGGAATTCCTCAGTCGCCTGACGCAGGAGCGGCAGGTCGGGGCCATCGGCCATGGTGCAGTCGATGGCGGCGACGCCGTGAGAAAGCGTGGTGGATACCAGGTCAAAGCCCATATCAACAGCACGGCGAATATCCTCGATGGTGGCACAATCCGCCATCAGGAGCACACCCTCCTCGTGCAGCGGGCGGAAGGTATCCTCGACCGTCTTGCCATCGGGGCGCGGACGATCGGTGGCGTCGATCGCCACGATATCGGCACCGGCAGCAACGCAGGCGCGAGCGTGACGCAGCGTCGGCGTGATGTAAACGCCCTCGTGCCCATCCTTCCACAGGCCGATGACGGGAACCTCACAGCGACCCTTAATGGCGGCAATGTCGGCAAGGCCCTGGCAGCGAATGGCGGCGGCGCCGCCGAGCTCGCAAGCGCGAGACATTTGCGCCATGGTCTCGGGCGTACGAAGCGGCTCGCCCATATACGCCTGAACGCTCACGACGAGCTTGCCCTTCAGGGACTGGATCAAAGGATCAACGGTCATGTTCGACTCAACCTTTCTCAAAACAGCCTTCTGAGACGCCGCACCTTGACGTTCAAACCGTCGCTCGCGTACCGAAGTACGCTTCGCTCCTCTTTCACGTCAATCTGCGGCACCTCAGAAGGCACACTTGGTAGTTATGTTTACTTCAACGAAGCAAGAAGATGCTCGGCGGCACCGATGAGCGGAGCATCGCCCTCCAGAGAACCGATGAGGATCGGCGTGTCCTGAAGCGGATCGAGCGCCTGGCTGGCATAGCCCTTGTGCACCGAATCCTTCCACGTCTGCGAACGCCAATCGGGACCTTGGTGAATCACGCCGCCCGAAAGCACGATGACCTCAGGGTCCAGGATGTTAGCGAGCGAGCCCAAGCTGGCCCCCAGCGCAAAGCCGGCGTCATGGATGACCTCGGTCGCCTTTGCGTCGCCCGCACGGCACAGATCGTTCACATCGCGACCGACCGAAGGACGGCTGGGGTCGACGCGGCCAAAACGCTCATCGTACATTCGACCAATGGAAGTGCCCGAAGCAACCGACTCCAGATGGCCGGAACGCCCGCAGGCGCAGGGAATGCCGGCGGCAGCCGAACACTCAATGTGGCCCATATGACCGGCAGCACCATGGAAGCCCTGCATCACGCGGCCGCTCTCGACATATGCGCCGCCGATGCCCGTGCCGATGCCAAGACACAAGACGGAGAACTTGCCCTTGCCGACGCCCCAGTGGGCCTCGCCCAGAGCATGAGCCTGCACGTCGCCCACAACGGCAACGGGAAGACCGAGGTCCTCGCGCAGACGCGGCCCCAACTGAACGCCGGACCAGCCGGGCATGATCTCATTGGCATACGCGATGGCGCCCGTCTTGGGATCGACGACGCCGGCGGCGCCGATACCGACGCCAAGGACCTCGACATCGGGATTCGCCTCGAGAGCGGCCTTGATGGACGCCTCGATACGCTGGAAGACGGCCTCGCCGCCCTCTTGGGCCTCGGTGGGAACCTCGGCCTCAAAGACGGGACGGGGCACACTACCGTCAGCCGGGTACTCCATGATGGCAGTCGCGATCTTAGTTCCGCCGATATCGACAGAGCAGACGTACTTGTTCTCCATGTCGCTCTCCTTAGGAGATAAAAACAACTACAGGAAATGAAGGCTGCGTTATCGCCGCAGCTTGGTAAAGGTTTCCCGGGTGTCCGAGGTTGGGGTGAAAGCGGTCGGGCGTTGACCTAATGGGTCACGCTCGACCGCTTGAGCCCCAAGATCGGGTGCCCGGGGAAGCTTTACAGGAGACCGTTGTCCTGGAGGACCTTCTTAATAGCCTCGACGTTCTCGCCGGTCATGGCCTTCACCGGGCGCGGCATGGTCGGGCTGTCGAAGATACCCATGAGGTTCATAGCGGTCTTGAAGGCGCCGACGCCACCGGCATAGCCCTGGACGCCCGAGGTGACATCCCAGATATGCGAAATCTCATTGAGGCGATCCTGCTCGGCCTTGACGGTAGCCCAGTCACCAGCCTGAGCGGCCTTCCACTGACGCACGTAGCCCTCGGGCTCAACGTTGGCGAGACCCGGGACGGAACCGTCGGCGCCACCGAGGTAAGCGCCGTCGACAACAACCTCGTGACCGGTGAGGATGCTCATCGGATGGCCGTTCTTCTCGTTCTCCTGAACGAGGTAGCGGAACGAGATGTCATCACCCGAGGAATCCTTGACGCCGGCCAGAACGCCCTCGGCACCGAGCTTGGCAAGGAGCTTCCAGGGGAGCTTGGTGTGGACACACACGGGGATGTCGTAGGCGAAGATGGGCAGGTCGAGTTCCTCATGCAGGATGCGGAAGTGCTCCTCGACCTCGGTCATGCCCTGCAGGGCATAGAACGGGCAGGTGGCGACGAGAGCATCGGCGCCCAGCTCCTGAGCGACCTTACCGTGCTCGATCATGCGCTCGGTCTCGGTGTCGATGATGCCGACCAGAACGGGAACGCGGTGGTCGACGATACGGACGGCCTCGGCGATGATCTGACGGCGACGCTCGTCGGTGGAGAAGACGACCTCGCCCGAGGAGCCCAGGAAGAACAAGCCATCGACGCCGGCATCGATCATGCGGTTGATGCTGCGCTCAAAGGAGGCAACGTCGAGCTGGTGATCTTCGGTATCGGGAACAACGACGGGAGGGATAACGCCGGTGAATTTCTGAGTTGCCACAAGAATCTCCTTAGTTGTCTGGCGGGCAGCCCTATGCCGCCCACTCTTGTTGGCAGTGTCCAGGCCGCCTAGGCCAAAGAACACGGGTAGAACGTTTGGTTAAAGAAGTCGACGACTTCGTTTTCGAACGCATTGATGCGCTCGTGAGCGTATTTGGCATAGACGATATGCCTCCGGTCACACTCAAGACCGTTGAATACGGCAAACTGGCCCTTGGGGTCGCTCGCGGCATCCATGAGCGATGTGCCCATGAGCACCGATCCGCGCACCCGAGACGACAGCGCCTCAAGGCCACCGGGAATTGGATTGGCAACCGCCGTGCAGGCGAGGCCCCGCTCGTCCAGAGCAGAAACCGCCAGCGCGACTCCGCCGCCAAGGCCCTCGCCCCATGCAAAGATGCGGTCGGGGTCCATGCCATCAAGATTGCGCGCCACCTTCGCCAACGCGCAACCCCAACGGACGCGCTCGACAAAAGCGGACGAAGAAATCCCCCGCTGCAGGTCGTCCGCACCAGCAACATCGTCATCCAGCGCGAGGACGGCATACCCCATGGCGGCAAATCTCGTCATGTGATGCCAGCCGCGCACAGGCCGATCGATGTCGTGGAACATCAGGCACAGCGGTACGCGCTCAGATACTCGGGCACGACCGACAGGCTCGATCAAACGAGCGTGAATCGCATCGTCACCGAGCTCAAAGGAGACCTCCGAGTAACGGGCGCAGGGGTTAACAAAGTCAATCGCCGTAATGGCCAGGCCTTGAATCTCAAGATTCGAAGCGCATGTCTCTAAATCAGAAACATCTGCTTGGACATCACCGCGCCAGTCCCGATATTCTGCGAGCCTTGACGAAACCGTTCCAGGAATTCCCACGAGCCCGGGGACAATCAGCTCGTCAACATTGCTCTCGCACTTAGACATGAGCCTCCCCTCCCTTGCAGAAAAACGGAATGATCAAATCGTCAAAATCCTGAATCTCCTCGTGGCCAAAGCCTTCAAAGAACTCATGACGCTTTTCGCAGGTCAGGTTGTTATAGACCGCAAACTGCGTCGCTGGCGGACAGACGATATCGGCTGTGCCAGTGCCAAACAGCACGGGGCATTTGACCATAGGGGCAAAGTTCTTGGAATCGAAGTACGCCAGCTTGGCATAGGCTTCGTCAATACGAGTCGAGTCCTCATCAAACCAGCGAGACCAATAGCGCAGGCCTTCGTAGGCAATGTCGTCGGCATCCAAATCCCAGACCAGGCGGAAATCCGACAGGAAGGGATAGAGGATGGCGGCACGATTGATAAGCTCGCTATTAAGCGCACAGGTCGCAATACCCAAACCGCCGCCCTGCGACGCGCCGTTCACAAACACACGGGCAAGATCGATGCCCTCGAGCTCACGAACAATACGGCACAGGATTCGAATATCTTGGTGTAAGCGGACATAGTAGAGGTTGGCCGGGTCGCCGTCGATGCCGGCGACGATATGCCCGGCAACCGTTGTGCCCTCAAATCCACCAATGTCCTCGGAGGGACCTCCTTGGCCGGGGCAGTCGAGGGCGATGAGTGCCATGCCCATGCCCGCAAACGACGCCTGCTCAAACCAGCTGCGGCTTGCACCCGGATACCCATGAAACTGAAGCACCAATGGCACGGGCTCGTCCGAGACGGGTTTAAGGTACTTGGCATGCAGGCGAGCGCCACACATGCCGGTATACCAGAGGTCGAAAAGCTGGCAGGTCGCGGCATCGGTGACCGATGCCGTCTCGATCGCATAGTCAAGCCCGACGGCGTCGGCCTCGGCCATGCGATCCTTCCAAAAGAGATCGAAATCTGATGGACGGGGCATGGCGCCTCGATATTCACCAAATTGATGTTGTAGCTCCTGAGCACTTGGCATGGCTCGTGAACCCAACCTTTCGAAATCGCAACGGAGGTGCGCCCGGCAAGGGAACCGGGCGCACGGGAGGGAAAGCGAGGTTACTCGCCGAGCTTGGGATGCAGCAGCGACGGCGCAGCGCCGAGCAGCATCTTGGTGTAGGGGTCCTGGGGGTGCTGGAAGACCTGCTTGGCCTCGCCCTGCTCGACGATCTTGCCGCCATTCATAACGATGATGTCGTCAGAGATATAGCGGACCGTCTGGATGTCATGGCTGATGAACACCATGGCCAGGCCGAGCTCCTTCTTAAGGTCAGTCAGCAGGTTCAGAATCTGCGCGCGGACCGAAACGTCCAGAGCCGAGGTGGGCTCGTCGGCGATGATGGCATCGGGGTTCAGCGACAGGGCACGGGCAATTGCGACGCGCTGACGCTGGCCGCCCGAAAGCTGGCCGGGAAGAACCTCGGCAGCGGAGCTGGGCAGACCGGTGAGCTCCAAGAGTTCCTTGACGCGCTTCTCCTGCTCGGCCTCGGTACCCAGGTTGTGGACGCGCATGGGGTCGAGCAGCTGCTCGCGAACGACCATGCGGGGGTTGAGCGCCGTGGCCGGGTTCTGGAACACGACCGAGATGACGCGACCCATGTGGCGACGGTCCTCGGCGGTACGTTTGGTAACGTCCTTGCCCTTAAAGTAGACCTTGCCGCTCGTGGGGGCCTGCAGGCCGCACATGACGTTAGCGGTGGTGGACTTACCGCAACCGGACTCGCCGACGATGCCGATCGTCTGACCGGGCATGAGCTTAATCGTTACACCCTGGACGGCGTGAACCAGGTTGGGGTGCAGAATCGAGCCGGTACGGGTCCTAAAGGTGACGTGGACGTCATCAAGGAAGATGATCGGCTCGACGCCGTTGACTGCGGTATCGCTCATCTACATCACCTCCGCGTGAGGGGTCAAACCATTTGCCTTGAGCACCTCGTCGGGGAGCTCGGAATAGAAGTGCTCGGTGCCGGGCACGCGCTTGAAGACCGGACGGGTATCCAGGCCAATACGCGGATGGCTCGAGCGGGGTGCGAAGCGATCGCCCTTGGGGAAATCGCGCGGGCTGGGAACGGCGCCGGGGACCTGGTGCAGACGGCCCGAGCCGCTCTCGATGGACAGAACGGAGCCCAGAAGACCGCGGGTGTACTCGTGGATCGGGTTGGTGAGCAGCTCCTTGGTGGGTGCCTGCTCGATAACCTGGCCAGCGTACATAACCGTGATGTTATGGGCAACCTCGGCGACCAGAGCCAGGTCATGCGAAACAAAGATCATGGCAAAGCCGAGCTTGGCCTGAAGATCGTTGAGCAGCTTGATGACCTGCTTCTGGACGGTAACGTCCAGAGCGGTCGTGGGCTCGTCGCAGATGACCAGCTTGGGGTCGCGGGTAAGGGCCATAGCGATCAGGACACGCTGACGCTGGCCGCCGGAAAGCTCGTGCGGATAGCTCTCGAGCGTGCGCTTGGGATCGAGGCCGACGAGCTCCAGGAGCTCCTCGGCGCTGCGGGTTCCGCCGCGCTTGGTGAGCTGCTTCATCTGGGCAGAGATGAGCATGGAGGGATTAAGCGAGGACAGGGCGTCCTGATAGACCATAGCGATATCGGTACCGCGCAGGCCGAACCACTCCTTCTTGCTCATCTTGAGCAGGTCGCGACCCTCCCAGAGAACCTCGCCGGAAAGATGCTCGTCATCGTCGGTCAGGCCCATGATGGCCAGCGTGGTGATGGACTTACCGCAACCGGACTCGCCCACCAGGCCCATGGTCTGACCAGGACGAACGTCAAAGTTGACATGGTCGACGACGTTGATATCACCGTGATGCTCAAACTGGATGCAGAAGTCACGGACCGAGAGAATCGGCTCAACGGACTCGTCGGGCACGTGGCGATCGTCACGCTTGAGCTCGACATCGCGCAGGGCGCCAAGGCGAGCGGAGAGGGACTGGGCCTGCTCCTTGTAGGCGCGAACGGGGTCGGAGACCAGCAGGTCGGCCTCGCGACGCTTGGAGGAATCGGTAGGATCCAGGGCAGCGGAGGGAGCAGCGGCCATGGCGTCGGTAATGCCCTCGGAGAGGATGTTGAGCGCCAGGCAGGTGATCATGATGGCTAGGCCCGGGAACAGCGCCTGCCACCAACGACCGGCGAGCACGCCGCCGCGGGCGTCGGCGAGGATGTTGCCCCAGGTAGCGGTGGGCTCCTGGATACCAGCGCCGATGAAGGTCAGCGAGGCCTCGAAGATGATGGCGTCGGCGACCAGGGTAACGGTGAAGACCATGATCGGGGCGATGCAGTTACGCAGAACATGCTTAATCAAAATCCACGGAGCCTTGGCGCCGGAAACGATGACCGCGCGGACATAGTCCTCGCCGTACTCGGACACGATATTGGCGCGTACGATACGGGCAATCTGCGGAGTGTACATAAAGCCGATGGCGAAGATGATCGACGGCACGGAGTTGCCCAGGATGGAGACGAAGACGGCCGCGAGGGCGATGCCCGGGATGGACATGATGATGTCCAAGATACGCATGATCGTCTCGGAG
Source organism: uncultured Collinsella sp. (assembly GCA_902470805.1). Classification (GTDB taxonomy): domain Bacteria; phylum Actinomycetota; class Coriobacteriia; order Coriobacteriales; family Coriobacteriaceae; genus Collinsella. The sequence goes on along the minus strand of CABRHX010000009.1, from coordinate 20,722 downwards.
ACGGCCTTGCGCGAAACCGCTGCAAGGGCGCCCACGACCGAGCCGCAGACCAGAGCCATGGCGGTGGCGCCAAAGCCGATAATCAGCGAGTAACGACCACCGTAGAGCATACGCGACAGAATGTCGCGACCCTTATCGTCGGTACCGAAGATAAATCCGTTGCCGGGAGCCTGGCGAGCCGTAAAGATCTCGACCGGGCTATAGGGGGCAAGAAGGGGCGCCAGAATCGCAGTCAGGGCGACCAGCACCAGCACGACGGCGGCAATCTTAGAAGACAGCGTCATCTTCTTCCAGCCACCGAGCTTGAGCCCCTTGGAGGCAGCCTTCTCGAGCTGCTCGGTTTGCTTCTCTCGAATCTTTACCATAATCTACACCGTCCTGATGCGCGGGTTGATGAGCAGGTAGAGCATGTCAACCACGATGTTGATGATGATGAAGGCAAGAGCAACGACGATGACGACGCCCTGAACCAGGTTCGCCTCGTTGCCCTGAACGCCCTGCAGAATCGCGGTGCCCATGCCGGGGAGGTTGAAGATAACCTCGATGACGACGGCGCCGCCCATGAGGTAACCGATCTTAAGACCGAGGGTGGTGACCGGGGTGATCAGCGCATTGCGAAGAACGTTGATGCCGACGACGACCTTCTCGGGAACGCCGGCGCCGCGAGCCATACGGACATAATCCTTGTCGAGCTCCTCGACCATGGCGGTACGCACGATACGAGTCATCTGGCCCGTCAGCGGAAATGCCAAGGCGATAGCGGGCATGATCATACGCCCCAGATAGCCAACCGGATTCGTGGTGAAGTGAGGCAGAGCGCCCGATGCCGGGAGCACCTTAAGGTAGGAAGAGAACAGCAGGATCAACAGAACGGCAAGCCAGAACGACGGGGTTGCCAAGCCGGCGATGGAAAAGACACGGATTACTTGGTCCGGCCATTTGTCGCGATACAGTGCCGCGATGACGCCGAGCAAAAACGAAACGACCGCACCGATGGCAAGACCGATGAAGGTCAGCTGCATCGTGACGGGCAGGGCCGTGGAGATGCGCTTGGCAACGGAGTTGCGGGCAGCACCATAGGTGCCCATGTCGCCATGGATCAAATCGCCCATATAGCGCACGTAGCGCACGGGCCAGGGGTCGTCCAGACCATACTTCTCATGGTACTCGGCAACCGCCTCGGGCGAGGCACCGTCACCCAACGCCGTGTAGGCGGGGTCGGTCTTGGAGAACGACATAAGGAAGAACACCAGGACGGTGACGCCCAATGCCATGATCGGCAGCGCCACAAGACGCCTTCCAATCAAACGTAGCAAGTTGTTCACGTTCTCTCCCCTTTCTTTTGTCGGTAGGACCAACTGGTATATGAGTACGGATACTCATTACAAGACCCGAGCGACATCGTTGCCGCCCGGGTCTTTGTTTCAACTATGAGGATACGGTCCCAACGACCGACATCCTGCATATAGACTCAAGCGAGTCTTACGCCTTGACGGTCGCAACGCCCCTGAAGGACATGCTCGTCGTGCCGATGCCCTTGAAACCATCGAGGGCCTCGCCATTGGGCGCAGTGGACGGATCGTCCCAAGAAGCGGAGACGGTCTTGACGTGGACAACGGGGTACAGAACGGCGTTGTCGGCAATGATGTCGAAACACTCGTTCCACTTCTTCTGCTGCTCGTCGCCCTCGGCGGCAAGAGCCTCGTCCATGAGACCGTGGAGCTTCTGCCACTCAGCGGACTCCTTCCACGGGCAACGGGTCTGCATCCAGACGTTGTCGCCGTACCACCAGTTGAGCAGCAGGTCGGGGTCGGCGCCGAAGCAGGAAGGATCGCCAGGGGCAAGGAGGATATCGTAGGCCTCGCCGCCGTCGATGGCGGCGTAGGTGGCCGGCGAGGTATCGGTCTGGATGGTCACATCGAAGCCGAGAGCGTCGAGGTCGTTCTTGACCTGGGCGGCCATGCCCTTAATCTGCTCGTTGTCGGTGGTGCGCAGGGTGATGGCACCCGGGGTGATGCCAGACTCCTCGATGAGCTTCTTAGCCTTCTTGGTGTCGGTCTTGTACACCGTGGAAGCCTCATGATAGTTGGTGAAGCTCTTGGGCAGGTAGCAGCTGGCAGCGGTGGCAAGGCCGGCGAAGGTGTTGCTGACCATCTTCTCGGTGTCGAGCGCATACATGACAGCCTGACGGACCTTGACGTTGTTCCAAGGCTCCTTGGCGACGTTGAACATGATGAAGCGGGTGCCGAAACCCTGAACGTTGTCAATCTTGCAGCCGGCGCTCTCGAGCTGGTCGACGGCGTCAGCGGTAACGAGCTCCATAACGAGCGTGGAGCCCTCCTGCTGAGCGGTAACGCGAGCAGTGGGGTCGGTCAGGATGCTGTACTGGATCTTCTTATCCTCGGCAGCATACTCACCGTTGTACTCGGGGTTGGGAACCAGGGTGATCTCGGTATCGGAGATAGAGTCGTACATCCAGGGGCCGGAGCCGATCGGCTGCTTGGCGCGATCCTCCTCGGTCTGGGTGGCCGGGGTAACGCGGACGATGGCCAGACGATCCTTGAGCAGGGAGAAGTTGGGGACCTTGGTCTTGACCGTCACGGTGCTGGCGTCCTTGGCCTCGATGGACTCGAAGGGCTGGAAGAACGGAGCATAGGTAGCGGAAGCGGCGCAAGCGGTGTAGGAGGCAACGACATCGTCAGCGGTGACCTCGGTGCCATCGGAGAACTTGGCGCCCTTGCGGATGGTGACCTCGAAAGTGGTGTCGTCCACAGACTTGGGATCGTCGGTGGCGAGCTCGTTGAAGGTGCTGTAGTCGTGGTAATCGATGCCGTAGAGGCCCTCGACGACGTGCCAGTTAGCACCCAGGCCCACAGCGGAGCCGGTGCTGGCGGGATCGAAGCTGGACGGAGCGTAAGCGGAACCAGCGGTGATCACGCCGCCGCCACGGTTGGCGGAATCGGTGGAGCCGGAAGCGGAACCCTCGTCGCTAGAGCTGCCACCGCAGCCAGTGAGACCAAGGCCGGCGACAGCAGCGACGCTGCCGGTGAGGCCGAGGAACGAACGCCTGGACATACCCTTGTTGATGATGGCCATGTCTTCTCCTATCAATAGAGAATCTTACTCGGGAGCACCTAGACGTGCCCCCGCGCAACTTGCGGACGATATATACCTTACCTACCGACGAACCCAACTGAGGTGCCGCGCTCGGCGACCGATACATACATACGCTTGAACGGTATTTACTACCGTTCACCGAATTCATTGACAAATGATTCGCCAGACAGTATGTATCGACGAGGTGAGATATCAGTCTTCGTCAACCCGCAGGATAGCAGGGTTGTTCACCATGACTAGTCAAACGTTTTAGCGTTAATAAAACCCGAAACCAGCATGCAATCATGGCGAAATAAATGGTTGAAAATCACGCAATCATGTATATCAGTAGTTTAGGCTCGTGTTTAGCTATCGGAATGGCCAGCCGCCGCCTCGGCGCGCTCGGCATTCCACGCAACGAGCGCCTCGTGGACCGCCTTGGCAACATCGGCAGGTATGCCGCGAACTTCCGCGATCTCTTGCTCGCTCGCCGCGCGCAAACGCTTCATCGAACCAAAATGGCGCATAAGGGCACGTTTTCTGGTGGGTCCCACGCCTGGAACGTCATCGAGTACCGAAACTGTCATGGCTTTATCGCGCAACTCACGATGGAATGTGATTGCAAAACGGTGCGATTCATCGCGCACCTGTTTAATTAGATAGAGCGAAGCAGACCCGGTCGGCAGCACGACGGGAGTCTCGTCCCAAGGCACAAAAACTTCCTCATCGGCCTTTGCCAAGCCACAAACTGGTATATCGAGCCCAAGAGCCTCAAGTTGCTTGATCGCAGCGGTCAATTGCGGCTTACCGCCATCGACAACGAGCAAATCGGGGCGCGAGCCAAAGCGCTCGTCGGCCATGCGCTCGGGAGCATAGCGTCGTCCCAAAACCTCGGACATCGACACGAAGTCGTTTGCCTCGTCCAATTCGGCCTGAATTTTAAAACGACGGTACTGGCTCTTGTCGGCGCGTCCGTTGGTAAACACCACCATCGAGGCGACGGTAAAGGTTCCATGCAGCGTCGAGATATCGAAGCACTCGATACGCATCGGCGGCGCCGGCAGCGCCAGCGCGCTTTCGAGCTCCAGGAGCGCTTGATTGGTGCGGTCGTCAGCGTACCCCGTTCGCATCATGTAGCGCATGAGGGCATGGCGCGCATTTTTGGATGCCATATCGAGCAAACGGTGCTTTTCGCCACGCTGCGGCCTATGGAGATGGCAGGAACGCTCGCGCTTGCCTGCAAGCCACTCCCCCAGCGCCTCCGCATCCTCAAGCTCGACAGAGAGGTTTATCTCAGCTGGAATATCGGCCGTCTCGTCGTAATAGCGCTTAAGAAAGCCCGACTGGAGCTCTTCCTCGTCAACATCAAGACCCTTGTCAAGAATGAACTCGCAGGTTCGAACCGTTCGACCCTCACGCACGACAAAGACGCAAGCGGCGGAGATGGTCTCCTCGCGATAGAAACCGATGACATCGATATCGACACTGGAGGGAAAAACGACTTGCTGACGGTCGTCCAGACCCCTGATGACCTCCAAACGACGTTTGACGCGTGCCGCGCGCTCAAAGTCGAGCGCCTCGGCGGCATCCGTCATCTCGGAGGTCAGCTCATCGACGACATCCTTGCGATGGCCCGACAAAAAACGTTCGACACGTTTGACGTTCTTGGCATAGTCCGTAGGAGAAATCGCGCCGACACACGCACCCGGGCCGCGCCCGACATGGTAGTCAAAGCAGGGACGCCCGTTTTGCGCGCAAATCATATTGACGATGTCTTCCTCGCCCCTGTGGGACTCGACGATACGACGACAACGACGCCACTCCGCACAGGATGCGGAGCAGATGGGGATAACCTTGCGCAGCGTATCTATCGTCTCACGTGCCGCACGGCTATCGGTATAGGGACCAAAATAACGCGTTCCCGGCTTATGACGCTCGCGCGTATATTTGATAGCGGGATACAGGTCGCCCTTTGTAATGGCGATAAAGGGGTAGCTCTTGTCATCCTTGAGGTCGACGTTAAAGTACGGATGGTACTGACCAATCAAATTGCGCTCGAGCACCAACGCCTCGTGCTCGGTCTCCACCACGATATAGTCAAAGCTCGCCACCAGCTGCATCATCAGCGGGATCTTTTGACGCTCATCCTGCAGTGTCACGTACTGGCGCATACGGGAACGCAAGTTTTTTGCCTTGCCCACGTAGATGACATCGCCCTTGGCATCCTTCCAAAGGTAGCATCCGGGCTGTGTGGGAACGCGCGAAACCTGCTCGGCAAGCGTTGGAATGTTGTCGTGACCGGCCACACGCACCTACTTGCGACGAAGCAGCGCCGAGACCTCAGGCATCTTAAGGACGACGGCAAGGCCAAAGGTAACAGCAAGCGAGACGACACCCGCAACGCAAACGTAGCCAAGAGTAATCAGAATCGAGCCGCCAAGTGCCCCGACAAAGTGTTCAAGCACCCACATGACGCCGGCGCCTGCGGCAGCACCTAGACCACCGAGCAAAAGGCCAAAGAAACCGCCATGCAGGATAGATTTGACCTGAAGGCCACGCAGGCGACGACGCAGCCACCACAGCGAACAGCCGACCAAGATCACGTAGTCGACAACATACGAAAGCGCGATTGCCGGCATACCGAAGCCCAGCACAACGCCAAACAGCAGAACCGAGCCGGCCTGGCCGATGGCAGAATACAGGCAATAGCGGCTATAGGGCTTCATGTCGAGCAAGGCAGAGAAGCTCTTCTGCATCAACACGACCACGCCGTAGAGCGGCAGCGAGAGCGCTAGGTAGACAAGGTACTCGGACACCAGCGCCACTCCGGATTCATCGAACTTGCCAGCACAGTAGATCATGTTGAGCGGACGTGCGAAGACAATCAGGTACAGTGCGAACGGAATCAGGAAGAACAGCATCTGGGCGACGCCACGCGAAATGCCCGTGCGTACGCTGTCGTAATCCTTCTCCTGTGCGTCGTGAGAGAGCTCGGTATAGAGCGCCGTCGAAAGCGAGGCGGCAATCAGCGCGTAGGGCAGCGTGTACCACAGGCGCGCATAGGCGATGACGGAAGGACCAGTCTCGGGCTGGACCACCAGCGCGGCAGCGTTGGTGATAGAAGTCGAGACAAACATGCACACCGTGGCGAGCAGCGTCGGGATACCGAGCGCAATCGTCTGGCGCAGCGCGGGGTCCTTAAAGTCGATATGGATATGGGGATGCACGCCGTGCTTGCTAAGCGCGGGAATCTGACATGCCATCTGAACAAAGACACCGAGGGTCGTACCGGCCGCAATCAAGATGATGCCGGCACGTTCGCCAAACTGTGCGGACACGGGCGCAAAACCCATAAAGCTCGCAATGACGATCACATTGTTGAGGACCGGGGCAAACGTCGACCAGAAGTAGTCGCGGTGTGCGTTGAGAACGCCCGAGAACACCGAGCCCAAACCATAAAACAGAATCTGGATGGCAAAGAAACGGAACATGAACGCAGCGGTATCCATGCTGCCGCCGTCACCCGAAAGGAACGATTGCGTCCAGATAAAGCCCGGGGCGAACACGGTCCCCAGCAACGAAATGCCACCCAGCACCAAAAGCAGAATGCCGAGCAGGTTGCCCACGTACTCGTTCGAGGCCTCGCGACCCTGCTCACGCCTCACGCCCATGTACACGGGCAAAAACGCCGTCACGAGCATGCCGCCCATCACGAGTTCGTAGAGCATATTGGGCAGGTTGTTGGCGACCTGATAGGAGGACGAAAGTAGCGACATGCCGATAGCGGCCGCCATTGCCCACGTGCGGATAAAACCGGTGACGCGAGACACAATGGTCAGGATGGTCATAAGCCCGGCGGAACGACCAACCGTGGAGTAGTCCGACGAGCCCATGTCGTCAGTGTCATCTCGCGACGAAGAAGCTTCGGATGAGGGTGTCTGAGGCGCAGATTCTTTTGCAAAATGAGCTCCGCGCTTCAATTCTTCCTGCGCCATCGCTCAGTCCTCTCTCGTAATCGCGGCAACCGTCGCCCCGCAAAATGCAATTAAATCATCGGGTGCAAGCTCGAGCTGATAACCACGCTTGCCTCCCGAAATAAAAATGGTATCCCAAAGGACACACGTCTCATCAATGAGCGTCCGGTAGCGTTTTTTCATACCGACCGGGCTGCAGCCGCCGCGAACGTAGCCAGTCGCCGCAAGCAAATCCTTCACATGCATCAAGGCCAAGGACTTCTCCCCCGCGGCACGCGCGGCGGACTTTAGATCGAGCTCGTCGGCAACAGGGATACAGCACACGACATAGTCGTTGGACAGTGTCACGCAGACCAAAGTCTTAAATCCTTGACCGGGCTCCTCGCCAAGCTGCTCCGAAATCGCGACACCCAGGCCCACCGACTCATCACCATCGTCTTCGTACGTATGTAGAACATAGGAAATGCCGGCGCTTTCCAGCTCGCGCATCGCATTGGTTTTTGGCGTCTTTACAGCCTTTGCCATGACATATCCTTTCCCTCGCATTCGGACGCAAGGATTAAGTATATGTCCAATTCGGCTGCATACGTCACTTCGGCACAGCAAGCGCCATCGAATCACAAGGAGTCGATGGCGCCCATAAACTGAATCGCCTATTTATTGAGCATCAAGTTGAGCCTGACGCTCCCGGTCACGCCTGAGCAACGGCGCCAAAAACTTGCCCGTATAACTCTGCGGACAGTCCGCAACCTGCTCCGGTGTGCCCGAAACCACGACGGTTCCGCCGCCGTTACCGCCCTCGGGACCCATATCGATCAGGCGGTCGGCAACCTTGATGACATCAAGGTTGTGTTCAATCACCAGCACCGTGTTGCCCGCATCGACCAAGCGCTGCAGCACATCGAGCAGCTGGCGGACGTCCTCAAAATGAAGGCCGGTCGTCGGCTCGTCCAAAATATAGAACGTCTTGCCCGTCTGGCGTCGATGAAGCTCCTTGGCGAGTTTCACACGCTGCGCCTCGCCGCCCGAAAGCGTCGTGGCGGGCTGGCCCAGGCTCACGTAGCCCAAGCCTACATCGTACAGCGTCTGGAGCTTGCGCTTAATCTGCGGGATATTCCCAAAGAAGGCCAGCGCCTCGGTGACGCTCATGTCGAGCACGTCCGAGATGGTCTTGCCACGGTAGGTGACCTCGAGTGTCTCGCGGTTGTAGCGTTTACCGCCGCAAACTTCGCAGGGAACGTAGATATCAGGAAGGAAGTGCATCTCGATCTTGATCTGCCCGTCGCCCTTGCACGCCTCACAGCGCCCGCCACTCACATTAAAGGAGAAACGACCCGGCGAGTAGCCGCGCGCCTTCGACTCCGGCGTACTCGCAAACAGCGCGCGAAGATCATCCCACAGGCCGATATAGGTAGCAGGGTTGGAACGCGGCGTGCGGCCAATCGGCGACTGGTCGATATCGATAACCTTATCGATACACTCGATGCCCTCGATTTTCTTATATGGACCCACAGGGCGCGTCGAACGGTGAATGGCATTCGTAAGGGCAGGCGCAATGGTATCGGTAACCAGGGAGCTCTTGCCCGATCCCGACACGCCGGTAACAACCGTAAGCGTACCAAACTCGATTTTGGCAGTAACGTTTTTGAGGTTGTTGGCTCGAGCGCCCGTAATTTTAAGGCAGCCGCGACCGGGCTTGCGCCGTTCATCAGGCACCCGGATCATTCGTTTACCGGTCAGATAAGCGCCCGTCATCGACTCAGGACACGCCATGATATCGGCAGGCGTTCCCGCCGCGACTACGTGTCCGCCGTTGACGCCGGCGCCGGGCCCCATGTCGATCACGTAATCGGCGGCACGGATTGTATCCTCGTCGTGTTCGACGACGATAACGGTATTGCCGATATCGCGCAGGCGCTCGAGCGTCTTGATCAAGCGCTCGTTGTCACGCTGATGAAGACCGATCGAGGGCTCGTCCAGAATATAGAGCACGCCCATGAGACCCGCGCCGATCTGCGTTGCCAGGCGAATACGCTGCGCCTCGCCACCGGAAAGCGTCGCCGAGGCACGATCGAGCGTCAGATAGTCGAGTCCAACATCGACCAGAAAACGCAAGCGCTCCAGGATTTCCTTGACGATACGGCCGCCGATAAACTGTTGGCGCTCGGTGAGTTCCAGGCCCTCAAAAAACTCGAGCGATTCACGGCACGACAGGCAACAAACCTCGTAAATGGACTTGCCGCCCACGGTGACGGCGAGCATCTCAGGGCGCAAACGAGCGCCGTGGCAGCTCGAGCACGGCTCCTCGCGAATGTACTTCTCCAGGCGCGCCTTGGTGTTCTCGTTCGTCGTCTCGGTATAGCGTTCGTACAGGATGTTGCGAACGCCCGAAAACTTGGTATCCCACTGGCTGCGACGTCCGTCGAGCTTTTGGTAGTCGACCGAGATCTTCGTATCGCCCAGGCCATCCAAGAATGCACGACGCACGCGAGGGGGCAAGTCCTCCCACGGCGTATCGGTGCTCACCTTAAAGTGTTTGCAGACCGCAGCAAAAATCTGCGGATAGTAGTTCGAGTTGCCAAACAGGCTACCAAAGACTCCGTCAGCAATGGACTTCGAGGGGTCCTCGATCAACGCCTCGGCATCAACGGTTTTCTTAAAGCCCAGGCCGTCGCACTCAGGACATGCGCCATAGGGAGCGTTGAACGAAAAATCACGCGGCTGAAGATCGTCAATGGAGTGACCATGCTCCGGGCACGCCAAGGCCAACGAATACTCCAGCAGCTCGCCCTCGGTCCCCTCGGGAGCATCACGATCGGGCAGCATGTACACGTTTACATTGCCGTGAGCCAGCGCGGTCGCCTGCTCAACAGACTCGGCGATACGGCCCAGAGAGTTCTCACGGATCACGATGCGATCGACTACGACCTCGATATCGTGCTTGAACTTCTTGTCCAGATCGATCGGATCGTCGAGCGAGCGCACTTCACCGTCGACACGCACGCGGCTAAAGCCCTCGGCGCGAAGGTCCTCAAACAGTTTGGTGTACTCGCCTTTTCGCCCGCGCACCACCGGTGCCAGCACAAACGCGCGGCGGCCCTCCCCCGCCGCCAAGACCTTGTCGGCAACCTGGTCGGTCGTCTGACGCTCAATGACGCGGCCGCATTCGGGACAGTGCGGGGTGCCCACACGGGCGAACAGCAGGCGCAGATAGTCATAAATCTCGGTTACGGTGCCAACCGTCGAGCGAGGGTTTTTAGACGTCGTCTTTTGGTCGATCGACACCGCCGGCGAAAGGCCGTCGATTGAATCCAAGTCGGGTTTGTCCATCTGGCCCAAGAACTGGCGCGCATAGCTCGAAAGGCTCTCGACGTATCGACGCTGGCCCTCGGCATAGATAGTGTCAAATGCCAGCGAACTCTTGCCCGAGCCAGAAAGACCGGTAATGACCACGAGTTGGTCACGCGGAATGGAAACATCGATATCACGGAGGTTGTGCTCACGAGCGCCGCGAATAACGATAGAAGAATCAGACATGGAAGCTCCTTGCCTCCTATTGCATCGAATCATACTGTCGATGAGTTTAGCGCACTCGACGCGCACAGATGTTCGTAATACAAGATTCGCAGACCTTTAGCTTTGCGTATCGGATGCTTTGTTTCTCGAAATGCCGTGGAAAGGTTACAGTAATCTACTACTGAACTTAATTTGCTGTAACAGAGGAACGTCCATGACCGAAGATATCCCCCTTGAAATCACTTCGAGCGACATGGCCAATCTGCCCATATTCATCGCCGTCCTTATCGTGGCCACCGTCGTCGTGCGCGTGTATTTTTCAATCAAACACAATGAAAAGCCGCCCATTGCCCGCGTCTTTTGGTGCGCGACGCTCCTCATCCCGCTCGGCATGGTAGCTGCATGGATTACGAATCAATTGCTCGTAAATGAGGACAATTCCCTATGGGTCCTTTCTTATTCGGCGCTCGGTGCTGCCGCCGTCATACTTCTTGTCGAGCCCTTGGTTTCGGGACATATCGACCAAACCGATCTTGCGACGGGAACGGTTGCCTGTATTTGCCGTGACATCCTTGTCATCGCCGCTGTTTCAGCGCTCTCGTTCGTTTCACTCGAAATTGCCTGTAACGAAACGTTCTATCGCATTCCCGCCAACTCATTCGGGTTTTCCGTCGGGCTGCTCGCGACGGTTCTGCTCTCCCTTTATTTGCTGGGACAGCGTCATGGAGGCGTCATGGCCCTCGTGCCCGTCGCCTGTTGCATCCTTGGCATTGCCGAGCACTTCGTCATAACATTTAAAGGCGAAGCCATCCTGCCAAGCGATATCTTGGCCCTCGGCACCGCAATGGAAGTGAGCGAGGGATACGAGTTTACCTTTACCGCCGGAATCGTAACCTCTCTCGCCCTGCTGGAGATTTCCCTGGGGCTTCTTTCGCTTATCCGACCGCGAAAGCTCCGTACGCCCACCCATGTCTTCCCCGCAATCGCCGCTAACCTCTGCGCTTTTCTGCTAGTGACCGTTGTGGAGCTCTCGGGCTTTTCCAGCATCGACTTGGAGCAGGCGCTGGATTTTGGATTTGACCGTTGGCAGCCCATCACCACATATACGTCTCAGGGTTTTATCACTTCGTTCACCGAAATGGCCAACGAGTTGCCCATTGAGAAGCCCGAAGGCTATACGCCCGATGAGGCGCAGAGCATCGAGCAGGAGCTCGCCGCCGCCTACGACAGCACGTATGGCTCGAGCGAGCAGCGCGCGGCTGCCGTTGCCCAGTTCAATGAAATCAAGCCGACGATTGTTGCCGTCATGAACGAGAGTTTTAGCGACCTTTCGTGCTTTGAGCAGCTCCAGGCGGCCGGGTACACCGGCCCCGCATTCTACAACTCGCTTCCCGACACACTTGTTCGCGGCACCATGCTCGCTTCGGTCACCGGTGGCGGAACGGCAAACTCCGAATTCGAATTTTTGACCGGAGCGACAACGGCCTTTGTCGGATTAGGCAAGATCCCCTATCAGCTGTATCAGATGAATGGCGTCAACAGCCTGGCAAAGGACCTTAAAGAGCTTGGGTATACCGCTACCGCTATGCACCCGCAAAACCCTGTCAACTACCATCGAGATAAGATCTATCAGCAGCTGGGCTTTGGAGACTTTCTTTCAATCGGCGATTTCGAAGGTGCGCCCTGTTACCATGCCGGCGTATGCGACTACGCCACCTACGACAAGATACTCGACCTGCTTAGAACCGACGAAGCGCCGCAGTTCATCTTTGACGTCACGATGCAAAATCACGGCGGCTACGACTATGGCACCGTTCCCGCCGAAGAGCTGACAAACTATTGGGTCGAGGGAGCCAGCGAGGGCGCCAATAGCGCGCTCAACACCTATCTCACCTGCATCAACGCATCCGACCGGGACCTCGAGTACTTTATCAACGAGCTCCGCAATATCGGCAGACCGGTTGTTCTTGTCTTTTTTGGCGACCATCAGCCGAGCGCCGCAACGACTCTCAACGACGAGCTGTACCCTCAGGAAGATACGGCAAGCCACGCTTTCCGTGTCTATCAGTCAACCTATTTCGTCTGGGCTAACTATGAAATCGCCGGCAATACCGAGCTCAACGTCTACGACACCGTCGGGGCAAACGAGATTGCAGCCATTACCCTTAATAAGATCGGCGCCCCGCTCACCGACTATCAAAAGGCCCTGCTTGCAACAAGGTCAGATGTGCCCACCATCAATGTCGCCGGCTATCTCGGTGCCGACGGGCTGCGCTACAACTTGGAATCTGAAGACAGCCCATACACCTCGACGATCGACAAGCTGCAGCGCATGCAATACCTCGAGTTCGCCAGCAAAGTTCAGTAAGCCCGCCCATTCGCTTGGGCCCATCGTATTGCAAGCACGCTCGGCCCAAATGCATCGCAAATGACTCCCGCTCGCAAACGAGGGTACAATGACGCTCGTGTCACACCGCGGGGCTCCGGCCCCAACATATACAAAGGAGTCAAACATGGGTTGCGAGCACGCACAGGCAGCCGGCGGGCAAACGTCGCCGTCGCAATTTGAGGAGAATACGCTGTCCGAGGTCAAGCGCGTTATCGCCGTGCTTTCCGGTAAGGGCGGCGTCGGCAAGTCATTCGTCACCGGCGCCATCGCCACGGAGCTTTCCCGCCACGGTCACAAGGTCGGCGTCCTCGATGCCGATATTACCGGCCCCTCTATCCCTAAGATGTTCGGCATGAGCGGACGTCACGTCCATGCCCTCGGCAATCTTATGCTGCCCGAAATCTCCGAGCACGGCGTCAAGGTTATGAGCTCTAACCTGCTGCTCCAAAACGAAACCGACCCCGTGCTCTGGCGCGGCCCGGTTATCGCGGGTGCCATCAGGCAGTTCTGGAGCGAAACCTCATGGGGCCCCATCGACTACCTGCTGGTCGACATGCCTCCGGGAACGGGCGACGTCGCCCTCACTGTCTTCCAGTCGCTGCCCGTCGATGGCATCGTCATCGTCACGAGCCCGCAGGATCTGGTCTCGATGATCGTCGCCAAGGCGGTCAACATGGCCGAGAAGATGAACGTGCCCATTCTGGGAATCGTCGAAAACATGAGCTATATCGAGTGCCCCGATTGCGGCAAGAAGATCGAAGTCTTTGGCAAGAGCAAGCTCCCCGAGGTCGCCGAGCGTTACAACCTCGAGATTCTAGGGCAGCTTCCCATCAATCCGGCACTCGCCGAGGCTTGCGACAAGGGCGAGGTTGAGACCGCACTGCCCGACGGTATGCTGCCCCAAGCCGTCTCTGCTGTCGAGGCCATTGCCCCGCACGAGACCGCCGAGGCCTAAGTGAACACAAACGCCTCCTATGACGTCTTGGTAATCGGCGGCGGGGCCTCGGGTCTCGCCGCCGCCATTACGGCCGCACGCGCAGGCAAAAGCGTCTGCATCGTTGAGCGCGATGTTGCCTGCGGCCTTAAACTCCTTGCGACCGGCAACGGCCGCTGCAACCTTTCCAACGAATCAATTGATTTCCAGCGGTACAACCACCCCGCATTCGTCGAATCCGTCATGGGTCCCCGGCCCGAGCAAGAGCTCGGCAGTTTCTTCTCCTCGCTGGGCATCATGACGACCTCCGAGGAGGGCCGGCTGTATCCGCGCTCCCTTCGTGCCGAATCGGTGCGCGATGCGCTTCTCAACGCTTGCAATCACCTGGGTATCACCTTGATCTGTGGAGCAAACGTTGCCTCGGCATTCAAAGCCCCCGAGGGCTGGGTACTCCAAATAGACCGTCCCGCGCGAGCACTCAAGGCAAAAAAGCACGACGACCGAAAATCGGAGGTTCGCTCGCTTCGGAAGGCGCTTGCCGACACCCCTCGCAAGAACGAGACGCTGCAGGCAAAGGCCGTAATTATCGCTACGGGCGGCAGCCCCGCCGACATCGCGAAGACGTTCAATCTTTCCCTCACACCGCAGCATCCCGTCCTCTGCCCTGTGTCGGCATCGGTCTTCGGCGACCAGACTGCGCTCAAGACGCTGGATGGCCTGCGCGTCCGCGCCCGTTTGACGCTCACCCGCAATCACGAGGAGCTCTGGCACGAAGACGGCGAAGTGCTCTTCCGAACCTTTGGCATTTCGGGCGTTGCTGCCTTTAACCTCTCCCGTCGCGTTCAGCGCGACGACACGATTCTGCTCGACGTTTTCCCCGACCTCTCCAAAGACGTGTTGCTCAATATGCTCAATCAGCGAGTTGCGTTGCTCGGCGGCTTTTCACCCCGCGACCCCCGCTGGCTCGACGGCATGCTTGCCCCGCAGTTCTCTCACGTTGTCTGCACCGCATTCGAACAGTGCCACCCCGGGTCGTACGACGTCATCCATCTGGTCTCAATCCTCAAGCACTTTAAGATGCTCGTCGAGGGAACGACAGAGGAGCGTTCGGCCCAGGTCACGCGCGGCGGCGTGCCCATCGAGAGCGTCTCAGCTCCCAACCTCTGCGTGAGCAACGCGGCAGACGCCCCACTTTACATCTGTGGCGAGGCGCTCGACATCGATGCCGATTGCGGCGGTTTCAACCTTGCATGGGCTTGGATCTCGGGTATTCGCGCTGCAAGCAGCCTATAGCCGCGCAGTCTATAATCAAAACGCATTCGGGCCGTCTGGGACACCGGGCGGCCTCTTTCTTGCATCTAAGGAGACCTCGATGATCGAAATCACCCAAGTCCACGCGTCACTCGATGAGGCCGGCGACGAAGCCGCCTGCCTTGCTATTGGTAGACGCGCCGTCAAACGAGCCCTGCGATGCGAGGATTCCCAGATTAAAGCCATTGAGCTCCATCGCAAGTCAATCGACGCCCGTAAAAAACGAGATGTCCATTTTATTTTGAGCTTTCGAGTCGAGCTGACAAGCTCCCGACTCGAGCAGGAGGTGGTCGACCGCGTCGCCGAGCGCGACCGCTCGCGCATCCGCATGGTAGACGGCGAGGCTCCTTCATTCCCCAACCCTGTCCCAAATGCACCCAAGGGGCGTCCCGTCGTTGTCGGCGCCGGTTGCGCCGGTCTCTTCGCCGCCCTGACCCTTGCCGAAGCGGGCCTTAAACCCCTGCTCATCGAGCGCGGCGACCCCGCGCTTCGCCGCTCGGAAGCGATTGATCTCTTTCTTAAGGAGCGTATCCTCGACCCCGAAAGCAATATCCAATTTGGCCTGGGCGGCGCAGGGACCTTCTCGGACGGCAAGCTCAACACGGGAACCAAGAATCCTGCCCATCGACTGATTCTTGAGACCTTCGTCAAAGCGGGCTCACCTCGCGACATCCTGTGGGACGCCAAACCGCACATTGGCTCCGACATCCTACCCACCGTCGTCACCAACATTTCTCAGCGCATCGAGCAGCTCGGTGGAACCGTCCGCTATCGAACAAGGCTCGTCAATATTCGAACCGATGAATCTGGCGCCATCACCGGCGTCGATGTCCAACCGCCCCAAGAAACCACAAGCGAGACAATCGCCACAAAGCACCTCATTCTCGCCTGCGGCCATTCCGCCCGCGACGTATTCGAGCTTCTCAAAGAACATGACGTTACCCTCGCGCAAAAGACCTTTGCCATGGGTGTGCGCATCGAGCATCCACAGCATGACATCGACCGTGCCCAATATGGCCCTTCGGCGGGACACCCGGCACTCGGAGCAGCCCCCTACAAGCTTGTCGCCCATCTCCCCAACGGCCGCAGCGTGTTCTCGTTTTGCATGTGCCCCGGCGGACAGGTTGTTGCCGCCTCTTCAGAACCGTGCCATCTGTGCGTCAACGGGGCCAGTCTCAATGCCCGCGACGGACGCAACGCAAATGCCGCCCTGCTCGTTAACGTCACGCCTGAGGACCTTCCCAACGATGACCCGCTCGCCGGCATCGAGCTCCAGCGTGCCTGCGAGGCGGCCGCCTATCGCCTGGGCGGTTCCAACTGGAACGCACCGGCACAACTCGTCGGAGATTTCCTCGCAGGACGCGCCAGCAAGGCGCCCGGAAAGGTAAAGCCCACCTATCCGCTCGGTGTGACCTGGACGGCAATTGACGAAGCCCTACCGCAGCATATCGTCGAGTCGCTCCGCCTGGGACTTCCCCTACTCGGAAAAAAGCTACGAGGCTACGACCGTCCCGATGCCGTTCTTACCGGCGTGGAGACTCGTTCGAGCTCACCGGTCACTGTTACCCGAGACCGAACGTGCCATGCCGTGTCGACCCCGGGCCTCTACCCTTGTGGTGAGGGAGCTGGATATGCCGGCGGCATCATGAGCGCGGCCACCGACGGCATCCGTTGTGCTGAAGCCCTGATCGCAGACCTCTAACGCACAAATTCCAGCGCGCAAAAGACATAGGCCCCGAGCTCCACAGAGAACTCGGGGCCTGTTCGCTATTTCTTAAACCGTGCACCCTGGCGTTTTCTGCCCGATGCGAACGTGGAACCCTTGCGGGCCTGCGAGCGTAAGCGCTCGATCGTCTCGTCCTCAGACGCACCCTCGAGCATCGCCCGAATCTGAACGACGGCATCGCGCAGGCGCGCCGCCTCCTCAAAGTCCATAGCGGCAGAAGCGTTACGCATATCCTCTTCCATGGTTTCGACGATCCGCACAAGCTCGTCATGCGGCAGTTCTTCCAACTGCTCCGCAAGTGTCTGCTCGGGCGCCACCGTTTCCGGCACACCGCCCTCGCCCGACTCATCGGGCGTATAGAATGCGCCATGGCCAAGAGAGTCGCCCTTCGAGCGTCCCTTGGAGCCCACGGTTTTTTCGGCCTCGGCAATAAAACTTGAGATGTCGTTGATGGCCTTGCGCACTGTCTTGGGCACAATGCCATGTTCTTCGTTATATGCCATCTGAATCTCACGACGGCGCTGCGTCTCCTCGATGGCCTCTTTCATCGAATCGGTCACAACGTCTGCATACATGATGACTTCGCCATCGGCGTTACGGGCCGCACGGCCAATCGTCTGAATCAGCGAACGGCGGTTGCGCAAGAAGCCTTCCTTATCGGCATCGAGAATTGCCACCAGTGAGACCTCGGGGAGATCCAAGCCCTCGCGAAGCAGGTTGATGCCAACGAGAACATCGATCTTGCCTTCGCGCAGCGTTCGCAGGATCTCGACACGGTCCATTGTCGCCGTATCAGAGTGCATGTAGTTGACCTTAATGCCGGCATCAAGCAGATGGTCGGTCAGGTCCTCGGCCATGCGCTTGGTGAGCGTGGTCACCAGCACGCGCTCCTTGCGGGCCACGCGCTCGCGAATCTCGTCCTCAAGATCGTCAATCTGGCCTCGGACAGGACGAACGTCGATCTTGGGATCAAGCAGGCCGGTCGGACGAATGATCTGCTCAACGTCGTTTTGACTCACGCGCAACTCATAGTCGCCCGGCGTAGCCGAGACGTAGATGAACTGGGGAATCCTCGCCTCAAACTCATCGAAACGAAGCGGGCGGTTATCGAGCGCCGAGGGCAGGCGAAAACCGTGTTCCACCAGCGTCACCTTACGCGAGCGGTCACCTTCGTGCATGCCGCGAATCTGCGGCACCGTCACATGGCTCTCATCGATGATGCAGAGCATATCCTTGGGAAAGTAATCGATTAGGGTAAACGGCGGCTCGCCCGGTTTGCGACCGTCCAGATGACGCGAGTAGTTCTCGATGCCGTTGCAAAAGCCCATCGTCTCGAGCATCTCAAGATCATAATCGGTGCGCTGCTGCAGACGCTGCGCCTCGAGCAACTTGTCGGTCGCCTTGAGCTCCGCCACGCGCTTCTCGCACTCTTCGCTGATCGATTTCAGAGCCGCCTTGACCTTCGGCTTCTCGGTCACGTAGTGCGATGCCGGCCATACGGGGATGGCCTCGTACTCACGAAGCATCTCACCGGTGACCTCATCGATCTCGGCAATCAGCTCGACCTCGTCGCCAAAGAACTCAAACCGCAACGGATGCTCGGCATAAGGCGGATACACGTCGACAACATCGCCGCGCACGCGGAACGTGCCGCGTGCCAGGTCATAGTCATTGCGATCATATTGAATGTCGATAAGTGCATGGATAAAGTCATCGCGCTCGAGCGGCACCTTCTTGTCGACGTTTGGAGCCAGACCCGCATAGTCCTCAGGAGAGCCAATGCCATAAATACACGAGACCGATGCGACAACGATCACATCGCGTCGAGAGAGCAGTGACGCGGTCGCCTGATGGCGCAGCATCTCGACCTCTTCGTTAATCGAGGAGTCTTTCTCGATATATGTATCGCTTTGCGGCACATACGCCTCGGGCTGATAGTAGTCGTAGTACGAGACGAAGTAGACCACAGCATTATTGGGAAAGAACTCTTTGAGCTCGCTCGCAAGCTGAGCGGCGAGCGTTTTATTCGGAGCCATGACCAGCGTCGGCTTTCCCAGGGCCTCAATAGTCTTTGCCATCGTGAAGGTCTTGCCCGAACCAGTCACGCCCAGCAAAACCTGATAGCGGTCTCCGTCCCTCACGCCCTGCACAAGCGACTCAATGGCCTTAGGCTGGGAACCGGCAGGCTCATAGGGAGACACGACCTTAAACGGCACGTCAGAGCCTTCAACGCCAAAGCGCTTAAGTTCACCACCAACGCGTTCTACTTCAAATTCCGCCATGGATACTCCTAACTCATACATCTGCAGTATACGCAGGCGGTGGGCTTAGTCCTATACGAACCGATCGGGATAGAGAGTCTTATATCGAACCCAGGCATTATTGACGCGAATCAGATAAGCCTGAGTTTCAGGGAAGGTAATCGCATTATGGAATGACGTGTTCTGCTGCGCCCATCCGTCGACATTGCCCATACCGGCGTTATAGGCGGCGATGGCACTATCCGTCGACCCGTTGAAATAGGCGAGAAGATACGAGAGGTATGCGCAGCCAAACTCGATATTCGTAGCCGGATCGTTAAGATTGTCGGCCGAATACTCCCCTCCGTCGACAAGGCCCTTGGCGATCATATCCTGGGCAGTCTCGGGCATCAGCTGCATCAATCCCTGAGCACCCTGATTCGACTCGGCCTCGGGATCCCAATTCGATTCCGACTTAATGACAGCGCACACCAGATACGGATCCAAATTATGCGAAATACTGGATTGCTTTACATACACCTCGTAGTCAATCGGATACAGCGGCTTAAAGAAAGCGGCAGGGGCACACGAGTAGACGAGCGAAATAAGGCCGAAGACGAACACAACGGCAAGTGGCGCCACGCGATACCACGTAAAGAAACGTGCCTTAGGCATCGGCCTCCTCCTTATCCGAAGTATCTATAAACCCGTGGCATGCAAGCCATGAGTCAAGCTGCTCAAAGAGCGAATTATCGGCTGCCGAATTATCAATCACCGTTGTAGCGAGATTGCACAGCGCAGACTCATCGGGCTGGCAAGCAGAACGGGCATCGAAATCAGATGGCTCCATGCCACGTTGAATAGCGCGCTCGCGACGAACTGACAAAGGGGCGCTGATGACCAGAATTTCATCAGCCAAGCCAAATGCATCCTCAAAACCAGTCGGAGCAGAAACCTCGACCACCGAAAAGGGATAACGGGGAGATGAAACCGTACAACAAACCGGATCGAGAATCCTAAGCGAAAGCTGTTCAATGAGAACGGGATGCACAATGCCATTGAGCCGTGCGACCGAATCAGGAGAAGCAAAAGCTCGAGAAGCGAGGATGCTGCGGCGAATGCCGCCATCCTCATCCAAAATGTCCCAACCGAATTCATCCGCGAGAGCATTGACGATATCAGAGCCCGGCACATACAGCGATTTTGCAAGCTCATCCAGATCGATTAGCATAGCGCCACGAGATTCGAAATAGCGGCAGGCAGTCGACTTACCCGAAGCAATATTGCCCAAGACAAATACGGTAAACATCAAGCCCTCCCTAACGCCAATGCGAGTAATTATCGCTCAAATACACTAGAAGGACTCAAAATACAGCCAAACAGTAAGAGTGCATACGGGGGAACTAGGTCCCAAAGTACAACGTGTATACAACGCAAAAAAGGGGGAGGCCGCGAGGCCTCCCCCTTCTCAGTTCAAGCGTACGGCTCGGTGCCGTCCACCGGTCAGCGGCGCCCTGGCCTCCCACGGGCTGACCC
>CABRHX010000008.1 GCA_902470805.1 uncultured Collinsella sp. | reverse complement strand
CGTCCTCCGATCTCCCGGGGCCGGCCGATCCGGCCCTCAGGGTATCGGGTTCCCACATTCATCCGCACATGTGCGGATGAATATGGGAGGTGTTCGGATGAAGTTGATATTCAAGGCTTCGATAGCAGGCACAATTTGATTTTTGAATTATGGACGAATTCCTCGTCAGGAGGGTAAAATAGTGCCGACGGCAGCCCAAGTTGTGGTGAGCTGGGCAGAGCCGTTGCTTAGTAGAGTTAGGTCATCGTCTTAGCGACGGTGACCTTTCTTTTTGGGCTTCGGGCCCTGCTTAAGTGCCTTGGAAAGGCCGACAAGGGCCGTGAGGAGCGAGACCATAGCGGTCAGGAGCTTCACGAACTCGGTGAAATCGGTCATGGGCATCACCTCCCATCGGATGGAGGGCTCTGCCCGGCACGAGGACTGCCGCCAGCGAGGACGATTTTATCAGAGCGACTGGCTCTCTTCATTCAATTCATGCTCCTCACCCTCGCCGAGACTGCGGACGTGGCAGAATCGGCACCGAACGGTAGCGCACCAGGGCACTGACGATGAACTATCCAAAGCTAGCGAGGCGTGTCGCCACGTGAGAAATCGCCACGGTCGACAACGCGATCGTCCATCTGTCGCGACACGGCGCTACCGCTGTGCGCCTGACCGGCGGCGCGAACGCGATCGTCGCCGGCATCGGGAACGGCGCCGGCGTAACGGTTGCGAATCTCCCTTGCATAACCGCGACGCGCAAGAAGCTCATCGCGTACGGCGGGGTCTTCGAGCAGGTCTTCGTCACACTTCGGTGCAATGAATTTAGGGAACAGATTGTAGGCGACGCCTTTGCTCGCTTTCGCCTGTTCGACCCACGCCGAATACGCTTTCTTGAGACGTTGGATGTATATCTCGCAGCGCTTCTCATAAGGAAGGGCTCGCTCGGCTTCCCTGACGTTATTTTCGAAAGCCCTCTGCAATGACTTCAACGCAAAGCGTCCGTCAAGACGAGTCAGATTGAAGGTACACTTCGGATTGCCGGCCTCTTTGATATCGAGATCCGTCGCGTAGACTCGATTGTTCTTGATGAAAATGTCTACGCCCCATGAGGCAAGTAGTTTTTTGAACTGCTCCATATTCTTCGGGCGACCTTCATTGATTGCAAGATGGATCAGCTCACGCAGATTGTTTTTGTAACTGTACTCACCGCGACCGATAATCTCCTTTTCCGTGTCGCGCGGCTGGCGATCGCGAATTATCGAATTCTTCTTTCCTTTTTCAAGTTGGGCGAGATTCCAGTCCTTATCGAGTTCTCGGACCCATGAGGCGCGTTCGTACTTTCCATGCCGCCCGCCCGTCTCGCAACGTTTGCCGGTCAGCAAATCGGTACGGTTGATCGCCATGTGCACTGCGTAGCGTTTTCCCGCTTTATCGCTTTCTTCGTGCAGCGCGAGAATCACTTGTTGATGCGGATAGTGCTTCGCAAGCCATTGCTCCGCGTAGGCCAAACATGCATCGGGGGTCATCTTGCCTCCGTTGCAGCTGCATTCCTCCGGAAGAAACGCGAGGATCTGATGTAGCATGATTACGTTTTTGGCTCCGGCTCTCGACGGTCTGTCGTGATGGAAAACCTTTCTGGTTCTATCCATCTTCGAAAACCAGCGATTGCTCCATTCGATGTTCCAGCCACCACGCGCAATCGCATCTTTTCCGTTGATGTAAGCACGGACATTTTTCGCATACCGTTCACTCGAAACGCTCTTCTGCTTAATGACGGTCATTTTGATCACCGCCGACGAAATAGCGTTTCTCGAGCTCATCGATGAAACGGTCTAGCTTACGCCCAACTTGATAAACCTTTTCAAGAGTTCGGAAAACAGCTTTCGAATTGTACGCGGGAAGCCCTTGGGCGTTCACAAAATACATGAGCTGATTGAGGTTCGTTCCTTCCTTCAGCAACTCGTGGTAGATCTTGTCGATCGACGCCCGATCGACATCGATTTTCTCGACTCTCCCGACAAGAGCGGTGCGACGCATGAAGGCCGACATCGACACGCCGAGTTCAGAGGCGCGATTCCCAATGGATTTTTTCTCACTTGGAGAAACCCGGATGCGAATCATCTCGGTTCGCTCTTCATCTTCAGCCAGATTAACCCCGCGAGTCACCGCATCGTCGGGACGCAGGAAATACCTAATCAGTTCGGCCTCAGACATCTGGGCCTTTTTGGAAAACGCAACAAGCGTTTTCTTTTCTTCTTCGCTCAGCGTCGCCTTGACTGTGAACGGACGTTTCGTACTCACGGGCAGCTCCTCGAAAATGAATCGCACACCGGAGAGGCCTCCGGTGCAAAACCGGCTATTCGATTCGCTTT
This sequence comes from uncultured Collinsella sp., assembly GCA_902470805.1. Taxonomy (GTDB): domain Bacteria; phylum Actinomycetota; class Coriobacteriia; order Coriobacteriales; family Coriobacteriaceae; genus Collinsella. The sequence continues at coordinate 87,803 of CABRHX010000008.1, read as the reverse complement.
CCTTTTCGAGTGCTTAAAAATCGCCGACGCGACTTGAAAACGCCTCGTGAAAACTTTACCGCCGTGAGAGGTGGTAAAGCAAGATGTGTGGGAAAACAAATGGCCCGTATGGGCCCATTTGTTGCCACCCACACCCATCTTGCATGCCCCAGAAGGGGCATAGACGAAGCGAAGCGTAGGCAGAAGGTGAGAGGCCTCATCTTCTTTCTCGAAAGGCTTCGGGAAACAATTTAGACATCACCGGAGTTATCAGCTAGACGTCAAGGCCCATTAGTCTTCTACGTTCAGCGCGCTCCTCAGCAATTCTTTTTGATCCGGCAATGGCCTGTCCCTTTTTATCCTTGAGGCTCATCGGCTCTTCGGTTTTCTTTTTACTGGCATTCTTGTTTTCCACAGCGGCCTCCTGATTGATTATTCTCCTATCGTTTATTCCCAAACTGAGCACATAAAAAGGCGGCCGAAACCGACCGCCCGCGAACAAATATGTATTCACCGAACGTAAGAGAAGGGGAACAAATGTACATTACTCCCAGTGACCGGCGACGTCGACAACCCAATGCTGTCCCGTAGCCTGCTGTTCATAATGTCCCTGGTCCTCAGAGGTGGTATACGAATCATCTACAACGGATCCACCGATACCGCCGTTTTCGCCATCGTTAATAATCCAAGCGTAGGCGGCATCGGATGAATCGAAGGACCCTACCATAGTACCACCATGATTGACCCAGAAACGAGGATGACGCGTGTATACCACGTTCGGTACCCAGACCTGGCTGTAGTCGGTTTCCCAGTGGCCCTGCTCGGCAACCCATTTCTTCTGGCTACCGCTGTTGGAATAGGAATTATTGCTGCCGGAACCCTGTGAATTGCCGGAATTCTGCTTCGAGTCGGAGGAGTTTCCCTTGCTGTCAGACTTCGACGAGTCGGAAGACTTGTTATCCTCTTTCTTGGAGTCATCGGACTTCTGGTCCTTGTCGTCGGATTCTTTCTTCTCCTCGGTCTTGGTTCCAGAGGCTTGCGCCGCCTTTTCTTCACTTGGCTTCTTTTTGTCTTTATTCTTTACCGCTGTGGTGGTCCTTTCCGCAGAGCCGCTTTCTTGCTTTGCAACGCTGGCGCATCCAAGTTGAGGTGCCATGAGGCACACCAGAAACGCAACGATAATAGCCTTTGTTCTCACACCGATCCCCCTATCCATGAAGCCGGGCGTTGACAACTGGCCGGTGTCCAACGCCCGGTTCGCTTTTACATCTGCTCGCGACGCTTCTTTCGATCGAGGAAGACGCCGGCTGCCACGAGGACGGTACCGCCGATGGCGAACGTCTCGCCGATGAGGCCCGCGCGGTCGCCGGTCTGGGCGAGGCTGCCGGGCTGGGCGGCCTCCGTGACGGCGAGGTGCTTCGGGCTGTATGCCGCCTGCTTCTTTGCGGCCTTCTCCGCCTCCTGTCGGGCAATCTCATCGGAAAGATCCTGCTCCGCTGCGATACGGTCGGACTTCGCCTGCTCATAGGCGGCGAGTGCCGCATCATAGTCGGGCTGGAGCCCGTCCACCACGGCCTGCTTCTCGTCCAGGATAGCCTTGGCTGGCGCGACCTTGGCACGCGCCTCGACTGCGGCGGCGAAAAGCGCGTTGAGGGTGTCATCCGCGTTCGCGTCATGGCCGGAAACAAGCGCCGCGCCGGCATCGATGGAGTTCAGCTTCGCCAGCTTTGCGTCTGCCTGCGCCTTCGCCTGCTCGGCTGCGGAGACCAGGGACTCGGCTGCGATGACATCAGCCTTTGCGGTATCGAAGGCGGCCTTGGAGTCCTTGACGGCCTTTGCGGCATCCTGCTCGCGCTGCTGTGCCTCGGTGAGCTTCGCGGCCAGACCGGTGAGGAGGTCGAGGTTCGACTGGGCACCCTCGAGATCGGACTTGGAGCCGGTGAGCTTGGTGCCGGCGGCGGTGACCTCGGCCTTTGCCGCATCGGTCGCACGCTGGGCATCCGCGAGGGCGCTTGCGGTGCCGTCCGCCTTTTGCTTGGCGGCGGCGAGGACGGTTGCCTTCTCGGTCTGCTCGGCTGCCTCCGCATCATAGGCGCTCTTTGCGGTATCGAGCGCCTTCTTGGCGTCGGCGACGTCCTGGAAGAACTTCGCGAGGTCGGCGTTCGCATCCGTGACGCCCTGCTGCTTGGCAGCGGTGTCCGTCTTGGCGGAATCCAGCTTGGATTGTGCGGTCGTTACGGCTGCGTTGGCGGCATCAAAGGCAACCTGCTTCTGCTGGACGGTCGACTTTGCCGTAACGACTGCCGCGTTGGCGGCTTCGAGGTTCGATTTCGCCGCATCCAGCTCGGTCTGGGCATCCGTGACGCCCTGCTGCTTGGCGGCGATATCGCGCCCTGTCGCGTTTACGGTCTCCTGCGCCTCATCGACACCCTGCTTCGCGGCATCGACACCTGCCTGTGCGGAATCCGCTGCGACCTGCTTCTGCCTGACGGCTGCGGCGGCGCCGGCGGCTGCCTGCTGCTTGGATGCGAGGTCGGCCTTGGCCGCGTCGAGTGCGCTCTTGGCGTTCTTGAGACTGTCGATGTATGAGGTCAGATTCTGCTCGTACTCGTCGACGGAGATGGGGTCTGTGTTCCAGGGCGACTTTGACGAATCGGACCACGAGGCGGTGAAGCTATCCGTTTTCCAGCCGTACATGGTTCCCTTGCTGCAAACCCCGAACCCCATAGCGCCGAGGGTGGGGGTTATGACATGGATGTAGTGGCCGACGCTCGCATAGGGATCAGATTTTCCGAAGTTCTCGGCGATATACGCATCGATAGGGTTGTTGTAATAGCCGCCCTTCTCGAAATAGAAATCGTAGGCGTCCTTTCCGGTAAGCCCGGTGACACCGTAGAGCGCTTCCACCGCTTGGTCGAAATACACCTTCTCTTGGTCAACCCACTGCCTGATCGGATCAGTTCCATAGTTCCATGCGAGGCTGTCACCGGTACCGTTGAACTGTTGGGAGTGCGCGATCACGGTATCGGAATAGTTAGCGTTGGAGATGCCAGCCGCGATGAGCTTATAGGTGACCTGTAGCTCGGGGAGGCCGACGCTCTTGCGGTAGTCGTTGACGGACCTCATCCACTTGATCGCGTCGATCATGTTGGTGAGGGAGGTGGCGTCCTTCTCGTTGCCCACCTCGGTATAGCTGGCGTACTTTGCATTCAGGATGATGCCCGCAGCATCATCGGCACCCATAGCGCGGAAGAAGCCGATGGCTCCCTGCTTGAGCTGCGCGTCGGCGGAGTCGAGTTTCGCCTGTGCCTCGTCGACCTTCTGCTGGGCTGCGGTCACGGCCGCGTCAGCGGTATCCTTTGCGGTTTTGGCGTTCGCGAGCTCTTCGTCGGCGGCTGCCTTTGCGGACTCGGCGTCCTTGACGGCCTGCTTCGCGGCATCCAGCTTGGCGATGGCATCGGAGTTCGCCTGCTTGGCCGCATCGAGGTCGGAATTTGCGGCATCGAGTGCGGATTGGGCGTCATTCACGCCGGACGAGGCATCGAGTGCGACCTGTTGCTTCGCGGCGAGGGACGCCTGGGCGTCATTCAGATCGGTCTGTGCCGTTGCCGCAGCGGACTGTGCCTGCTTGAGCTCGGACTCGCACTGGGACTGCACCGCTCGTGCGGCGGCGAGGGCTACCTCTGCGTCCGCGACCTTCTGCTTTGCCGCATCGTACTCAGGACCGCTGGCACCGGCCTCCGCCGCGGCGAGGTCGGCTTTCGCCTGCTCGTAGGCGGCGCTGGCGGCTGCGGCCTTCGCATCCGCCGCGTCCTTGTTCTGCTGGGCTGCGGCGAGGACGGTATCTGCGGAATCCTTTGCAGACTGGGCCGCGACCAGCTTGGACTGGGCATCGGCAAGCGTCGCGTTGGCGCGGTCGAGCTCGGTCTGCGCCTTGCTCACGGCATCCTGGGCGTCGCTCACGGCCTGCTCGGCGGCACTGATTGCCTCCGGGGTGGCACCTGCGGCATCGGCCTTGGCTTTATCGAGGGCGTCCTTGGCGTCCTGGGCCGCCTTGAGGACGGACTGGTATGTCTCGTCCTTCTTGGATGCATCCGCCTTGGCGTCTGCAAGACCCGCCTTCGCCTGCTCGAGGTCCTTGCCGGCGGCATCGGCGGCGTCCTTGCCCTCTGCGACCTGGCGGGCGTACTCGTCCATCGCCGCACGGTCGGCTGCCGTGCCGGCGCTGACTGCCGAATCGTAGGATGCCTTGGCCTGGTCGCGGGCGGAAACAGCCTCGTTGTAGGGACCGGCGGCCTCGTCGTAGGATGCCTTGGCGGCGTCCTCCTTCGCCTTCGCCTCGTCGACTGCCTTCTGCAGGTCCGCGATGGTCTGTGCGGCGGATTTCGCGCCGGTACCGGATGCCGCGCCGGCGTGGGCGGCGATCGGCGACATCACGGCGGGATGCTGTGTGCCCCCGTCACCGGTCTGGGCGAATGCCGCGAACGGCGAGATGAGGCTCGATCCGGTCATGGCGGCCATGGTTGCCGCGGTGACGGTCAGACGTGCGATCCCCTTCGGGGCGTGAATCTTTTTGCTTGGCAGTGCGGCGAAGTGATCGCCACCGGCAGCGAAGTGCTTTCCCTGGGTCATTGCTATTCCATTCCTTTTCCGTGCCATATCCGACTGGGCATCAGAGTGCTTTCCAATAAAGATAATTATGCGCCTTAACTGGGATTGTTGTATATAGTCCGTTGGCATAAATACAACAATCCATGACTCTTTTTGTCATGGATATCTCGCCGCTACAACGATCCTTTGGTCTACGCTGCAAAGAACTCAGATCAAAGTCTGGTTACTCACAAGAGCAATTTGCGAATCGCATCGACATGGACAGGTCTTACTACGCCTCGATAGAGGTCGGACGAAGAAATGTCAGTCTTTCCAATCTCTGTAAAATTGCCAATGGATTCAACATGTCAATTGCTGCGCTTATGACCGGTGTCAGCGATAAAACGGATTAGTCTATCAATCAGCGAACGCAGTGAGCGTATCAATCGACGGCGTAGCCGGCGGCAAGGACACGGCACGTGGCCGCGCAGCGAGCTCCGCGAGCGAAGGGGACGGCATTGCCGTCCCTATTTCTTTACAATCTATTTCTCTATTAATTGGGATCACCAAAATGGGTATGGCACAAGCTTCTGAGCAGGCTTTTTATCAAAGAATTCAAAGCTACCGAATCATCAAAATGGTGAAATTTTTTACCCAAAAGAGGGAGGCGCTTCACCAAAATGGAACCGGCTAACAGGTGTTGAAAACTTTTATCCCCAAAATGGTGATTTCCTGTTTTCGGTGGAAAACTCGGAAAGCCATAATATTTACTTACCAGATTTACAAACGAAAGCGATTCTTAGTCCCAAAACCAGAACAGGCCAGAAGCAAAAATAACTCCTGACCTGCGATTTTTCTGGTGCCCCCGGGCGGATTCGAACCGTCGACACCCGCTTTAGGAGAGCGGTGCTCTATCCCCTGAGCTACGGAGGCATGTTGTACTAGTGTAGCAGATTTACTGCATCGCAATACGTCGCATGACTAGACTTCGAGGTTGCGGTGGAATAGTTCCTGTCTGAAGCATCTAAAGCCGTATTTAGGAACTATTTCACCGCAACTTATGAGGAGCTAGTTACCTTTGTGGAAGAGGTTTTTGATAACGGAGGGGATGCTCTTGGCGCCCTTGGCCGTCACATCGATAAAGTCGGGCGAACGCACAAGCTTATCCTCGTCGACGTACTTGCGGACAGCACGAAGCGTCTCTTTGTCGTCGCGCGTCGAAAACGTAAAGTGACCGTTGTCCTTGGTGAAGATGGCAAAACGCGTGATCTTCTTGGTGCCGCGTAAAACCTCGGCGGCAATATAGTCGACCTCATCCCACGGGATTTGAATATAATCCTCGGGATTGCGCTCGTTGTAATACTCGAACGCCTTATTACCCACCATTACGTTACCGTGACTGGTGAGCCCCATCAGGCAGGTTGCCGGCGTTGCCAGATCGACCGTGCTGTTCTGAGATTGCGCCATGCGCGCCTCGCCCTCCAAATAAAATAATCGGACCGCATCCAGTGTACCCACCGGGTGCGGTCCGTTTCAATGGCTCAAAAGCCCTTGCCTAGCAATTCTCGGTCTTAAGCCGAAACGTGCTTACATGAAGCCGCAGACGCGACCGATGATGCCGATGGCGAAGAGAGCCAGGATGATGACGATCGGGCTGACCTTCTTCTTGAGGAGCTTGCAGACCAGCAGGGTCAGGCACACGGCGGCAAGGCCGGGGATGAGCTGATCGAGGTTGGCCTGAAGCGTGGTGACCTTCACCTGATCAAGGGCGTTAGCACCGATGGAGTTATACATCGTCAGTGCTTCCTTGACACCCTCAGAACCGGAGGGCAGGTTAGCCCAGTCGATAAAGGCGCCAGCAGACTGCGTGACCTTGGAGACGACCGGGGTGAAGGAGATGGACACCCAGCGCTCGACCAGGGCGCCGATGATGAACATACCCAGGATGGATGCACCCTCGGTGACCTTGCCCATCAGACCGCCGGAGAGGTCCTTGGCGATGGAGGAGCCGACCTTGTAGCCAAACTCCTGCGTGTACCACAGGAAGGCGTAACGGATGATGTTCCACGCGAAGAAGAACAGCAGCGGACCGGCGATGCTGCCGGACAGGGCCAGGGAAGCGCCCAGAGCGCCCAGAATCGGGCGAAGGGTGAACCAGAAGGCGGGGTCGCCGACGCCGGCGAGCGGGCCCATCATACCGACCTTGACGCCCTGAATGGCGACGTCGTCAATCGGAGCACCGTTGGCGCGCTCCTCCTCGAGAGCGAGGGTAACGCCAATGACGGGGGCGGAAACATAGGGGTGGGTGTTATAGAACTCCAGGTGGCGCTTAAGAGCGGCAATCTGGTCATCCTTGCTGGTGTAGAGCTTCTTGATCGCAGGGATCATTGCGAAGCACCAGCCGCCGTTCTGCATACGCTCGTAGTTCCACGAGCCCTGAAGGAACTGATGACGGAAGCAAACCTTCTTGCGGTCAGCCTTGGTGAGCTGAATCTTGTTCTCTGCCATATGTATCACTCCCCTCCTACTCGTAATCGTTCAGAATGTCGCCGAGCGGGTCACCGGAGCCGCCGCCCATGCCGCCACCCTGCTTGGCCAGATCCTTAAGGCCAAGGTAGATGAGGGCAAGGGAGATGCCGATGAGGCCAAGGGCGATCAGCGTAAGCTGAGGGATGGCAGCAAGGACAAAGCCGAGGATGAAGAACGGCCAGGTCTCCTTGGTGGCCATCATGTTGATGACCATGGCGTAACCGACGGAAGCGACCATGCCGCCGCCGACAGCCATACCGCCGGACAGCCAGTCGGGCATAGCGTTAAGCGCGTTGGTAACAGCCTCGGCCGGGATGATGCACAGAAGTACTGCCGGGATGGCGATACGAAGGCCCTGCATGAGGATAGCAGCGTACTGCCAGCGCTCGATGCCGGAGAAGTCGCCCTTCTCGGCGCAACCGTCCATGGCGTGAGCGATAGCGGTAGCCAGGGTACGGCAGATCATGGTCAGGAACAGACCAGCGACCGACAGCGGGACGGCGACGGCGATGGCGGCGGTAACGGCCTTTGCCGAATCGGTGGCGCCACCGTTGAGGGCGAGCACCATGATGATCGAAGAAGCGACCGAGGCCAAAGCGGCGTCAGGCGCGACAGCGGCGCCGACGTTAGCCCAGCCAAGGGCCATCATCTGGAGCGAACCGCCCAGGAGGATGCCCTCCTGAAGGTGACCGGTTACGAGACCGATAAGCGTGCATGCCACGAGCGGCTGATGGAACTGGAACTCATCCAGAATGCCTTCCATACCGGCAAGCAACGCGACAATCGCAACAAGCAGAATAGTGATTGCAGACATGTATCGGACCCTCCTTTACTATGCTTGAGCGGCCAGTTCGGCCTTAGCTTTCTTCAACATGGCGTCGAGATCCTCGGAGGAATCCGAAGGAACCTTGCGGACCTCGAACTTGACGCCCTTGGCCTTGAGGGCCTCGAGAGTCTTAACGTCATCATCGCCCATAGCGACGGCGTTGGTGACGACGACCTTGCCCTTGGAGTGAGCCATGGAACCGATGTTGACTTCCTTGATGTCGACACCGGCCTCGATGGCCTTGAGCAGATCCTGCGGGTTCTCAAAGAGCAGCATGGCCTTGGTGTCACCAAAGCGCGTGTCCTTGACGACCTCGGCCATCTTCTTGATGGGCACGACGTTGGCATAGACTCCCGGAGGGGCAGCCTGCTCGATCATGGTCTTGCGGAGCTCGTCGTGAGCAACGCCGTCGGAAACCACAATGATGCGGTTGGGGTTGATCTGCTTGGTCCACGTGGTGGCCACCTGACCATGAAGCAGACGGGTGTCGATACGGACGTGGGCAATCTTGATGTGCCCGTCGCCGATGACCGTTCCCGGAGGGATGGCGCCTGCAGGAGCAGCGGCGGCCGCAGCCGGCTTCTTCTCCTCGGGCTCCAGAGACTCGGGCTTGACGCGCACGCCAGCCTTAGCCTCAGTCACGAGATGTTTTGCGATCGCATGTGCAGTGTTCTTTGCGTCAAAGCGCTGCGAATATGCCTCGATGAGCATAGGCAGGTTGACACCGGTGACGATAGCCCAGGAATCGTGGCCCTCGATGAGCCCGCTGATCTGGTTGAACGGCGTGCCGCCCCACAGATCAACGAGGAAGAGCACCTGCTCCTGGTCTTCGAAGGAAGCGATTGCTTCCTCGACCTTGGCACGGAAGTCGTCGGGGCCCATGCTCGGCTCGAGCGAGACCACGGCAACAGACGGCTGATCGCCAAAGACCATCGAGCCCGTCTGCTTGATTCCAGCTGCCAAGTCCCCGTGGCTAGCAAGAACAATACTTACCATCACATAACCTCCTTTTTTTCTACGTATTTCCTACACGACATGAAAGGAGTATACCTGTTTGGATTGTGGAATTATAGCTAAATTCGCAAAAGGTTGGATTATTTGTTTAAACGTCTAAGTTTGTTACAAATTGATTACGTTGCCGGTTTACAGCTTATTGCCTGCTAAAACGTGATTTGCTGATTGCTTTCAAAGACATATAAAGGTGCACTGTTCGTTAAGACCTCTTTTAGGTGGATCCCAATGCGTTTGCGTGCCGCCATTTTGTTTAAACAGACATGACTTGACTAACCGAAGCAAATATGTTTAGAACTCTAGCCCATGTAGTCATTGGATGTTAGGCGATATGGAGAGGGTTGGCGGCGTCGACGGCATCGGGGGCGTCGGAGAGGCCGTCAGGAGCAGCGTCTGCCGGGTCCTCGTCGGGGGTCTCGATCTGTTTGATCATTACCTCTTGACCCTGCAGCAAATAGGTCTCGCCGCTACCGCACTGGGGACAGGTCTTGCCGTGCTCGACCGTCGCGTAGTCGCAGCCGCACGCCTCGCAATGTGTCACGGCCTCGACGGGCTCCACGATAAGCTCCGCGCCCTCGGTGATAGGCTTTTTATCTGCTGCCCAGCGCCAAGCGTCGAGCAGCAAGTCGGGAACGACGCCCGAGACCTCGCCCAACAGCAACGTCACGCTCGAAACGCGACGCACGCCATTGGCGCGCGCCACGTTCTCAACATCGCGAATAATGTGATACACAATCCCTAATTCATGCAAGTCGAAACCCTTTCTGCAGAGGTTGATTCGATGCAAACTCAAAGCAAGGGAACGGCGAAATCTAGTCTGCGCCGTCCCCTTACCCGCCATGGTTACCTATTTACGACCGAACTTGATTTTGATTGCACGCTTTAAAGCATACTTGCCGAGACTTGGGAGCTTTTGCTCGTATTTGACCATCGTGGAACACTCGGGGCGATCGCGATCCAGATGGATGGCGTCGAACGCGCACTTGGTGGTGCACAGGCCGCAGCCGATGCACTTGTTGGGGTCGACGATCGAGGCGCCGCAGCCCAGGCAGCGAGCGGTCTCGGCGCGCACCTGTTCCTCGGTAAAGGTCTCGACGTACTCGCTAAACGGCGCGGCCTTCTCGCGCTCGCGGTCCACATGCGCAACCTCGCGGCTCGCGTTGTCGTAACTCTCGAGCACAACGTCGTCGCGGTCGAGCGCGGTGTAGCGGCGCTGATTGCGGCCGATGGTGAGCGTAGAGCCCGGCTGCACAAAGCGATGGATGGACACGGCGGCCTCGTGACCGGCGGCGATGGCATCGATGGCAAAGCTCGGACCGGTATAAACGTCGCCGCCCACAAAGATGTCGGGCTCGGCGGTCTGATAGGTCTGGGGATCGGCAAGGGCGCCCTGGCCGCGGCCGAGCTCCACCTTGGAGCCAGCCAGCAGGTCGCCCCACACAATGGACTGGCCAATCGACATGACGACACGGTCGGCATCGACACGGCGCAGATCGTTCTCGTCGTACTCGGGCGCAAAACGGCCCTCGTCGTCAAAGACACGCGTGCAGCGCTTGAAGGTGATACCGCACACACGACCGGCCTCGTCCAGGTGAATCTCCTTGGGGCCCCAGCCGCAGCTGATGTGAGCGCCGTCCTCAACGGCCTCGCGACGCTCCTCCTCGCTGGCGGGCATCTGCGCCTCGCTCTCCAGGCAGAACATCTCAACGTGCTCGGAACCCAGACGGCAGGCGTTGCGGGCAACGTCGATGGCCACGTTGCCGCCGCCCACCACAATGGTGCGGCCGGACAGGGAATCGATCTTGCCGCTGTTAACCTCGCGAAGGAAGTCGACGGCCACGGTCACGTCCTCGGCATCCTCACCCGGAATGCCGGCAAGGCGGCCGCCCTGGCAGCCAATGGCAACGTAGAAGGCCTTGAAGCCCTGCGCGCGCAGCTCGTCGAGCGTCACGTCTCGACCGACTTCCACGCCATAGCGGAACTCGGCACCCATCAGGCGAATGACCTCGACCTCGGCCTCAATGACGTCCTTCTGCAGCTTAAAGCTGGGAATGCCGTAGGTGAGCATGCCGCCCGGGCGCTCGTTCTTCTCGAACACGACGGGCTTGTAGCCCTTCTCGGCCAGGTAGAAAGCGCAGGACAGGCCGGCCGGACCGGCACCGATGATGGCAATCTTCTGATCGAAGCCGCCGGCACGCGTCGGGGTCACCACAGGTGGGACATAGCGGGTCGCGGCATCCAGATCGCGCTGGGCGATAAACTTCTTGACCTCGTCGATAGCCACGGCGGCGTCCACACGGCCGCGGGTGCAGGCATCCTCGCAGCGGCGGTTGCACACACGGCCGCAGATAGCGGGCAGCGGGTTCTCGCGCTTAATGAGTGCTAGGGCCTCGTCATAGCGACCCTGAGCCGCGAGCTTCAAATAGCCCTGAACGGCAACGTGCGCGGGGCAGGCCGTCTTGCAGGGAGCGGTGCCGGACTCATGCGTCTCGATGCGGTTGTCGTTGCGGTAGTTGGGCGACCACTTGGTGTGGTCCCACTTGGTGGAATCGGGCAGCTCCTGGCGCGGATACTCGGGCACCTGTCCGCCGGCCTTTTTGCTGCAGAGCTTCTGGCCCAGTTTGGCGGCGCCGGCCGGACACACCTCAACGCAGCGACCGCAGGCCACGCACTTGTCCTTCTCGACCTTGGCGACATAGGCCGAGCGCGACAGGTTGGGCGTGTTGAACAGCTGCGAGGTGCGCAGGGCGTAGCACACGTTAACGTTGCAGTTGCAGATGGCGAAGATCTTGTTCTCGCCGTCGATATTGGTGATCTGGTGCACAAAGCCGTTGTCCTCGGCCTGGCGCAAGATGTCGTAGACCTCCTCGCGCGTCACATAATGACCGCGGTCGGTCTCAACCACATAGTCGGCCATATCGCCCACGGCAATGCACCAGTCGGCGGGGTCATCGGCGCAGCCCTCGCCCATCACGCGACGGCTCGCGCGGCAGCTGCAGGTGCTGGCGGCATACTTGCCCTCGTATTTGTCGAGCCAGTGCTCGATATGCTCAATAGGCACCGAGGCGCTCGTGGCGTCGATAGCCTTCTCGACCGGGATGACGTGCATGCCGATGCCGGCGCCACCGGGCGGCACCATCGGCGTAGCCTTGGACAGCGGCCCCTTGGACGCCTGCTCAAAGAACTTGGCGTAGACCGGATGCTCCTCGAGCTGGCCCACGCGCATGTTGAGGAACTCGGCAGAACCGGGCACCAGCATGGGCAGCACCCACTGCTTGGCGCGCTCGGGGTTTTCCCAGTTGTACTCAAGCAGACCCGTGTAGCTCATGTCGTCGAGCATCTTCTCGATATCGGCTTCGGGCATGCCGGTGAGCTTGACCATCTCGGGCAGCGTATAGGGACGGCGCATCTTCATCTTGCAGAGCACTTCGGCCTGCTCGTCGGTTGCGGCCTCGGCAAACGACCAGTACTCGTAGCCCAGCAGCTCATCGCGATGCAGCAGACGGTTGGTGCAGTGCTCGCACAGCTTGACGATGGCCTCGCGCGGATGCTCCGGCAGCGGCGGCACGAACTCCGAACCGATGTCGGGCTCGGTGTAGCTAATCCCCGGTCCGTTGAGAATCATGGTTGTCCCTTCTCTTGCCACAGCCCGGCGAGACCGCGGCGCCCCTCTTTTTTGCAGGCCAGGCATGCCCCCATGCCGTTCACCCGCCATTGTTGACATTGTGTCAAAAATAGTATTGACGAACCGTCAACAATATTCAAGACTGTTAGGCGAACGGTCAGGCAAAAGAGGATGAAAGGCGGCAAAACATGGGCAACAACACAGCAGGTACCTCTGTGGTCGATGCCGTCCCCGCATCCGATAGCGCGGCAAAGCGCCTGACGGGCGACGAACGCCGTCGCGAGATCCTCGATGCCGTGCGCACCGTAAGCTCCGAGCTGGGCGTGTCCCACCTATCGGTATCGGCCGTGACTAAGCGAGCCGGCTGCACGCGCTCGCTGTTCTACCACTACTTTGCCGATATGGACACCGCCGTCACCGCTGTTATGGACGAGGCGATCGACGGCTTTATCTCCGAACTCGAGCAGTGGAACGCTGGCCGCACCGTCGGCGATATCGAGGGCGCGCTCGACACCGTCGCCCCGCTCTTTAAGCGCCTGGTCGCCAGCGGCCACGAGCTGCCGAGTACGCTCACCTCAAGCAGCGGCGCGCTCTACGGCGGCTTTTTGCACAACGTGGTCCAGCGTGTGGCGCAGTATATCTGCGACACCACCGTGGTAGATTTTGTCGCCCATCATGAGCTACGCATCGACCATGTCTACGAGACGTTCTACACCCTCATCATGGGGTTGTTGATGTATATCCGCACGCACCCCGATGTGCCCGACGAGACGGTCAAGGAAATCATCGCCTCGACACTCCACATCGAGGGCTATACCGCCAAGTATCCGGAGCGCAAGCCCCAGAACTGACGACATTTGGCCAAACTGCCCGCGATCAGAAGAGGGGCCGCGGGCGTGTGAAAGGAGAGCAGCATGCTGTTCGATGTTTGGGGTAGCGATACCCTTATCCACTGGGCCGGCTGGGCCATGGTCTTTATCGGCCTGATCGTACTCAACGAGGTCGGCCGCCGCACCAAGCTCGGCGCGGCCATCATCTTTGGCGTGGCTCCACTGGCCATGACCATCTACTGCGTCGCCATCGCCATCGGCGTCTCGCAGGGTGCCGAGTGGGCGCTCACCAACCCCACCCATGTGTACCAGAACAGCTGGTTCCACTACGCCAAGGTATACGCGGCGCTGGCCGGTTGCTGGGGCTTCATTGCCATTAAGTACCAGTGGGGCAAGATCGGCAAGGCGCATTGGTTCCGCGCATGGCCGTTTGTGATCGTCGCCATCAACATCATGATCGCCGTCGTGTCCGACTTCGAGAGCGCCTATCACTTCTTTGTCCTGGGCCAGTCCACTTGGGTCACCTCCGAGGGCGCCACGCAGCTGGCCGGCTGGAACAACGTGTTCAACGGCATCGCCGGTATCATCAACATCTTCTGCATGACCGGTTGGTGGAGCGTCTACGCCTCCGAGGACAAGACCGACATGCTGTGGCCCGACATGACCTGGGTCTACATCATCGCCTACGACATCTGGAACTTCTGCTACACCTACAACTGCCTGCCCACCCACTCCTGGTTCTGCGGCTTTGCGCTGCTGCTGGCGCCCACCGTCGCCGCCTTTATCTGGAACAAGGGCGGCTGGATTCAGAACCGCGCCTTTACGCTGGCCATTTGGTGCATGTTTGCCCAGGTGTTCCCGTACTTCCAGGAGGAGTCCATCTTTGTGACGCACTCCACGCTCGATCCCGGCGCCGCCACCGCGGTCTCGGTCGCCGCGCTAATCGCCAACATCGCCGCGATCATCTACGTCGCCTACCGTGCCAAGAAGCTCGGCCGCAATCCCTACAAGCAGGATGTCTTTGAGGGCACCAGCGATTGGGAGAAGGCCACTGCCCGCCGCGCCAAGGTTGATTACGCGCACGCCGAGTAACATGTTTATTCCGTCCACATTTGGATGTAGGCAAACTTAGCCGATGCCGCAATCGCGCGTCATGCGCAGCCCCGGAAAGCGATTCGTCCGCTTTCCGGGGCTTTTTGTTGTTGCGCGCATTCACGCACATATGCAAAACCTCTCTCACAGATAAAATCAGATTTCCAATCGCCTGACAGCTCTATGTGACCCCAATTTTGGGTACATTGTTGTCCCGATATTGAGCTTGGGGGATGTATGAATGATGAGACGATGGGCCAAGAGGATGCGGCCCAAGATGCAGAAGCGAGTGCCGAAGCCCTGGAGAGCCTAGACCGGATTTCACTTGATGAGATTGCGTTTGACGATTCGGGCGTTGATGTGCAGGATGAGTCGGAAGCCGAGGCGCAGTCCGATGATCAGGATGCAGACGACGTTGAGCCTGCCGAAGATGAGGCAGATCACGAAGACACCGAATGCGAGGCCGACGACCAGCCCGAATCCGACACGAGCGAGGAAACCATCTTGCTCGACAGCTTGCCGGCCGAAGATTCGCTGACCCGCGAGCTTCCCGGCCTGGGCTCTGCGCCTGCCGTGGACGAGACCATCGCCATGGGCGATATCCCCCTACCGTCCGTTCCCTCGGCACGCGAGGCCGAGGTTCGCCATCGCAAGATGTCGCCCAAGCGCCGCAATCTGATGGTCGCCGGTGTCGTGGCCGTCGCGCTCGTCGCAGGCGGCGCAGGCTATGCCGCCTGGAACGGATATCAGCAAGAGCAGGCTGCCGCTGTCGCCGCCAATGCCCACACGATGATGTCAGTGCAGATTGGCGTGCATGCCGCGGGCCTCGACTGTTCCACCGGCTCCAAGATTCCCGTACAGGTGAGCGGTCAGGACGCTGATGGCTCCTCCGTGAGCGAAACACTCTATGTTGACGAGCGCGGCCGCGGCATCAAACTGCTGCCCGGCGATTACACGTTCTCCATCGCTGCCTCCCCCATCGCGGCCGACGGCACCATCTATACCGTCCCGACCACCAAGACGCAGGTCACCGTTAAGAGCGATGGACAGGATTTAAGTGCCCAGGCCACCTTTAAGCTCAAAGTGCCTTCGGCCAACACGGTGACTGACGACCAGATCGATGCCGCCGCCAAGTATGCCGAGGAAGGCGGCGCGAGCTCCGCCGCGGCTGCCAAAGTGCTCCAGCAGGCAGCAACCGCGCGGCGCGACGCCGCCGTCAATGCCGTGAGCGCGCAAAAGGCACAGGCATCCCGTGATGCTGACGCTCGCCACAAGGCAACCGACCTCTACCAGCTCGATATTCCCGTCGAGTGGTACGGCAAGGTCGCAACTTGGCAAAACGGCAGCACGCTATGCATCTATCTGGGCGACGACGCCAATACGCCGCTCGTGACGCTCGTCGCCGTGCGCGATGGCGAGACCTTTACGCCCGATGACGGCGATACGGTTTTGGGCACGGTCAGCCTGGGCAACGGTTATACCGTCTATGCCAGCGGCCCCGTCTATCCGTACGTGGTGCCCCAGACTATCAACGGGCGCACCCAGAATCCCGTGTCGACCTACCCCATGGACACGGCCATTGAGCTTGTCGAGCTGACGACCGGCAACCGCTATACGTATAGCCAGATCAAGAACGACCTGGTTGGCAAAGACGGCAACGCAGACGCCGCGACCAAACTCGAGACCGACTACCTCGCGCAGATCCTGCTGCCGAGTATCAAAGCCCAGGACTAGCCTGGCGCAGCAAGGTGCTCCCCAACCGTGATGAAGGAGCCAGGAGGTCCTGACCCCACAGACCCATAGATGATTAGGCAAGGAGCCACTTCCATGCGGGCATAACGTGTACCACACCGTGCTCGCATGGAATATCGGTCTGTTCATCCATGGTAACGATTGCCGACTCGCCAAGATCAAACTGGGCCATCGAGGCATCAAGCGCGGCAATTTCGCGCTCGCGCGTTTTCTCACTTGCCATATCCGCACTCACCTGAATCAGGCTATAAGCCCGCATGAGAAGCGCGTCCCCAGCCACAAAGTCTACCTCATGGCTTTTGCTCTTCTCTTTGATTAGCAGGCGGCAGACCGATCCGACCCTCACCGCGGGAGTCCTTCTTCTTAGCGCATTGAACACTGCGGTCTCGAGCCTCTGGCCCTGGTCCAATGCCGATGCGGGAGAGAATGCTCCAAACATCGCAGGGTCGACAGCGTAGACCTTAGACGCAGACCGCATGTTATTTGCCAGTGAACGCGTGAACTCCGGCACAGAAAATAACAGGTAGGCGTCCTCATAATACTCAAGTAAATCGCTGAGCGAATTACGACTGACGGGTATCTGTCTGCTCTTGAACTCGTTGTACACTTTGTTCACTGACAGCTCTCGTCCCGAAGATGCCATACACCGCGTCAAGAACAGCGATGCCAGGCGAGGGTTCTTGACGTCGTAACGTTCAACGACGTCCATGGCGACCGTTCGCGAAGCATATTCCTGTAGCAGCTGAATCGCGTCTGCAGGCGTCTGCTCAAGTGTCGCGATGAATCCCCCTTGTTCAAGATACCCGATCAGATGATGTCGAAGCAGCGCTGCATCGCTCGGGGAAAAGGTCGCATCTGGCTCGGGAACGCTCCCCGTCTTATATCGAACGTATTCCGAAAAACTCAACGGAAAAAGCTCTCGCACAAGAGAACGACCCCTGAACTCGCTCTTAAGTTCTGAGGACAGCATCTTGGAAGAAGATCCCGTCACATAGACGGTCGCTTTCTCCGTATCGACTACACGCCGCAGAAACGCACCCCATTCGGGAATTTCCTGGATCTCGTCAAAGAAAATGTAAGCGCCCTCGGTTCGAGCAACAGGATACAGCGCATAGAACGTGTCGAGCACGTCCGCCAGCAGCGATGGCTCATACGGGCGCAAGCGCTCATCCTCAAAATTGAAGTAAAGCATCCGGTCAAGCTCGACGCCCCGGCTCTGAAGCCGCCGCATCTCCTGATACAGGCGATACGTCTTTCCACAACGGCGGGCCCCCACAATCACATTTACGATGTTGTCGCGCTTTGGCTCCTGTGGGTTTCCTAGATCAAGGTCTCGCTCAAAGACCTGCGGAACCCCCTGCTGTTCAAAGTCCTTTATTTTCCGGGCGACCAAGTCGTTGAATGCCATAATTCTCCAATCTTGCTCTCTAGCTAATCAAAATTATACCTATTCTTGATTAATTGAAGAGCAAGATTGTGTATTACTTGATTAACACCTAGGCAAGTTTTTTCACTATTACTGCTCGAAGGATGCCGAGTGGCTGAGAGGACAACCAAGCTCGAATGCGACTCCCTGGACAGTCGATTTGGGACGG
This sequence comes from uncultured Collinsella sp., assembly GCA_902470805.1. Taxonomy (GTDB): domain Bacteria; phylum Actinomycetota; class Coriobacteriia; order Coriobacteriales; family Coriobacteriaceae; genus Collinsella. The sequence continues at coordinate 69,974 of CABRHX010000008.1, read as the reverse complement.
GACTTTTTTGACTACCCGTCCCCTGTAGAAAAATCCCTAACGCAGTTGCGGTGAAATAGGGGCTGTTTTTGCTGGTCAAACCGCAAAACAATCCCTATTTCACCGCAACTTATTGGTGGCCTTTTGGGTGGCACTCAGCGCCACGGATCGGCTTCGAACATCGGCTCGCGCTCGGGGCGTCGGTCGCTGTAGGGATCGTAGCCGTCATCGTCCTCGTTCTCGGCACGGATGTAGGGGTCGCGCGGCTTGGGTGCCGGTTTCGGCGCGGGCTTTGGTGCGGCGGACGCTATCTCAGCCGCCGGTGCGTTCGTCTTGTTCTCGTCTTTCATCTGCATAGCTCCTTGCATCGCATCCGCTCAACATCATCGATTGTCGCACGAAAAAGGGCGGCGGACTCGATTGGATCCACCGCCCTTGGCGTTTAGAGACGACTGGCAGATTTTAAGGCATGGCCCGAAATCTACTCGGCGTCGGGGACCTCGTAGGTGGCTGCCGGCGTGTTGTCGCACACGACGGTAAAGCCGCCGTCCTTGTCGACACCGACCGTCACCTGATCGCCCTCGCGCACCGTGCCGTCGATGATGGCGGCGGCGATGGCATCCACGACCTCGCGCTGCACCAAACGCTTGAGCGGACGGGCACCAAAGACCGGGTCCAAGCCGCCCACGGCGAGCAGCTGCTTGGCCGCCGGGGTGATGGCAAGCGTCATGCGTTCCTTGGCCAGACGCGCGCGGACGTCGGCGAGCTGAATGTCGACGATCTTCTCGATCTGCGCCATGCCAAGCGGATGGAACACCACGATATCATCGATACGGTTGAGGAACTCGGGGCGGAAGGTCTGAGCCATGGCCGCGTCGACCTGATGGCGCATCTCCTCCTCGTCCTTGCCCGAAAGCTCAGCGATAGCCTTGGAGCCCACGTTAGACGTCATGATGATGATCGTGTTCTTGAAGGATACCTGGCGACCCTGACCGTCGGTCAGACGGCCGTCGTCGAGCACCTGCAGCAGCACGTTGAATACATCCGGATGGGCCTTCTCCATCTCGTCGAGCAAGATCACGGAGTAGGGGCGACGGCGCACGGCCTCGGTGAGCTGGCCGCCCTCGTCGTAACCCACGTATCCCGGGGGCGCACCGATCAGACGCTGGACGCTGAACTTCTCCATGTACTCGGACATGTCGATACGCACGAGCGCGCGCTCGTCGTCGAACAGGCACTCGGCAAGCGCCTTGGCGAGCTCGGTCTTGCCCACGCCGGTGGGGCCCAGGAAGAAGAAGCTGCCGATGGGCTTGTCCGGATCGGAGAGGCCCGCACGGCTGCGGCGCACAGCTGCGGCGACGGCGGAGACGGCCTCGTCCTGGCCGATGACGCGCTTATGCAGCTCGCCCTCCAGGCCCTTCAGCTTGTCGAGCTCGCCCTGCATCATCTTGGATACGGGCACGCCGGTCCAGGCACTCACGACCTCGGCGATCTCATCGGAGGTCACCTGCTCGTTGAGACCCTCGCCGTCCTTCTGCTTTTGTGCCTCGAGCGCAGCCTCGGAATCCTGAATCTGCTGCTGCAGACCCGGAATCACGGAGTAGCGCAGCTCGGACGCACGGCCCAGGTCGCCGTTGCGCGTCGCGCGCTCCTCTTCGCTTCTGGCCTCGTCGAGCTGTCCCTTAAGCTCCTGCACGTGGTCGATGGCGTTCTTCTGGTTGAGCCAGCCGGCCTTTTGCACGTTGAGCTTTTCTTGGACCTCGGCGATCTCTTGGCGCAGGGCCTCCAGACGCTCCTTGGAGGCGTCGTCGGTCTCCTTCATGAGCGCCTGCTCCTCGATCTGCAGCTGGGTGAGCTGACGAGTGGTGGCGTCAATCTCGACCGGCATGCTGTCGAGTTCCATGCGCAGGCGGCTTGCGGCCTCATCGACCAGGTCGATGGCCTTGTCGGGCAGAAAGCGGTCGGCGATATAGCGATCGGAGAGGTCAGCAGCGGCCACGAGCGCGCTATCGGTGATGTGCACACCGTGGAAGATCTCGTACTTCTCCTTGAGGCCACGCAGGATCGAGATGGTGTCCTCGACGGTAGGCTCGCTCACCATAACGGTCTGGAAACGACGGGCGAGCGCCGCGTCCTTCTCGATGTACTTGCGATACTCGTCGAGCGTGGTCGCGCCGATCGCGTGCAAGTCGCCACGGGCAAGCGCCGGCTTGAGGATGTTGCCGGCGTCCATGGAGCCCTCGGTGGCACCAGCGCCCACGATGGTGTGGAGCTCATCGATGAACAGGATGACCTTGCCTTCGGACTTCTGTACCTCCTTGAGCACAGCCTTCAAGCGGTCCTCGAACTCGCCGCGGTACTTAGCGCCGGCGACCAGCGCGCTCATGTCGAGCTCGATAAGGTCGCGGTCGCGCAGGGTACTCGGCACGTCGCCGGCCACGATACGCTGGGCGATGCCCTCGACGATGGCCGTCTTGCCGACACCCGGCTCGCCGATGAGCACGGGGTTGTTCTTGGTGCGGCGGGACAGGACCTGAATGGTGCGACGGATCTCGTCGGTACGGCCAATGACCGGGTCGAGCTTGCCGGCGCGGGCAAGGTCGCAGATATTGCGGCCGTACTGTTCCAGCGCCTCAAACTGGGTCTTGTCCTCGGCGGACGTCACGCGGTCATCGCCACGCAGCTCCTCGTAGACCTGCTCGATACGCTCCTTGGTAACACCGGCGTCGCGCAGCACGCGGCCCGCCTCGCCCTTGTCCTCGGCAAGCGCCATCAGCAGATGCTCGGTCACCACAAAGCTGTCGCCCATCTTGGTAGCCTTCTTCTCGGCCTTTTCGATGACGCGGACGAGCTCATTGGAAAGACCCATCTGCTGGCCCTCGCCCGAAACCTTGGGCGCGCGGTCGATGGCGTCCTGTGTGGAGCGTGCGAGCTGAGCTGGGTCGGCACCGATGCGCTCGATAATCACGGAGATATTGCGCTCGCCGGCACCGAGCAGGGCAGACAGCAGGTGAATCGGCTCCACCGCGCCGGCCTGCGCATCGGCAGCCGTGCTCATGGCGGTCTGCAGCGCCTCGCGCGACGTCATAGCTAGCTTATCGATTCTCATGGAATCACCTCTCTTGGGGCGGCCGCCCTACGGGGCGGCTTCACGTTGTTCGAGAAGTATTGTTGCCAGCTTTGTGCGATCTTATACACAAATCTAAGTCTCTATATATAAGATTTTCTGAGTGATTGAAAGATAGGGAGCAGGTGCGCTCACCCGCTGCGGCCTCGTCCCCTCACTATCTCAATCTGTAACATCTAGCGACTGTTTATGGCTCCAGATGTTATAGATTGAGACGAACAGAAAACACCCGGATCAAAAATCTAAATCTGTAACACCAGGCCCACTTTTAGCGGCCAAGATGTTACAGATCGAGACAGACCGAAAACCATCACAAAGAGGACAGGCACCTTTGTGGTGGTCGCGGTCTCTACTCCTTCGCCGAACCCATACTTCCCGATTCGACGGTCCAGGGCATCTCATCCTCGAACAGCCATGTACGGGCAGACCCACTATCGCGTGCAGTCTGCGGGTCAGGCAAGCAGGTCTGTTCATAGGCATCTTGGATACACTGACCCATAAAATCGTTGAGCTCGGTCTGGTCGCCCTCCATGACATAGGCGACATCGCCGTCCATGATGTAGATGCCCGGACCCTCATTGCCCTCGTAGCCCGGATCGTACGAGACATCACATAACTTTGCGCCGTTTGCAGTGTCCAGCTCGATAGAAGAGTGGCATCCGCCAACCATGTCGTTCGCTTTTGCCCGATAGGACGCATATCCGTACCAGCGCTTAAATGTTTTGCCCTTGAGTAGCTCGGACGCCCTATCGATCAGGCTTGTATCCGTGGTATAGCGCATGGCCCCAAGCTGAATACGCGGATAATTGCTAATACCCAGCACAGCCGGCTGCTCATCAAAATCAACGGTAATGGTCTCGGGCTTGTCGTCGCCGGTCAGAAGTTCGACAGATTGAGTCACAGGCTTGACCACCGGCTCCGTCACCGCAGCAGGTAGAAATGCCATACCGACAGCACCCGCGCCAACCACAGCGATCGCAAGCGCCAAGACAATCAATCCAATACGGGCAGAACGGCTCACGGCAAAACACCCCACAATGCAAACCTTCGCCACCTGCACTAATGATACCGCCAGCTAACACTATTACCAAAAGAAGCCGCGCGCTCCTCACCATCACAAAGGGGACAGGCACCTTTGTGGTGGTTTTCGACGCTAACGGTCGACCATCTCGCGCCATGAGATTAAACTTGAATTGTTCTCTGAACATATCCATTTCTGCCTATCCTCAACAGATCTTTGTCTCGAGGAGCGCATATGAAGCCGTCTCATTCCACCGGTCGCAACGTCATTACCATTTTCGCCATACCCATCGTGATGCTCTTCCTTATCGTCATCACGCCCTTTTCTTTTGGTATCGCCTCGCCCTTCGATCTTTGCGGGATGATCGACGCCGGCTCGCGTGCCACCTCGCTCTCCTTTGTCTGCCGTGGCGTGTTCTACGAATATGCAATTCCCACCGGAAGTTGGCAGTCCAAGTTACCGTTGCTCGGCAAGGTCGACGGATGCTCCCCCTATTTCTGCCTTGAACCTCAGGCGCTAAACTATCTGATCGACGACCAGCCACTCGACTCCATCACCCTCGCCTACGACTACGCACCAAACACCGATGAGCGCCACATGAACCAAGTCCTCGACAAGCTGCTTGGACAGTGCGGGCTCACCGCGGAAGCCGGTCGAACCATCTATAGCAACCGGAAATTAAAGCGAACAGAACTCCGCCGTGTCGGAAAAATCAAAGGGCGAAACGGGGCTGCCTACTGGCAGGCCTGGGCGACACGCGACAAGAGCGAATTCGGGCACAGCACCTATACGGTCACCGTCTACACCAAAGATGGAATCAAGGACGATGTTGACGATTTCGCGTCATCCAAACTCGGCATCCCCAAAACAACCAAACCCGCCACCCCAGATGAAATCCTGTAGAGACATTCATTAAAATGCTGCCCAGCGATCACAATAACATCGAGCCCGCCCCCCACCGCCACAAAGGGGACAGGCACCTTTGTGGTGATTTTCGACTCCGGCGCTCATCTGTCTCGATCTGTAACATCTAGCGGCCGTTTTTGACCCCAGATGTTACAGATTGAGATGAAATGCTCAGCGGCGCCCGTTTATCTAAATCTGTAACAACTACTCGGCAAATAAGGGTCCACCTGTTACAGATCGAGATAAACAGAAGACACCCGAATCGATAATCTAAATCTGCAACACCAAGCCCACTTTTAACGGCCCAGATGTTACAGATCGAGACAGACTGAAAACCACCGCAAAGGGGCACCTTTGTGGTGGTCGCGTTCTCTACTCTTTTGCCGAGCCCGTGCTTCCCGATTCGGCGGTCCAGGGCATCTCATCCTCGAATAGCCATGTACGAGCAGATCCACCATCGCGTGCAGTCTGCGGGTCGGGCAGGCAGGTCTGGTCGTACGCGTCCATCACGCAACGATCCAAAAAATCGATCACCTGCTGCTGGTCGCCTTCAAGAATGTAGGTCACGCCGCCATCTTGGATATAGACGCCGTCCCCACCTCCGGCTTTTGCGTATTCCGGATTGTAGTTAACGGTGCGCATCAGTTTGCCATCAGATGAATACAACTTCAGCGTTGTATAGTAGCCACCGTTCACAGAACCACGTCGGCGCTCATAGGCATCCCAACCGTCCCAGCGTTTGAACGAACGCCCGTTTAGCAAGTCCAGCGCCTGTCGGGACAACTTCTCGTCCTTGGTATAGCGAGACGAGCCAAGTTCAATCATGGGGTAGTTGCTTATGCTTAGAATGCCCGGCGTTTCCTCGATATCGAGCGTTATCTCATCGGGCTTTGTAACGTCCGAAATCATTTGCCCGGGCATCGATGCAACAAGGGACGCCATCTCAACCGTCTGCTCAACCCCACTCGGCCCATAGAAGATAAGCGAGCCAAATAGGACCACGCCCGCAGCAGCGACGACGCAAGCCACCAACAGCAACAAAACAGAAGTGCAACGCTTCATCTTCAACTCCACAAACGAGAGTGTTTTGAGCTCACTTTAAAGCGCCAACTTCATACTGTCAATTCTAGATAGCATATGAACAAAGGCGCACTCCCCCATAGAGGAGAGTTGCAACCTCGATTTTAGCGCCCTCAAGACCCAACGAGCAGCACTTAACAAGTAGCCCCGGTTATACCTTTCTCTGACGCGACCCTCGCGAAGCGCGTGAGCGGCAGGGAAAGGTATAACCGGGGCGGACAAGTATGTGCGTTACTCGGCAGCGGCCTTGAACTTGTTGTAGTTGATCAGGCAGCCGGCCTTGACGATGGCGCGCTCCTCGACCGTCATGTCGGCGATGTAGAGCTCAATCTGCTCAACCGCACCATCGGCACGCACCACGTAGGCAGCAATGTTCTTGAGGTCGCCGTCAAGCGCGGCGCGGATACCCGGCACGAAGACGTAGTCGCCCACCTCGAAGTTGGGCTCGGCCTCCATCTGGAAGGGCACCATGCCCCAGTTCATCACGTTGGAGCGATAACGCTTGGTGGCGTACTCGTGGACGATGTTGGCCAGGCCGCCGATCACGCGCTGGCAGCTTGCGGCCTGCTCGCGGGCAGAGCCATCGCCGGGCTTCTTGGCGTAGAGCATAGAACCGTACTCGGTCGCCTTGGCATCGGCCGCGACACCTGCGCCGGCCAGTGCCTCAAACACACCGGCAAGCTCGGCATCGAGCGCGGCCAGGTCACCCGCGGCCTCACCGGCAACGCGGCGCTTCTCCACGGCGTCGACCTCCTTGGAGCGGCCCACGTAGGCAGGATCGCGGCGGCTGAGCGTAAACTCGGCCAGACCCAGCGGGTTGGAGCGGAAGGAGCTCGTCTCGCCCGAGGGAATGAGCTCGTCGGTCGTGGTGACCGGGTCCATGATCTTGGAGCACACCTTGAGCAGGATATCGTCGCCGAGCGGCTCCATCGCGGGCCACGGCTTGATGTTGGGACCCTCGACCAGCTCGTCGGTAGGCTCGGCCTTGCCAAAGCCCCAGTACACGCGCTTCTTGTACGGCGCGTCGTCGAAGGCGTACTCGCAGGCCTCGTCCCAGGTCTCCTCGGGCAGGTCGGTCGCCGGCGTCAGGATGCCGCCGTTGGCCGCCGTCGCCGCAATGGAGCGGGCGTCCATCAGGGCCACGGCGCTCAGCTGGCCGTTGCCCGGCTTGGAACCCTCGCGGTTGGGGAAGTTGCGCGTGGTGTGGCGGATGGACAGGCCGTTGTTGGCAGGCGTGTCGCCGGCACCGAAGCACGGGCCGCAGAACGCCGTGCGCACGATCGCGCCGGCCTCCATAAGGTCGTACATGTAGCCGCGGCGCGTGAGCTCGAGCGCCACGGGCTGGCTCGTGGGATAGACCGACAGCGAGAACTCGCCGCAGCCGGTGTTGGCGCCCTTGAGCACGCGGGCCGCCTGCACCACGGAGTCGTAGTTGCCGCCCGAGCAGCCGGCGATGACGCCCTGCTGCACATGCAGCTTGCCATCGACGATCTTGTCGAGCAGGCTAAAGTGCGTCTTGCCCTCGCCGATCTTGGCAGCCTCGAGCTCGACCTCGTGCAGGATATCCTCAAGGTTCTCGTTGAGCTCGTCGATCTCAAAGCCGTTGGAGGGATGGAACGGCAGGGCGATCATGGGCTTGATGCTCGACAGATCGACCTCGACGCAGCCGTCGTAGTAGGCGACATCGGCGGGCTTGAGCTCGCGATAGTCGTCGCCGCGACCGTGCATGGTCAAAAACGCGTGCGTGTCCTCGTCGGTAGCCCAAATGGAGGAGAGGCAGGTGGTCTCGGTGGTCATGACATCGACGCCGTTGCGGTAGTCGGTCGTCATGCTCGCAATGCCGGGGCCCACGAACTCCATGACCTTGTTCTTGACGTAGCCCTTGGCAAAGACGGCGCGGATGATGGCGAGCGCCACATCGTGCGGGCCGACGCCGGGGCGCGGGGCACCCGTAAGGTAGATGGCAACGACACCGGGATAGGCGACGTCGTAGGTGTCGCGGAGCAGCTGCTTCGCCAGCTCGCCGCCGCCCTCGCCCACGGCCATGGTGCCCAGGGCGCCGTAACGGGTGTGCGAGTCGGAACCCAGGATCATCTTGCCGCAGCCGGCGAAGTTCTCGCGCATAAAGGAGTGGATGACGGCGATGTGCGGCGGGACGAAGATGCCGCCGTACTTCTTGGCCGCAGAAAGGCCAAAGACGTGGTCGTCCTCGTTGATGGTACCGCCCACGGCGCACAGCGAGTTGTGGCAGTTGGTGAGCACGTAGGGCAGCGGGAACTGCTCCATGCCCGAGGCGCGCGCCGTCTGGATGATGCCGACAAAGGTGATGTCGTGGCTCGCCATGGCATCGAAGCGAATCTTAAGCGCCTCGGGGTTGCCAGACGTATTGTGTGCCTGAAGGATCGAATACGCGATGGTGCCGCGCTTGGCATCCTCGGGCGTCTGCGTAATGCCGCGCTCAGCGGCCTCGGCCGCAGGCACAACCTCGCTGCCGCCGCGCAGGTAGATGCCGTCCTCGTACAGCTTGACCATACTGTCTCCCACTCTGCCCGAAAGGCTCGGGCGCATAGCATACATTCGTTCAATATCGTGCCATAGAACGGTTGCGAGTGGGTTACGAATCTACACGTTCACTTTATCTCGGTAAAGTAAAGGACGAGCCCAGTGTGGGTCGGAAGTTTTGGCGCAAGGGTGTCCCTTTCGACTAGTCATTTAAGAACGTCCCCAATGACTACCCATAACAACGCCGATGTTTTGGCGCGGACAGCGAAAGCCCACCAGAGCGAGCAAGGCAACGCCGCAGGTAGAGGACGGACAGCGAGCGACGTCCAGAGCGAACAAGTTGGCATGAAAAAGGCAAGGCATAGACCTTCTGGTCATGCCTTGCCTTTTGAATGACAAATTGTCGCTCTGGACGTCGCGCAGCGTCGGCCCGTTACGCGGTTTGGTAAAACCGCGTAACTACAAATCCCCGCCTGCCCCCAGCAGCTTGCGCATGACCTGCTCGGGGTTGACTGAGCCGTCGCGCGGGGCCAGGGCGGTGATCTTCTTCTGCATCTTGTACTCGTGCAGCTCATCCTCGAGCTGGCGCACGCGGGCGCGGAGCTTCTCGTTCTCGCGCTCGCGCTCCTCGGCACGCTCCTTCATATCGAGGATGCGCACCACGCCGGCAAGGTTAATGCCCTCGTCGGTCAGCTGGTTGATGAGCTCCAGGCGCTCGATATCGGCACGCGAGTAAAGACGTGTGTTGCCGCCCGAGCGCTGGGGGTTCACCAGGCCCTTGGACTCGTAGACGCGCAGAGTCTGCGGATGCATGCCGGTCAACTCGGCCGCCACGCTGATCATGTACAGCGGTTTATTCCTATTGTCCTCGGCCATGCTACCTGACCCCTTTCCGTCTCGTTATCGTCCATCATAAGCCCGCGGGCGCGGGCGTGCGCCACGACCGCCCTAGTACGTCGCCTTGTAACGGTTGACCTTCTCGCGATAATCGCGCGTGTCGGCCTCGCGCAGCCTGGTCATGGCATCGCGCTCATCGTCGGACAGGTTCGTGGGAACCTGCACCTTGATCTCGACGAGCAGCGCGCCCGTACGGCCACGGTGCTTAACGTCGGGCGCGCCCATCTCCTTAAAGCGGAACTTCTTGCCCGTCTGGGTACCCGCGGGCACCTTCAGACGAACCGTCGCACCGCCGGGCGTCGGCACGTCCACCGTGCAGCCGAGCGCCGCCTCGTAGACCGAGACCGGTACCTCCATGGTCACGTCGGCGCCTTTGCGCTTAAACAGCGGGTGCTCCTCCACATGCGTGGTCACGACCAGGTCGCCGCGCTCGCCACCCGCAACGCCATACTCGCCGCGACGCTTGTAGCGCAGCTTGCCGCCGTCGACCGCACCCGCAGGCACCGAGACCGTGATGGTCTGCTGCTCGCCTGTCGAGGGAATGCGGTAGGTGACCTTGTGCGTCACGCCGCGGAACGCATCCTCGGCCGTTACGTCGACAGTCAACGACAGGTCGCCGCCCTTGCGAGCGCGGCTGCGACCCGCGCCGGCACCGGCAGCGCCCGCAGCCCCGGCAAAGCCCGAGCCCCAGTCGCTGCCCCAGGCACCGTTGCCGCTAAAGATGCTGTCGAAGATGTCGCCCCAGCCGCTGGCACCCGCGCCGGCACCGTAGCCGCCGCCATACGCGCCGCCTGCGCCCGGCATACCGCCAAACATGAGCATCTGGTCGTACTCTTTGCGCTTCTTCTCGTCCGAAAGCGTCTCGTAGGCCTCGCTGATCTCCTTGAACTTGGCCTCGTCGCCGCCGGCATCGGGGTGATATTTTTGCGCGAGCTTGCGAAACGCGCTCTTGATCTCTTTGTCGGAGGCGCTCTTGGATACGCCCAGGATGTCATAGAAGGTTTTGCCTGCAGCCATCGTAGCTCCTCTCCTGTTTCATCCGTCGCCCAGCGGGCGGCGGCTCATACTTTCATATGGCACTAGGCCAGAAAGGGCCCCGGGTGTTGCCCCGGGGCCCTTCTCAATTACTCCTCGGTGCTCTCGGCCGTATCGGCCGCAGCATCCTCGGGCGCCGCTTCGGGCTCCGGTGCGGGGCGCTTCTCGCCACCGTAGGTCACCGTCACCATCGCGGAACGCAGGATGCGGTCCGCCATGCGGTAGCCCTTCTGGTACACGTCGTTGACAGTCTCGTCGTACTGCGACGCGTCCTCGACGCGACCCACGGCCTGGTGCTCGAGCGGATTGAACGCCTCGCCCTTGGGGTCGATGGGCTCAACGCCCTCGTGCGCAAACACATCGAGCAGCTTGGCATGCACCGCGTCGACGCCGTCGACGAACTGCTTAAAGTCGTCGGCAAGCTCCTGGCTGCGGGCATGGTCGATCGCACGCTCGATATCGTCGACCACCGGCAGCAGCGCAGTGACGAGCTTCTCGGTCGCGCGCTCGCGCTCGGCGATACGCTCATTAGCGGTGCGGCGACGGAAGTTCTCCCAGTCGGCCTGAAGACGGGCGGTACGCTCAGTGGCGTCCTTTGCCTTGTCCTCGGCGGCCTTCTGAGCCTCTGCCGCAGCATCGAGCTCATTGCGCACGTCGGCGAGCTCCTTTTGGGCCTGCTCGAACTTGAGCTTAAAGTCGTTGTCGGCGGCTTCCTCACCGGCGCGGATAGCAGCTTCCACCATCTCGTCCTCGGTCATCGTCGCCTCCTTGTTGGAATCCTCTACCTGGTTCTCGGCAGCCGCGGCGGCCTCGGCCTCGTTGGCCTCGCTATCGTCGACGGCCTCTACGGGAATCTTCACGTCCTTCTCCTCAGAGTCAACGGGGGCGGCGCCAGCGGCAGCCGCCTCCGTGCGAGCTTTACGGGCGGACATGATTACTTGTCCTCGTCGTCCACAACCTCGTAGTCGGCGTCGACGACGTCATCGTCGGCAGACTGGGCACCGGCGGCACCGTCGGTCTGCTGCTGAGCGTCGGCGTAGACAACCTGAGCCAGCTCGTAGGCCACGGACTGCAGGGACTCACCAGCGGCCTTGATGGCCTCGACGTCAGAGCCCTCGAGCGCCTTCTTGGCGTCGGCGATAGCGGCCTCGGCCTTGGACTTCACATCGGCGGAAACCTTGTCGCCCAGCTCGTTGAGGGTCTGCTCGGTGGAGTAGCACAGGCTGTCGGTCTGGTTGCGGACCTCGACCTCTTCCTTCTGCTTCTTGTCCTCCTCGGCATGAGCCTCGGCGTCCTTGACCATACGATCGACTTCGTCGTCAGACAGAGCGGTGGAACCGGAAATGGTGATCTGCTGCTCCTTGCCGGTGCCCTTGTCCTTAGCGGAGACCTTGACGATGCCGTTGGCGTCGATGTCGAAGGTGACCTCGATCTGCGGCACGCCACGGCGGGCAGCCGGGATACCGGTCAGCTGGAACTTACCGAGCGACTTGTTGTCGCGGGCAAGCTCGCGCTCGCCCTGGAGCACGTTGATCTCGACGCTGGTCTGGTTGTCGGCTGCGGTGGAGTAGACCTCGGTCTTGGAAGTCGGGATCGTGGTGTTGCGGTCGATCATCTTGGTCATGATGCCGCCCATGGTCTCGACGCCCAGCGACAGCGGGGTAACGTCGAGCAGCAGGATGCCCTCGACGTCGCCGGTGAGCACGCCGCCCTGGACGGCAGCGCCGTCGGCAACGACCTCATCGGGGTTCACGGACATGTTGGGCTGCTTGCCGGTCATGGTCTTGACCAGATCCTGGACAGCGGGCATACGGGTGGAGCCGCCGACGAGGATGACCTCGGTCAGATCGGAGAGCTTGAGCTTGGCGTCGCGCAGGGCGTTGGTGACAGGCTGCTTGCAACGCTCGAGCAGGTCGCGGGTGATCTTCTCGAACTCGGCGCGGGTCAGCGTGTAGTTGAGGTGCAGCGGGCCGGACTGGTTCATGGTAATGAACGGCAGGTTAATGGTGGACTGCTGCGCCGCGGAGAGCTCCTTCTTGGCGTTCTCTGCAGCCTCCTTCAGACGCTGCAGGGCCATGGGGTCCTGACGCAGATCGACGCCGTTCTCCTGCTGGAACTTGTCGGCCATCCAGTCGATGACGCGCTGATCCCAGTCGTCGCCGCCCAGGTGGTTGTCGCCCGAGGTGGACAGAACCTCAAACACGCCGTCGGCGAGGTCGAGGATGGAGACGTCGAAGGTGCCGCCGCCCAGGTCGAAGACCAGGATGCGCTGGTCGGTGCCCTGCTTGTCCAGACCATAGGCAAGAGCGGCAGCGGTCGGCTCGTTGACGATACGCTTGACGTTGAGGCCGGCGATCTTACCGGCATCCTTGGTGGCCTGACGCTGAGCGTCGTTGAAGTAGGCCGGGACGGTGATGACGGCGTCGGTGACGGTCTCGCCCAGATACTTCTCGGCGTCGGCCTTCATCTTTGCGAGCGTCATGGCGCTCACCTGCTCGGCGGTGTAATCCTTGCCCTCGATGTTGACGACGGCACGGCCACCCTGGCCCTCCTTGACCTCATACGGCACGGTCTTGATCTCGGAGGTGCACTCGGAGTACTTGCGGCCCATGAAGCGCTTGATGGAGAACACGGTGTTCTTGGGGTTGGTGACAGCCTGGTTCTTAGCGGCCTTACCCACGACACGGTCGCCGTCAGCACGGAAGCCAACAACGGACGGGGTGGTGCGGTCGCCCTCGGCGTTCACGATGATGGTCGGAGAACCGCCCTCGAGGACGGCCATAGCGGAGTTAGTAGTACCAAGGTCGATACCAAGAATCTTACTCATTAGAAATTCCCTCTCTCTTGTGCGTTCGCGCCGACTCGGCGGTCTGCCGCGCGGCGCTTCGGCTTGTCTTTCAGGATGTAGTGTATCCCCTTATGGGCCGGAATATACAAAATCTAAGTCAATTCATATAAGATTTCTTATCTCTGAGAGTTTAGGTTCTCAAATGCGCAGGTAGATGCACTGTTTGAGTTCTCGGTAGATCTATTGAGATCTATGTAGAGTTGACTGAGGTTTGCGTCCGGGGGTGCCTGGGGGCCGTCTTGCGGAAAGTTCATCCCGGTTTGAGCGTGGATTCCGGGTCGCAGTTTCCTCTAGCGGGCCCAGCCGGAAACTGCGACCCGGTTTTCGGCCAAATAACGGGATGCCCTTTCCGCAAGCACGCTCAATCGCCCTATACTTCAAGTCACCTATAGCTAACATTTGCGCAGCTCAACGGCCTCTCCTGCATGTTTTTTAGTAAGCCGCGGCATACTCGGCGAACGGTATGAAGATGCCGGTCAGAGGGTATTGCAAACGGTCGCTCCCGTGGTATGTTTTTGCCCGAATCAAACCGACGCACATCGCCTGTAGCGTCGGTCAACAGAGAGGAAACTACCATGGCTCATCCCGTAATTGATGCCGACGAGTGCATCGCTTGTGGCGTTTGCGTCGACTCCTGCCCCGCTGGCGTTCTGGAGCTCCAGGACGTCGCTACCGTCGCTGACGAGGATTCCTGCGTCGCCTGTGGCGCTTGCCAGGACGCTTGCCCCGCTGGCGCGATCACCGAGATCGTCGAGGAGTAACAACTCCCCCACTTGCACACTCAAAAGTACACCGTGCACAAAAAAGGAGGCTTCCGCATCGCCGCGGAGGCCTCTTTTATTTGTGCGGATGACTAATTTGGCACCGCTGCAGATTGCCGCTTAGGGGCGTTTGCAGCATCGGCTACGATAGGTTGTCCTCGTAGGGCATGAGGTCTGCCAAGTAGCCTTTCTCCTTGAGCATGGCCTCGATCTCGTCGAGGGTTTGCTCGTCTTCTGCCGCAATGCGATGGAAGTGATAGCCACTCGTCACCGTTAGTAGCGGAAAGCTATTTCCGCTCTCGATATCGTGCAGGTAGCGCTCAACATCACGACGATTGCGGATGTCCAGGTCGGCCGTGATCTTGCCGTACACACGATGGTTGACGATCACGTTAAGCACGGCGCCACCCGCGTCGACGATACTCGTAAGTTCGTCGCCCGCCTGCTCCACACTGTGGCGCACCTTAACAAGACGCGTGGGCACGGCGGGGCTGCTGGGGGCCTCCTGCAGCACATAACCACGGTTGGTCGCCACGATATCGTGCCCATCGGCACGCAGCAGGGCGATGTCCTGCACCACGACCTGGCGGCTCACACCCACCTCGCGGGCAAGTGCGCTGCCGGAGACGGGGCCCTTGGCTCGCTCGAGCACGCCCATGATGGCACGGCGACGCTCGCGGGCGTCCATTATTTACCGTCCAGCAGACGCAGGTGCTTAAGCGAGAGGTCGAGAATCGGCGCAGAGTGCGTCAACGCCCCCGAGCTAATGTAGTCGACGCCCAGATCAGCCAGGGAGCGAATATTGTCGGCGTCCACGTTGCCCGAGCACTCGGTCTTGGCGCGACCGGCGATAAGCTCTATGGCGGCGGCCATGTCGTCATGGGTCATGTTGTCGAACATGATGATATCGGCGCCGGCCTCCACGGCCTCGCGTACCATGTCCAGGTTCTCGCACTCGATCTCGACCGTCGCGGTAAACGATGCATGGGCGTGCGCCATCTCGATCGCGCGTGCCACGCCACCGGCGGCATCGATGTGGTTGTCCTTGAGCATGACGGCCGTCGACAGGTTGTAACGGTGGTTGCTGCCGCCGCCGATCTCGACCGCGGCCTTCTCGAAGACGCGCATGCCCGGCGTGGTCTTGCGCGTGTCGACGAGCACGGTCTTGGTTCCCTCGAGCGCCGCGGCCATGCTGTGCGTGTAGGTAGCGATGCCGCTCATGCGCTGCAGGTAGTTGAGCGCCACGCGCTCGCCCGAAAGCAACACGCGCGCATCGCCGCGCACCTGACCCACATGGTCGCCGGCGTGCACCTCGTCGCCATCGGCAACGTCGAGCAGCACCGAGCTCTGCGAATCCAGCAGCTCAAAGGTGCGGGCGAACACATCCAGGCCCGCGATGATGCCATCGGCCTTGGCGATAAGCTCCACCGTGGCGGGACGCGCCGTGGGGCACACGCTCGCCGTGCTCACGTCCTCAAACGTAATGTCCTCGCGCAGAGCCTGCAGAATCAGATCATCGACGACGAGCTTCATGGTAATGGGATTCATGGTCTACTCCTCCACGGCCTGCGTGCCGGCGGCACGGGCCAGATCATCGATTGCCAGGGTGTCGGCGCTCAGGGCGCGATGACGGCCATCGAGCGCGGGCTCGCCCGCCTGCTCCACGGCCAGCGACTCGCCGGTACGCATATACCACGCGGCGCGACGACCCCAGACCAGCGCCTCGAGCAGGCTGTTGGAAGCCAGGCGATTCTTGCCGTGAACGCCGTTGCAGGCCGTCTCGCCGGCGGCGTAGAGCTCGGGCATCGAGGTGCGGCCGTCCTTGTCGACCCACACGCCGCCCATAAAGTAGTGCTGCGTGGGCGTAACGGGGATGGGCTCGTCCAAGATGTCGCGGCCGTCCTCCAGGCAGCGCGCGCGGATATTGGCAAAGTGCCCGGTAACCACGTCGCGCTCGACGGGGGCAAAGCTCAGCCACTCGTGCTCGGTGCCGTCCTGCTTCATCTGCTCGCGAATAGCGGCGGCGACCACATCGCGCGGCTGAAGCTCGTCGGTAAAGCGCTCGCCGGCGGCGTTGAGCAAAATCGCGCCCTCGCCGCGGCAGCTCTCGCTGATCAGGAACGTGCGACCCGGCTGCGGCGAGAACAGACCCGTGGGATGGATCTGCACGTAGTCCAGGTGCTCCATCTTAATGCCATGCTCCTGAGCGATGTAGCAGGCATCGCCCGTGAGCTGCGGGTAGTTGGTCGAATGGTCGTATACGCCGCCGATACCGCCCGTCGCCCACAGCGTGTGGCGGGCATGGATCTTAAACGGCTCGCCGACATGCACGCCCTCGGCGGCGTTTGCCAGCTCGTCGGCGGGACGAACCGAGTTGTCCTCGTCCACGGGAACGGCGACGACGCCGGTGCACACCGTGGCGCCGTCACGCTCGCCCGTCAGGATGTCGGTCATGGCCACGTGCTCCAAAATCTGCACGTTATCCAGCTTGCGAACGGCCTGGAGCAGCTTAGTCGTGATCTCCTTGCCCGTAATGTCGGCATGGAAGGCAATGCGCGGACGGCTGTGTGCGCCCTCGCGGGTAAAGTCGAGGCTGCCGTCGGCCTTGCGCTCAAAATCCACGCCCATCGCTAGCAGGTCGTTGATGACCGAGCGGCTCGAGCGGATCATGATGTCGACGCTCTCGCGGCGGTTCTCGTAGTGGCCGGCGTGCATGGTGTCCTCAAAGAAGGCATCGTAGTCCGAGCCTTCGGGCAGCACGCAAATGCCGCCCTGCGCGAGCATCGAATCGCACTCGTCGACCGCGCCCTTGGAGAGCATAATCACGCGCGTGCTCGTCGGCAGATTGAGGGCCGCATACAGGCCCGCCACGCCGCAGCCGGCAATGACGACGTCGCACTCCATGTCGGGGTATTGTTTGGTTTCCACAGGAATCCTCTCCCTTGTAATGTGGCATAAGGGGCCGTCCCTCATGCCACATTGTTCTAGCGTGCTGCGTACTCGAGCATACGGTCGAGCGTGAGCTTGGCCTGGTCGGCAGCCTCGTCCGACACGCCAATCTGCACCTCGCCCTCGCCCGTCTCCAGGCAGCGCACGAGCTTTTCGAGCGTGATGAGGTCCATGTTGACGCAGGTGGGCTGCACCGCGGGGAAGTAGAACTTCTTGCCGGTGCCCTGGCAGCGGCGCTCGAGCTCGTAGAGCACGCCGCGGACCGTCACGATAATGAACTCGCTCGCGTCGGACTCCTCGGCATACTTGATAATGCCGGCGGTGGAGCCGATGTAGTCGGCCTCGGCTAGGACGTCGGCCTTGCACTCGGGATGCGCCAGCACGAGCGCGTCGGGGTGGGCCTCCGTCGCGTCGACGATCTGCTCGACGGTGATGATGTGATGGCGCGGGCAGTAGCCGTTGTTGAGGATGACGTGCTTTTGCGGCACCTGCTCGGCTACGAAGCGGCCCAGGTTTTGGTCGGGAATGAACAGGATATGCTGCTGCGGCAGCTCAGACACGATCTTGACGGCGTTGGAGCTGGTGACGCACACGTCGCTCCAGCTCTTGATCTCGACCGTGGAGTTGACGTAGCAGACGACAGCCAGGTCGTCACCATACTCGGCGCGGGCGGCGTCGACCGTCTCGCGCTTGACCATGTGAGCCATGGGACAGTCCGCGCCCGGCTCGGGCAGCAGCACGGTCTTAGTGGGGTTGAGCAGCTTAGCGCTCTCGCCCATAAACTCCACGCCGCACAGCACGATGGTCTGCTGCGGCAGGCTCTTGGCGAGCTTTGCCAGGTAGAAGCTGTCGCCGACGTAATCGGCAACGGCTTGGACCTCAGGCGCCACATAATAGTGCGCCAGGACCACCGCGTCACGTTGGGTTTTTAGTTGCTGAATGGCCTCGACGAGCTCTGCGGGCACCAGTGCCGCGCGCTCCGTTGCCGTCGTTGCCGATGCTAGGCCGGCCGCGATATCGCGTGCAAGCTCCGACGCATCCATGTTCGCGCTCTGTGCCATCAAGGCCCCTCTCTTTTGGCGAATCTTGGGGCTTTAGTATGACACCTAGGTTTACAGCTGACAAGACAGCTGTAAACCTAGGTGTAAAGTTGAAATAAAGATTCGATCTTGGGTCGGGTCCATTTTCGAACTGGCAAGCTGAGAATAGCCGCGCTCTCGATAGCGCAGGAGGCATCTTTCGCCACCGCAATACCGCTCGGCGCGAGTTGCGCGACGTGGGGCGCAAATGGGACACGCCTCCGCGAGCGGTCCGCACCCAATGTGGCAAAATCGAACTACTAAGGGGGCTCAGAATGCTCAAGATTATTGCCTGCGACGACGACGTCGCTTTTCTAGATAGACTGCACCGGATGATCGACCGTTGGTCGAGCGAGACGGACACGGCGGTCGATGTTGCGCTCGTCACGCGCGGCGAGGACCTGCTGGCCCGCCATGCCGCATCGCGCGCCGACATCATCCTGCTCGACATGATCATGCCGCTCGTCAACGGCATGGACACCGCGCGCGAATTGCGCCAGGCCGATACCGCCGTGCGCCTGGTGTTCCTCACCTCGTCGCCCGAGTTCGCACTGGAGTCCTACGAGGTCCGTGCCTTCGACTATCTGCTCAAGCCCGTGACTTACGAACGCCTGGCGCAGTTGCTCGACGAGCTTTCGAGCATGCGCCCGGCGGCAACCGACGAGCTCGTGATCAAAACGTCCTTTGGCTACCACGCCCTGCGCCTGTCCGACATCGAATATGCCGAGGCGCGCAACAAGCACGTGGTCTTCCACCTGCGCGACGGACGCGATATCGAAGCACTCGAGTCGTTCCGCAGCGTCGAGGACCGCTTGGAGCAAAACGCAGTCTTCTTTAAATGCCACCGCAGCTACCAGGTCAACCTGCGCAATATCGATCACTTTGACCGCACGGACATCGTCATGCGCTCGGGTGCGTGCATCCCGCTTTCGCGCAGCTGCAAGCAGGGATTCCAAGACGCCTACTTTGCGGTTCGCTTTGAGGGTGGGAGACACTGATGGTCTCCTCGGTCGAAATGGTCCTTTGGGCAATCCACCACGCCACGACGCTGCTCTTTGGCGTCTTTGCCTCGGCGGCGCTGTGCGGTATCGAGATCAACCGGCGTCATGCGCTTGAACTGGTGCTGGTCGGTGCCGTAACCGGCTGCGCATTTGGCCTCGCCAATGCCGTCGGCGGCGAGCTTTTCGCCCGCCAGGTATATCCGCTCGTCGTGCATCTGCCGCTCGTCATCTATTTGTGTGCGCGCTACCGCCTGAGCCCGCTGCTTGCCGTGCTCGGCATTACGAGTGCCTATCTGAGCTGCCAGTTCAGCAATTGGATGGGCATCGCCGCATTTGCCGCAACCGATTCTCAGATCGCCTACTATCTGGCGCGCATCGCGACCACACTCGCCGTCTTTGCCGTCCTGTTGCATTGGGCCGGCGACATCGGTCCGCGCTTGGCGATTAAAAGCACCACCGAACTGGGCATCCTTTTAATCCTGCCGCTCGTCTATTACGTCTTTGACTATGCCACCAACGTCTACACCACGCTGTTCCACTCGGGCTCGGTGGTAACGGTTGAGTTTTTGGCATTTGCGCTCTGTGCCTTCTATCTTATGTTTCTTGCCGTTTACCTGCGCGAATACGAAGAAAAGGAAACCGCCGAGCGAGAGCGCTGGATGCTCGAAACCCGCGACAGCGCCGCCATCAAAGAGCTCGAGGCTTGGCGTCAATCTGGGCGCGAGCTGTCGATTCTTCGCCACGACATGCGCCACTTCCTACGCGGCCTGGCCGCTTTAATTGAGGAGGGCCACACCGACGAGGCGCTCGATCGCATCGACGAACTCTGCGAAGCCGGCGACCGCACCGCCGTACGCCGCTTCTGCGCCAACGAGACCGTAAACATCGCGCTTTCGTCATTTAACTCGGATATCAATAGAAACGGCATTACCGCCAACCTGCGCGCCGCCGTACCCGAAACCATCCACGTAGGTGACGCCGACCTGTTTAGCGTGCTCTCAAATGCCTTGGAAAACGCTATCGCCGCTGCAAGCGCCGCGCCCCAAGGAAAGCGATTCGTCGACTTTGACCTGCGATTAGAGGACGGCCAGCTGCTGCTGTTAGTTTCCAACACGTTTGACCGCGCGCCGCGCATGGTCGACGGCATGCCCGTGACCCGGCATGCGGGCCACGGTTTTGGCACCAAGAGCATCAAACTTGCCGTGGAGCGCATGAACGGCAACTGTCAGTTCCGCATTAACGGCGATCGGTTTGAGCTGCGCGCTGTGATGTAAGGGCGCGGGCGCGACGGATTTGCGTTCCGCGGGTGCGACTCGCCCGCTCGGGGTCGTTTGTCGACGCGGGCTCGCTACAGCGGAGCGGCCGCCGGGGTCAGCTGCTTGATGTAGGCCCACATGCGTTGCTTAGCGGTCTTGTCGGTGAGTGCCGCCTCAAAGCCGTCGAGCGCGAGCACGCGGCGGCCCTGCACATGGGCGACCAGGCCGGGCTTGAGCATGGCAGTGTCGAAGTCATCGATCGCCACGAGCATGTCGGCGTAGGTCTCGCGCATGGCGTCAGCCGCGTTGTTGTCGAGCAGTAGCACCGCCTCGGGGTCCAAGGCCTCAAGCGCCTCGCGGAACAGCTCGCACGGCAGAGTCTCGCCCACCGCGACCGCTCCGTCGCCCACGCCGGCGACGCTTGCCAGCACGCAAAAATCCTCGGGCGCGTAACCGATGGCCCCAAGCGCCTTGCGCAACGCCGCGCCATCCGGGCCGGCGGCAAGCTCGCCACCCGAACGCTCGGCCTCGTCCAAATCGCCTTTGACCAGAACGATCGGCGAGCACGCGTTGCCCGCGATACGCACGCCACGGACCGCAAGCGATGTGAGCTCCTGCTCGGCCGCCTGGGCGATGGCTTCTTTTTTCTGGCTTTGTGACGTGGACATGCGCTCTCCAATCGTTTGCGTGCCCACCATTATATAAAAGAGCTGCCCGCGAGTGGTTGCTTTGCGGGCGGCTGGGTATAAGCACGGTCGTACTGAGTTTTACGCGGCTGAGCCGCGTCACATTATGGAGGTCACCATGGCTGACATTAAGCAGATTACCCCCGAGAATTTCGATTCCATCGTTAACGACAGTCTACCCGTGCTGGTCGATTTTTGGGCACCGTGGTGCGGGCCCTGTCGATCCCTCTCGCCCATCGTTGACGAGGTTGCCGATGAGCTGGCGGGCAAGCTTGCCGTTGCCAAATGCAACGTCGACGACAACCAGGACCTGGCCATGAAGTATGGCGTCATGAGCATCCCCACGCTGATTGTGTTTAAGAACGGCGAGGAGATTGACCGCTCGGTTGGCGCTCTGCCCAAGGCGAGGCTGCAGGCGCTGCTGGAGAAGCATCTGTAATACGCTTGTTACTTACCCGCCGTCCATGAGCGGTTTTGCACCGCTCGCCGGACTGCCGGGTGCGGCGCGTGCGACCACGGATAGTATGGTAGTTACAAACAGCCCCCAGTGAACGGGTGCGAGTCGCACAGACTCGCACCCGTTTTCTTATGCAGCTGCGCACAGAGTGGGCGTAGTAAAATCTGAACCACTGAACTGCCCCATACAAAAGGAGATTTTCCATGCATGATGTTGGAATGAACATGAGCCAGCTTGCCATGAGCGTCAAGCAGGTCGACGACACCATCGAGCTCGCTCACGAGTGGAGCCATCAGCTGCTGCATGCGACCGAGAATTTTGACATGGAGCGCATCGGCGCCAAGCTCGAGGCAGCCATGGCCGCGCTGCACGAGGCCCACGACGCACTCGAGGGCTACGAAGAGGCCATCGAGGCCGACCACAACTCCGTCGGCTCCGTGAAGCTGGTGTAACGTGGCCGAACACGAGCACGGCTGCGGGTACGAGCACGAGCATCCGCACGGGGCGGACGGTGACGCGGGCTGCCACTGTAGTGGTTCCGGCTCCGAGCTGGTCCGTTTTTCGGTTACCGCACCGGACGACCTGCTGCGCCGTTTTGACGAACAGATCGCGCGCCGCGGCGACGTGGCCAACCGCTCCGAGGCCGTGCGCGACCTGATTCGCGCCTCGATCGCCAAGGAGCAGATGCGCACGCCCGATGAGCATGTTATCGGGTCGCTCACCATGATCTACGACCACCATACCGGCGACCTGACGCGCCGTCTGGACGAAGTGCAGCACGACTACACCGACGAGATCGTATCGACCATGCACGTGCATCTGGATCACCACAACTGCTTGGAGATTCTGGCGCTCAAGGGTCGCGGCGAGCGCGTCTACGAACTAGCCGACCGTCTGCTGGGCCTGCGCGGCGTTAAGCACGGCGAGCTCACGTGCGCCGCCACCAAGCAGAGCCTGGGGCTGTAACAGCACACATTTCAACGAAGGAGGGTCGCATGCGACATGCGCATATCCATGTAACGGGCATTGTGCAGGGCGTCGGCATGCGGCCGTTTGTGTATCGCGAGGCCATGGCGCACGGCATTTGCGGCTGGGTGCTCAACGCGAGCGACGGCGTGCATATCGAGGCGCACGCCCTAAGCGAGTCGCTCGACGAATTTGTTGACGCACTTTCCGAGCATGCGCCTGCGGCGTCTCGCGTGGAGCATGTCGAGGTTGTAGACCTAGCACCCGGCAACTGGGATGCCGCTAACGATCAGGGCTTTCGCATTGTGGCGTCGCAGGACCAGACCGCGCACACGACGCTCGTTTCGCCCGATATCGCCACCTGTGACGATTGCCTGCGCGAGTTGTTCGATCCCGCCGACCGACGCTATCACTACCCCTTTATCAACTGCACTAACTGCGGCCCACGCTTTACCATCATCCGATCGCTGCCTTATGACCGAGCGGCCACATCGATGGACCGTTTCCCCATGTGCCCCGCCTGCGCCGCAGAGTATGCCGATCCACTCGACCGCCGCTTTCACGCACAGCCCGATGCCTGCTTTGATTGCGGGCCGCATATTACGTGGCGCGAGGCTGTGAACGGCGATGCGTACGGGAATTCGTCCGCGATACCGGCCGTCGGCACCACACGCGAGACCAGCGACGCCATTATCGACCGCTGTGTTGAGCTACTGGCCAACGGCGGTATCGTCGCTATCAAGGGACTGGGCGGATTTCACTTGGCATGCGACGCCTCCAACGAGCAGGCGGTGGCCGAGCTGCGCCATCGCAAACGCCGCAGTAACAAACCACTTGCCGTCATGGTGCGCAGTCTTGCCGATGCCGGGCGCCTGTGTCATATCGACGATGCTGAACGCGATCTGCTCGCTGGCAGTATCCGCCCCATCGTGCTGCTGCGCCGGCGGGCTGTTTGCGGGAACGACGGCGATTCTCCCGACGCCCTCGTACTCGCACCGTCCGTCGCGCGCGACCTGCCCGAGCTTGGCGTTATGCTCCCCTACACCCCGCTTCAGCATCTTCTGCTTGCAGCTGCCGCGTCGCACGGTATGCACGCGCTCGTCATGACCAGCGGCAACCTGAGCGAAGAGCCCATCGAGACCGATGACGATCTTGCATGGGAGCACCTTGTTGCCGCCGGCATCGCCGATGCGCTGCTCGGTAACGACCGCGCGATTCTGTCGCGCTACGACGACTCTGTAGTGCGCGTGGTCGACGGCGCCGTTATGCCCGTGCGCCGTGCCCGCGGATATGCACCCCAGCCGCTGCCGTTGCCGGCGCTCGACGGCGCTCCGTCCTGCATGCTCGCCTGCGGGCCACAACAAAAGGCCACGATTGCGCTCACGCGTGAAGGGACGAACGGCGAGGCAACCTGTTTTGTGTCGCAGCATATCGGCGATGTTGAAAACGGCGGGACCTTCGATGCCTGGAACGCCGCGCGCACGCGCTTGGAAAACCTCTTTGACCTGGCGCCCACCGCCTTGGCATGCGACATGCATCCCAGCTATCTGTCGAGCCAGTGGGCGCGCGAACAGGCGCAGAAACAGGGTATGCCGTCTGTTGAGGTTCAACATCATCATGCGCACATCGCGAGCGTGATGGCCGAGGCCATCGCCGCGGGCCAGCTTACAACCGACGCGCGCGTCCTTGGTATCGCCTTTGACGGCACCGGCGCCGGCACCGATGGGACCATTTGGGGCGGCGAGTTTCTTGTTGCCGGCCTTGCCGATTTTGAACGCGCCGCGCACCTGCGCACCTGGGCGCTGCCAGGCGGTGCCGCATCCGTGCGCGACGCCCGACGCAACGCCTTTGCCCTGCTGAGCGAGCTCGGCCTGCTCGAGCACCCGGGTGCCGCGGGGCTATTGGGCACCCTCGACGAGCAAACGCGCAGCGTGACAACCACCATGATCGAGCGCGGCATCAACAGCCCGCGTACCAGCAGCATGGGGCGTCTCTTTGATGCCGCGGCAGCGATTCTGGGCATCTGCGACAAGGCAACCTACGAGGGCGAACCCGCCATCGAGCTTGAGGCCGCCGCCTGGCGCGCGCTCGACAACGAAATCGCCCATTTTCCCGACGACAACGCCGGCTATTTCGCATCTGGCCCATCGTGGCCGGACGGCCCCTATGTTCTGGACCAGAAAGCACTCTTTGAGGCACTTTTGGGAGGAATTGAAGCCGGAGCGCCCGCCGACAGGCTCGCACTCGACTTCCATGTCGCCGTCGCGCGCTCCTCGGCGCGTATCGCCAGCGATATCTGCGTGCACGAGGGCATCGACACCGTCGCGCTCTCGGGCGGCGTGTTCATGAACCGACTTCTGCTTCAGCTCCTCACCCGCGAGCTCAAAAGCGCAGGCCCTACTGTCCTTGTCCCCCACACCGTACCCGTCAATGACGGCTGCATCGCCTACGGTCAGGCGGCAGTCGCACGCGCTCGCCTCGCGCAGATTGCATCACAGTAGCTCGCCCTCGCACGCCGCCGCGCCCAGCCGTCTCACAGGCGTAACGCGTTTGCCCGCGAACCCCGCGAGCGCTACCATCAACTGATGGATTATTAAGCGCCCATCCAGCGCAAAGCGTATAAAAGGGGAACAATATGTGCCTTGCCGTTCCCGGCAAAGTAGTCAAACGCGACGACGACCTCAAGGCCACCGTCGACATGATGGGCATCGAGCGCCCCGTGTCGCTCAGACTCGTGCCGACGGCGCAGGTAGGCGACTATATTCTCGTACACGCCGGCTTTGGCATCCAGATCGTCGACGAGCAGGAAGCGCAAGAAACGCTCGAGCTCGTTAATGCCATGACCGAACTGGCCGAAGAAGACCAACTGGCCAGCAACCCGGCCGAGGCATACTAGTGGCGGCCGGACAGCCGGCGCGCTCCGGTATCGACTTTTCGGCATTTCGCGATTCCAAGCTGGCTCGCGAGCTCATCGAGCGCATTCATGAGCTTGTCGGCGACCGCGCCATCAACCTTATGGAAGTCTGCGGCACGCACACCGTGAGCATCGGCCGCTATGGCTTTCGCTCCATTATGCCGGCCGGGCTCAAGCTGCTGAGCGGACCGGGCTGCCCCGTCTGCGTCACCGCCAACCGCGACATCGACCACGCAATCGCGCTCGCCAACATAGACGGCGCCATCATCACCACCTTTGGCGACATGATGCGCGTGCCCGGATCGTCCACCTCGCTCGCTGCACAAAAGGCGGCAGGGCGCGATATTCGCATTGTGTACTCCCCGCTCGATGCACTCGACATTGCCGAGCAAAACCCCGATCGCCCGGTTATTTTTATGGGCGTGGGCTTTGAGACCACAACGCCCACCATCGCCGCCGCCATCTTGGAGGCCGAAGCGCGCGGGCTTTTGAATTTCTCGGTCTATTGCGCCCACAAGACCACGCCGCCGGCGTTGCGCGCCATCGCCAACGACCCCGAGACCGCCATCGACGGCTTTATCCTGCCGGGCCACGTCGCCACCATCACGGGCTTGGCCCCCTTTGGCTTTTTGGTCGACGAGTTTAAGACTCCAGGCGTGGTCACGGGATTTGAGCCGGTCGACATCTTGCAGGGTATCTGCATGCTGGTCCAGATGGTTGTCGAGGACAGGCCGGCGATTGACAACGCCTACCGTCGCGGCGTCAATGCCGACGGCAATCCCGTGGCGCGCCAGCTGGTCGAGCAGGTATTTGAGCCGTGCGATACCACATGGCGCGGATTGGGGTCGATTGCCAACTCGGGCCTTTCCATCCGCCCCGAGTTCTCGCGCTTTGATGCCCGTGCTCGCTTTGATGTGCCCGTTGAGGCGACAGTCGAGCCGCGCGGGTGCCGCTGCGGCGACGTGCTGCGCGGGGCCATTACGCCGAGCGACTGCCCCCTGTTCGGCCACGCTTGTACGCCCGAGCATCCCGTCGGCCCCTGCATGGTGAGCTCCGAGGGCAGCTGCGCGGCGTACTACCGATACCGCGCCTAGCCCGGACGCACCCGCACACCGGCACCACCCACGATTGGAGTTTTCGATATGTCCCATAGCGTTACCGACAGCACCGTCCTGCTGGGTCACGGCTCCGGCGGCCAGATGATGAAACGCATCATCGACGAGGTCTTTTTGGATGCCTTTGGGTCGCCCGAGCTGCTCGAGGGCAACGATGCCGGCGTCGCCGCACTGCCCGCGAGCGGGCGCATCGCCATGTCGACCGACAGCTTTGTGGTGACGCCGCAGTTCTTCCCCGGCGGCAATATCGGCCGACTCGCCGTGTGCGGAACCGTCAACGATGTCGCGACCTCGGGTGCCAATGTGCGCTACCTGTCGTGCGGCTTCATCCTCGAAGAGGGCTATCCCATGGACAAGCTGCGTCAGATCGTGCAGACCATGGCCGAGACGGCGCGCGAGGCGGGCGTGTCCATAATCACCGGCGACACCAAGGTGGTCGAGCGTGGCGGTGCCGACGGCGTCTACATCAATACCGCCGGCGTGGGCGAGGTACCCGCGGGCGTGGCGCTCAGTGGCGCAAACTGCCGCCCCGGCGACGTCATTCTGGTGTCGGGCACACTGGGCGACCACGGTATCGCCATCATGAGCCAACGCGAGGGCCTGGCGTTTTCGAGCACGATCGAAAGCGACGCCGCGCCGCTCAACCACCTGATTGCCGATGTGCTTGCCGCAGCACCCGACACGCGCTGCTTTCGCGACCCCACGCGCGGTGGCTTGGCGTCCACACTCAACGAGTTTGCCCAGGCCAGCGTCGTTGCCATGGAGATCGACGAGAATGCTGTGCCCGTGCGTCCCGATGTGCAGGCGGCTTGCGAGATGCTCGGCTATGACGTGCTGCAGGTGGCAAATGAGGGCAAGATGGTCGCCGTGGTGCCGGCCGAGCAGGCCGATGCGGCCCTAGCCGCCATGCGTGCCGCCCGCTACGGAGAGAACGCCGCGATTATCGGTCGCGTGCTGCCACTTGCCGAGAGCGCCCATCCCGCCGTGCGCGTGCGCACTGGCTGGGGCTCGACCCGCATCCTCGACATGCTCGTGGGAGAGCAGCTGCCGAGGATTTGCTAGGGCGAAACCACACGGTCGGCGCGATGCGGCCTGATACCCCTGGAGATGTTCAGATTCCAAGCACGCCCAACGCGGAAGCCCAGTATTATGGGGTGCGTTTTAAACCCAATGACGGGAGTTTTTATGGCAGCAGCTTTTTCCCATGTGATCTTTGACCTGGACGGCACCATCCTCAACACACTCGAGGACCTGGCGGCCGCCGGCAACCATACCTGCGAGATGCACGGCTGGCCCACGTTTGCCGTAGACGAGTACCGCTACAAGGTGGGAAACGGCATGCTCAAGCTGGTTGAGCGCTTTATGCCCGCCGAGTATGCGGGCGACGGCCGCATGTTTGAGCAGACGCTTGCCGAGTTTAGGGCTTACTACGGCGAGCACAAGGAGGACCACACCGCCCCCTATGCTGGCACGATCGAGATGCTCGACCGCCTACGCGCCGCGGGCGTTCAGCTTGCCGTGCTCACCAACAAGGACCACGTCTCGGCGGCTCCGCTTATCGAGAAGTATTTTGGTTCCGAGCGCTTTGCGCTGGTGCAGGGCCGTGTCGATGCGTTTCCGCCCAAGCCCGAGGCGCCCGTTACGCTGCATGTGATGGAAGAGCTAGGCGCCGACCCGGCGACCACGCTCTACGTAGGCGATTCCAATGTCGATATCCTGACCGGCCACAACGCCGGCCTTAAGAGTGCGGGCGTCAGCTGGGGTTTCCGCGGCCGCGCAGAGCTGGAAGCCACCGGCGCCGACTACGTGGTGGACACCCAGGACGAGCTCGCAGCGCTGGTGCTGGGCGAGTAACGCTGGCGTTGCTCAACCCAGCCGCCGCAATGCTGTTGCGCGGAAAGTAGTCGTTGGGGACGTTCTTAAACGACTAGTCAGACAAGAACGCCCCAACGACTACCCTAACAATGGCAACGCCGCAGGTAGAGGACGGACAGCGAGCGGGCACCAGAGCGAACAGATTGGCATGAAAAGAGGGCGGCATAGACCTTCTGGTCATGCCGCCCTCTTTGAATGACAAGTTGTCGCTCTGGTGCCCGCGCAGCGTCGAGCAGTTGCGGCGTTTGGTAAAACGCCGCAACGAACTAGCTCAGCATTGCATCCATCATCTCGGAGTTGACGGAGTCGTCGGCAGACCACTCGCCGTCGTCGTTGCAGGTGTACTTGAAGATGACCGTGGTCTTCCTGGGCTCGGTGGCCTTGGTCACATCGACCATGACCTGACCGGCCATCTTGTACAGCTCGTCATCGGAAGGAACCGTATCAAGCGCAGCGACCTTCTCCTGATACTGGGTGGAGAAGTCCTCGACGATCTTGTTCATAGACTTGCAGGTGATAGAGACCTCGGCGGTCGCGACACCCTTGTCCTCGTCGACCGTCACGTCGCCGATCTTGTAGTCAAAGCCCTCGAGATAGGTCTTGGCGTACTCCTTGGGATCGATACCCAGCTGCTCGAACTCGTCGCCCGAAGCCTCCTCCAGACCAGAGAGGAAGTCGTCGCCACCGTTCTTGACCTCGTCAAACTGTGTCGTAAGATCCTCGGTGATGAGCTCCTCAACCGAAGGACCTCCACAGCCGGAAAGTACGACCACGCATGCAACCAAGACGGCCATGAGGGGCGCAAGCAGCAGCTTCTTTTTCATGTTGTTCCTCCCAATGAGCGGCACCGCGCTTCCCGGACGCGGCACACGTTGTAATAAGTAAGCCCATACTATCCACTTATGAACACCCTCGGCAACGCGAAGGCGCGGTCGGTTCGTTTTAGCGTCCGAACGGTTTGCAAGCCCGCCCAACGTGCAATAAAACGCTTCCCCGCGATGCAATAAAAAAGGTGGCCGGAAAACCCGACCACCCTTGCACATCCTTTGGATGCCGCAGTTTACTTGCGGACGACCTTAACGATGGCGTCACCGGCGGCGACGGCGGACTCTGCCTCAACGGTGAGCTCGACGTCGGCAAACTCGGCGGTGTTGGACACGGCCACCACGACGCAGTCCTTATAACCAGCAGCGGCGATCTTGGCACGGTCGATCTTGAGTATGGGCTGGCCGGCCTTCACAACGTCGTCGGCCTTGACGAAGCCCTCGAAGCCATCGCCGTTCATGTTGACAGTATCGACGCCAACGTGCACCAGAACCTCGATGCCGCTATCGGACTGCAGACCCACGGCGTGACCCATGGTGACGGTCACCTTGCCGTCGCAGGGAGCGTAGACCAGGTCGTCCTCGGGCCACACGGCGCAGCCCTTGCCCAGAACCTCGCCACCAAAGACGGGATCGGGCACGTCGGCCATCTTGATGACCTTGCCCTTGACGGGCGAGCACAGCACGTCGGCGCCGGCAGAAGCAGAGATGGAAGCGGGAGCTGCAGCAGCGGCAGGCTCAGCCTTCTTCTTAAACATGTCAAACAGACCCATACGTTTTCTCCTCTTGATTAAGCGCAACGTTATGCGCATGCCTATGGTGATTATAGTGCCAAATGGTTCAAATGCTAAGGTGGGGACTCGAATCGCGAGCCCTTCCCGGTAGTGCTCGCGGGACGAGCATCTCCTTTGCATCGCGGGTCGATAAGCCGAGTATCGTCTGCGCACGGGACGGGCAGAAGCGGGCGCACCAAACCCGATACTTCTTTTCGCTCTCGAGTCCTGCCGCCGCCCCGTCCCTGACACTTCCTGATACCGACCGAAACGTGCCAAAATAAACCCGTCCCTTTTTGGTAGGTTTGGCGAGTGTGGATTTTCGGACGCTTAACTAACGAGCGTGGATAATCTCCCACTTTGACTTTGAGGCCGTCACCGAGCCAAAAACGGGAGATTATCCACGTTCATTTTGGATGACCCCCTTGTACCAAGCCGAGCTCCATGGTCAAGTAATAACGACTTTTTATCATTAGATTGTTTACATCAATTCTAATAACTATTTAATCCTTAAACTCGTTATTAGAATTGATATGATTAGCCTAATAACGAGTTTCCGGCACTAAAGATATGGAGGGCGCGATGCAAATCGAGGAGAACGGCCAGGGAACGCTCCGCAATAATCTATCGGGGAAATTGGCTTACTATTCGTTTTTTCCAACGCCCTTGCAATCATTGAGGCAGCTAAACCTCACCGAGGAAACCTATCGCACGCTTTCCGCATGCTCACGAAAGCTTGGAGAGCTTGAAGGCATGCTCTACTTTGTTCCCAACGCCGACATGTATCTGACAATGTACGTGCGCAAAGAAGCACTCCTTTCTTCGCAAATTGAGGGAACCCAGTGCACGTTTGACGACCTACTTAGTCCATCGCAAACACAACTCCATCATAAAGATGTCGCAGACGTCGTGAATTACGTCCGTGCTGTCGACCGCGGCGTAGAACTGCTCAAAAAGATGCCCTTGTGCACGAGACTTCTTAGGCAAGTTCATGCGGTCCTGCTGGACGGAGTGCGCGGAACGGAGAAGAATCCAGGCGAGCTGCGCTCCTCACAAAACTGGATTGGCCCCTCAGGCTGCACCATTGCAACCGCATCGTTTGTCCCTCCAAACATTGAAGATTTGAGTAACACGCTCCAGGACCTCGAACGCTTTATCAATGAGCCTCAAGTCGAAATGGATCCGATTGTGCGGGCGGCGCTCGTCCATTACCAATTTGAAACTGCCCATCCATTCCTAGACGGAAACGGTCGCCTGGGCAGGCTTCTCATTACACTTATGCTCATCAATGATGGCGTTCTTCATTCTTGCTTGTTCTATCCATCGTTCCAGTTCAAGAAAAACCGAAGCGAGTACTACCGGCAACTCACATCCGTAAGGGAGAGAGGCACTTACGAGGAATGGATAGAGTTTTTCTGCAACAGTCTTCTCGAGAGTGCGAAGGACTCGGTAGGGTCTTTAAAAAACCTTGTTGACCTCCATAACCGTTCCACAGCAACCATTACCGAAAATCTCGGAAGGACTGCTGCAAACGGGCAAAGGCTGTTGGGCATTCTTGAAGAGCACCCCATCGTCGACACCGCATTCATCGCTGCCCAACTCGATATCGGCAGGAGTACCGCGAGCTCGCTCGTCAAATCATTTGAAGAATTGGGTATCCTCCGTCCGCTCGACGAGTCAAGACAGAGATACCGGCAGTACGGGTATGAAGAGTATCTTTCGATTCTCAGGGAAGACGCCGAGCCGATTAGATAGGCATCGCAGCCCAGGCAAATTAAAGCGAGCGTGGATAATCTCCCACTTTGAGCCCGCACACAGGCCAAAAACGGGAGATTATCCACGCTCGTTCCTGAGTAGTCATTTATGAACGTCCCCAATGACTAGTCCGGCAACGCCGATGCCTTGGCAACGGCAGCGAACGGGCCGCATTCGGAGCAAGACGACGCCGCAGGTAGAGAACGGACAGCGAGCGGGTCGCATTTGAGACAAGGTGACGTGAAACGAAAGGGCGCTGACCTTCTGGTCGCGCCCTTGAAGTTGAACGTCAGATTGTCCAAATGCGGCCCGCGCAGCGTCGAGCAGTTACGGCGTTTGGTAAAACGCCGTAACTAACGTGCTCCGTACTGCTCGTAGTAGGCGTCGATGGCGGTCTTGAGCTCGTCGTCGATGACAACCTTGCCGTCGATCTCGTGGTTGTAGAGGGTCTCGACGACCTCGGCCATGGAGACGATGCTCGCGACGGGGAAACCGTACTTGGCCTCGATCTCCTTCTGCGCGGTGGTCACACCGCCCTTGCCGACCTCCATGCGGTTGAGGGACACGATCAGGCCCTTGATCTCGACATCGGCAGCAGCCTTGACCTTGGGATAGGTCTCGTCGATGGACTTGCCGCTGGTGGTAACGTCCTCGACCATGACCACACGGTCGCCGTCCTTGGGCTCATAACCCAGCAGGTTGCCCTTATCGGCACCGTGGTCCTTGGCCTCCTTACGGTCGCAGCAGTACTTAACCTCCTTGCCGTACAGCTCGTGGTAGGCAATGGCGGTCACGACAGCCAGCGGAATACCCTTGTAGGCCGGCCCAAACAGGACGTCAAAGTCGTCGCCAAAGTTATCGTGGATGGCCTGGGCGTAATACTCGCCCAGCTTCTTGAGCTGATAGCCCGTCACATAAGCGCCGGCGTTCATAAAGAACGGGGACTGGCGGCCGCTCTTGAGCGTAAAGCTGCCGAACTTAAGAACGTCGGACTCGACCATGAACTTGATGAACTCTTGCTTGTAAGCCTCCATGCGGGCTCCTCTCGTAATCGCGTACGTGCCTTCCAGTTTAGCGCAGGCGAAGCGTCGATGCGGGCGCGCTTTGAGGCCGCGGCGTTCTGTAAAGGCTTTGTCAGGGGGAATGGTTTTCCGAACAATGGGGGTTGACATTTCAAACCCCCTCATCAAGAATACGGGCGGATTGAAACGGGTACGAGATACCCAAAGCGCGCTGCGCCCGGCCTTAAGGAGGTGTGCCATGGAAGGCAGTCCTAGTCGAAAAACCTGCATGTCGCCCTCGGCACGCCGCGAGGATTCCGTATTCGCATAAGCGCCACCAACCGATCGTCAAAACCACCACAAAGGTGCCTGTCCCCTTTGTGGTGGCTCGTGAGCTTGACGTGAGCGACATCTAGGTTTTTTGAAGCAAATACGACACGTACGCTAACTCCCCTCAACAAGGAGGACCCTATGCTGATGCTCAAAACCGTCACGGTACTCGAGGCCATCTCCAAGCGCCGCCGCACGACGCGCCCTGCCGCTCATACCGGCCTGTCCAAGAACACCATATTCGCCGCCACCCATAGTGCCGAGGACGCCCTCGTACTGCTTGACGCCACGGCAAACGGCCTCACCGTCGAGCAGGCAACTGAGCGCCTGAACGCCGTCGGCCCCAACACCATCGAGGCAACGACCAAAACGCTCGCCCGCCGCATCGCCGATGCGTTCATCGATCCCTTCGCCGGCATCCTCGCCGCGCTCGCACTGGTCTCGCTCTACATCGACGTGCTCGCCGTGCCCGAACCGCAGCGCGACCCCTCCACGGTCATCGTCATCGGCATCATGCTGCTGGTATCGGGCGGCATGAAGTTTATCCAGGAAGCCCGCAGCGGCAATGCGGCCGAGGCCCTCAAGGACCTGGTCTCCAACACTTGCACCGCCCTGCGCGACGGCGAGCGCATCGAGATCCCCTTCGACGAGCTCGTCCCCGGCGATGTAATCCGTCTCTCTGCCGGCGATATGGTGCCGGCAGATGCCCGCATCATCACCGCGCGCGACCTGTTTGTGATCGAGTCCGCACTCACCGGCGAGAGCGAGGCCGTCGAGAAGACCACCGCCGTCACCGTCGTCGAGGGCGCCGACGGCTCCGCACTGCCACTCTCTGCCTGCAAGAACATCGTCTTTACCGGCACCTCCGTGCAAAACGGCGCCGCCATGGCGCTTGTCGTTGCCACCGGCTCGGACACCTACCTGGGCGGCATCGCCAAGATGCTCAACGGGCGCGGCGAAAAGAGCGCGTTTGACCGCGGCGTCTCGAGCGTCTCCATGTTGCTCGTACGCCTCATGCTCGTTATGGCGCCGGCCGTCTTTGCCATCAACGCCGCCACCAAGGGCAACGTCATCGACGCGCTGCTGTTCGCCACGAGCGTGGCCGTGGGCATCACGCCGCAAATGCTTCCCGTCATCGTGACCACGAGCCTGTCGCAGGGCGCCAAGGACCTCGCCCGTCGCCAGGTTATCGTCAAGGAGCTGCCGGCAATTCAAAACCTCGGCGCGATGGACGTCCTGTGCTGCGACAAGACCGGCACCCTCACCGAAGACCGCATCGTGCTCGAGCGCTATCTCAGCACCGACGGCAACGAAGACGCACGCGTGCTGCGCCATGCATTTTTGAATAGCTTCTTCCAAACCGGCCTCAAAAATCTTATCGACCTGGCCGTAATCGACCGTGCCGATGTGACGCCCTCGGCCGTCGTGCCCGATTCTATGCTGGGCCAGAGTCTGCGCGACCGCTATACCAAGGTCGACGAGGTTCCCTTCGATTTCTCGCGCCGTCGCCTGAGCGTGGTTGTCGCCGACGCCCAAGGCAAAACCCAGATGGTTACCAAGGGCGCTGCCGAGGAAATGCTCGAGATCTGCTCCTTTGTCGAGATCGATGGCATCGCTCAGCCGCTCACCGACGAGAAGCTCGCCCAGATTCGCGAGCAGATCGCCGGACTTAACGCCGAGGGCCTACGCGTAATTGCCGTGGCGCAGAAGACCAATCCGCGCTGCGTGGGCGAGTTTGGCATCGCCGACGAGTGCGACATGGTGCTGATGGGCTTTTTGGCCTTCCTCGATCCGCCCAAAGCAAGTGCCGCGGGCGCCGTCGCCACCCTCGAGGCCAAGGGCGTGGCGGTCAAGGTCCTAACCGGCGACAACGACCGCGTCGCCGCCACCGTCTGCGAGCAGATTGGTATCGATGCGAGCAACGTCTTGCTCGGCTCCGAGATCGATGCGCTCGATGACGCCGAACTTGCCGAGCGCGCCGAGAAAACCCACCTCTTCGCCAAGCTCTCGCCGCTGCAGAAGGCGCGCCTGGTACGTGTCATGCGCGAGATGCTCGGCCACACCGTGGGCTTTATGGGCGACGGCATCAACGACGCCGCCGCCATGCGTGCGAGCGATTGCGGCATCTCGGTCGATTCGGCCGTCGATATTGCCAAGGAATCCGCCGATATCATCTTGCTTCAGAAGGACCTGGGCGTGCTCGAGCGCGGCATCATCGAAGGCCGCCGCACTTACGGCAACCTGCTCAAGTACCTCAAGACCACGGTGAGCTCCAACTTTGGCAATGTGCTGTCCGTGACCGTCGCGAGCCTGTTCTTGCCGTTTTTGCCCATGAGCGCCCTGCAGCTGGTTCTGCTGTCGCTGGTCTACGAGATCGTGTGCATCGCACTGCCGTGGGACACCGTCGATGACGCTTGGACTGCCCGCCCGCGTGCCTGGGACGCCGCGTCCATCAAGGGCTTTATGCTCGAGCTGGGCCCCGTGAGCTCGCTGTTTGACATCGTGACCTTCGCCGCGCTCTTCTTTGTCGTGTGCCCCGCCGCCGTGGACGCAAGCTGGTCCGAGCTTGCCGCCGCGGGCGACGTCGCGGGTATGGCGACCTTTGCTGCGCTCTTCCAGAGCGGCTGGTTTGTCGAGTCCATGTGGTCGCAGACACTCGTGGTCCACATGTTGCGCTCCCCGCATCTGCCGAGCCCGCGCGACCACGCCGCGCCCGCATTGTGCGTTCTTACCGTGCTGGGCCTGGCGCTCGTCACCTGGCTGCCGGCAAGCCCCATCGCCGATGTGCTCGGCCTCATGCCGCTGCCCACGAGCTTTTTTGGGCTGCTCATTGGCATCGTTACCGCCTATATCGCGCTCACCCAGCTGGCAAAGCGCCGCTACATTGCCCGCCACGGCGAGCTGCTGTAGCAAGTAGACGGAAAACACCCTGCCAGCTGCCGTTGCCACTACCACAGCTGCCAACGCCGCTGCCGTTGCCTCTGCCGCCGCCGCAGTCTATCCCCCCAGCAGTTGCGGTGAAATAGTTCCTGTTTAAAGCCCCGTGACTTTAATTTAGGGACTATTCCACCGCAACTTATTGGGAGATTAGCTAGTCCTTGGGTGTCCAGGACCAGAAGAAGTTGATGAGGGCCACGCGCGAGGCGGTGCCGGTCTTTTTGTTGATCGAGGAAATGTGACGATAGAGCGTGGAGCGCGAAAGGAAAAGCGTTGTGGCGATGTCCTGAACGCTCTGGTCCGAAACGACCAAGACCTCAAGAATATCGTGCTCGCGCTCTGTAAGCCCAAAGGTGGCGACGAAAGCATCGAGGCGTTCATCGGACGTGAGCTCCGCCGCCTCCACGGGCTCGGGGTCGGGGCATGTGGGCGCAAGATCCCCACCAAGATCGTCGGTGGCAAGCGGCAGGCCATCCTGCATCACGGCATCATCGGCTCGTTGCCCCAACTGCCCCAGCAGCGTAATCGCAATGCCCACAAACATCACGAGCGCTGCACCGACCGCAGCCAGCACATTTTGACTCGAGATAATCGCCACTGCCGGCGCCGTCACGAACATCGAGCACACGTTGTTGACGACGCGACCCATGCACGGCCAAAAATATGACCAGCGCGCATAGAGCGAGACGGCGGCATATTTTGTGGTAAAGAACACCACGAAAAAGCCCGAGCCCAGATAAAAGATGATCGTGGCAGCAAGCTCGTTGCCGCCATTGCCATCGACGATGAGCACAAAGAACGAAAGCGTGGACAGTATGGCGGCGCATGTCATGCCGATATTCATATACGAACGGCCGTGCAGGTCAAATAGTGCGCCAGCGGCCAACGAGCTCACGACAAGCAGCAGGCGCGGCCAATCGCCCAAATCGACGGCTCCGACAGCATGCAAGGTCGTGAAGCCCGCGTTGAGAGCGGCGAATACGCCGGAAAGATACGCCGTCGCCACGGTCAGGCGAACTACGGCACGACGGAATGCCGCCTTTGCCTCGGGATCGTCTTGCCACTTGGCGCCATATTCCAAAGCATCTACCGAAAGCCCGGCAACACTGGGTTCAAAGCTGGGATCGGACTCGTCGCGCAGCTTGGCGCGTCGGGCACCGTGGAGCAACGCCACCTGCGCGATCGCACAGACGACCAGAACAGCCTGCTGAGGAATGCCGACAGGCATCACCATGTGGTTGAGAACCTGCACCAGAACGCCCATGGCGTAAGAAAGTGCGGCGGCGCGCGCCAAGCAGGGCGTTCGCGCAAAGCGCCTCGCAAAATTTGCATGAGCAGTCGATCCGCAGTAGCCCAGCGCGCAGCACGCCACCAGGCCGCCGGCAATTACCACCTCAAACCGCACTGCCATAATCATCAGCAGCAACGCCGATACCAACAGCACGCCTGTAATATCGCTCGTCGCATCGATTGCCTGGGGATGGCGATAGTACAGAAATGGGCGCACGAAAAAGCCAATCACGCTCGCGCCGACAACGATGCTCTCGTAGATGGCGACCTCACTCGATGGCACGAACTCGGCTATGCGCACATCAAAGAGATACTCGCACGCCAAAAACGTGAAGAAGAACAGCGCCAGGCATATAATCTCCCGAATGCCCCGACGCAAATATGCGGTTGTGTCTCCCATGCCCCCCCCATGGTTAACCCCCGGCCGCTCAATTGTCTGGAATTCTATTATAATAAAGAACCAGTCTCAATATCGAAACCAAGCTCGAAATGCTGCTAATTCGTCCCCAGTCGTCCACATCACGCCGCGATTTTGAGCCGCATGGACCAGAAGGGACGCGCGCGATCTCCAGCTCGGCCAGGAGTGTCTCCAACTACCACTCATTTAAGTACGTCCCCAATGACTAGTCAAAAATGGGCCATGTGTCCCAGTTGTGGAGACTCCTTGAGCCGTCTGGGTATCGCGAAGGATCACGCACTCCCCCATCATCAAAAGTGACACACGCTACCTGTTGATGGGAGGCAGCCATGGGCTTCTTTGACAAGATGTTCGAGAAGAAAGAGTGCGCGATTTGCGGTACCGAGCTGGGACTTCTAGGTAAGACAAAAATCAATGAAGGCTACCTGTGCAAAGAGTGCGCCGGCAAGCTCTCCCCCTACTTTCACGGCTATCGCTCCAGCACCGCGGACGATATCCGTGAGCAACTCGCCTACCGCGAGGCCAACGCCGAGCGCCTGTCTTCGTTCAACCCCACGCGCACGCTTTCTGCCGGGCGCACCAATATTATGCTCGATGAGGACGCGGGCCTGCTGATCATCACTTCGCAGAGCCGCTGGCGCGACGCCAATCCCGACATCATCGAGTTCTCGCAGGTACTCGGCTGCGATATGGATATCGACGAGCAGCGCACCGAGATCTATCGCGAGACCAAGGACGGCGAGCGCGAGAGCTACGACCCGCCGCATTACGACCTGGATTACGACTTTAACCTGACCATTCACGTCAACACGCCGTACTTCACCGAGATCAACCTGCGCGTGAACGACTCCACCATCGATCAGCGCGGCTCCATCGAATATCGCGAGGCCAAGCGCCAGGCAACTGAAGTCCGCGATGCGCTGGTGCAGCTGCGCCAGGAGACGCGCGACAGCGTCGTGGCCGCCAAGGCCCCCAAGACCGCGGTGACCTGCCCCTTCTGCGGAGCCACCACCATTCCCGATGCCAGTGGGCGCTGCGAATACTGCGGCGGCGCCATCGGCGCATAGCCTCCGGCAGCGAAAGGACCGATCATGGCCTTCGAGAGCGTCAACTATCAATGCCCCGCGTGCGGCGGCCCCCTTCACTTTGCCAGTGCCGAGCAAAAGCTCGTCTGCGACTACTGCGATTCTCGTTTTGAAGTCGAAGAAGTCGAGGCCCTCTATCGCGAGCGCCAGGACAAGGCCGATGCCAAAGCCGATGCAGCAGCCGCAACGCCCAAGCCTGCTGTCGACGATGCCGTGCAGGAGCTGGCCCAAAACGCCGGCTACATCTGCTCGTCGTGCGGCGCCGAGCTCGTGTCCGACGGCACCGTCGCCGTCACCACCTGCCCGTACTGCGGCAACTCCGCCGTGGCGCCCGGCCAGCTCTCTGGCGACTTCTCGCCCGACCTGGTAATTCCGTTTAAGCTCGGGCACGACGACGTCACGGCCGCACTCAAGGAACACTACAAGGGCAAGATCTTGCTGCCCAAGAGCTTTGTCACCGGCAACCATATCGACGAGGTCCAAGGTGTCTACGTGCCGTTTTGGCTCTACGGCGCCCGCGTTGACGGCGAAGTGTACTTTGACGCGACCAACGAGACCGTGACCGAGGAATCCGACCGCACCGTCACGACCACCGACCACTACGATGCCTATCGCAAGGGCAATATCTCGTTTAAGCGCGTGCCCGTCGACGGATCATCCAAGATGCCCGACGGCCACATGGACGCCATCGAGCCGTTTGACTACGACGCACTGCGTCCGTTCTCGGTCGCATATATGCCCGGCTACATCGCCAACCGTTACGACGAGGACTGCGAGACCTGCAAGGCGCGCGCCGAGCGCCGCATGGAAGAAAGCACGGTCTCGGCCCTGCGCGAGACCGTCGTCGACGAATACGACGATGCCACGGTCGAAAGCAAGCAGCTCGACTACACCTGGGAAGACAGCGACTACGCCCTGTTCCCCGTCTGGATGCTCTCCACCTCGTGGAACGGCAAGAGCTACCTGTTTGCCATGAACGGCCAGACCGGCCGCTTGGTCGGCGAGCTCCCCTGCTCCAAGCCCAAGCTCGCCATCGCCTCGGTGCTGTTCTTTGTGATCGGATTTATCCTCTCCCAGATTCTCTTTATGGGTGAGAACGCCTTCGATCCGGATTACCTCACCTTTGATATCGAGGGCATCCTCATCAACATCATCGCGCCGCTGATCATCGTGATTATCGGAGACGTGCTACTGGTAGGCCAGCTCAAGACGGCCAACGAAGCAACCCATGCCGATGAGTATTGTGGCGAGCTCGACCTGACCGAGAAGCACGACACCTTCAGCCACACCGAGACCACCGTTGTCATGAAAGACGACAAGGACGACTAAGCAATCCAACCAATACCACCCGGCCTTTGACGAGAAAGGAAGATCACCATGGGACTCTTGAAAGCTGGATTGGGAGCTGCCGGCGGCGTCATGGCCGACCAGTGGAAGGAATTTATCTACTGCGAATCGATGCCTGCTGACGTCTTGGCCTGCAAGGGCAGCAAGCGCACCGGCGGCCGCAGCTCCAACACGCGCGGCGAGGACAACGTCATCTCCAACGGCTCGGTCATCGCCGTCAACGACGGCCAGGGCATGCTCGTGGTGCAAAACGGCAAGATCATCGAAGTCGCGCTGGAGCCCGGTGAGTTCGTCTTCGATACCGGCAGCGAGCCGAGCGTCTTTAGCGGCAACCTGGGCGATTCCATCAAGGAGACCTTCGCCAATATCGGCAGCCGCTTTACCTTTGGCGGCGACGCGGGCAAGGACCAGCGCGTCTACTTCATCAACACCAAGGAGATCATCGGCAACAAGTACGGCACCGCCTCGCCCGTGCCCTTCCGCGTGGTCGATAACAACATTGGCCTGGACGTCGACATCTCCGTGCACTGCAACGGCGAGTATTCGTACCGCATCACCAACCCGCTGCTGTTCTACACCAACGTATGCGGCAACGTGACCGATAGCTACACGCGCGACAAGATCGACAGCCAGCTTAAGTCCGAGCTGCTCACCGCCCTGCAGCCCGCCTTTGCCAAGATCTCGGAGATGGGCATCCGCTACAGCGCCATCCCCGGCCACACCACCGAGCTCGCCCGCGCGCTCAACGAGGTCCTCTCGGCCGACTGGCGTGACCTGCGCGGCGTCGAGATCGTGAGCTTTGGCGTCAACTCCATCGCCGCCTCGCAAGAGGACGAGCAGATGATCAAAGACCTGCAGAAGGCCGCGGTCATGCGCGATCCCACCATGGCAGCCGCCAACATCGCCAGCGCCCAGAGCGACGCAATGCGCGCAGCAGCCGCCAACCCCAACGGCGCGATGGCAGGCTTTATGGGCATGGGCATGGCAGGTGGCATGGGCGGCATGAACGCCAGCCAGCTGTTCGCCGCCGGCCAGGCACAGCAGCAGGCCGCCCCGCAGCCGGCTCCGGCTCCCGCCCCCGCACCGGCTCCCGCCGCCGCACCTGCGGCCGGCACGTGGACCTGCAGCTGCGGCGCCACCAACACCGGCAAGTTCTGCTCCGAGTGCGGCAGTCCCGCACCCGCCCCGGCACCGGCCAAGTGGTTCTGCCCCAACTGCGGTAGCGAAAACGGCGGCAAGTTCTGCAGCAACTGCGGAACGCCCAGGCCCTAACCCCCCTATCTGGTAATTGGCAGGGAGGTCCGCCACCCCCGCATTTGCTTCTATGGGTTTCGTTCGATAAAGGAGGACACCATGAAGACAACGTTCAAAAAGTCCGTACTCGCATTTCTGACATGCGTCCTGGCACTCGCCTTTGCCCTGACGGGCTGCAGCGGCGGCGGCAAAGACCCCAAGGCCAACTTCGTCGGCAGCTGGGAACTCTCAGGTGGAACCCTGGAGGGCGAAGAGCTGACCGATGAGTACATGAAGATGCTCGAGGATTGGGGTGTCCACTGCGTCCTGGTTCTCGATGAGGACGGTACAGGTGCCCTCGACCTGTTCCTTGAAGTCATGGACCTTAAATGGGAGGCAAAGGACGCCACCACCGTAACCATCACCGCCGAAGACGAGTCGCATGACATGAAGCTCAAGGACGGCAAACTCATCCTCGAAGAAGATGACGGCAATCTTGTCTTTACCAAGTCCGACAAGGACCTGTCCGGTACGGTGAAGAAGGATCGCGAGAACGCCGAGAAGGAAGAGGAGATCGATGAGGCCGTCGAAGACGACGATGTCCAGAGCGTCGAAATCTCCCCCGCCGTCACCGTCGCCGATGACGATCTGTGCACCATCACCATTACCGAGAAGTTCAAAGACGACTGGGGCGACATCGGCTTTGTCGTCAACATCACCAACAAGAGCGACAAGGACCTAACCTTCTACGCTCCTTCCGGCAAGACAAACGTCAACGGCACCATGAAGGAACCCTGGTTCTCGGCTCATCTGATGCCCGGCACCAACGCCACCGAGGAATTCACGTTCTCGAACGGTGAG
Source organism: uncultured Collinsella sp. (assembly GCA_902470805.1). Lineage (GTDB taxonomy): Bacteria > Actinomycetota > Coriobacteriia > Coriobacteriales > Coriobacteriaceae > Collinsella. Next base: position 27,666 of record CABRHX010000008.1, on the reverse strand, counting down.
CTTGACAGCCTTGACGACCTGGTCAACACGACCATCGGCATCGACGCCTACCTGACCGATTCCTACGAGGACGTCGCCTCTTACAGCGCAACCATCGCGTAACGGCACGTAACATCAGCCGCGGATTGGCGGACACATCCGCGCACATGCCAGACGGGGCCGCAGGAGATAATCCTGCGACCCCGCCGCTTTATGCCGATGCGTAACGAGCGCTAGCGCTCCATGTTGGGAACGATGCTGCCCTCCGTTACTGCGCGCACGGCCAAGCGCATGATGTTGTCGTAGCCGGTCTTGTTGAGAATCTCCGAGATGCGGCGTTTGATGGTGCCCTCGCTCATAAACAGCTCGGCCGCGATCTCGCGACGACTTTTGCCCTCGCAGGCAAGGCGCAAAATCGACAGCTCGACATCGTCGAGTGCCGCCGTACCCGAAAAAATGCTCTCGGGCGGCTTGGGAAACGTGCAGTAACCCGCCAGCGTGGAGCGCATCACGGCGAATAGCTCGTCGATACCGACGTTCTTGTACACAAAGCTGTCGACGCCCGCCTCGCGCGCCTGGTCCACAAAGGTGATTTCGGGCATACCCGTCATGATAATGACGCGGCACTCGGGCAGTTGTTCTTTAATGCGCGCCGCCGCCACGATGCCGTTGGAATCGTGCTCGGTGCACACGTCCATCAGTATCATGTCCGGGCGCTCCTTGAGCGCGACACCCAAGGCCTCGGAAGCATCGGCAATGGCGGAAACAACGGTCATATCGGGCTGGTCGCCAACGGAGCGCGCCAGGCTCTCGCGCAGGATGGCCTGGTCTTCGACTATAAGGACGCGGATCATGAACTTCTCCTTTGGACCGTGGCGTTGGAGGCGAGCGGGATGGACACCGTAAGCGTGAAGGGCGGGGCGGTGTGGACTTCCAAGCTGCCGCCCAGATTCTGTGCGACATGCCTCATACCAGGGATACCCGTTCCCTCGCGATACGATACGGGTGCAGGCGCGCCGTCGTTAGAAACGGTCATCCGCGCAACAGTGCCGTCTTCCGACGTCTCCTGCCACAGACGCACGTGGACCCGATGCGCCTGCGCATGCTTGGTGGCATTGGTCGAGGCCTCGCGGATAATCTGTAAAAATGCGGCGGCGACACGTGCGTCGCTTGGCAGCTCGCCCTCAACATCGATCTGCACACTCACCAGGCCAAAGGCATGGACGATATCGCCCAGTTGCTCTGCCGGTTCGGTGTCGCCCCCGCTGCGCAGATCGGCAGCGATTGAGCGCAGCAGCGGGTCGATCTGCTCGAGTGACTCGTCATCCAGGCGCCCCTCCTCCAGATAACGATGGAGGATGGACAGGCGCTGCCCGATCACGTCGTGCACGCGAGCGCGCATACGCAGATAGGCCGCATTGTCAGCAACTTTTTTGACTTCTTCGATCTGGGCTTGGAGCTCTTGGCCCGCAAGCTCAAGCAGGTGGTTGGCTTGCGCCAGGCGATCATGAGCATGCGCATACTCTGTTACATCCAGGCCGATAATGCGCTCGAAGAGGCGGCCCGAAACCATAACGTCATCGTGCACAAACAAGCGAATCTCGGCGGGAGAAACCTCGACCACCGCCCGCGCCTCACCAAAGCGGTCCAGATTAATCCGCACGCGGTTCTGGCTGCTTTCGGGCATTTGCATGCTGAGTTTGCGCAGGTCGTTCCATGTACCGCTCATATCGCCTAGGTCGGTGGGCATATGAAGCTCCACCAGGTTTTTGCGCATGCAGCGGTTCATGAGCAGCGGACGGCCCCTCGGGTCCAGATACAGGATGCCCACGGGAATCACGTTGATGGTCTCGATCGTCGAGAACATGGTGATATCCTCCTGGCGGTTGCGGACATCCATCAAGAGCGCCGCGATGGAACGGAACAGGAAGAACGCTCCCTCTGCGATAAGGACAACGGTCCACGCCGAGCCCATGGCAAAAACCACCGGCGGTGTAACGGTGACAACAAGCAGCAGCTCGACCAGCATGACGGGGCGACGATAGCGCACCATAAGCACCACGCCGTAGGCAAAGATCACGGCATTGAGCCACAACGCTCCGCCCATTGCCCTGGCGCAAACGTCAAGCGGCGCCACCAGATATGAGCCAGACGACGCGAACAAGATGAGCGCCGAAATAACTAGGTGAAGCACAAGGCTCGCCTCGTAGGCGCAAACCACCCTACGGTTATAGGACGAGCGGCGCGATGCGATGAGCGGAACGTGGATCGTCTGCAGGCACGCAGCCAGGGCAAAGACAATATCGAGTGCAACGATTTGGGGAAGGATGAGCGAAATCTGCATCGTCACTCACCCGCCCGCGGCATCAACACGATCATACGCAACTGGCCGGGTTCGCCCTCAAGGCGGTATGCCACGTTGCGCCCTTGCAGAGCGCTTTCGAGCTCTTGCGCAGTGGGCGTCTGCGAAAGATCTTCATCATCGTTGGAAAAAAGCGTGGCGCGCAGCTCGACACTGCATCGGTCATGGTCGCCCAAGTGATACATAAGCGCCGGATGGTCGGTGGTGTAGGCAAAAAACGCAAAGTCATACACGCAGTCGTACAGGGCGCTTACCGTACTGGCGTGCAACGGGCGCCGTATGGCGATAATCGAGGCGCAATCGATATCGATGGTGCGCAGGTCGCTTGCGAGCTCGTTGGCGATGAGCTGAATGCGGTCGCGATCAAAACCGCTCTCCCCGTGCTGCGCCAACGTGAGCGATCCCTTGCGCTTGCAATAGGCGACGAGCATCTTGGCGCGCTGCAGCATGCGGTAACGCTCGTGTGAAGATGTTTCGTCGGTCAACGACGGCAGCGAGCTCAGCAGGTCGTACATCCCTTCGAGCGCGCGAGCAAGCGCCTGGTCCACATCTTGGACCAGCAAGGTCTCGGCCTCTTGATCTGCCAGGTGCGTCTTAAGGTCGTAGTCGGCAGCGAGCAGCTCGTTTTGACGTTGCAGCTCCATGCGACGGTGTGCCAGTTCACGGTTAAGCTCGTTGAGATCCGACACGTCTTGGGCAAGCAGGGCCGATCCGCCCAGCAGTGGAAAGGCACGGTACATCACATCGGGATCGGACGCCACGGCAAAGGCATGGGCGTGGCCGTGCTCCTGGGTCCGCAACTCCTCGCGCACGCCTACCGGCATTGGCTTTGACACCGGCGTGGCATAGACCTCCTGCAGGTCGCGCGTTAGAACTTTGAGGTCGAGCGGCAAGGTGTCGAAAATGCCGGCGATGTCGTGATACGACGGAATGACACCACAATCGAGACAGATTTCCATCGCCACCACGCACAGGACGCAATAGACGAGCGAGAAGTTGAGCCTCCATGCCCAGGGCACGCGCAACGCATACGAGATGGCAAAGAATGCGCCACCCAGCAGTACGAGCGCCGCCGTGCCCGAGAAACGCTGGATGCGAAAGGACGAGGACCGACCAACCAGGATAAAAAAGGCCACGAAGTCAAAGGCCGTCCACACGAGGACAGCGAAATAACCCCAGCCGTACGTGTAATCGTTGCTCCAGGTGTCGCTCGTACGGTCAAAGCGGAAGACCTGCTGGTGAAAATCGTTGGTGAGCACAAATCCGATAAGCAGGATGGCCACAATCCACAGCGCAGCGCAGTAGCGGCGACCCAGGCGGTGTTGCTCCAGGCCCGCAAGGCGCAGACCACACAACTGGTAGAGCAGCGGAATGAGCGTCATGGGCACGTAGTACAGGTACCACAGCACGGTGGCATAGAACGGCGTGAACGACTTGTACTTGAGAATGACTTCGATCATCCACAGGGCGCAGATGGTGGCGATGGCAACAAGGCGGCGGCGCAACACATAGTCCAAACAGCGCAGATAGACCGATACGCCCCAGATCGAAAATGCAATTGCGGCAACAAGCAACGGCAGAGAGCTCGAATGGACGAGCGCATCCACGACCTCTTCGGACACCTCGCTATAGGCGGGCACGGCGTTAGAAAGTTTGGGGTCGAAGGCGAACAGCGCCGGCAAGACTGCCAAAAGCATGAGGAACAGCGCGGTGATGGCGCCGGCGATAGCAAAGACGCGGTGACGGTACACCTGATGCGTTATGCCAACAAGGAATCGCGGCATGGCGAAGAGCCTGCCGCCCCTGGGATCCGCCACGGGTGCGGATCGGGCGGCCGCGTGGCCGATATGTCGCTCGCGGGTACCCATAGTGCTTTTAGTGTACCGACAGGCAGGCTCAAAAAGCGGGCCACATGTCCCAAAATCCGCAGACGGCAAGGCGCCCGGCGAGCATTAACTGCTCGCCGGGCGCCTTGTTTAGGAGGCTATGAGGATGAGCACGCGAAATCCACAGCGGTCAGGCGCGCCCCCTAAGGGCCTGAGGCGCTCAAGATTGGGAGCGACAAGCCCGACGAAGCGTACTTAGGTACGCGAGGAGGGTTGGAGCCCCAAGGTTGAGCGCCTCAGTGCCCTTAGGACAGGTCCTCGCCGTTGGTGGCGATTACCTTCTTGTACCAGTCAAAGCTCTTCTTCTTGGAGCGCTTGAGGGTACCGTTGCCGGCGTCGTCGCGGTCCACATAGATAAAGCCGTAGCGCTTGGACATCTCACCCGTGCCAGCAGACACCAGGTCGATCGGGCCCCAGGTGGTGTAGCCCAGCAGGTCAACGCCGTCCTCGGTCACCGCATCGCGCATCGCGGCGATATGCTGGCGCAGGTAGTCGATACGGTAGTCATCGTTGATGGAGCCATCCTCCTCGACAACATCCTTGGCGCCCAGGCCATTCTCAACCACAAACAGCGGCTTCTGATAACGGTCGTACAGGTCGTTAAGGGTGACGCGGAAGCCCAGCGGATCGATGGCCCAGCCCCACTGGCTCTCCTGCAGGTAGGGGTTCTTGGCGCCGGCGAAGGCGTTGCCCTGGGTGCGCTCGACATCGGGGTTATCGGCACCGGCGGAGCAACGGGTGCTGTAATAGCTAAAGCTGATGAAGTCGACGGTGTTGGCGGCCAAGATCTCGCGGTCCTCATCGGTCATGCCCACATCGATGCCCAAACGCTCGAGCTTCTTGACAGCATAGGCCGGGTAGTAGCCGCGGCTCTGGACGTCGACGAAGAAGTAATTGTCCTGGTTGTCGAGCTGCGCCTGACGCACATCGCCCGGACGGCAGCTGTAGGGGTAGTAGCTACCTGCGGCGAGCATGCAGCCGATCTTGACCTCGGGGTCGATCTCGTGGGCGATCTTGGTAGCCCAAGCGCTGGCGACGAGCTCGTTGTGGGCGGCCAGGTACTCGACAGCCTCCTTGTTCTCGCCCTCCTCAAAGACCAGACCCGCGCCCATAAACGGCAGGTGCAGGATCATATTGATCTCGTTAAAGGTGAGCCAGTACTTCACCAGGCCCTTGTAGCGGGTGAAGATCGTGGTCGCGAGGTTCTTGTAGAAGTCGATGAGCTTGCGGTTGCGCCAGCCGCCGTATTCCTTGATGAGGTGGATTGGGCAGTCGAAGTGCGTGATGGTCACGAGCGGCTCGATGCCGTGCTTCTGACACTCGCGGAACACGTCCTCGTAAAAGGCCAGACCAGCCTCGTTGGGCTCGGCCTCGTCGCCGTTGGGGAAGATGCGGGTCCAGGCCAGGCTCATGCGGAAGGTCTTAAAGCCCATCTCGGCAAAGAGGGCGATGTCCTCCTTGTAGTGATGGTAAAAATCGATGCCGGTCTGCGCGGGATAGTAATAGCCATCCTCGAAGTCGAGCATCTTGCGCTGGCCCGAGACCACCGCGTAGCGCTCGGAGCCGTGCGGGGCCACGTCCACGTTGGCCAGGCCGCGGCCGTCCACGTTGTAGGCGCCCTCGCACTGGTTGGCAGCCGTCGCGCCGCCCCACAGGAAGTCATTACGGAAAGCCATGCATCGATCCTTTCATACGCTGCTTGTCGTGGCTTCAGTATCCCCGCAAACGGGACGCCGCTCAACGACAACAACGCAGGTCGACACTTCTTTTCGCACGCAGCCGCCCAACAGCCGCCCACGCCTGACACTTTCTGATACCCAACCACCAAAAAGAGGACAGGCACCTTTGTGGTGGTTTGGACCCGAGAGATAGTCCGCTCCGCCGGTTTGTCTCAATCTGTAACAGTTAGACCGTTAAAACCGAGCCTGGTGTTACAGATCGAGATTTTCGGGCAGCCCCCTGCAGTTTGTCTCGTTCTGTAACAGGAAAAGACGATTTAGCCTGCTAGATGTTACAGAACGAGACAGAAGGTCCCGGTCTTCGTTGATGTCGAGGTTCTTTTCGATGAGCCCCCCCCCGAAGCCGCCCTCGACCAGTAGTCAATTTGACTGAATAGGAAAAAAAGGAAAAAATAGGAAAAAAAGGAAAGGAGACTTATGACTGAAACCATCTTCTCCCCTTCATTTGGAAATCGCCCATCCTATCTCGTTGGGCGAGGAAATGTAATTTCAACATTCATCTCCGGCCTTGAACAGGAGCCGGGCAATCGAGACCGCGCCATGCTCATGCTCGGCCAGCGAGGAAGCGGCAAGACGGTTCTCCTGTGGGAGCTCGCCGATCGCGCTCGCAAGCTTGGCTTCGTCGTCACCACGCCCACCGTTGCCTCCGAGGACATGCTCGAGCGCATTGTTGAAAAAATCCAAGAGGCGGGCGAGCCCTATGCCAACAAACGCCATCTCCCTAAACTCACGGGCGGCAGCCTGAGCGTCTTCGGTTTCTCAGCCGGCCTTGAGTTCACGCGCGATGTGCAGGAAACCAAGAGTTTCCAGTTCAAGCTCACGCAACTGGCGCGCAAACTAACCGAGCAAGGACATGGCATCCTCATCCTCATCGATGAGCTTCAGGCTAATTCGCCCGAGATCAGACAACTCGTCACCGCTTATCAAGAACTCGTCGGCGAGAGACTCAACGTCGCACTCGTTATGGCGGGCCTTCCGGGAGCGGTCTCGGCGACGCTCAATGACCGCGTGCTGACGTTTCTCAACCGCGCTCGCAAAGTCACACTCGAACCGCTTTCAGTCGGAGACGTCGACACCTATTACCAGCGGGCTTTCGAAGAACTCGACCTTGATATCCCAAGCGATCTTCGACTAGATGCCGCTCGCGCAACCCAGGGCTCGCCCTACATGTTGCAGCTCATCGGTTACAACATCGCCAATCGTTGCCAGGCAGGAGAACGCGCAACACGAGAGCTAGTCGACGGAGCCATCGAGGCGTCAAAGGTCGATTTCGAAAACGATGTGTGCGAGACGACGCTCGCCGCGCTCTCGGACCAAGACGTTGCGTTTCTTGCCGCAATGGCGGATGACGAAGACACCGTGTCGCGCATTTCTGATGTAGCCGAGCGCATGTCGGTCACACCCGACTACGCACAAAAGTATCGCCGGCGCCTTATCGACGCCGGCGTAATCGAACAGGCCCGCCGCGGGTACGTGCGCTTCGCTGTTCCTTATATGGCTGACTACCTGCGCAGTCAGCTGTAGGAAAACCACCACGAAGGGGACAGGCACCTTTGTGATGGTTTTGGCCGGTTTGTCTCGTTCTGTAACAGGTAGAGACGATTTTGGCTGCTAGATGTTACAGGATTGAGACGAAGCGCTAGTCGCAGGTGATGTCGAGGTTTTTGCCGGTTAGGCCTACGTAGCCGCCCTCGGCTGCTTTGGGACTATCGGCGTGGCAGAGGACCCACTTGTCGGCCTTCCAGTAGCAGTAGCTATCACCGGCGGCGGGCATATCGGCTGCGGCCTCGGGGCGCGGGCCGTTGGTGCCGGCGGGCAGCGCGACCATCACTTGGAAGCCGCCGTCGTCGACCATACACGGCGTGTAGTGGAGCGTCGTGGCGTAGACCTCGACGAGCGTGCCGGCCGGCGCGCGGAAGGCCTTGACCCGCGCGGTGTCGAGCTTGCCGTCGACGATCTGCTCGCGCTTGGCCAGCAGCAGGATAAAGTCGCGGGCACCCAGGTTGAACTCGCTGGCGCGGTGATACTCCAGGCAGTTGAGCTTCGTGTTGTGGCCGTTGCACCAGCCCAGCTGGAAGGGGCGGCCGCCGTACATGAGCAGACCGAGCGTATCGGCGCCTTCGACCTGCTCCAGCTCGGGCGCGGAGGCCACATACTTGCTACCCTCGGGGATGGGCGTGGCGGAAAGCGCCTCGACGAGCGGGGCGGCCAGGCTCGAGGGTACGTCGTCCCACACGCGGCCGTAGGACTTGAACTCGGGATCGGTAACAGAGTAGATATGCATGTTCGCTCCTGTTCGTAAATGTGACTATATAAACATTCTAGAACATTAGCCGTCTTTTGATGGAGTCAATACCGCAAACAACACGCACCAGAGTCACATGGGCAAAAGGGCGGCGTGTATTTTACTTAGCCGAGATAGCCCTTAAGGAACTCAATGACACCCGAGCACCAGTGATCAGTTTCCGGCGCATGAGGTTTCATTAACGCATGTCCTCCTTCTGGATACACAATCTCCTCGTGGTGCACCCCAGCCGCATCCAGTGCGTCAACCATCTTTCCGAGATTGCCGGGCGATACGACATCATCGTCGGCGCATTGCCAAAGATATGTCGGCGGATACCGTTCCCACACATGTTGATCAATGCAGAAATCATCAATCGCATCGTGCCCAGCTCCACCGCACACCGAATCAAGAAATCTATGGTCTGACGCACATTCGGACTCATGAAGGTCAATCGGGGCGTAACACAGAACCAAAGCTTTTGGCGGCTCGCATCCGTAAGATGCAAACCCCTTGTTATCCGTCCCCCACTCGGCGGTCAAATGCGCGCCAGCGGAAAAACCGATAACCGCATATTTTTTGTCCACATTAAATCGCGTTGAATTCTCGAGGACAAAACGGACTGCGCGATTAAGGTCATCGATCGGACGCGGCATCAGCGGCTCGACCCTCACCCTGTATGACAACACAAACACGTTATAGCCCGCATCGTTGAGCTCGGGAGCAACGGGAAAACCTTCCATTTGGTGACAAACGCTCTGATAGCCCCCACCCGAAATCGCGATAACGAATGGCGCCCCCGGTCGCCCCGGAAAGAAAAACAGCTTTGCGTTGCGCCGGGTCGGATCGCGAATACAATCGGCTTCATCCCAAATATCGTATGCAACCTGCCTCCCGTCATCCGCAAGCTCAACAATCCGATTCAACCCGCGCAGAACACGAGTAACTTCATACGGATTAGTGTCGGAATTCAAATGGGCCGCGATGGGCTTATTCCACATGCGCTCCCAAGTTGAAGGTCGGCAAAGCATGAGATGCTCACCGAACCCAGCGAACTCAGGAAGAAGTGCGATTTCTCCAAATGTCATATCGGCAGTAATTGTCATAACCAGTCACTCCAAAAACGAGGTGGGCTCGCGCAGATCAATCGCAAGCCCACCATATGCAATCTGCCGCGGGGTTTTCAGCAGCTTACATTCCGAATAATTGTCTATTCCGCCGACGTGTCTGCATCAGGGCGATACATGATGTAGACGAGGACGAAGGTAAGAATAAAACCAACGACATTGCAAAGGATCGCACCAATAAGGCTGCTCATATCACCGGAAGGATTCATGTAGCCGGGGAAGCTGAAAATACCACTCGACGTCATAACGAACGTGCGGGTATTGAAGATAGCCGGGATAACAGCGCTAATTGCACCAGAAATCATGGAAGCGACGATGATCTTCTTGTGCTCCAAAACTATGCCGTACAGGGCAGGTTCTGTAATTCCGCACAGGCTCGTAATGGCACAGCTGAATCCAAGGCTCTTTTCGCTCGGATCCTTCGAGCGGAAAGCAAACGCCAAGCAAGCGCCGACGACACCCATGCTACCGCAAAGAAGTCCAAGGATAGGGTCGGAACCGACGGTCATAATATTGTTGATGGAGATCACAATGAGGGCCCAATGGAGTCCAAGAGGAATCATGACGAGGCCAAATATCGGTCCAAGAATAACGCCGCAAAGAATGGGGCTGAACTGATAGACCGCCAGTACGGCAGTCGCAAGCAAGGAGCTCGCCTGTTGGATAACCGGGCCAACCACAAGAAGCGAGATGGGGGCAGCAATAGCAACTGTCAGGAACGGAACGAGTGCAAATGCCAAAGCATCGGGAAGAACCGCACGCAGCCACTTATAAAGAACGGATGCGAACCAAGCCGCCACGATAGCGGGAAACACCGTCGAGGCATAGCTCACCATCGTGAACTTCATGCCGAACAAATCCAGCGCATCACCAGCTCCAGCTGCGGCAACAAAAGTCGGGTAAAGCAGGATTGCACCGAGCACCGCACCGATATATTGATCGATTCCAAAGAATTTGGCCGCAGACGATCCGACGAGAACGGGCAAGAAATACATGCTGGCGTTTCCCATGCCGTACAGCAGGGTATAAATTCCGCTCTCAGCGGAAACGACACCTGCCGTCGTCAGGATACTAAGGACGGCGTTTATCATTCCGCATGCAATCAAGGCGGGAAGAACGGGCATCATGATGCCGCTGATCAGCTTCATCAGCTTTCCCAGAAAACCTTTGGTCTCGCCTTCATCTGCCGCGGACTTCCCGGTGTCAACCCCGGTTTCCTTTGCAACGATTTCGTAGACCTTATCGACCTTGGGCCCCACAATCACTTGGTATTGCCCTGCTGAATGGCGAATATCGATCACACCATCGATTGCCTTGACTTTTGCATCATCTACGATGCTTTCGTCCTTAAGATTGAACCTTAAACGAGTCATGCAGTGGGCTACAAATGTAACGTTTTCTGCACCGCCCACCATCTCGAGAATCTCGGCAGCGAGCTTGGTTGTATCTGCCATAAATACCATTTCTCCCATGTTGTGTTTTATATGTAACCATCGGCAAAGCGCGCGCCTTCGCCGACCAATTACCTAGCTTTCGATGCGATTCGATTGATATGCATCATCAGATAGAGTCTTTCTTCGTCTATAAGTTCTTGGCCCGTCAGCCGGCTGAGAACAGAAGCGATGTCATCGGCGCACGCCGATGCCACCGGATATTCATCTTTGAGCGAGAGATACATCTTGCGGTTGTCGCTTACGATACTTTCGCCAGAGTTCAACCTATTGAATAGGTACTGAAGGTGGGTTGCGAACCTTGCATAATCGAAGCCCTCCCGATCAACTTGAATACCAAGCCGTCTTTCAACAGCAATAGTTGATTCTTCGAGAACGCGATCGTAAACGTCCGTGCCAAACTCTTCAGCCAGCTCACATGAATCCGAATCGGCCATGTTATTGATAAACGCCATGGCAATTCCAACTGTCTCATGAGCGGGAAGCCTAACATTGAGACGTTTCCTGATTATTCGAAGCGCGTACTCGCCGATTTTGAATTCGACGGGATATTGTTGGCGAACATCAAAAGACAAGGGCATATGGACAACAATGTTTTGCTCCTTGCGCTTAATTGCATACGCGATATGGTCCGCAAGAATAAACGGCAAATTAGGGCTTACTTCATAGGGAAGCAGTCCTGTCGACATATCAATAACATCCGAGGTCAGCTCGAGAAGTTCATCCGAGACTTCATCAATGAGAGCGATGTAGCGGGAACTAACGTTATAGAACGTTCGTTGAATCTCCGAGAGCGGTAATTCATCGCCAACGTCCTTAAACCCCAGGCCACGCCCGAATGCCACCAGCTGCCTGCCATTTCCGTCGATGCAGAGGACAGCGCTGGTGTTAATTCGTTTAACGATTTCCATGTGTCCCCCTTAAACAAAACAAGGCTCCCGAAGCAGAATCCGACAATCAATGTCGACAGATGCTGCTTCAGGAGCCTTGCCTGAATATCACTCTGTTTGCCAGTTTAAGCGAAACACCGTAAATGACCTCGTGTAAACATTACTAAACAGTTAAACGGTCGATATCTCCATGTGAACGGTTTAGAAGCAGAAGGCAATCCTTACGCCTGCTGGTAGTGCAGGTGCTTCTCGTCGATATCGGCCAGGTCGCGGTCGAGGTAGCGGCGCGCGAGCCAGTTTGCCATGGGAAGGTTCTGGTCCAGGTAGTTGCCGCACTCCTCGGGAGCGGCACCGGGGACATCGCCCTCAAAGTCGGCGACGAACTCAAAGAGCTCGCGCACGAGCGGCAGGATCTCCTCGCTCGTCACCTCGCCAAACACGACCAGGTAAAAGCCCGTGCGGCAGCCCATGGGGCCAAAGTAAACGATACGGCTCGACCACTCGGCATGATTGCGAAGGAAGGTCGCACCCAGGTGCTCGATGGTGTGGCACTCAGCCGTGTTCATGACCGGCTCTTTATTGGGCGTGGTCAGACGCAGGTCAAAGGTGGTGACGGCAGCGCCGGTCGCCGGATCGCGGTCGATGCGACTCACGTATACGCCGGGCTCAAGCAGCAGATGATCGACAGAAAAGCTCGCAATGCGCTCCATGGCAGATCCTCTCGATAGTCAATTTGGGACGGGGCTCTTTTAGCTGGTTCGAATGGTCGCACCAATCATACCAGTCAAAAAAGCCCCGTCCCAAATTAGCCGCCTGGGACGAGGACCGATGATTATTTGATCCCCGTCCCAGAAAAATCATGCTAGGCGGTGTACGAGATAGTCGCGGCCACTGCATGGCGCCAGCCGGCGATCTTTTTGGCTCGCTCGTCAGCGGGCATGGCAGGCTCCACGATGCCACGGGCGCCGTAGACGTCGACGACATCGCGCGTATACATGCCTAGCGCGATACCACAGGCCCAAGCCGCGCCCAGACCGCTCATCTCGTCGTTGCTCGCAATGCGGATGGGCGAGCCGACCAAATCGCTCTCAAACTGCATCAGGTACGCATCGCGCGTGGGGCCGCCGTCAACACGAAGCTCGGCAAGCGCCGCGCCCGAATCCTCGACCATCGCATCAATGACGTCAAAGATCTGATAGGCGATCGACTCGTCGGCAGCCTTTACGAACTCCGCGCGACCCGTGGTGCGTGTCATGCCAAAAACGCATCCCTCGGCATCACTTGCCCAGTGCGGCGCACCCAGGCCGGTAAACGCCGGCACAAAGTAGACATGGCTCGCCGGGTTGGCGGCGTAGCACAGGTCGGTGACCTCCTCGGGGTTGTTGATGAGCTCCAGGTCGTCGCGCAGCCAGGTCTTGACGGCGCCGGCGTAGCTCACGTTGCCCTCGAGTACATACTCGGTCACGCCATCCATACGCCACGCAAGCGAGCTCGAAAGCCCGTGCGAGCTGGCGACAAACTCGTTGCCGACGTTCATCATGACCGAGCTGCCGGTGCCATAGGTCGCTTTGGCCATGCCGCGGCTGTGGCAACCCTGCGCAAACAGGGCCGCATGGCTGTCGCCCAGCACGCCGTGTACCGGCACGGGCGCGGGCAAAAAGCCGCCCAAGTCCGTTGTGCCAAACAGACCGTCGGAGTCGGTCACCTGCGGCAGGCAGGCCGGATCGATGCCAAAGGCCTCGCACACCGGCTCGCTCCAGCAGCCACGGCGCAGGTCGAAGAGCTGCGTGCGGCTGGCATTGGACCAGTCACAGCGAAACTCCGCGCCGCCCGTGAGCGTCCAGACCACCCAGGCATCGATGGTGCCCAGACACAGCTCACCCGACGCCGCGGCCTCGGCAGCCGCCGGAACGTTCGCAAGGATCCAAGCCATCTTGCCCGCCGGATAGTAGGGCGAAAGCACCAGGCCCGTTGTGTCACGTACCAGCTCTGCCACGCCTTCGCGCGCCGCAAGCTCGTCACACAGCTCGCGGGCGCGGGCACACTGCCACACCACGGCGTCGCACAGCGGCTCGCCCGTCGTGCGGTTCCAGGCAACGGTGGTCTCGCGCTGGTTGGAGATGCCAATACCGGCAATGTCGGCCGGATTGACCCCGGTCTCCTCCACCACGGCACGCGCCACGGCCAACACGTTGGCGGCGATCTCGACCGGATCATGGCTCACCCAGCCGGCATCATTGACAATCTGGCGATGCGAGCGGTCGGCACGATGAATCAGATGGCCGCCCTCGTCCACCAGCAGCGCCTTCGTGCCCTGCGTGGATTGATCGATTCCGATGATGTAGTTGCTCATGTACTCTCCCATTCCTTCCGCCAAAGCAAAGACAGCCTGGCGGACAAGGAGCGAGCGACCGCCAAGTGCCGCAGATTGCCGTGAAAGAGGAGCGCCGCGTACTTTGTGTACGCAAGCGACGGTTTGAACGGCAAGGTGCGGTGCTTGGCGGCCGCGCAGCGTCTGTGTCTACTAGTTGCCGAGGAACTCGGCAACGGTCTTGGCAATGCCTTCGCCGGTGAGGCCGTAGTGTGCGAAGACCTCGGGCGAGGTGCCGGTGATGACCGGCGCGTCGGGCAGGGAGAGGCACTTGACCGGACGCGGACAATGCTCGCCCACGACCTGCGCGACCATGGAACCCAGACCGCCGAAGGGGCTGTGCTCCTCGACTGTCACGACGGCGCGCGTGGCACTGGCGGCCTCGATCACGGCCTCGGCGTCGAGCGGCTTGACGCAGTACATGTCGAGCACCGTTGCCGAAATACCCCGCTCGGCCAGCAGGTCGGCGGCGTCCACGGCGTGGCGGACCATCTCGCCGGTGGCGACGATCGTCACATCGGTGCCGCGGCGCACCCAGGTGGCGCGATCCATCTGGAACGGGCACTCATCCTCGGCGTACACGTCCTCGACCGGGTTGCGGCCCACGCGGATGTAGGCCGGCTTGTTGTCGGCGACCAAGGCGCGCACGAGCTCGGCGGTCTGGAAGCGGTCGCTCGGCAGATACACTCGCATGTTGGGGATCGCGCTCATGGCGGCGATATCCTGAGCGGAATGGTGGCTCATACCCAGGGCGCCGTAGGACACGCCGCCCGAGATGCCGATGAGCTTGACGTTGGTGTTGGAGTACGAAACGTCGACCTTGCACTGCTCATACGAACGCGTGGTCACAAAGGACGCCGGCGAGGCGGCCCAGGCCTTCTTGCCGCACGAGGCCATGCCGGCGGCGATGCTCACCAGGTCCTGCTCGGCGATGCCGACCTCAACGGACTGCTGGGGATACTGATCGAAGAACGGCGTGAGCGATGCAGAGCCGCGGGAGTCGGAACACAGGACGACGATGTCCTTGTCAGTTGCGGCGGCCTCGAGCAGCGTGTCGCAGATAACCTTGCGGTTGGCGATCTTGTTAGCCATTGATAGCCTCCTTATGGGCAGCGAAATCGGCGATAATCTGGGCATATTCCTCATCGTTGGGCAGGTGATGATGCCAGGCGGCCTTGTCCTCCATAACCGGCGAGCCGTAGCCCTTCACCGTGTTGAGGATGATGACCGTGGGCTTACCCTTGGTCTCGGCGGCCAGCGTCAGCGCGGCGTCGATGGCCTGGACGTCGTTGCCCGGAATGGACAGCACGTTCCAACCGAAGGCGGCCCAGCGCTCCTCCTGCGAATCCTGCTTCATGACGTCCTCGGTGCTACCGCTGATCTGCAGGCGGTTGCGGTCCACGAGCGCGCACAGGTTATCGAGCTGGTAGCTGCCGCCGCTCATGGCGCCCTCCCAGACCGAGCCCTCGGCAAGCTCGCCGTCGCCCATGATGGTGTAGACGCGATAGTCGCGGCCGTCCATCTTGCCGGCGAGCGCCATGCCCACGGCCACGGGCAGGCCGTGACCCAGCGAGCCCGAGTTCATCTCGATGCCCTTGAGCTTGTTGTTGGGGTGGCCGATGTAGGGGCTGCCGAACTTGGAGAAGCGGGCCTTGACGTCGTCGAGGTCAAGATAGCCCTCGTGGCAGAGCACCGCGTAGTAAGCCTCCATGGCGTGGCCCTTAGAGAGCACGAAGCGGTCGCGATCGGGATCGTCGACGGTCTCGGGCGAAATGTTGAGGTGGTTGGCGTAGAGGGTCATGAGGGCGTCGATCACCGACATGTCGCCGCCGATGTGGCCGCCGGCGCCAGCCATGATGATATCGACGCAATCGCGGCGAAGGTCCCAACGCAGGGACTCAAGCTCTTCGATAGTTGCCATTTCTACTCTCCTCGCAGGTAGGCTTTGACGTCTTCTTCAATCGGGTCGTACAGGTCGGGGGCAATGCCGATGTACTTGCACGCCTCGTAGAGCACCGGCACCACGTTGGCGTGAATGGCGACGCAGTGGTGGATGTAGGGACCCTCAACGATCTTGGCCTCGAGGCGCTTGAGGTTGTCGACCTCGACCCACAGGTAGGTGCCCATGCCGGCCGGGCCGTCGATGCCGCGGGCATTGCCCAGCAGCAGCGAGTACTCGCCGTTGTCGCCGTCAAAACGGGCAAGGGTGAGGTCGCCGTGCTTGGCCTCGGCCGTCAGCGCGCCGGGGTGATCGAACGCCAGCGGGTAGGTGAGCTTGGGCTTGACGGCCGCGCAGCTGCAGGGCCAGGGGCCGCAGTGCTGCAGCAGCTCGCCGTTCTCGTTGTCGGGATGACGCACGGTCCAGTCGGCGAACATGCCGCGGTGACGGCCCAGGTCGGCGGCCTCGACCATCAGCGCGGTGATGGCGCCGTGGATATCGGTCTCGCATACGATAGGAATGCCCATCTCGTTGAGGATGGCGTTGGCGGCGCAGGGCATAATGCCCAGCTCGTCCTGCAGGGCGTTCCAGCACTGAATGGCACCGGCGTTGCAGCCATACTTCTCGACCAAGCGCTTCATGGCGATGGCAAGACCGGCGACCGCGGGGACCTTGTCCTCGGGGATGCAGATCTCAAAGCTGTCGTTGATGTGGGCAAGCATGGCGGCCATGGCCTGCTCGTCGGCCTGGGCGTCGCGCACAGCCTGGACAAGTTCGGTCATGGGGATAGGCGAAAGCTGGATGTTGAACTTCTCGAGCAGCTCGCCCTCGTTGCACATGGTCGACCAGAAGTCGAACGGACGGGTGGCCATCTGCAGGATGCGGGTGTGCTTGAAGGTCTTGACCACGTTGCAAACGGCCAAAAAGTCCCAAACGCCGCGCTCGAACTCGGGGTCGGTCAGGCGGCAGTTGGTCATGTAGGTGAAGGGAACCTGGAAGCGGCGCAGGACCTTGCCGGTGGCGAACAGGCCGCACTGGCTATCGCGCAGGCGTGTGCCGTCGGGCTCGGGGCGCTCGTCGCGCGGACCCCACAGCAGTACGGGTAGACCGAGCTCGCGGGCAAGGCGAGCGCAAACGTACTCGGTGCCAAAGTTGGCGTGGCACAGCATAATGCCATCGACGCCCTCGGCGCGGAATTTCTTGACGATGGGCTCGATATGGCTGTCGTCGAACAGCAGGCCCTCTTCATTGATGTCGTCGATATCCACGATGTCGACGCCGATCTCGCGCAGGCGATCAGCCGTCAGGCCGCGATACTTGATTGCGTCCGGCGCGCTAAAGATACTGCGGCGCGTGGGCACAAAGCCGAGCTTGATCTTGTCCATGTACGTCCTCCCCTAATCACATGTTCAGTAAACAGACGCATGTTTCGTTTTGTTCTGTTTACTAAATGTTTTACTCTACTGTTTAGAAGTTTAACGCGAAATACCCGTAGACGGTAGAGAAATCAGCCTAAACGGTATGTAAACAATCTGAACATACAAGGGGAACAAAAAAGAGGGCCCCGAAGGACCCTCTCTTAGTAGCGTTATGTATGGCTGCCTTAGCGAGCTTTACCTCCCTACGGCCTAGCGTTGCCTTTGCCTAGATCTCACGCACGCTTTGGCGCTCGACAAAATAGGTCGACACGGCCGTCTTGCAGATATAGCTCTTGGGGTTGCGGATGTTGCCCACTAGGCGACGCACCGCGATCTCGCCCACCTCGTGCTTGGGAACATGCACCGTGGTGAGCGGCGGGTTGGAGAAGGCGCCCAAAGACAGGTCGTCAAAGCCGATGATCGAGACATCCTCGGGCACGCGAATACCGTGCTCGTTGAACGCGCGCATGGCGCCCACGGCGAGCACGTCGTTCTCGGCAAAGAAAGCCGTCGGCAGATCGTCGCGCGAGACGTTGTCGAGCCACACGCCCATGTCGTGATAAGCGCCCTCGAGCGTGGTACCCAGCGTGACGTGCCATGCCGGGTTGGCCTCAAGATCCGCGTCCTCAAGCGCTTGGCGATAGCCGCGCTCGCGGTCCTTAAAGTTGCGGATCCGAAGGTCGCCCGCCAGATAGCCGATTTGCCTGTGGCCTTTCTCGATAAGGTAATCCACGGCACGCAGCACCGAATCGGTGTTGGCGATGACTACGGCATCGAAGTACTGGCGATCGCTCCAGCCGTCGAGCACAATCAGGTGGGCGGCAGCGTCGGCGAACAGGGCGTAGTCCTCCTCGCCCAGCTCGGTACCCATCAGCACGATGGCGGCCGACGGGTCGGCGATCAGGCCCTCGACCTGCGGGCGCACGGCGTCCAGGTCGCTAAAGTCGAGCGAGACAAAGCTCGTGCTCATGCCGTGGCGACGCGCCTGGCGCTCCACGCCCTCGATGACCGCGGGATGGAAGGTGCTCTCGTCCAGGATGGCGCCCGTCTTGCGCGCAAGCACAAACTGGATGCTCTCGAGCTGCGTCGACTGCTGATAGCCAAGCGACTGCGCGCACTCCAGGATGACCTTGGCGGTCTCCTCGCTCACGCTGCGCTTGCGGTTGAGCGCGTTGGACACGGTTGCGGGCGAAAAGCCGGTAATGCGGCTGATCTCGCGGACGCTTGCTTTAGCCATCGTTCCCCCTAGCATCGGTCGCGGCCGAGCATCGTGGCTTGACCGCCCCGTGGCTCGGCAACTAAACGACCGCAAATTCAATCTAAACAGAAGAGTAAATGTTTATTAGCTAGTTTAGCCTGTTGTCAAGCAAAGTGGCGCGACTATTCCCCCAACGGGCGCATTTGTCCATCTTAACGTTATTACGCAAGGTCTTCGCCATTGCTTGCTATTACGCGTCGGTACCATTCGAAGCTTTTCTTTTTACGTCTCTCAAACGAGCCCGCACCGCTATCGTCTCGATCGACATAGATAAACCCGTAGCGCTTACGCATCTGTCCTGTGGCGACCGAAACCAAATCGATCGGGCCCCAACAGGTATATCCCATGAGTTCCACCCCGTCGAGCTCGACGGTCTCCCTCATCGCCTCGATGTGGGCCCGCAGGTATTCAACTCGATAGTCGTCTTCTATTTCACCCGAATCTTCCGGCACATCAGGAGCACCCAAACCGTTTTCGACGATGAACAGCGGCTTTTGATAGCGATCCCAGATTTCATTCATGGTGACGCGCAGCCCTTTGGGGTCGATAAACCTCCCCCAAGGCTCCTGTTTTAGATACGGATTAGGCGCCGAGCGAAGAAGGTTCGAATCGAACTGACCTTCCGCATGCGCTTTTGCGACGCGCGTCGAGTAATACGAAAACGAGACGAAATCGACCAGGTTTGCAGCCAGTACTTCGCGGTCATCATCCCGATAGGGCACCTCAAAACCATGGCGGGCGTATTCCTTGAGAACATAGCTCGGGTACGCACCGCGCACCTGGACGTCGGTAAACATGTAATGGCTGCGATTCTCAGCCTGCGCAGCCAGCACATCGTCCGGATCACATGTAGCCGGATAGAAGACACCTGCGTTGAGCATGCAACCGATCTTCGCCCCGGGGCACAGTTCATGACACGCCCCGACCGCACGGGCACTCGCAACCAATACATGGTGCACGGCCGTGTGAACCGTTGCATAGCGATTCTCCCCTTGCTCGAAGATGATCCCCGCCGCCATAAAGCACGCCTGCGTCATGATGTTGATCTCGTTAAAGGTCAGCCAATAATTGACCAATCCCCGATAGCGCTCGAACACGGTACGCGAATATCGATCGAACAGGTCGACCAACCTGCGATCGCGCCATCCGCCATACGCATCGACGAGATGCATGGGGACATCATAGTGGTTGAGCGTCACCAAAGGCTCAATGCCATGCGCGCGGCACGTCCTAAAAACATCCTCGTAAAAGGCAAGGCCTTCTTCATTGGGCTCGGCTTCGTCTCCTTTGGGAAAAATGCGGCTCCAGGCGATCGATAAGCGCAGGCATTTAAAACCCATCTGGGCAAACAGTTCAATATCCTGCTTGTACCTATGGTAAAAATCAATGCCTTTGCGAGCGGGATAGAAGCTGTCGGGTGCCAACGCACGCGGATCAAGGTCTCCCCGCATGACGTCCATGCGTTGATCGCCAAACGGCAGCATGTCGGAATTGGCTAAACCGCGACCGCCTTCGTTCCATCCTCCCTCGCACTGGTTTGCAGCCAGAGCCCCGCCCCATAAAAAATCTTCTCTAAACATTATGGTGTCGTCCTTTCTATCAAATTCCCGGCCCACGCTGTCGAACGCAACGGACTCGGCAAGTGCCGTGCAACAGCACAGTACCGTTGCGCGGCCAAGGGGTCGGACCGCGCAACGGCTGGGGAGCATATTTGTGCAGTAGCCTCTTATGCCTCGACGGATTCAACAGCCTCAGAATCGCCGCTCTTGGACTTCAACGGCATCTTCTCCTGTCCTTCAAATCCAAAAACCATCGCCAACGCAAACGTCACGGCACCGCCAGCAAGACACCCGATGGTGCCGGGGATGATATCCTGAGCAAACATGAGCACGTTCATCCATGGGAAACCAACGCCAGTGAAGATATAGACGTTGGCATGAAGAAGGCTTACCAGCAGACCACCGACAGCACCACCAATCATGTTCCAGGCAAGAGCTTTCTTGTCGCGAAACAGGATGCCGTAGATGATGGGCTCACTCACGCGACCGAAGGCATAGGTGATGAACAAGTTCCAGCCCGTGGCTCGATTCTCCTTGTCCTTAGCGCGCAGGCCATAGGCGAGCGCGATGGCAAGCGTGGTGTAGGCTACAACCGCGGCGCCGGGGTATAAGATGGCGTCGTAACCGTTCTGGAGCGCGGCGGGCAATATGGCGGTATAGATCGGCACGTGCATGCCGGTGGCGATGATCAGATTCCAGAATGCGCCGATAACCGCGGTCGCAGCGGGACCGGCAACAGAGGCGAGCCAAATGATGAAATCGGCCACAAGGCCCATGACAAATTGGACGGCAGGGCCGCAGAGGCACAGCGCGACCGGCAACATCACGAGCACCGTACCCACGGGTACGATCAGAACGCGCAACATATCAGGCGAGATCTTCTTAAAGAAGCGCTCAACATAGGACTGGGCCCAGGTGATCAAGATGACCGGAAGAACAGCCTGGGTGTAGTTGACGAGCTGCATGGGGATGCCGAAGACGCTGAAAGGCTTTCCGTCCTCAACAATAGCGAGCATGTCGGGATAAATCATCACAACAGCGATGAGCAGTGCCAGCACAGGACTCGTTTTGAACTTCTTAGCCGAGCTATAGGCGGCAAACACCGGGAAGTAGTAATACGCCGCATCGCCCACCAGGGAAAGGATCCGATACAGGTCGCTCGTTTCGGACATAAAACCGGCGCCTTCGGGCCCAAACAGAATAACGAGCATCTTGAAGATACCGGCGACACAAAAGATCGGAAGGATCGGGGTGATAGCGCCGCTCACGGCATCGAGCAGCTGATTGAAGAGGTGCTTGGGCGCCAAGCGCTCCTTCCAGCTAAGCTGAGGGCCATCGAGTTCCTCGTCAATCGATACCGTGACCTCGAATCCGCCCTGCTTACAAACCTCGTCGTAGACCTTGTCGACCGTGGGCCCGATCACCAGCTGCACCTGCCCTCCGGCGTGCACGACGCTGATGATAGACGAGATGTCCTCAAGCTTCTCATCATTCGAGAGGCTTTCATCCTTGAGGCTGAAGCGCAGGCGCGTCATGCAATGCGTAACCGAAGCCACGTTTTCCGCCCCGCCCACAGTGGAGAGAATCTGTTCTGCCACCTTTTTGTAATTTGCCATCATTGGCTCCTTTGCACAATCTTGGCTTACTGTTCGAATCGGCAAAGGTCATGCCCCGAATGGCTACGGGTTACAATCCTTTTTTGGAGATGATCCGGTTGAGATGGATCATCAGATAGAGTTCCTCCTCCTCGGAGAGCGTGGCGTCCCACGTTTCACGACAATAGGAACCGATATGCTTCACGCACTCTGCCAACTGCGGAAACTCCTCACGAAAGTTCTTGTACATCTGCATGTTGGCGCTGTTCAGCGACTCGCCGGCTTGAATGCGCTTGAACAGGTACCGCAGATGCGTGGCGAAGCGGGTGAAATCAAAGGAATCGCGGTCGACAATAATGCGGAAATCGCTTTCGAGAATCTCGATAACGTCCTCGAGCATATCGTCGAACTGCTTTGCGGGCTCGGCCGTGGCTTTGACGGCTTCAACAACCCGTGCGTTCACGAGATTCATCGCAATACTGGCAATCTCATCCTTGGGAAGCCGCTCTCCGAGCTCCTTCTCGAGTCGCATGACGATAAACTGGGCAGCCTTGTATTCCTTCGGATACGTCTCCCGCACTTCATAGGCAAGAGGCATCGCGATGCGGACCCCCTTTTGGGCTCGCGCAACGGCAAACGACAGGTGATCAGCCATGAACAGCGTCGCATTGGTCGAGAGGTCGTAGGGCAGTTCGTTGGCAACGATGTCCATAACTTTCGCCGCAAACATCACGATATCCGAGGGAAGATCCCTCATGACATCTTGTCCTTTAGGATCAATGTCGTAAAACGTATGCTCGATTTTAGAAAGAGGGAGCTCTCGAGGAAAATCTCCGCCGAAACCGACGCCCCTGCCCATGGCGATGACATCTCGCCCCTGTCCGTCACGGCAAAGAACCGCGTTGTTGTTAAGCTTTTTAATTGCAAGCATGGTGAACCTCCTTTCAAGAACACTCACAGAAAAAGGCATGATAGCCAATAGCAGTGCTATTGCGGTCATGCCTTACGTAACAATCCGTGTTGTATTGCTCTTGGGCATGCCTCCACACAGGAGTAACAATCCAAGATGCAGAATGCATTATAGCGCTCTCCCCGCCCCGGGGACCATCGGGCTGGCGAACGGTAGATGTCGGCCCGCCAGCGGCCACATCGAGCAGATGGGCGTGCTTCGATCCCGAGCCTAGCCTAGGATGCGGGCCATGCGCGCCTTGAACTCGGACAGAAAGCGCGGGGCGTCCACGGTGAGCGCCACAAGCGCACTCTTGTCCGGATCGGACAGGCGGTGCTCATCGCAAATGGTGCGGCCGCGATACTCGCCCAACAGGTCGACGCGCAAATTGCAGCCGAGCGCGCCCACGAGCGTGGGGTCAATCGCCACGGCAACGGCCAACGGGTCGTGCAGCGCGCAGCCGCCCAGGTAGGGCGCGTTCATCTCGTACGAACCGATATAGTGCTCGACCATGCCCGCAAACGCGCAGCCCGCCATGGTGCCCGACCCCGTCCAGCCCGCGATATCGCGGCGCGTGAGCACCACGCGGTGCGTCACGTCCAGCCCCACCATGGTGAGCTTGCGGCCCGAGCGCAGCACCGCGTCCGCGGCCTCGGGGTCGCTTGCCATGTTGGCCTCGGCGCCCGCGCTCACGTTGCCGGGCACGGTAAGGGCGCCCCCCATCACGACCACGCGGCCAACGGACATCATCGCCGCCGCATCGCGCTCCAGGGCGAGCGCCATGTTGGTGAGCGGGCCGGTTGCCACATAGACCAGGTCGGGGCCATAGGTGCGCGCGGCATCGATGAGGTAATCGACCGCAGCGTTGCCCTCGGCCGTCGTAGCGCCCACCGGCTCGTAAGGCGAATCGGGCACGCTCGCACCGCCAATGCCGTTTTTGCCGTGAATGAGCGTTGTGGACGCCGGCGGCGTATAGGGCTCGGTCGCCCGCAGAGGACGATCGGCGCCCAGGTACACCGGCACCTCGGGGCGGCCGAGCAAGTCGAGCACCGCCAAGCAATTGTGCGCCGACTGCTCGACGCGCACATTGCCAAAGCACGTCGTAATACCCACGAGCTCCACCTCGGGGCTCGCGATGGCATAGGCCAGCGCCATCGCATCGTCAACACCCATATCCAGATCAAGGATCAGCTTCTTGATTGCCATTGTTCTACTCCGCTTCTCCGTCTTTATCGTTTAACCAAACCAATGTTCAACTTCGGCGCGCGTGGGAATCGATTGCTGAGCGCCCAGGCGCGACACCGTCACTGCCGAGGCGCGAGCACCCGCGGCCATGCACTCAAAGAGCGGCAAGCCCTCTAGGCGAGCCGCCGCCAACGCGCCGATAAACGTATCGCCGGCGGCCGTGGTATCGACTACCGTACTCGAAAGTGCCGGCATGCGCAGCAGCTCACCGCCATCGCCGAGCGTAACCGAGCCGGCACCGCCCAACGTGATGACCGCAGCTCCGGCACCCTTGTCGAGCAGCGCATTGAGCGCGGTGACGCAACTCGCGTCATCCGTGGGCAGAATGCCCGTCAGCACCTGGCACTCGGTCTCGTTGGGGCAGACCAAGTCGACCGCAGGCCAGACCTCCGCAGGCAGCTCGCAGGCGGGCGCTGGATTAAAGACCGTATAGAACCCCAGCTCGTGAGCGCAAACAAGCGCCTCGGCCGTCGCTGCAAGGTCACATTCGCCCTGGGCGATAAAGACGCTTCCGGCAGCCGGGGCAATCTCGCTGGCGTCGCCGTCGAGCTCATGAGCCACCAGACGCCTCAGCGCGCAGGCAACGTCCGCGCCCGCAAGCGCATGGTTGGCGCCCGGTGACAGTACGATGCGGTTGTCGCCCTCGCAGCGAATGATGGTCGCCGTTCCCGTCTCCACGTCATCGCGATGCACTACAAAGTCACAGTCCACGCCGGCGTCTTGGAGCCCCACCACGAGCGACGCGCCGAACGCGTCGCGACCGACCGCGCCGATCATGTGCGTGCACGCGCCCATACGCGCGGCAGCTACGGCCTGATTGGCGCCCTTGCCGCCGGCGTTGGTGATAAACCCGCTGCCGCCGACGGTCTCGCCCGCGCGCGGTATGCGCTCGCACGCCACCGAAAGGTCCATGTTCATGCTGCCGAACACCGCAACGATGCCGCGATCTGCCATGGAAACCTCCTCATCTGCGGGCTTTGCACCCACCGTCGACCGTCGATTGCGCGCCTTCGCACCTCTATAACTTTAGTTCACTTTGATGTGAACGCACCCTTGAGGTTGCGCCAGCAGCAAGCATTCACAGGAGCAGGCAGCTACAATGAATACGTGCTGATTATTCTCGTCATTGGATGATGTTTTATGGAACAATTCTCGCAATCGGGCTCGCGCGGTCGACGCCGCACGGGCAACGAGCCGGCGCCGCACGAACGCATGAAGAGCGAACGCCGTGCCAACGAGCCGCGACGCACCACGAGCCCCCATCGCGCTTCTGCCAACAACGCGGGCCGCGCCAACACTCCCGCCGCGGAGCAGACGCCTGCTCGCCCCAAATCCCGCTACATCCCTGCCCTTGACGGCCTGCGCACGCTTGCCGTCGTCGCGGTGGTGCTCTATCACCTCAACCTCACGTGGGCGCAGGGCGGTCTGCTCGGCGTCACGATCTTCTTTGTGCTTTCGGGCTATCTGATCACACGCCTGCTACTCAACGAAGTCGCTAAGACCGGCCGTATCGACCTCAAGAGCTTCTGGATCCGCCGCATCCGTCGCCTGGTCCCCGCCGTGGTGACCGTCGTGGTGGTGACCTGTGCGCTGTGCACCGTCTTCAACCACGTGATGCTCACCAAGATGCGCCCCGACATCTTGCCGTCGCTGCTGTTCTTTAACAACTGGTGGCAGATTGCTCAAAACGTCTCGTACTTCAATGCTCTGGGCGACCCCTCACCGCTCACGCACTTTTGGTCGCTTGCCATCGAGGAACAGTTCTACCTGATTTGGCCGCCGCTGCTGTTTGCCATGGTATCCATGCATGTGAGCAAGCCCAACACGCGCCGCGTGGTTCTGGGCCTTGCCGCGGTATCTGCCCTCGCCATGATGGTGCTTTACAACCCTGCCGCCGACCCCAGCCGCGTGTACTACGGCACCGACACCCGCGTGTTCTCGCTGCTGCTGGGTGCCTGGATGGCCTTTATCCCCGATCGCGACCTGGCGCCGGTGCGTCTCGCTCATCGTTTGGGGCTCAATCGCCTGGCTGGCGCCGCCAAGCACGGCAAGAACGCCGAGGGCAAACCTGGCGAGAAGGCCGACGAAGCAGCCGAGACCGCCCCGGCACAGCCGAGCGCCCTCGTGCGTTTTTGGTCCTCGCCCGCATCCATCGATGTGTTGGGCGTCGTGGGTCTGGTTGGCCTTGCCGCCATGGTCGCGCTCACCAACGGCTACACCACGTTCCAGTATCGCGGAGGCACGCTGCTGTGCTCGATCCTCACGCTCATGGTCATTGCCGCCTGCGTGCAGCCCCAGGGAATGGTTGCCCGCGCGCTGTCCGCCGAGCCACTCGTGTGGGTTGGCAAGCGCTCCTACAGCATCTACCTGTGGCACTATCCGCTGCTGCTCCTCATGAACCCGGTCGCCAACATCAACGATACGCCGTGGTGGCAGTACATTTTGCAGGTGTTGTTGGTGGTCGCCGTGGCAGAGTGCTGCTATCGCTTTATCGAGACTCCGTTTAGGAAGGGCGCCTTTGGGCGCACCGTCGCCGAATTCCGCGATGGCACCACCACGCCCGCCAACTGGGCACGCACGCATATTCCCGTGTGCGCCACTTGCGGCATCGTGCTTGTTATCGCGCTGGGCGGCCTGATCTTTGTGCCGGAGACCTCCGCGCTGAGCGGTGAGGGCGCCGAAGTCCTCAACAAGGAAGCCAAAAACACCGCGCCCACCGACCAGCAGGCGGCCGACGACACCGACAAGGACAACGACGGCTTCCCCGATGGCTCCTACGACCTGTTGATGATCGGTGACTCCGTGT
This sequence comes from uncultured Collinsella sp., assembly GCA_902470805.1. Taxonomy (GTDB): domain Bacteria; phylum Actinomycetota; class Coriobacteriia; order Coriobacteriales; family Coriobacteriaceae; genus Collinsella. The sequence continues at coordinate 808 of CABRHX010000008.1, read as the reverse complement.
CGCTGCGCGCCGTTGATTCCTTTGACGGCGTGTTCCCCCACAGTCACATCGATGCCGAAAAGGGCCGCCAGTTTGATGCGGGCCGCGCGACATTTGAGGGCTATCTCCAACAGAACCTTGCCGGCAAGATCGTGGTCTTTGCACTGGGCACCAACGGCTTGGTAACCGACGACCAGATCGACGCCATCATGACCGATGCAGGAGATAAGCGTATTGTGGTGTTTGTGAACACGCGCAGCCCGCAGCCGTGGGTTGGCTCTACCAACCAGGCCATCGCCAACGCTGCTACGCGCTACAAGAACGTGCGCGTTATCGACTGGTACGGATACAGTGCCAATCGCAACGACCTGTTCGATGGCGATGGCACGCACCTGTCGACCACTGGCGTGACTGAGTACCTCAACTTGATCCACGATGCAGTCAAGAAGGACCTGCCCGTGCATCCCGAGGATCACGTCAACGATCCGCAGCCGGCAGCCGTCAAGTCTGCCACCGACGCGCTCGTCAATGCGCTCGCTCTCAAGCCGCACAAGCTGGGCACCGACAAGTAACCTGCAGCGCAAACTTCCCACATCCGGAGGGGGTGCCTGCCACGGCAGGCACCCCCTCCGGATGTTAGGGACGTTCCTTATGTGCCGGCACCTAGGGACACTCCTGGCACAGCCGAGGAACGCCCTCCTTGCGACCGAATTCTGGGCGCCTCGCCACCCCGAGCGTTGTTTCTAAGCCCACACCCGCAGCAAACAACCCAAAATCACTCTTTTCGAGCCGACTCCAGGTAGCGCGCAGAGATGTGGTGTAAGAGGCG
>CABRHX010000007.1 GCA_902470805.1 uncultured Collinsella sp. | reverse complement strand
TGGTGTAAGAGGCGGGGCATGCCCCGCCTCTTACACCACATCTCTGCGCGCTACCTGCAGCCATAAGGCTGCGCCCTAGTTTACTGCGTGTCGGTGTGCCCAGACGGATTGCGCTGTGCCTGGCAGGCGCTCCCGCAGATGGATCGGTTATTTCGCGAATAGGTTCTTGAGGTTGAACTCGGCCTGAACCGTGCGGAGCATGAGGTCGGTGTCGTCGAGGCCCAGGTGCTGCTCGTTGGCGTCGGCGGCGAGGGTTCCACGGCGGCGCGCCCAGTTCTCGAGCGCGGCGGGGGCGGACTCGCGGGGGAGCGAGCGGACGTCGGCATCCAGGCTGCGGCAGATCTGGCGCGAGTCGATGACGATGATCTTGCCGGCGCGGCGTGCCTCGGCGTAACCGTCCAGATGAATTTTGAACCAGCTGTCCTCGAACGCGGCGTTATGCGCCATGTACGGGTACTTCTTCATAAGCTTGAGCAGCTGCTTCTGCAGTTCCTTGTTCTCGCGGAACGGCTTTTTGCCGTCGATGTCGTTCCAGGTGATGTGGTGGATATTCGACAGCGGTACATCCTCGCCGCGGTAGATGTCGGGCAGGCCACAGTAGTGCGCCTCGGCGTCGTGCGGGATGGCGTCGCTGGTGAGTTCCATGATCTCCCAGCCGACGTTGATGATATAACCGCGTTCGGGTGCACGGCCGGTGGTCTCGATGTCGACACCGAGCACGGTGCCCTGGATGGGCTTGCGGGCGTAGGCCACGCCGAGCGCGTCGCGGTCACCGCGGATCTCGCGCATAACGGACGCGGCGGTGCGCTTTTGCATTTTGCCGATGGCGGCGCAGGTGTCGGCGTCGGACAGGCCGCGCGAGAGCGTCGCGGGCGTCACATTGCGCAGGCGTGCCTCCCCAATCTGGTCGCAAAGGTCGCGGTTGCGGTCGGCCAGGTCGCGCACGGTGGCAAAGTCGAAGCCGGGGTCGTCCTCGGCAGTAAAATACTCGGTCTCGAGCACCTTGAGGGCCTCTTCGCCCTTCTGGCGTTCGGACTCCATGGCACCGTGGTCGCCATAGATAAACATGGGAATAAACGGCTGGCGCTCGTATTCAAGTGCTTGCGAAACGTTCATAGGCTGCTCCTTGGACGGGCCGCGTCGCGCGGCTCGGGGTTACTGAGTTGTGGCGAGATGATAGTTTACCATGGGCAACTATTGGCACCGCGCCCGGGACAACTACAATACCCTAGTTGACCGCTAGGACTTTTACAATGCTGCCGAAAGACACGAAAGGTTCCATCCGTCATGGATTTACTGATTGATATTCTGCTCGACGCCGGCAAGGACACGCTGTCGCTGGTGCCGTTTTTGTTGGTGACGTATCTGGCCCTCGAGACCTTGGAGCACGTCGCGGGCGACCGCGTTAACGGGGCCATCAAGCGCGCCGGCGCCACGGGTCCCGTGGTTGGCTCGCTGCTGGGCATGGTGCCGCAGTGCGGCTTTTCGGCAATGGCGGCCACACTGTACGCCGGCCGTGTCGTGACCTTGGGCACGTTGGTGGCGGTGTTCCTTTCGACCTCCGATGAGATGCTGCCGCTGTTGCTCGCCGAACAGGTGCCCGTGCAGACCATGGCGATGCTTTTGGCTTCGAAGGCACTGATCGCGCTGGTCACGGGCTTTATCGTGGACGCCGCCATTCGCGGCCTGCGTCGTAACGCTCGCGCGCATGCGGCGATTCGCCGCACCGTGCTGGGAACCGCGGCCAACCCGGCCCACGTGAATTGCGCGCACGACGACCACACTGGCGGTGACATCATCGACGAGGTGGCCGAGGCGGGCGTGAGCGCCGACCACATCCACGAGCTGTGCGAGCGCGACCATTGCGGTTGTGATGAAGACGAGGACGAGCACGAACACGGACATGGCCACGATCACGGTCATGAGGGCGAATATGAACACCATGATGGTCACGGTCACTCCCATTCCCACGAAGGGACGCCTGTCCTGTCGATTATCCGCAGCACCATCTCCCACACCGTGCAGGTATCGGTATTCATTTTCCTGGTGACGCTGATTCTGGTTGCCGTGCTCGAGACGTTCGGCGAGTCCGCAATCGAGCAGTTCCTGCGCGGCAACGAGACGCTTGCGGTCCTGGGCTCGGCACTCGTCGGCCTGATCCCCAACTGCTCGGCCAGCGTCGTCATCACGCAACTGTACCTGGAAGGCGCGCTGCAGCTGGCCCCGATGCTCGCCGGCACGCTCATTTCCGCCGGCGTGGGTTATCTGGTGCTGTTCCGCACCAACCGCAGCGCCCGCGAAAATGCCGTGTTCCTGATTATGATGTACGTCATCGGCGCGGGCTGGGGTCTCATCCTTTCCGCCTTTGGCCTCTAAGTAGATGTTTGGGATAGGCCGTAAAAACTGGGGTATACCGTAAAATCTACCGCCATGACTTGGGCGTTGGATGCGCGTCAATCGCCAAAACAAAAAGGTAGATTTCCGGGCATGTCCCGAAAATCTACCTTGGTTAGCGCAGCAGCTCGGTGAGGTTGCGCTTAAAGCGGGCCCGGTCTTCGCTGGTAAATGCCGCCGGACCGCGAGTGCGACCGCCGGCGCGGCGCACCTTCTTTTCCTCGTGGCGAATAAACAGTTGCATGTCGATGGTCGCCTTATCGTAGACGCGCCCGCGCACGCCGATGGCGGCGGCATCGCGCCCGAGCACCATGCTCGCCAAGCCAATGTCCTGCGTCACGACTACATCGCCCGCCTGCAGGCGTTCGACAATGGCAAAGTCGGCGCTGTCGGCGCCCACGCTCACATCGAGCGTCGTGACCCAAAATCCGCGTCGCGCATGCTCGACGTCGCGCGGATCGTCGCGGCGAATGTGGCGTTCCAGGTTCTGTGTGCTGTTGCCGGCGATAACGACGGCGACGCCCGCCCGCCGCGCGCAGTCAATCGACTCGCGCGTGACCGGGCAGGCGTCTGCATCAATAAAGAGCGTTCGCGGCATCTAGTGCACCAGTTTGCCAAATTGAATAGCGCGAACAATCAGCGTTACGCCAAACACCAGCAGTGCGGCGCCGCTAAAGATGACGAGCATCTTGGCCGACCACAGCGGATAGATAAACACGAACATGCCGGCGATGATGGAGAGCGCGCCGCTCAGGATGGCGAGGGCACGGTTGGACGAAAGCTCGGACTCCAGAATGGACATGACACCTTCGACGATCCAGCCAAAGCCGGCCACGATAACCACCATCGTGGTGAGCGTCGCGGTCGAGAAGGCCTGGTTGCGCAGGATTATGACGCCGCCCAAGATAATGAGTAGGTTGGAGATGATGCTCGTCACGCGCCAGCCGGTGGGCAGCAGTGGCTCGAAAACAGCGGTAAACAGCCTGATCGCGGCCGTGATCACAAAGTAGAAGCCCAAGACGGTCGTTAGGAAGACGAGGGACTTGGCGGGCGCAAACAGCAGTGCGATGCCGGCGACGAGCGCCAAGACGCCCGTGATGGCGTAAATCCAGCGCACGGCCTTGACGGCCTTGCCTGCCATGCTTTTCTCGTCAAATCCAAACTGGCTCGATTTTTGGTCATCGTTCTTAAAGATGCCCATAATGTCTCCTTTCCGTGCGGCGTAAGCCTTGATCGTTACAACCAGTATCGCCTAAAGGCGCTGGCGTATGGGTCGGGGAGGGCGAAACGTAACCCAAAGGCCCCGAATTGTTTCCGTTGTTCCCCACGTCGCGATTTTCTATTCAACAGGTGTAGAACATTGCAGCCCTGTTCGTTATTGCCTACGTTTTAGGTTAGATTTTCCTAAGAACAATTGCCCGAAATTGGGGGTCCCTATGAACGAAGCAGTTCTCGCAGCGCCGGTAAGCGCTGAGTCGATGGCAAAGCAGGGTTGCGAAAAGCTCGGCTTGGACGCGTTTGATGCGTTGGTTCGCTGCGCCCGCACGTGCCGTCGCTTTGACGAGTCCATGCGCGTGCCGCGTGAGCTTTTGCTTGAGCTGGCGGAGCTGGCGCACCTGACTCCCTGTGGTGCCAATGCTCAGCGTCTGCGTTTTCATGTGGTAAGCGGTGCAGAGGACTGCGCGCGTGTATTTGACGAGCTTGCATGGGCCGGTGCGCTCAAGGATTGGCCGGGTCCCGATGAGGGCGAGCGCCCGACCGGCTACATCGCGATTCTTGCCGAGCGCGCCGTTCCGGGTAAGCCCGCCGCTCCTATTACTGAGGTCGACACGGGCATTGCCGCGCAGACGATGATGCTCGCCGCCCGCAGCGCCACGCCCGAGGTGGCTGCCTGCATGTTCAAGGCCTTTACGCCCCACGCGATCGATGCCATGGGGCTCGATAGCGACAAGTATGAGCTCAAGCTGATCATGGCGTTTGGCGTTCCGGCCGAGACGCAGGTGATCGATGCGATCGATTCCAACCCCGACGGCTCAATTAATTACTGGCGCGACGAGGCGCAGGTGCACCACGTACCCAAGCGCCCGCTTGCCGACGTACTGGTGTAGCTGAGCGTCACCGCGGTGTGATCCGGCGGTAAGCCACCACAAAGGTACCTGTCCCCTTTGCGGTGGTGCGAGGGGAGGACGTGTGGCAGATTTGTATTTGGTGCGGCATGGGCAGACTGAGCTCAATGTGCAGAACATTTTGCAGGGTGGGCACGATTCGCCGCTTACGGCGCGCGGGCGCGAGCAGGCGCTGGCGACGCGCGCGGCGTTTGAGGCGCGTGGCGTGACCTTTGACCGTGTGTATTCCTCGCCGTTGGGCCGGGCGCGGCATACGGCTGAGCTAATTGCTGGTGAGGGCCGCTCGATAGAGCTGGTCGATGACCTGCGCGAGTGGCATTTGGGCTCGCTGGAGGGTACATCAAATCGCGAGATGCCGCCGCAGCCCTGGGGTGATTATCCGGTGGCCTTTGGTGGCGAGTCTGAAGGCGAGCTCCAGTCGCGCATGGTCGCGGCGCTGTCCCACATCATGGCCAGGCCGCAGCACGACTGTGTGCTGGCAGTCTCCCACGGCTCTTCCTGCCAGGAGTTTCTTGAGTATGTGACTGGCAGGGGAGAGCTACCCGACAACGGTGCCGTGCTTCATTTTGGCTATTGCGACGGTGCGTTTTCGCTCCTTGATTGGTAACGAACGAAAGGACCCCTATGAATAAAGACCTGTATCTGGTTCGTCATGGGCAGACAATATTCAACCTTAAGCGCATTATTCAGGGTTGGAGTGACTCGCCGCTCACGCAGCTGGGATGCGACCAGGCGGCGCGTGCCGGCATGTTCTTACGTGCGCGCGGCATTGAACCCGATCATGCCTACACCTCCACACTTCATCGCACCGAGCAGACTATCGCCAACCTGTGGCCGGGCTTGGCGTACGAGCGCCTGGACGGTCTGCGTGAGTGGTTCTTTGGCGACTTTGAGGCCGAGCGCGTGATGCTTATGCCCGAGCGCCCGTGGCGAGATTTCTATCGTCAGTTTGGCGGCGAGGGCCAGATGCAGGTGCGCGAGCGCATGGCGGCGACGATAACCGATCTTATGCGACGTCCGGACCACGAGTGCGTGCTCGCGGTGAGCCACGGTTCGGCTATCAAGGAGTTTTTGGACCACGTGCGGGGCGCGGCGGCCGACGAGCGCGAACGCGTGCCGGGCAACTGCTCAGTGCTGCATTTTGCGTTTGACGATGCGGCCGATACGTTTGAACTGGTCGAAGTCTTTACGCAGGAAGACTACGCGCGCGAGCTGGGGCTTGAACCGCTCGTGGCTACTGCGGGTCCGCAGCGCGGATAACGCGAGCGCGGCGGCACGGGTCGTCGGCATAACTTCTCGACGCAAAAGGGGCGGAGATGCATGTACCTGCTGCATCTCCGCCCCCTGTTTGTTGGGCTGCCGATTTTTGTGCTGGACGGTCTGGTCTTGCTAGAACCGCGCGACCTGGTGCGTGAGCAGACCCGTCGGAACCTGCTGCGCGCCGCCGCTGACCTGCGCGGCGGGGAAGAGCACAGCTACGGCAAAGTTGAACGGCTCTTTGCCCGTGTAGGTGCCGGCGGCACGGGCATCGTCGGCCAGGAGCTGTGATGCCCCGGTCAGAGCGGCGGCGTAGGCGGGGTCGTCGGCCAGTGCCGGCTCCGGTGCTTGGTCGAGCATAGCGCGGATGGCCCCGACGGCGTCCTCGCGCTTGACCTCCCACACGCGGTGCGTAATGCCCGCGGGGTCGGTGACGGCGTAGAGCGACGCACCCTCTTTGGCGGCGCCCAGGATGATATCCATGACGGGCGACGCCTCGTAGGCGAGCGACACGGGGCGCGGCTGCACCTTGAGCTCGGCGATCGTGCGCGCGGCGGCGGCCACGTCGGCGCTGGCATCGCCCTTGCCGCCCGCAAGTACACTCGTCGGGCAGATCGCCACGACACCCGTCACACGTCCCGGCTCGCCCGAGCATTCGTACACGTAATACGCCGCACCCGGGTCCTTGAGCATCAGGCCATCGGCAAGGGCTCCGCGCAGAGCATCGTTGCCGCTCAGGATGCTGCCCATTGCAGGCAGCGCCTCGAGCACGCGGTCCTGAGCCGGGCGGATGCAGGGAAACGGAAGTGCTTTCATGGGCGGTCCTAACGCACGAGTCGGTTTGTTCGCGGCTTATTATGCCCCAACTTGGCCGCTCGCGTCCCAGAGCACGTTATCGGCGAGCGCGATTAGCACCTGCTGGCAGCGAACGATATCGGCGTGGGGCACATATTCGTTGGGCTTGTGCGCGAGCGCGAGCGACCCGGGACCGTAGCTCATGCAATTGCGGTTACCTGTCTTGCCGGCAATGACGGCGGTGTCGGTGTAGCCGGTAAAGAAGCCGACGGTCGTGTCCGCGTCCGTCACGTCATCGGCGGCACGCTTGAGCGCTGCTAGAAGGGGAGAGGCCGGATCGCGCTCGATGGCGGGGCGGTCGCCCGTCACGGTGTAGCTGCCATGGCAACCGGGGACCGCGGCTTCGGCGCCGGCGATGGCCAGCTCTACCATGCGCTTCGCGGCGGCCGTATCGGTCGGAGGCGTCAGACGCATGTCGACCCAGACTTTGGCGCGGTCGGGCACGACATAGGGGCGATATCCGCCCTCGATTTGGCCAAACGTGATGGTCGAAGGCCCCAGCTCATCGTGCGCGGGCAGCGCCATAAACGCGCGACGGAGCGAACACACGACCTCGGCCATGGCAGCGACGGCATCCGCGCCCTTCCAGGGCTGGCTCGCATGCGCCGTCACGCCAGTCATTTCAATCTCGAACCACGTACGCCCCTTGTGCGCCACCTGGATCTGTCCGTCGGTGGGCTCGGTGTCCAGCACCCATTCACGCGAGCCGACCCAGCCAGCATCGATCGTGGCCTCTGAGCCGCGCATAAAGTCCTCCTCGTCGACCGAGCAAATGAGTGAGAAGCCACGGCGGGGCAGCTTGCCTTCTGCCGCCACGCGCTCGAGCGTATGGACCAGTGCGGCAATGGCGCAGGCCAGGCCACCCTTCATATCGCAGGCACCGCGGCCATAGAGTTTATCGTTGCGCACGATCGCTCCGAGCGGCGGAATGTCCGCGTCCCAGCCATCGCCCAGTGTAACGGTATCCATATGGCAGATATAGACGAGCCGTGGCTCGTCGCTCAAACCGGGCACGGTGACCATAAGGTTGCGGCGTCCGGGGAGCACTTCGAGCTCCTCAATCTGCGCGGCATCGAGCGCAGAGCTATCAAGCTGCGCCAGCTGCTGTTCAATGAGCCTCTTAATGAAGTGCTCAATCTCGCCCTCATATGCGCCCGGGTCTGAGCTGTCGATCCGCACAAGCTCCTGCGCAAGCCGCCAGGCAAAGTCCTTGTCAACCATATGCAACCTCACAATCAGTCTGCTTTCCAAACCGATTGTAAGCCTCCTAAGAGATCCGCGGTGTGCGCGCAGCAGTATTTACCGTTCGCAGGCCGAGCCAGCGCGTTTGCCGTCCGAGCGGGTTCACAAACGGCGCAGTGGGTACGTAGCCGTTATGGACGACATGCTGTGCGATATATCTGCCTTTCGGTATCACCGGATACCTCCACAGGTCTTGGCGATAATGCCGGACCTGCCCGATTCTGCGGACGATCCGCGTAGGGAGCGCCTTTGCGAGCATCCGCTCGTCGCGCATTTTCTGGGCACCCCGTTACACGTTTTGGCGCAGGGCAGCTGCGGACGTAAGGGCGATCGCATTGTCAGGCATGTTTGGAACGGGGAGAGGCCGTTTGACTCCGTGCGGCAGACAGAGTTTGGCCTCGATGTCGCGTCCCCACTCTTTACCCTGTTGACCCTGGCTTCCTCGGTCTCAAACGAGCGTCTAATCATGTGCATGTATGAGATGTGCGGCACCTTTGCCGTGTGCAAGATTGCGTCTCAGGTAAAGTCGGCACTTGTGCAGGCATATGGGGACCGGTGGGGTGACGCACGGTTGGGCTGGGAAAACGTAAAGGATGTCTCGGGGAATCCAACGGACTTGTGGAAACGACCGCCCTTGATCGAGCTCTCTGAGCTTACAGAGTACGTTGATAAGATCCGGGGGCTCCGCGGCGCTAAATCGTTCACACGTGCCGCGAAATGCATTACAGGGATGGCGGCATCGCCGCTCGAGGTCCAGGCATCGATGCTGTTTGGTCTTTCGAGATTGCGTGGCGGCGAAGGTCTTCGCCTTACCAATAACGTTGAGATTCGTATGACGCGCAGCGCCCGCCTGATTTCGGGGCTCGATAGGCGCTATGCCGATATCCTGCTGTCAAATAAGGACGGCAGCCGAGAGTGTCTGATTGAATGCCAAGGTAAAGCCATTCACGGATCCATAGAATCCAAGATTTCGGACTCCGATCGAACGACGGCGCTGCAAGCGATGGGATACCCCGTCGTTCTGATGACCTATGGTCAGCTGGCCGACCCCGATGCCTTCCGCGTGGTGATGGAGCTCATCACGTCCTATCTCGATGTGCCGCTGAAAGACAAGACGCCGCGGCAGCAGGAGCTTGAACGGCGGCTTCGTGAGAAGATTTTTATCGATTGGGCGGGAATGTAGTCGTGCAGGTGGAAAACGGTCGCGCGAGCTAGAGTTTTGGGCACGAAAAAGGCTTCAGGTTCGCCTTAGAAGGGCATAAAAATGCTATCCAGAACAAGTTGTTTCGGAAAATCGATAGTCAACTTGGACGTGGTATATAGAGATCGATTATTACCTACTAAAGCCCCTGATAAAGGTGTTTATCAAAGCGGGTGCGCTCAGTGATTTGGGTGGGACTGTCGATTATCTGAAAAAACTTATTCGGGGTAGCACTTTTCAAGCCGCCGGGAGCACAAAATTCGCCCCCCCGTTTCGTGAAAACGGGGGGCGAATGGGCTTCATGGCCTGTCTAGCAGGCTTGGCGCCGTCGCTATTTGATCACGCGCACGCGATACATCGACGGAATCTGCTTGAGCGCCTCGATGGTGCTGCTGTCCAGGTGCTCGTCCGTGTCGAACATGGTGTAGGCGTTCTCGCCAGCGGACTCGTTGGTCATACGCTGCACGTTGGCGTTGTCCTTGGCGAGAATGGCCGTGATCTGGCCGATCATGTTGGGCACGTTGGCGTGCAGGCAGGCGATGCGGCTCGCGGCGCGCGCCTTGCCCATGCTGCAGGCGGGGTAGTTGACGCTGTGTGCGATGTTACCGTTCTCCAGGTAATCCTTGAGCTCGCTGATGGCCATATCGGCGCAGTTGGCCTCTGCCTCGCCAGTGCCGGCGCCCGAGTGCGTGGTGATAAACGTGTTGGGCATCTTGACGGTCTTGGGCGTGGCAAAGTCGCAGCTAAACCAGCTGAGCTTGCCCCCACGCAGGGCAGTGTCGACGGCGTCCTCGTCAATGATGGTCTCGCGCGCGTAGTTGATCAGCACGGCGCCCGGGGCCAGCAGGTTAATCTGCTCGGTGCTGATCATGCCGATGGTGTCGGCCTTGCTGGGCACGTGCACGGTGAGGTAGTCGCAGCCGCGGCAGAGGTCCTCGAGCGTGCCCACGCGCTGCACCTCGCGGCTCAGCACCCATGCGTGTTCGACGGAAATGAACGGATCGTAGCCGTAGACGTCCATGCCCAGATCGACGCAGGCGTTGGCGACCTTGGAGCCCACGTTGCCCAGGCCGATGACGCCGATGCGCTTGCCCTTGAGCTCGCGGCCCACAAAGGCCTTTTTGGCTTTTTCGGCATCGACCTGAATCTCGGGGTCGTCGGCGTTGTCGCGCACCCAGTTCATCGACTGTACTACGCCGCGGCTCGAGAGCACCAGCATGCCCAGGACGAGCTCCTTGACGGCATTGCTATTGGCGCCGGGGGAGTTAAAGACGACGACGCCCTTCTTGGCGTACTCCTCGACGGGGATGTTGTTGACGCCGGCGCCGCAGCGGGCGATGGCGCGGATGCCCTCGGGCAGCTCGTAGCCGTGCAGGTCGGTGGAGCGCATCAGGATGGCGTCGGCCTCCTCGGCTGTGCCCACAAACTCGTAGCCCTCGCCAAACTCGACTTTGCCGTCCTTGGTGATGTCGTCGATGGTCTTAATCTTACGCATGGAAAAACTCCTTAGCAGGTTTTGATCTAAACAGGGTGGTCTGAGGTGGCTGGTCGGCCCGCGTGTTGCGGGCTAGTTAGATCGCGGACTCAAACTATGCTGCGCTTCGAAGTCCTTCATGTACGTGGCCAGCGCCTGCACGTCCTCCATGGTGACGGCGTTGTACACGCTGGCGCGCATGCCGCCGACGAGGCGATGGCCCTTGACGTTTTGAATCTGGTGCTCTGCCGCGCTCGCAACAAAGGCGGCGTCGAGGTCGGCATCGCCGGTGCGGAAGGTGACGTTGGCGATGGAGCGACTGTCTGTCTGCGCGGTGCCGTGGAATAGTTTGCTGTTCTCGAGCAGGTCGTAGAGCAGGTTGGCCTTGGCCCAGTTGCGCTCGGCCATGGCAGCAAGTCCGCCGGTCTCCTCGACCCAGTGGAATACCTTGCCGCACACGTAGATGCCAAAGGTGTTGGGCGTGTTGAGCATGGAGCCCTTGGCAGCCTGGGTCTTAAGGTCCAGGTACTGCGGCGTTTGCGCAAAGGCGGGGCCATCTGCGATGAGGTCGTCGCGCACGATGACCACGGTCACGCCCGCGGCGCCGGCGTTTTTCTGCGCGCCGGCATAAATGATTCCGTAGCGCTCGACGTCGAGCGGCTGCGACAGAAAGCAGCTCGAGACATCGGCGACCAGCGGCACGTCGCCGCAATCGGGCAGCTCGTGGAACATGGTGCCAAAGATGGTGTTGTTCTGGCAGATGTAGACGTAGTCGAGCCCGCCGCCCGCGGCCTCGGCGGCAATACGCGCGTTGATGTCGGCCATGTCGGGGATGCGGTCGAAGTTGGTGTCCTCGGAGCTCGCGAGCAGCACGGCCTCGCCGTACTTGGCGGCCTCTTTGTACGCCTTGTTGGCAAAGTTGCCGGTCACGACGTAGCCGGCGCGGCCGCGGCGCATGAGGTTCATCGGGATGCCCGCAAACTGTAGCGTGGCGCCGCCCTGCAAAAACAGGACGCGGTAGTTGTCGGGGATGCTCAGCAGACGGCGCAGGGTTGCCTCGGTGTCGTCGAAGATCTGCTGGTACATGCTAGATCGATGGCTCATCTCGAGCACGGACATGCCGCAACCGCGGTAGTCCATCATCTCGTCGGCGATTTCGGCGAGCACGCTTGTAGGCAGTGCGGCCGGGCCAGCTGAGAAGTTGTGCACACGTGCCATCTTCTAGTTCCCCCTGTAGTCGTTTGAACGTTCGGGATACTTTAGCACAGTGGAGCGCCAGGCGCGACCGCATCACGGTAAAACTCGACTGCGCCGCTATGATTTATAGGATGGTTACATGGGGGAGGGGTTTATCTCGAGGCTAGCATCCGATCCGCCTCGGCCTTCGCTTGTTTCCAGGGGCGCACACGACCGTTGGTGAGGTCGTCGTAACCATGAGCGATGGAGCGCTGAATGCGATCTTCGCGCTCCTGAATGGCGGTTAGTGCGCGCGTCTGCTCGTCATAGGCCTCGGCATCCATGACGACAAGCGATGCCGACCCGTTTTTGGTTAGGTAGACGGGCTCTTTGGTTTGGTGGCAGCTATCTGCTATGGAACCAAAGTTGCGTTGCAGATCGGAAATAGGCTTTACGACAGGCATATGAAAATCCTTACATAGAATCATATGTATAACTCTATGCTGAGTGTAGCGGAGGGTGGCGTTGGGCGCGTGCGTGCCTGCATTCGTAAGCGCGGTTGTCTGGCAAGTGTGATTTGGGGCGACCTCGTTAAAGTTTCTAAGCTGCGAAAATGACCGTTAACCGGATTAAATTTTGTTGCTCAACATTTGACACTCTGGGCGTGGTAACTTTTTTACCAACAGGTATGATTATTGTCATGTGCGTCGCGCCTGCCTGCCGGGTTGCGGCGCACTTGTGACAGCCTTTGACACCCTTGGAGCGTGTACTGTGGATGTAACCACAAAAAGCGTTCGGGGGGGGGGTGCTCACCCGCGAGCAATTCCTCCCGCATGAGATGCGCATCGTCGCTGCCCTTCGTATGCAGGGCGCAAGCGACGAGCAGGTCATTGTACGCGTAAAGAGTGAGAACCTCTTTCAATATCCCACGGAGCGCATGGTCGCCAACCGCGCAACCGTGTGCCTTCGCCGCCTTGACGCCATGGTGCCCACGGACGCCGTATGCGCCGCGCGCGGCATCGACCCCAAAACCGCCGTCGAGGCTGCGTCATCCCTAACCAGGCTCATGGCATCCGGCACTCCCACGCAGGCGGACCAGGCCATCTTCTACAGCATGATCTGCCGCTACGATATCGTGCGCGAGCTCGTGCTCGTCGAGGTAGGGGAGCGCCTACAAAACTTCGATTATGCCTTTACGGCGGTTGACCTCAACGCCTTTATGACACGCTTTACCACGGAGTATCCGGACGCGGCCCGCTGGACTGAGGCCACGGTCAAGCGCATTAAGGGCTCGCTCCGCCAGACGCTCCGCCATGCCGGCCTTATCGGCGAGGGCCAGGGCCCGGAGTCCGAGCGCCTGTCACCACTCTTCCTCGATTCCGATGTCGAGCGAGCCTTGGTTCAGCTGGGCGAGCAGTCGCTTATCGCGGCCCTTACCGGCAGGGCGGTGATGTAGCGTGGCTCCCGTCAAAAGCGCCGTCGACCCTGTTATCACCCCGGCGACCGATCTCACCACCAATATCGGTATCCATTCGCGCAAGAGCGTCGTGGCGGCGCATGCCCGCTCCGAGCGCGCCTGTCAGGAATTTGAGCGCCGTGCGCAGCTTCTGCGCGAGTGCCTGTGCAGCGAGGACTTTTTGGCCAACAAGGGCATAGGAAATGAGATCGGCTTCCACACTTTTTGCTATGACCCCGCGCTGGAGTTTGAGGCGCGTGCATTATTTGACACCCTTTCACGCGATGCCGAGGCCGACAAGCTTCCGTGCACGCTCAAGGTCGTGAACCTTTACGACGCCGTGCTGGCAATTCTCGAAAAGCGCCGTGTCCTCAAGGCTATCCCGCACCAAGAGGAGCGCCGCGGTACCCAGCGCGTGCTCGAGGACGTGGCCAAGTTCGCCTCGCCCGAGAAAGTCGCTGCGTACATCCTTGAGCAGACCGAGCCGCACGCGCCTGGAGACGTCGTTTTCCTCACCGGCGCGGGCGAGGTTTTCCCGTTCTTTCGCATACATACGCTTCTCCACTGCATGCTTGCGGATTTTGATGAGGTGCCTGTGGTCGCCGCCTATCCGGGCAGTTTCAACGGCTCTTCTTTCCAGCTCTTTAACCGTCTGCCGGCCGACAACTACTACCGCGCCATCGATATCTCGTAAGCACGGCTCCCCGCAGGCAAGTCCCTGCCGCCGGTAACAACCCTTTGCCATAACGTTCCCAAACCCAAAGGAGCACCCATGGACAACACGATCATTCGCGACCTCTTTGCTAAAGACATCAACCGCTCCATCAACGGCGTGGTCAAGGTCCAGGATTCAAAAGATGGGTCCATCCGCCAGGAGCTTGACGAGTACGTGGTGACGCGCGAGTTGCAGAGGCACTTTGCCACGTTCTTCAAGGCCTACGGCGATGCCATCGATGTGCCCACCGACAAGATCGGCGTGTGGGTCAGTGGTTTCTTCGGTTCAGGTAAATCGCACTTCCTCAAGATGCTGAGCTACCTGCTCGAGAATCGCCAGATCGGCGGTAAGAGCGCCATCCGCTACTTTGACGGCAAGATCGTCGACCCCATGGTCGAGGCTGCCATGGAGCGCGCCTGCTCGGTGTCCACGCAGGCCATCCTCTTTAACATCGATAGCAAGGCGGGCCAGTGGAAGCAGGGCGATACGGCTCCCACGGCGCTGCTTCGCGGCTTTGAGCGCATGTTCTACGAGGCGCGCGGCTTCTATGGCGAGGACCTAAAGCTTGCAAAGCTCGAGGAACACATCGATTCCCTGGGCAAGACCCAGGAGTTCCGCGAGGCCTTTGGGCGCGTCAACGGCGAGTCCTGGCTCCAGACCCGCGACACCTACAGCTACTTTGAGGACGACGTCGTCGAGGTGCTGCAGAGCGTGCTCGGCATGAGCGAAAAGGCCGCATGGAACTGGCTTGAGGGTTCTGAGGACGAGGTTTTGGCCCCCGATGTCTTTGCCAAAAAGGTCAAGGACTACGTAGACGCTCAGGCAGCGGCCCACGGCGGCAACTTCCGTTTGCTCTTTATGGTCGACGAGGTGGGTCAGTTTATTACAAACGACAAGGACCCAAGCCTTATGCTGAGCCTTCAGACCATCGTCGAGGAGCTGGGCGCCGCCTGCGGTGGCCGCGTGTGGGTGATGGTCACGAGCCAGGAGGCCATCGACAACCTGAGCCTGCCCGTGGGCAACGACTTTTCTAAGATCCAAGGCCGCTTCAATACCCGCCTTTCGCTCTCCAGCTCCAGCGTGGACGAGGTTATCCAGCGCCGTGTGCTCGAGAAAACCGCGCCGGCGGCCGATATGCTTGCACAGGTCTACGAGCAAGACGCCGCCGTCCTCAAAAACAACTTTACCTTTGAGGGTGGCTCGCGCTCCGACCTTGCCGGTTTCGCCAACTCCAAGGATTTTGTGGCCAGCTACCCGTTTGTGGGCTACCAGTTTAAGCTTCTGCCCGACGTGATGACCGAGGTACGCAAGCACGGTGTTAAGGCCAAGCACATGTCCACGGGCGAGCGCTCCATGCTGAGCGCGTTTCAGGAGAGCGCTCAGGCCATCCAGCATGACCAGACTGGTGCACTCGTGCCGTTCTGGCGCTTCTTCGACACAATCTCCAAGGATTTGGAGCACGGCATCATTCAGGTCGTCGTCTGTGCGGAGCGCGCGGCTGAAAACGCAGAGGGTCTTGAGAGCTACGATGTCCGGGTGCTTAAGCTCCTGTACTTGATCCGCTACATCGGCTACGTCAAGGCCACGGTCGAGAACATCTCCATCCTTATGATCGATAGCCTGGACGTGGACAAGCGCGCCCTTAAGGACCGCGTCAAGGAATCTCTCGCCCGCTTGGAGCGCGAGAGCTACGTGGCACGCCAGGGCGATACCTATAGCTTCCTCACCGACGAGGAGCAGGAGATAGCGCAGGAGATCGCACGCACCCCGATCGACAACGCGAAGGTGATTGAGTACATCAAGAAGCGCCTGTTCGAAAGCATCTACACTGCGCGCAAACTCAACCGCGGGGCCAACGACTTTCCGTTTGACCGCTATGTGGACGGCTCAATCCACGGTACCAGCATGGGCGGCATGGAACTTTCCGTGGTGACCATGGCCAGCGATCTGGGCCGTTCGGACGATGCCGAGCTGGCATTGAAATCCGTGGATAAGGCCATCGTGGCCTTGAGCGACGAGGTGGATTATTGGGCCCCACTCGTCAACGCCGCTAAGATTCGCATGTACGCCCAGACGCGCAATCTGCAGGAGCTACCGCCGAGTACCCGCCAGATTGTCGAGGCCAAAATGCGCGAGAAGGACTTTAACGAGAAAGAGGCTGACGCCCTTTTGGCTGAGGCGGTGCTCCATGCACGATGCGCCGTCAACGGGCGCATGATTGAGATCCGTGCTGCCAAACCCGCTCAGGTCTTTGAGCAGGTGCTGGCGCAGCTGTGCGATGTGGTCTTTGAAAAGGCCGACTATATCGGCGCGCCGGTCACGAGCGATTCCGATATTCGCTCTACTCTGGTGGGCAACGTTCAAGTGGGGCTCGCTGGCATGGACGCGGGCAATACGCGTGCGCTCAAAGAGGTCGAGGACTACCTCAAAGTGCAGCACCAGCGCCACCTGGATACCGCTATGGGCGATATCCAGCGCCAGTACCAGCAAAGGCCCTTTGGCTGGCGCGAGGTCGACATCGCAAATGTGGTGGCGCAGCTTGTGGTGGAGCAGCGCGCGCAGGTGCTGTTTGGCGGTCAGACGGTTCAAGCTAACGACAGCCGCATGGTGGCGCTCCTGCGCAAGGATGCCGATAAGGCCCAGGTGCGCTTGCGCATGCGCATGAGCGACCGGTTGCTACGCGCCACGGGCGAACTCATGTGTGACCTGTTTGATCTCAAGACCGTGCCCTCCAACGAGGATAAGCTCGTGGCCGAGCTCAAGGAGCGCCTTGAGGGCTTGCGCGAGGCGTGCCTCGCCATGGCACGCGACTACTACACGGGCATCAAGCCGGCCTACCCGTATCCCGGTGAGGACGAGTGCGAGAAGATGCGCTCGGAGGTGGCCGACGTCCTTAAGGACCAGAACGAGGCCGAGGCGTTCTTGACCACGTTCACCAAGCATGAGGAGCGTTTGCTCGATGCCAAGGAAGACTTTGACAAGGTGGTTGAGTTCTTCGAGTCCAATCAACGAACAGCGTTTGACCACGCCAGGGATTTCTTGAACCGCACCGAGGGTATCGAGTATGCCTCCGATGACATTCCCGGTGCGGTGGAGAACGTGGCAACGGTTCGTGAGATCCTCAAAGATCCCAAGCCCTACGGCCGTATTAAAGACCTGCAGCCGCTTATGGATCCCGTCGAGGATGACATGAAAAAGCTGTTGGGCATCCGCCGCAATGAGTTTTTGTGTCGCATCGAGAGCGATCTGCAAGACCTGCGGGCGCAGGCCGAGAGTCAAAAGGGCTTTGTCAATCAGGCCAAGGACGCCATAGCAGACGCCGGCACTAAATACGAGTCGTTCAAAAACCGTGCCCACAGCGCTCAAAGTCTCAACGAACTGAGCGTTGTTGCAACTAACTGGGGCGACTGGCTCAGTGCGGCGGCCAACGAGATGTACGACGCTGTGGATGAGGCCCGCGTGCGTATGGACAACGAGCGCCGCACCACCGAGGTCATGAGTACGGGCGAGGTGGTCAAGAAGGTCTCCAACAAGGGCGTCGCATCGTCTGCTCCCGTGCCCGCGCCCAAGCCCCAGCGCAAGATCAAGACTGTGCGCCGCGCCGATCTGGTCAAGCCGAGTCGTCTCTTGTCCGCAGAGGACGTGGAGCGCTACGTGGACGACCTGCGCTCCCGCCTTATGCAGGCGCTCGCTGCAAACGACGAGATCCGTATCAACTAACCCGCGGAGCCACCGGTGCCAAAGCGCGCACCGGTGGCTTATGGCGTTTAGAAAGGCTCATCAACCATGAACGATTCTGCTCTTAAGAGCTTCTGCACCTGGGCCCGTACGGAGCTCATCAAAGGCGTGGAGGCGCAGATGGTGCGCTACGGCATCACCGAACCTGCACCCGCGCCCGTTGGGTCCGAGACCGTCAACGGCCTGCCCCTAAGTCCGGCTGAGATTGAGCAACGCGACGAACTGCTGCGCATGCAGGCAGAGGTGGGTCACGAGGCGCTGCACGACCGTGCGGCCTACACCTGGTTCAACCGCATCGTGGCCATTCGCTTCATGGATGCATGCGGATGGCTTCCCAGCCGTATGCGCATGCTAAGTCGCGCGGACGGCAGCCATGGCAGCGAGGCCGTGGAGAACGCACTGGACGTGGAAATAACGACGGCCGATACCGATCGCATAGCCGAGCTCAAGATGGCGGGCTTGGATGAACCGTTGTGGCGCTACCTGTTTGTTGCTCAGTGCGAGGAGCTTGCCGATTGCCTGCCGGGCGTCTTTGAACGCGTGGGCGGAGCCATGGAGCTGCTGTTGCCCCAGGGCCTCATGATGGCTGACAGTGTGGTGGGCAAACTCAATGCCGTCCTCGCTGACGAGGACTGGCGCGAGGGCGTGACCGTTCTGGGCTGGATGTATCAGTACTACAATGCCGACGTTAAAGACGAGTTCTTCAAGTCCAAGCGCAAGGCAGCGGCGGAGGACATCGCGCCCGCCACGCAGCTCTTCACCCCCGAGTGGATCGTGCGCTATATGGTCGAGAACTCGCTCGGCCGTCTGTGGATGCTCAACAATCCGGGGAGTTCGCTACGCGAGCGCATGGAGTATTACATCGAGCCCGATGCTGAGCACGAGGACTTCATTCGCATTTCGAGTCCCGAGGAGATAACCCTCTGCGACCCCGCATGCGGCTCGGGCCATATCTTGGTCTATGCGTTTGAGCTGCTCTTCCATATGTACGAGGAGCGCGGCTATCGTGAGCGCGAGATTCCCGAGCTCATTCTTACTAAAAACCTTGCAGGTATGGAAATCGATTCCCGCGCGGCACAGATCGCGGAGCTGGCGCTTGCCATGTGTGCTCGCGAGCACGACCGCCGCTTCTTTAGGCGTGGCGTTCGCGCCGATGTTATCGTGCTCACGAGCATTCCGCTGGGAGAGGATGAGCTGCCGGGTAACAAGAAGCTCGCCGAGGAACTGAGCCATTTGGGCGAGATCGGCTCGCTTCTCAATCCTTCAGAGGACGAGATTGACGAGCTTAAGGCTGCTGCCGCGATCTGTTCCGATGACCTTTTTGCCGCTACGACCAAAACTAAGCTCGAAAGCGCTGCCGCCATCTGCGAGAAGCTGTCCCGTCGTTTCACCTGCACCGTTGCGAATCCTCCGTATATGGGCAGCAGCAGCTTTAACCCCTTTATGAGCAAGTGGGTCAAGAAGAACTACCCCGACGTGAAGAGTGACCTGTTCTCTTCGTTCATCGTGCGTATTATGGACTTTGCCGGCGAGCACGGCGAAATCGGAATGATGACTCCGTTTGTTTGGATGTTTATCGGTAGCTACGAGAAGCTTCGAAATAGGCTTATCGATGACAAGACCCTAACTACGCTCATTCAGCTCGAGTATTCTGGCTTTGCAGGGGCAACCGTGCCTGTCTGCACATTTACCTATCACAATTCGCATATCGATGGCTATAAGGGCGGATACGTTCGTCTTGCCGATTTTACTGGCCCCGCGGTTCAGGCTCCCAATGCACTGGAGGCAATCCAAAACCCCGACTGTGGTTGGTTCTACCGTCGCGACGCGGATACCTTCAAACAAATCCCCGGCACCCCCATAGCCTACTGGGCCAGCGACGCTCTTGTTGATTCATTCGCAAAAGGAAAGAGGCTTGATGCCATTGCTACTCCGCGACAGGGCTTGGCGACGAGCGATAATGGCCGCTTTTTGAGGAAATGGTGGGAAGTGGTGTCTTCCAACACATCGCGAGGTTGCAGCGGCAGGCCCGAGGCAAAGCAAACTGGTTCTCGTTGGTTTCCGATTATTCGTGGCGGCTCCTATCGAAAGTGGTGGGGTGACTACGACGAGGTGGTTAATTGGTTTGATGACGGTCGGGAGATGAAGGAAGCGATTCTGTCCAAGTATACCTATCTCTCTACACCTGATTTTGTGATCAAGAACCAGAACGACTATTTCAAGCCCGCAGTTTCCTGGTCAAAAATTTCTTCCAGCCTCGCCTCCTTTAGGTTTGCGCCTCGAGGGATGCTTTTTGAGGTAGCTGGCGCATGTCTTTTTGCGGAGCCGAACGAGCTTCGATACATCCAGGCTTTCTGCAACTGTTCCATTGCCGAAATTGATTTGGCGTTTATGTCGCCGACTCTAAACTTTGAGGTAGGCCAAATCGGTCAGTTGCCGATTATCCAAGATGAGGATGCCGAACCGACTGTCTGCTCGCTCGTTGAAGACTCTCGCTCAATTTCAAAGGCGGACTACGATTCGTTTGAAACCTCCTGGGATTTTAAACGTAATCCTCTTATTTAGGTGATCGTCATGGCTGAAAAGAAGAGGCGCAAGCCTGTCGATAAGACTAAAATTGAATATGTCGAACCTAAGCCAAGCTGGATAAAGGCTGTTAAGGTTAATGACCATAACGACGTCATGGGTTCTATTGTTCAGTTTTTTCTGGTTGAATCTCCTTGCAAAGGCGTGAGTAGCAGAGGGCTATCGCTTCTCGATTATGGATGGGCCGATAGTGTTCCTCCTAAATTCGGGTATCTTCACCGAAGATTATTGGAAGTGGCCAATCTCTGCGATGGGTCGACGCTATTTACGGCCACACGAAAAGAAGAGATGAAAAATAGGTTCGTTGAAGCTGGTATGCCTGGCAATTTTGCTTCAACCTGTATCTCAAATCGCGTCGTGGCGCTCATCAACAGCAATTTTGTGCTTGATTTATTTCGGATTATTAGAAATTCGTTGGCACATTGTCGCTTTCAATTGGTCGAAAAGAACGGTGTAGATTTCATTGCTTTTGAAAACGGTATACCAGGAAAAGATCTCATTGGAGCGGATTCATTTGAGGTGAGTTCTCGTTTATTTCTTAAATGCAGCACTCTCATTGATTGGATTGCTGTGGTTAAGTCCGAGGCCATATATGAGACGGAAGAAATTGCCCGCAAGAAAGAGGCTTCAGAACGGGAGTGGGAAAACAAACGTCAATTGGTTTTGTCTCGAATATCGAGTGGGTCCTACTCAAATAAAGATGATCTCGGGAAGGACTGTGAGTTATCTAAGCGTAATTTAGATGAATTACTTGGCGAGCTGAAGGCCCAAGGGCTTATTGCTTATTCACGTTCTAATCGAAAATGGGAACTTACTGGTGACGCAAATCCATGAGTAAGAGATGTTTCATCTTTGATTGCAAAGAACGGTGTGTCGAATGAGCTTCTAATGTTTTTTATCGCAAAGAGACTCGCTGTCTCTCGGATGTGACCTTTTAAATGAAATCAGTCGGCGTTTTAAATGAGAGGGCGGTCAAATATGGCCACTTTACTTCAAGATAAATACGAGGCCCGCAAGGCCGAGGTCAATGCTCGCTTCGAGCAGCTTCGCACTAACGAGGAAGAGCTCAACCGAATCTTTGCCAAGATCTACAACATGGAGGGTGAGGTGCCCATCGAGGTCGAGGATAAGTACGTTTCGGTGGCGCGTATCTTTGATACCGCCGATGAGATCCCCGAGAGCTATAAGGGCAACAAATACGTGCGCACTAAGCGCGATGAGATTACCTCGCTCATAAGCTATGCCGTGGGCTGCATGTTTGGCCGCTATTCGCTGGATGTGGACGGGCTGGTCCTGGCCGATCAGGGCGCCACAGTCGATGACTATCTGCCCAAGATGCCCAACTCTGATCATGTGACCTTTATGCCCGATAGCGATAACGTGCTGCCCATTACCGATGACGAGTACTTTGACGACGACATCGTGCGCTACTTTATCGACTTTGTGCGCACCGTGTATGGCGAGGAGACGCTTGAGCAGAACCTGGCCTTTATTGCCGAGGCACTCGGCGGCAAGGGTACCTCGCGCGAGGCAATCCGCACCTACTTTTTGAAGGACTTCTTTAAGGACCACTGCCAGACCTATAAGAAGCGCCCCATCTACTGGCTGTTCGACAGCGGCAAGAAGAACGGCTTCAAGTGCCTTGTTTACATGCATCGCTACCAGCCTGACCTATTGGCTCGCATCCGCATCGACTATGTGCATGAGCAGCAGGAGCGCTACCGTGCCCAGATCGGGTATGCCAACGATGCCCTTGTCAGTGCCGAGCGCGGCGAGCGCGTGCGCTTGGATAAGCGCATCAAAAAGCTCAACGACCAGCTCAAAGAGACCATTGCCTACGAGGAGAAACTGCACCACTTGGCAGACCAGATGATTAAGATCGAACTGGATGACGGCGTCAAGGTCAACTACGCCAAGTTTCAGGATGTGCTGGCGAAGATTAAGTAACTGCAGATACGGTAAGGATATTCATGCCCAAGATAGATGTAGAAGAACAGCTCAAGCTGCGATTTTTGCAGCCGTTGTCCTCATGCGCGCCGCGCCGTGTTGTGGTTTGGCACGATGCGGACGGCGAGTTTGCTCCTGAGTTTGAGCGATTGGCTGCCGAGGGTTTCGACGGCGTGGGGGGCGATGCCGGCGTAATGCCTGCTCACGGTGACTTTGAGCGCCCGGTGCGCTTTGTTGAGGCCTGCGAGGGCCGTATGTTTGCCGTCAAGAAACTCATCAACCGCGATGACCTTGCGAGCGATATCTTGCTGTATCGCCGTTGCCCGCGCGGCAGGCTTGAGGGTGATTGGCTTGCCGATGTTGAGCTGTATGCCGATCAGTTCCAGGCTGACTATCTTTCGCTTTTGGCCGATCAGCTGGGCATCGAGAATATCGACGCCGTGCGCGAGAGCCTGCGCGAGCACAAGACGTTCTTTGATGCCAAGACCCGCTGCGCTAAGTTTGCCGCGTGTGTTCCGCATGCCTCGGGCGCATCCGATATCGAACTCGGCATCCTTACGGTGATTTTTGGCGGTAAAGAGCCTGGTGACGCGCGCCCCGCGTTTGTGCTGCGTGGCTGTATGACCATGCTGCTGCACGAGGGTCCCGAGGCGCTGGCCGAGTTGGTGGACAAGTACTGCGTGCGTGATGTGCTCTCTGCCTTCATCGTGCGTTGCTATGGGTTTGATGGGCCGCTTTACGAGCGTGACTCATTGCTTATGCTTGCATCCCATGTGCTTCTTACGGCGGCATCCACCGCGCTTCCCGAGGGAGCGCTCAAGGGGCTTGAGAGCCATGTGGCTCCCGCCTATGGGCCCTATTGCCTTGAGGCGGTGCGTACGTGGGACCAGGCCGCCGATACCCAGGCATCGAGCGAGGACCTATTTGAGATTTGCCGTTTGGTTGAGGACGCCCGCGGACTCTTTGCACGGTTCGAGACCTTGCCGATCGATGTACTGACCTCGCTTGATGTGTTTCCGTGCGTCAATGAGGCTGTGCTCTCGCAGCTGTTCTGCTCGTTTGCGCAAGGTGCAGACCGTGTTGAGGATGCGCGTGCCTTTGCTGCGCGCCGTTGCGACCTAAGCTGGTACCGTCGTGTCGAGAACTACTTTGACCTGCTTGCCGCTGTGGCCGATATGTGTGCGTTTAGGCAGGCGCACGCGGGCGGGTTCCATCTGGCGCAGCCCCAGCAGGTGTGGGATGCCTACACGTCCGATTGGTATGCCATGGATGCCGCCTATCGTCATATGTGCACCGCGTATCTGCGGGCGCGCTCCGTCGAGTGCGATGTGCTCGAGGAGCCCACCCGCGCTGTGGCGGACTGGGCGGAGAATCTCTACAGCAACTGGTTCTTGGCGGATGCCAATGCCTGCTGGACATCCGCTGCGCAAGGGGAGTGGGCCGATTGCGGCTACATCGAGGGTCCCGAACGGCAGGATGAGTTCTACTGGCATGTGCTGCCCACCTTTGTGGGCTCTGCTAAAACGACGGTCGTTATCGTGAGCGACGCGCTGCGCTATGAGGTGGCCTGCGACGTCGCGGCGCTGCTCGAGCGCGAGCGCGGCGGCAACGTCAAGGTTTCTAGCATGCAGGCGGTCTTTCCCTCCATTACAGAGGTGGGCATGCCCGCGCTGCTGCCGCATCAGGCGCTTGGGCTTGCAGCGGATGGTTCGTTTGTGCTGGCTGACGGCAAGCCCACCGCAACGACTCCGCAACGCGAGGCCGTGCTTACCCATGTTGAGCCTACGGCCCGCGCTTTGCGCTCGAGCGCATACCTCAACATGGCGGGAACCGAGCGTAAGGCGCTGCTCAAGGACTCAAGACTTGTCTACCTCTATCACAACAAGATTGATGCCACGGGCGAGAAGGCCGCTACGCAGGATGACGTCTTCGATGCCTGTACGGACACCGTAGAGGAGCTTGCCGCGTTGGCGCGCCGCGTGTGCACCGACGCCCCGGGCGCGCGTGTTGTTATAACGGCGGATCACGGCTTTATCTACACGCGCCGGGAGCTCAGCGAGTGTCAGATGCTCGGCAAGCCAGATCTTCCCTTCCTTGACGCTCCCGTCATGCACGGCAAGCGTCATCTGGTGGTGCCCAACGAGGCCGTGGCCAAGCTTTCGGACGAGGTACGCGAGGTGTTTGTTAATGTTGACATGGGACGTTTGGGTGCCGGCTTTGAGGGGTTTGCCCCGCGCGAGAACGTGCACTTCAAGCGTCCCGGTGGTACTAACAACTACGTCCACGGCGGCATGAGCCTGCAGGAGCTTTGCGTGCCCGTTATTGGATTTTGGCGTGTGCGCTCGGGTTCCAAGGACTTTGTCGACACGCGCGCGGCGACGTTGCGCGTGCTAAGTGAGGGGCGCCGGGTGACCAACTCGCTCTTCTCGCTCAACTTGATCCAGGAAGAACCAGCCCAAGGCAAGGTCTTGCCGTGCGAATACGAGCTGGTGTTTACCGATGCAAGCGGCAACGAGGTGAGCGATACGGTCAAGGCGCATGCTAACAAGACTTCTGTTAATTCGCAGGAGCGCGTAGTGCATGCCAAGTTTGCGCTGCGCGCGGCGGATGGATTCTCGGCAAAGGGTCCGTACTATCTGGTCTGCCGCGAGCGCGAGACGGGCAAGATCGTTTGGCGCGAGACGTATACCATTGCCGTTTCGTTTGCCCCTGTTGCTGACTTTGGTTTTTAGGAGTGTGCCCTATATGTTTGATAGCAATGACGACAATCTGTGGGAAGTTCCCTCGATTGATATGAATGCGCCGGTGCGGGCTGCGGTGTCTGCAGAGGAGGCCGTGCCTGCTGCGGAGGCTGAGACTGCTGCGCCCGCTGAGGCTGCGGTAGCCGTCGAGGACGAGTCCTCGACCGATGGCTATGACCAGGCCGTGGCCGAGGCCCCCGAGGACGACGGCTACGACATGGATGGGCTGGACGGCAAGCTGCTCGAGCACTTTGCTGGCAAGATCGTGCGCAAGGACCTGACGGCCCTTATGAAGCGCGGTGCCAACGTGCCCACCTTTGTGTTGGAGTATCTGCTGGGTATGTACTGCTCGACCGATGACGAGGAAGCCGTGGCAGAGGGCTTGGATCGCATCCGCAGGATTCTCACCGATAACTACGTGCGTCCCGACGAGTCCGAGCGCATTAAGTCCAAGATCCGTGAGCTGGGCCGTTTTACCATCATCGACAAGGTCACGGCCAAGCTCGACGAGTACAAAGACATCTACGTGGCCTCGTTTGCCAACCTGACCATTGAGCCGTTTGTGATGCCGGCCGAGTACGTGCGCGACTATTCCAAGATTCTGCAGGGTGGTATTTGGTGCATCATGAGCATCGAGTATCGTCACCCCTTGGATGAGGAAGACGAGTTTGGCATGGAGGTCTTTGGCGATGATGCGCCGCGCCGCGCCAAGACCAAGCGTAAGAAGCGTGGGCCCGAGGACTCTCCGTTTAGCGTGGCGTCGCTCACGCCCATCCAGATGCCCAACCTGGACCTGGATGCCATGGTCGAAGAGCGCCAGTATTTCTCGCGCGACGAGTGGCTCAACATGCTGCTACGCTCCGCTGGTTATGAGCCCAGTGAGCTTTCCGAGAAAGAGCGCCTGCACTTTATCGAGCGTATGGTGCCGCTCATCGAGCGCAACTACAACCTGTGCGAGCTGGGTCCCCGCGGTACCGGTAAGAGCCACAT
Source organism: uncultured Collinsella sp. (assembly GCA_902470805.1). Lineage (GTDB taxonomy): Bacteria > Actinomycetota > Coriobacteriia > Coriobacteriales > Coriobacteriaceae > Collinsella. Next base: position 67,305 of record CABRHX010000007.1, on the reverse strand, counting down.
CTACAAAGAGGTCTCGCCCTACGCCATTTTGCTTTCGGGCGGCCAGACCACCACGGCCAACCTGTTCGGCCGTATGAACTCCATGCGAGCCGACCGCGTGGGCCTGGTGGGACACTGGGATTGCGTGACGTTCGACGAGGTCGCCGGCATGCGGTTTAAGGACACCAACGCCGTGCAGATCATGAAAGACTACATGGCGAGTGGCAGTTACGCGCGCGGCCGCGACCAGATCAACGCCGATGCCTCTATGGTCTTTGAGGGCAACATCAACGACACCGTGCAAAACGTCCTTAAGACCACGCACCTGTTTGATCCGTTCCCGCCGGAGTTTAACAACGATTCGGCTTTCTTTGACCGCATCCATTATTACCTGCCGGGCTGGGAGATTCCCAAGATGCGCTCGAGCCTACTGACCGGGCATTACGGCCTGATTACCGATTGTCTGTCGGAGTTTTGCAAGGAGATGCGCCGCAAGGACTTTACGCACCATATCGACCGGTATTTCCGCTTTAACAGCGACTTTAACAAGCGCGACGAGATCGCCGTGCGCAAGACCTTTAGCGGTCTGGCCAAGCTACTGTTCCCCGACGAGGCCATGGACAAGGACGACGTGCGCTGGCTGTTGGACTACGCCATCGAAGGCCGTCGCCGCGTAAAGGAGCAGCTCAAGATTATGGCGGGCGTTGAGTTTATCGACGTCAACCTGGGCTATATGGATGCCGACAACCCGCAGGACGTGCACGTGGTGCGCGTGCCCGAGCAGAGCGAGGACACGCTGATTCCCGACGGGCCGCTGCTGTCCGGCCACGTGTTTGGCGTGGGCAGGTCGCAGGGCGGCGAGGTCGCCGTGTACAAGCTGGAGAATAAGGCCGTTGCCGGCGAGTGCAAGTTTAAGCACGAGGGCGTGGCCTTTAACAAGCCGGTGCGCGATACGCTGGAAGCCGCGTTCGACAACTTTGTGAACCTGGCGAACCGCGTGGCGCCGGGCATGCACATTGGCTCCAAGGATTACCTGCTGTTCTACAACGACCTGCAGAGCAAGGGCCTGTCCGAGGAAGTTTCGCTCGCCGAGTTTGTGGGCCTGTGCTCCGCGGCGTGCAACCGCCCGGTGATGCCCGCGCTGGCGATTCCGGGCATCTTGCGCATGTCGGGCTCCATGGATGAAATCCGCGGGCTCGAGGACATTATGCGCGTGGCCAAAAACGCCGGTGCCAAGCGCGTGATTTTGCCGCTGAGTGCTATTGCGGGTTTGCAGAGTGTTTCGTCCGAGATTATCTCGGGCTTGAGCCCGGTGTTCTACATGGATGGCGACCCGGTCGACGCCGCGAAGAAGGCGCTAGATCTGTAGGGGTGCGGGCGAGCGGGGCGTCCGGTGTTCGGTCGCCCCGCGAGCATGTTGGTGCGCAGTGTGTGAGGAGGCCTTGCCATGGCGGGCGAGCGTTCTGTTGGCGAGCTGCTCGACGAGCTGTTTGGCTTTGAGTCGGTGGCCAAACGTCAGACGGCGCTTGAACAGTACGATCGCGGGGAGCTGGTGCGCAAGGCGCGCTCCCGCGAGCTGCTGGGCGTGCTTAGAGACGTCGAGGCTGCCGAGCACGCTGCGCGCGAGTCTGCCGTGCGGGCTGTTGATACGTACGTGCGCCGTGTTGAGGGTGCGGACTTTGCGCGCGCTCGCAAGCAGGCGGGCGTTGTGGGTCCGCTGCAGATGGAGCGGCGCTATGCTGCCTTTTTGCGCATGGAGAACAAGGCCGAGCTGCTGACGCGCCTGGAACAGACGTTTGCGTTTATCGAGGTAAAGCTGCATGCGAATACGGCGGATAAGGTGCGCACGGCGTACGATGCTGCGGGGGCTATGGTGCTGCAGGACGTGGCGCGTCTGAGTGACGTGCGTGTTGTGGACGCCGTGCCCCTAGATGCCGATCTGTTGTGTACGCAGCTGGAGCAGTTGCGTTGTGCCGCCGATGCGACGGACCTTGCGGGCATGATCACAGCGACGTTTGAGTCCGAGTTGAGTGCGACAGGGTCGCAGCGCGCTGACGGGTTTACGGGCGATTTGGCTGGCGATGTTGCTAGTGACGTGGCGTTGGGGCGTGAACTTACCAACGTGCGCGGCGCTGCGCAGCGAGCGCGCTTGGCGGCGCAGGCGTATCGGGCCGAGCGCGCCGCCCGCGTTGCAGGGAGCACGGTGGAGCCTTCGGGGCTGCCGAAGCCTGCGTGCGTTGCGTGCGAGACGGCGTGCGATGCCGGTTTGCTTTCCGAGCTGCTCGTTCAGGTTAAGATGTCGTTTGAGACCTACCGTCGTGTTGTTGCCGACGGCGGGTTGTTCTGTGCGTTTGGCTCCGGCTCACCGCATGGGATTTGCCGGGGCTCGAGCTATTTAGACTACGATTCACGGCTTGACGAAGACGTGCTGGTGGGCGAGTACGACGGCGCTACCAGGCATGATGTTCGGCGTGAGGTCGCGATTCCCGAGCTTGTGGATGAGGCTTCGACTGATGGCGGCGACTCGCTCGAGGTTGCCGTGGCACGCATGCGCGAGTTCAATGAGCGTCGCTACGATGGTGTGCTGGATGAGGACCCTGCGCGCCATGTGAATGCGTTTTGGTATGGACTCAAAAAGCTCAGTCAGTATTGCGAGGCCGCCGTGCGTGTGGACGAGCGTGCTTGGGATTGCTTTATCGATAAGGTGCAGTTCGCCTACGATGAGCCCGTGGGGCGCCTGGCCACGCAGATGGACGACAAGCAGGTTGCGGCTTTTGTTGCTGCCGTGGAAGTGCTTGGCGCTGACGAGTAAGGGCCTGGTTTGGCGGGAGGTTTCACCATGAAAATCGAAGTCGATGTAGATCGGCTGCGCGAGGGCCTGATCGACCATGCGGGGAGTGCGGCCGGCGTGGGCTTTCCCGCTGCCATGCTCGACGTGATGGATATCGAGGACGAGTTACCTCAAGAGCTCCTAGCCCGAGCCGAACGCGAGGGCCTCGACCTCCGTGCCTTCGCCGTCGACGATGACTAGGGTAGCTAATTTGGGACCGGGCGTCTGCACCCGCAGCTGCGCGAAAATGCACGATAAGCCGTCGCAATGGGGTCTAATGGGCTCGCGACCGTTCTATTTTGACTGCACGCTGGCTAAGTGAGTAGGCTTTATTGGAGATCCTGAGCACCCGACTAATTAGCTTCAACAAACCCGCAGGTCACAGACTTGTGCTTTGGTGACGTGGCCGGCAATTCGGCAAAAGTCTACTCACTTAGTCTTGAGAGACGCTAATTGTCCGCAACGAGACCCCAGCCGGGGCGATTGATGCTCAAATGTAGCCAATTCGGGACGGCTGCCCTCTGGCCGCTACGATGCCAGCGTGGCAATGACGGCCTCGTCGCCGGCATATATGAGGGTGTTGCCGTCGGGGATGATCGTTTGGCCGTCGCGCTTGAGCATCACGACGATAAACGGGTGCTTGCCCTGCGGCACATCGCGCAGGCGCTGGCCGGCCAGGCGGCCGTGGGGTGTCACGGTGACCTCGCGCAGCGTAACCTCGGCACGCTCTTCAAACGTCGGCGCAGCCATAACCAGAAGATCGCCTTCTTCGATGACGGTATCGCCGTTGGGCAGCACTGGATGCGCGCCGTCGCGCAGCACCAGGACTACGAGCATGTCCGTGGCACTGCCGATGTCCGCGAGCGAGCGACCGGCAAACGGATGGCCCGAGCCCACCTTGAGCTTAACGAACGACATGCCGTCCTCGTCGCGGTAATCGTTAAACGTACGGCGCACGTCGCCTTCCGCGTCGATCATGTCGAGCTTCTTTGCCACCGCCGGCAGCAGCGAGCCCTGCACCACAATGCTCGACACGGCAATCACAAACACCAGGTCAAATAGGTCGTGACCGCCGGGAACGCTGGCCACCACGGCAAAGAGACTAAAGACGACCGAAGCTGCTCCGCGCAGGCCCGCCCAGCTTACGAGCGCGACCTGGCTGGGATTCGTCTTAAAGGGCGCTAGGAGCACGCCGACGGCGATGGGGCGGCTCACGAAGAGCATGAACGCCATGAGCGCCAGGCCCGGCAGCAGCATCTGCGGCAGGCGCGCGGGCGTCACGAGCAGGCCGAGCAAGAAGAAGATCGTCATCTCCGCCATTTCGGTGAGGGTGTCAAAGAAGTGCGCCATCTCGACTTTGCCGGTGATGTCGCTGGCACCCAGCACAATGCCGGCCAGGTATACAGCCAAAAAGCCGTTGCCGCCCAGATAGCTTGGTAGTGCGTAGGCGACGATCGCCACGGCGAACAAAAAGATGGTCTGCGCGCCCTCGGCCGTTGCGTGCGCGCGCTCAATCAGGCGGCCCGATGCCCAGCCGATGACAATGCCCAGGCCCACGCCTAAGATAATTTGCTTGGCCAGCAGAACGGGGATGTTAATGTCGCCGCCCGCCGCGAGTGTGGCGAGCACGGCGGTGAGCATGTAGGCGACGGGGTCGTTGGAGCCCGATTCGACCTCGAGCAGCGAGTCGGTGCCGCCTTTTAGCGAAAGACTGTGCTCGCGCAGCACACTAAAGACGCTGGCCGCATCGGTTGACGCCACGACCGAGCCCAGCAGCAGGCCGCCGATCCAGTCGAAGCCCAGTACAAAGTGCGCGAACACGCCGGTGATGCCAGCGGTGATGACGACGCCGAGCGTGCTCAGCAGCACCGCGGGCACGGCGACGGGCTTGGCACGGTCGATGTTGGTGTTAAAGCCGCCGTAGAACATGATGAACAGCAGCGCCGTGCTGCAGACGGTTTCGGTGAGCGCATAGTCGCTAAAGTCTATGTGCGCCGGACCGTTGACGCCCAGCAGCATGCCCAGCGCGATAAAGATAAGCAGGGTGGGGAAGGGGAGCTTTTTTCCGACGGGTTTGATGGTCAGGCACAGAATAATGACGAGGCCGATAAAGAGAAGAATCTGGTTCATGGATAGTGTCCGCTCCTGGGTGGTTAGCGTGGCACGGCTAGTTGTCTGCGGTTATTTGTACCCAAAGGTGGTGGGTTTATGGGTCTGGATTGCGGGCACGCGCATTTTCGACACGAAGCGGAGGCGCGGGCGGCGCTGGTTGGGGCGCCGGGCCTGACGGCGAGGCGTGAGCGGAGCGGGTTGGCAGGCGTGCGCTGGCGACCGTTGACGGTATGCAACCCTTTCCAGCTTTATTGCAACGGAGTACAATGGGTAACGTTTAAGTTCAACTTGAAGTTTTAGTTGCGACTCAGGGCTTCAGCCGCAATGCAGAGAGAGGCGTTCCATGGCGATCTATGTGACATCCGATGCTCACGGGCACGTGCGTGCGCTTGACGAGGCCCTGTCCAAGATTTCGCTGGCGTCCGACGATACACTGTACGTGCTGGGAGACATGATTGATCGCGGGCCCGATCCAGTTGGCGTTATTAAGCTCGTGCGCTCGCTACCCAACGCCCGCGTGCTCAAGGGCAACCACGAGCAGATCATGCTCGATGCCATCATTGGCCAGGATCCGCTCGATGCCGAGACCTGGGATATCAACGGCGGTTGGACTACCCGTCAGCAGCTCAACGATATGGAATTTGAGGCGTACGAGGAGCTCGTGCGTTGGATGGCGACGTTGCCGCTCTACGCGGTGGTCGAGACTGGCGAGCGCCCGTACCTGCTGGTACATGCCGGCATCAAGACCGAGGCGGTGCGGGCGTTTTTGCTTGAACATGGGGTTGACTGTGCCGATGGTGCCGGAGCGGTTGGCGCCGATTGCGAACTGCTGAAGCAGATGCTTGCCGTGCAGTCGTCCGATGACCTGCTGTGGATTCGCCATGGCTATTGGGATGCGCCGACGGGGCTGCTTTCTTCCGAGGGCAAGGGTCCGGTCGTGGTGAGCGGCCATACGCCAACGGTGTCGCTTGGGCGTTATTGCGAAGTGGGCGGCCTGGCGGGACTCGATGAGGAATCGGGCCGCGGACAGATTGTGCGCCTGGGCGGCGAGGACACCGCCGACGTGCCCGATCGCATCGACATCGACTGCGCCGCCGCCACCGGCTCCGAGTTCGGCCGCGTGGGCATCTTGCGCCTGGATGATGGTGCGGAATTCTACGCGAACATCAACCCGGGCGAATAATCGGTGCAAAGGGTAGCTAATTACGGACGGGGCTTTTTTTGACTGCTTTCGGAGAGTAGCGCCTTCTTGCTCGGTAAGCGCAGAAATGAGGAGCGTCTGCGTCCTCGGCAGCGCGAAAATGCTCGAAAAACCGTCGCAACGGAGTCAAACGACGTCGCGGCGGTTCTTTTTTGGCTGCCCGCTGGCTAAGTGAGTAGACTTTTTTGGAAATGCCGAGCACCCATCATATTTGCCTCAATAAAGCCGCAGGTCACAGACTTGTGCTTTGTCGGTGTGGTCGGGGATTCGGTAAAAGTCTACTCACTTAGTTTTGCGTGATGCATATTGTCCGCAACGAGACCCCAGCCGGGGTGATTCCATCGCAAATTCCGGTGACCGGGGGGGCAGCTAATTAGGCGCCGTATGGATTGCGGTCGCGTTCGATGCGTTGGCGGATGTGGGCGTACTCGATAATCAGTAGCACCAGGAGTAGGGCCATGATGGCTAGGTAGCTCGCCACAGCGCCCATCATACCCAGCAGCTTAATCAGGATCACCGGCAGCACCACGCTTACGGCGAAGCAGATCAGGTAGATCTTGGTGACGTCGCCGGCGTGGCGCAACACCGTGATGATGGCGTAGATAAAGTCGATTGCCGCGGTGATGCCGCCGGCGACAACCATTAGCAGCGCCAACGTGCGGTAGCGCTCAAAGTTGAGGCCGTACATAAAGCTCATGATGGGGATGCCGGGGCCTGCCATAAATGCGGCGCACGCTCCGGTAATGACCACGATCAGCGCCATAACGGCAATAATAATCAAGTCAAAACGGCGGCGCTTGCGTGGATTCGCCCAAATGCTCGACAGACGCAGGAGCTGCGGTTTATAGATAAATCCAATGCTCAGCAAAATAGCCTGCGCCGGAAAGAACAGGGCATTAAAGTACAGCTGATACTTATAGGCCAGCGTGCCCTCCATCACGAACTTGGGCATGCTCTCGATAAGGTTGAACAGGAACAGCGCACCAAAGAGCGGGGCGCACTGGATAAACAGGTGGCCGACCTCGCGCAGACTCATGCGGCGTGATTTTTCGGTTTCGAGCAGGGCGAGCGGGGCGGTGACCAGCACGAGCGAGGCGATGGCGGTGACACCCATGGCCATGGCCGCGATAGGCATGCTGCGCGTGAGGAACAGTGCCACGCTAAAGACCGCGATGACGCCGGCGGAGCGCAGCGTTTGACTCATGCCGGCCAAATAGAGCTTGTCGGCCTGCTGCAGGCGGCCCTCGTACACGTCGGCGATGCCGTCAATCACCTTATAGAGGTAGACGCCCAGGCCGATCGTCGCCATCTGCGCGTCATAGCCGCGGGCGCTGCTATACATGAGGCCGCAGCCTAGGGCGAGCGCTCCGCAGATCCAACGATTGAGCTGGTAGGAGGCGAAGGAGGTTTTTTCGTCGATGTCCGAGACCTGAAAGTTGCGCACGCCGTAGTTGCACGCGATCATGATGAGCGTGCCGGTAACAAAGGCGATGGAGAACTTGCCGGCCTCCTCGGCGCCCACGAGCTGCGTCGACACAATGGTGAGCAGCGGAAACGCCATGCCCCATACGGCGGTGCCCAGGGTGTTCCAAAGATAGTCGCGACTGGTGGCGTGCTCCTCGTATTCCGCTTCCTGCATGGAGAAGCCGCCGCCGTAGACGGCGCCGAGCAGACGGTTCCACCAAGCGTTGACCATGCGGCGGACGGGGCCGGGCTTGCGATCGCGTTCGCGCCGGCGACGTGTGGCTTGGCTGCTATCGGGCCCGCCGGCGTTGCGCTGACTCAGCTCTTGGATGCGTGCGAGTTCCTCGGCAGTGTGCGAGGCAGGGAAGAGGCCGTTCTCGATGCGGCCGCCTTGGGCCTTCGCGGCGCCGTCTCTCGATGCAGCGGGGTTGGAGACGCCGTTGCGGCGGGCGATGGCGCGGCGAATGCTATCGAGGGGCGTGATGCTCAAAGCGGAGTCCTTTCTATTGCTGCGCTTTAGTATAGACGCGACGGTGTTCGCTCGTGTTTTTGAACGGATTGTTCAATAATTTCGGCGGGCGGCTGTAATTTGTCGGTAAACGTGCGGTATCCTGTTGAAGTTTTGTGACACCCCCGATGCCGCCCACGCGGTACCAAGGAGCTTCTACCTATGGACGTCGCCGCATTCTTACTGGCTCTTGTGCCGATTATTTGGCTGGTCGTGATGCTGCTGTGCTTTAAATGGCCAGCTTGGAAGGCCGCTATCGGATCGTTTGTCCTTTCGTGCTTGCTTGCCTTCGCATGGTGGCACCTGCCGGCAGCGCAGATCGCGACCGCCTCGCTCGAAGGTTTTTTGATGGCTCTGTGGCCCATCGTCCTGGTGATCATCGCCGCGGTGTTCACGTATAACCTGTGCGTTCGTACGGGCGCCATGGACGTGATCGGCAGCATGATCACCTCCATCAGCAGCGACCGCCGTCTGCTGGCGCTGCTCGTGGCTTGGTGCTTCGGTGGCTTTATGGAGGGCATGGCCGGCTTCGGTACCGCTGTCGCCATTCCCGCCGGCATGCTCGCGGGCCTGGGCTTTGAGGCCGTGCCTGCCGTGCTCATCTGCCTGCTGGCCAACGGCGTGCCCACGCCCTACGGCTCCATCGGCATCCCCACGGTGTCCGTTGCCGACCTGGTGGGTTTGGATTCCCTTCACCTAGCGACCGTTCAGCTGGTGCAGCTCGCACCGTTCTTTGTGGTGATGCCGCTATTTATTGTGCTGGTTGCGGGCCGTGTTGCCGATGACCAGGGCAATGCCGCGAGTGTGGGCGAGCGTCTGCACGGTGTTGCCGGCGTGGCGTTGCTCTCCGGCGTGTCGTTTGTCGGCGCGGCTCTGGTCGTTGCCATGTTTGTGGGCCCCGAGCTGGCCGTGGTCGTAGGATCCATCGTTTCGCTCGCGCTGACAGCTGCGCTTGCCATGCGTGCCGAGAAGTCGGGGCATCTGGACGCACGCTTTCACATGAATATCGAGGCGGGGGAGAAGCTCACCGTTAAGTCGGCGCTTTCGGCCTGGTCGTGCTTCATCCTGATCTTTGTGTTGCTGCTGGGCACGTCTAACCTGGTACCCGCCGTGCATGCTGCGCTCGCGCCGTTTGCGAGCCACGTGCAGGTGTATTGCGGTGAGAATCCCGGTACGCTTACGTTTTCGTGGATCAACACGCCAGGCGTCTGGATTTTCCTGGCGGCGTTTGTCGGCGGTGCCATTCAGGGCGCTTCGCCGCGCATGATGGGCGAGGTGCTGGTCGCGACTGTGAAGCAGATGACGCCGACGGTGATCACGATGCTTTCGGTACTGGGCTGCGCCAAGGTGATGGGCTATGCCGGCATGATTTCGTCGATCAGTGCGTTTTGCATTGCGGTCGCCGGCGGCCTGTACCCGATTCTGGCTCCGTGGATCGGTGCGGTCGGTGCGTTCGTGACCGGTTCGGGCACATCTTCGGGCATGCTGTTTGGCCCCATTCAGAGCCAGGCCGCCACTGCGCTGGGTGTGAGCGACTACTGGATGGTCGCATTGAACGCCCTGGGCGTCGCCGCTGGTAAGATGATCTCGCCGCAGACCCTCGCCATTGGTCTTGCCGCCGTGCACGTGCGCGGTAAGGATGCCGAACTCCTGGGCGCGGTGCTGCCCTACGCTGCCGGCATGCTGGTCCTGATGAGCGCCATAGCCATGCTCGGCCAAAACCTGCCGCTGTAGTCGGCACTTAGGGACGTTCCTTATGTGCCGGCACTTTGGGAACGTCCCTAAGTGCCGGCATCCGGGGGCGCTCCTTGAATGTTGCCTGTTCAAGAGTGTTCCCAATGACTAGGCGTTTAAAAACGTCCCCAATGACTAGGCCGCTTGCCTGCGATTTTTGACCGTTGGGCGGGCTTGCCGCCCTTGCCGCAAAAACGTTTTTGCATATCGGGTACAACGGGCTTTACGTGAGTAAAGTGCGCGTCGCGTCCACGTGTCGCGTTTTTAAAGGAGGCCCCATGCCTGGTGTTACCCCTGCAGAAGTTCTGTCCAACTTTGGTATTACGCTCGTTGAAGATCCCGCCGAGAATCAACCCCGTCTGCTGGTGGACCTGCCGGCGGCAGAGCTTGTCGAGCACGCTATTCGTCGCAAAGAGGGCCGTATGGCTTCTAATGGCGCGCTCGTGATCGAGACGGGGGAGCGCACTGGTCGTTCGCCCAACGATCGTTTTATCGTTGACACCCCCGATGTTCACGACAAGATCGCCTGGGGTGCGGTCAACCGCCCACTGTCCGTCGAGAGCTATGAGGCCATCAAGGCCGGCATCGTCGACTATCTCAACGAGCGCGACGTGTTCGTCACGCGCGGCATGGCGGGCGCTGACCGCAACCACACGCGTCGCCTGCTTGTTGCCTGCGAGCGTGCCAGCCAGGCACTCTTCATTAAGCAAATGCTCGCCCGTCCGCTCGCCCGCGAAATCGCGCGCACCGGCGAGCCCGACTTCTGCGTGCTCGCAGCGCCCGGTTACCAGTGCGATCCTGCCATCAAGGGCCTCAACTCCAGCGCCGCCGTGGTCATCAACTTCCAGGAGCGCGTGATTTTGGTCGCGGGTACCGGCTACTCCGGCGAAATCAAAAAGTCCATCTTCAGTGTCATGAACTATCTGCTTCCCGTCGAGGACGACGTGCTGCCCATGCACTGCTCGGCCAGCATGGATCCCGTCACGCACGAGACCGCCGTGTTCTTTGGCCTGTCCGGCACCGGCAAGACCACGCTTTCGACCAATCCCACGCGCCTACTGATCGGCGACGACGAGCACGGGTGGTCCGACATGGGCATCTTTAACATCGAGGGTGGCTGCTACGCCAAATGCGAGGGCCTGGACGCCTTTCACGAGCCCGAGATCTTCAACGCTGTCCGCTTTGGCGCGATCTGCGAAAACGTGGTGCTCGACGAGAACCGCAAGCCCAACTACGATGACATCTCGATTACGCACAACACGCGCGTGGCCTATCCCGTGGAGCACATTCCTAACGCGTGGACTAAGGGCATGGGCACCACTCCGAGTGTCGTGCTGTTCCTGACTTGCGACGCTTTTGGCGTGCTGCCGCCCATCTCGCGTCTGACGGCCGACGCCGCCATGTACCACTTTGTGACGGGCTTTACGGCTAAGATTCCCGGCACCGAGGTCGGCGTCACCGAGCCCACACCCACGTTCTCTTCGCTGTTCGGCGAGCCGTTTATGCCACTCGACCCCATGGTTTACGCCAAGATGCTCGGCGAGCGCATTGCCGACGGCCGCACGCGTGTGTACCTGGTCAACACCGGCTGGATCGGCGGCGGCTACGGCGTGGGCCATCGCATCGAGCTTGCCTACACGCGCTCGCTGGTCGCGCGCGCCCTCGACGGTACCATCGAGGACAGCGAGTTCGTGCACGACGACATCTTTAACGTCGACATTCCCACAACGTGCCACGGTGTGCCCGACGGCATCCTGGTGCCGCGCCAGTACTGGCAGAGCACCGCTCGTTACGACGAGGCTGCACACAACCTGGCCGTGATGTTCGAGGAGAACTTCGAGAAGAAGTACTCGCACCTGCCCGAGTCCGTCAAAGCCGCCGGCCCGCACGCCCAGGTGTCCGCCGAGGCCCGTCATCGCGGCCGCGGCCTGCTGGGACTCCGCCTGTAACCACCACAAAGGGGACAGGCACCTTTGTGGTGGTTTTGCTCGAGCGGATAACTCGGGTTACAATACGCCTGACATATCGCCCCCTTCTCCGGATGGGGGCAGCGTAAGCGCTCTTGTGACGGCACCGTAGGACTTTGAAGGTGGCCGTTGTAAGGGCGCTTTTTGTTTGGGTGTCCGGGATCGGGCGCACAATGAAGGGAGAGCGTATGAAGAGCTTTGTTGCCGAGAATTCGTTTTGGGAGCTGTTTCCGCAGGCGGCTATCGGCGTTGTGGTCGTGAAGGGCATGAAGCCCGCGGCTCAGATTTCCCAGGAGGACGTGGATGCGATTGCGGCGTTGCTCGACCGCGCCAATATCGACGCGGAGCGTCATCTGACCAGCGATACTATCAGCGAGAATGCGCCGGTTAAGGCTTGGCGTGACGCGTACCGGCTGTTCAAGACTAAAAAGGGCGCGCGTTGCTCAGTTGAGAACCTGCTCAAGCGCGTGCTCAAAGGCAAGCCGGTCGGCCACATCACGCCGGCGGTGGATATCTACAACACGATTTCGTTGACTTATGCGTTGCCCGTTGGCGGTGAGGATTTGCATGCTATTGAGGGCAATCTGCGCCTGGCGGTGACTGACGGCGGCGACGCGTTCTTGCCGCTTGGCGAGGAGACGGATGATCCGACGCTGCCCGGTGAGCTTGCCTATATCGATGACGCGGGTGCTGTGTGCCGTTGCTGGAACTGGCGCGACGGCGTTCGCACGGCGCTGTCCGACGATTCGGCGGACGCTTTCCTGGCGATTGAGTGCGTGGAGCCCGAGCGGATGGGGGATTGCCAGGCCGCAATCGATCGCCTTGCTGAGTTGCTTGAGCGTTATCTTGGCGCCACAGTTGTCGTCAAGACGCTGGTGACGCACGAGAATCCGTGCGTGGAGCTGTAGGAATTCCTGCGGCCCGCGTTCGTCGTAAACCACCACAAAGGGGGACAGGCACCTTTGTGGTGGTTTTTATGTTGATGGGTTAACAAATGGGATATCTGGGTATGGAGGACTCCTCGGTACGGCTAAGATGTTTACCCGTTAGCATCATGCAAGCGAAAGGCGGTCGTCTCACATGCAGCAGAACGACGAGACACGTTTTGAGGACTTTGTCGGACTGATTAGCGGCCTCTACAAGGAGATCCAGCGCATCAAGACGTCCGAGGGCGCAAGGCTGGGCCTCAAGGGCTCCGACGTCATGTGCCTGTACTATCTGGAGCGCAGCAAGGACGGCCTGACCGGTGCCGACCTCGCCCGCATGGCCGGCGTGACCCGCGCTGCCGTTTCGCGTACGCTGGCTCACCTGGAGGAGGGCGGCTACGTCGAGGTCGACGACTCGGGCGATGCTGCCGTCAAGTACCGTGCCCCGGTTCGCCTGACCACGCTGGGCGGCGAGAGCATGAATGAAGCCGATCGCATCATTCGCGAAGTGCTCGATACCACCGGAAAGACCATGGGCGTGGAGCAGCGCGAGCAGATGTACGCATCGCTGCGCACGATTCTCAACACCCTGCGCGAGCTGTAGGGCCGCCAAGGCATTTGCTTCCAATTAACAACTGCATAGTCCTGTTTGAGCGCGTATACCGTGCCGGGGCCTTGCTGTCAAAATTCCCTGCGCGAGACCTGCGCAAGAAAGGATTCGCTATGTCCGTCCGCATTATTACCGATTCCGCGAGCGATATGTCGCCGGCGGAGCACCCGGCACTGGACGTTTTGCCGCTGTCCGTCACCTTTGGCACCGATGTGTACATGGATGGCGTCGATATCGATCACCAGCGCTTTTACGAGATGCTCGTGGAGCGCGATGAGCTGCCCAAGACCGGCCAGGTCAACCCGTACGCGTTTTCGCAGGCGATTGCCAAGGTTCGTGAAGCCGGCGATGAGGCTGTGATTATTACCGTGGGCGCTAAGCTATCAGGCACCAATCAGAGTGCCCGTATCGCACTTGCCGAGGCGCCAGGTGGCGACGTGTTCGTGGTAGACAGCAACAACGTCACCCTGGGCGAGCGCGTCCTGGTCGAGTATGCGCTGCGCTTGGTGGACGAGGGCCGCAGTGCATCTCAGATCGCGGCGGCTGTCGAGGCCGTGCGCGACCGTGTGGTGGTTATCGGCCTGCTCGAGACGCTGGAGTACCTGGTGCGTGGCGGTCGTCTGTCTGCTGCGGCCGGCGCCGTGGGCACGCTGCTCAACGTAAAGCCTGTGGTGGCTGTCGAGGACGGTCTGATCGTGCAGCTGGGCAAGGCGCGCGGTTCCAAGAACGGCCGCAACCTGCTGAACCAAAAGGTCGAAAAGGCGGGCGGCATCGACTTTTCCATGCCGCTGGCGCTCGGCTATACGGGTCTTTCGGATGCGGTGCTCAAGAAGTATATCGAGGACAGCGCTGCACTGTGGGCTGGCCACACCGAGGGCGAGTTGCCCGTTCACACCATCGGCGCCACCATCGGTACCCACGTTGGCCCCGGCGCCGTAGCAGTAGCCTTCTTCCAGCCCGCCAACTAACCGACCTGCCATAAACCACCACAAAGGGGACAGGCCCTTTGTGGTGGTTTATGCTTTTCTGAGTGGAAGGGAGCGAGCAATGGCGTCTGAGGGCTTTTTTGAACGGGTGTACGAGGTGGTCGAGCAGATCCCCGAGGGGATGGTCGCCACGTATGGTCAGGTAGCGCTGCTTGCCGGTCGTCCGCGGAGCGCGCGGTACGTGGGCTACGCGCTGCACAGCAATCCGCGCCCCGGCGAGATTCCCTGCCATCGCGTGGTGTTTGCCGACGGCCGTATCTGTGCGGGCTTTGCCTTTGGTGGCCCCGATGCTCAGCGCGAGCTCTTAATGGGGGAGGGCGTGACGTTTGCCGATCCCATGCATGTTGATCTGGCCGCCTGTCGTTGGCCTGCCGGACTCTAGCGGCTCTGCCGTGGCCGAAACCACCACAAAGGTGCCTGTCCTCTTCGTGGTGGTTTTAGTTTACCGGAGCTAACTTATGGAGAAGGTGTGGCGGCGCATATTGACACTACAAAGTAAACCACGGTGAACTATATTGTATTCAGCAACGGAGCAGGCAATAGGCGATGAAAAAGCCTGCCCTGTTGAGTTTGATTCGCATCCCTCCCCTCTGTGCGATTCAACGGTGTACTTCGGGAACAGGCCCGCTGGCAACTATCTGCCAGCGGGCCTGTTCCTGTTTGTCGGGAGAGTGTGATGGACGGAGCCGAAGCGGTCCGGCTCCAAAAAAGGCGGACGCCGTAGCGCCCGCCCTATAGCAATCGAAAGCTCAAGTCAGCAGATCGGTCTAGTACACCATACCCATGGCGTCCTGAACCTCTGCCAGGGTCTGCTCGGCGATCTCGTTGGCGCGACGGTTGCCCTCGTGCAGCACGTCCTTCACGTAATCCAGATCGTTCTCGTAGCGCTGGCGACGCTCGCGGATCGGTGCGAAGTACTCGTTGACGGCCTCGGTCACGTACTTCTTGAGCTGGCCGGAGCCGCCCATACCGATCTCCTCGGCAATTTCGACCTCGGAGCGACCGGTGCAGATGGCGGCCGTCGAAAGCAGGCCAGACACGCCGGGGCGGTTCTCGGGATCGAACGTGATCATGCGCTCGGAGTCGGTCTGGCTCTTCTTGATGCGCTTTGCCGTCTCCTCAGCGGTCATCGAGATGTTGATGGCGTTGCCGTAGCTCTTGCTCATCTTGCGACCGTCAAGGCCGGGCAGTAGCGGGGTCTCGGACAGCAGTGCCTCGACCTCGGGAAATACCTTGCCGTAGCGGTTGTTAAAGCGGCGTGCGATGGTGCGGGTTAGCTCGATGTGCGGCAGCTGGTCACGACCGACGGGCACCACGTTGCCCTTGCAGAACAGAATGTCGCAGGCCTGATGTACCGGGTAGGTGAGCAGAAGGCCGGTGAGCTCGTGGCCCGAGGCCTCCATCTCGGCCTTTACCGTGGGGTTGCGCGCCAGCTCGGCCTCGGACACCAGCGACAGGAACGGCAGCATGAGCTGGTTGGCGGCGGGCACGGCGGAGTGCGCGTAGATCATGGTCTTGTCGGGGTCAATGCCGCAGGCAAGGTAGTCCATGACCATGTTGTACACGTTGTCCTGGATGTGCTCGGTCGTGTCGCGGTCAGTGATGACCTGGTAGTCGGCGATGAGCACGTTGGTCTTGGCGCCCATGTTCTGCAGCTCAACACGGCCCTTGAGGGTACCGAAGTAGTGGCCCAGGTGCAGACGGCCGGTGGGGCGGTCGCCGGTGAGCATGGTGAACTTCTCGGGCGTCTTGGCCAGGCCCTCGCGAATGGCGTTGCTCTTTTGCAGCGCGACTTCGTAGCTGTTCTCGTTTGGCATGATTGCTCCTAACGTATGTTCATGGGTCAAGATGATAACGCGTTTATTGGAGGGGCGGTGCGTAAGTAGGCGAGGGGCGGGAGAGGGACGCGCGTGGTGCGGCATGTGCGATGGGTGTGGCGCGGCCGTGCTTGGCTAACGGTGCCTTGGCACATCCTCGGCAGCTTGCCCTAGAGCTTGTGGTGGCGCTCTTCTTTGCGCTCCTCGGCTGCCCGCTCCTCCTGCTTAAAGGCGGGGTCGTCGGGGGTGACGAGCTCGTCCTCGTGCGTACGCTTGTTGTAATGGTGGCGCAGCACGGGCTCAAACAGATGTAGATGCTTGGCAAAGGCCGCCGAGCCAATGGCGAGCACGGTAAAGATGAGCACACGCATGGGCACCTCGACCTGGTTAATCGCGGCGGCGCCGGCCGAAAGCATGATGCACCAAGCATAGATGAGCAGCACGGCCTGTTTTTGGTTGTAGCCTTCTTGGATCAGGCGGTGGTGGATGTGGCCCTTGTCGGCCTGCCCGATGCTAATGTGGGCGCGCCTGCGGCGCACGATGGCGCTAAACGTGTCGATGATGGGCACGCCGGCAACGATGAGCGGGATGATAAGCGAGGTGAGCGCGGCGGTGCGGCTCACGTTGAGCAGCGAGATGGAGCCCAGTGCAAAGCCCAGAAGCAGCGACCCCGAGTCGCCCAAGAAGATGCTTGCGGGGTTGAAGTTGTAGCGCAAAAAGGCCAGACAGGCGCCGAAGAGCGCAATGGAGAGCGCGGCGGCGTCGATGCGGCCCGAAAGAACGGCCATCGAAAACATGGTGAACGAGGCGATGCCGCAGATGCCCGTGGCCAAGCCGTCGAGGCCGTCGATGAGGTTAATGATGTTGGTGAATGCCACCAGATAGATTACGGTGATGGGGTAGGCGAGCCATCCGAGTATGATCTCGCCGGGGGCAAACGGGTTGACGATGACGCCGATTTTTAGGCCGCCGATACAGGCGATGAGCGCGGCGAGGACCTGTCCGGCCAGCTTTTGCTTGGGCTTGAGCTGGAAGACGTCGTCGATAGCGCCGGTCGCAAAGATGACAGTAAAGGAGAGCGCCAGCATGGGATAGCTAATGTGAAGGCGCGGGTGCGGCACCAGGACGGGTGGCCAGCCTAGGTGCCAGGTGCCTAGGATTTGCACAATGCAGGCAACGACCAGGCCCAAAAACACCGCCGTTCCGCCCAAACGCGGGATGGGCTTGGTGTTGATGCGGCGCTTAGAAGGATAGTCGACGGCATCGAGTTTAATTGCCAAGCGCTTGACCAGGGGCACCGCGAGGAAGGTCGTGATAAAAGCCGCCGCTGCCACGCATAGGTACGGTATGTAGCTCGGGGATGAAGCCATGAATCTAAAAACCGCCAAGCGTCGAAGGAAAAGGTCAGAAGAACGCCATGCGCAAAGGGCATAGCCGAACCATAATACTCGACCAAGGGGGGTGCATGTAATTGCACGCAGCGATAATCACGCGCTTACCAGATATTGGGATGTTGTCGATGGCTTGTCGGGATGCCGGCGGGGATCCATATGGACTGTATGGTGATTTTTGGCAAAAGAAAACCACCCCCCACGTTACGAAAATGAACCCACCTAAAACAGGTGGGTGCCCTCATCGACTGTTCCAGCGTCCTTAACAACGAAGGATACCTGTACTAGGTACGACTGTGTGGGCTCCCTAAATAAACGCGACGGTTCACCCAGTTGCTCCGCGGGGGGCGGAATACCTACATCATAAAGCGGCACTTTGTCGATTCCAGTCTTGACATTACAAAAATCGTGTCGGACGATTACGGCGCCTTGGGGCTTGAGCCGTCTACGCGGCCTGGCCCTTTATGTTTGAGCTGCTGAATTGTTGTTTTGGAGCATGTTTTTATGCCGACGTCGTTGACCGAACTTTTTTCGCCCGCCTGCCATTTGTGTCCCCGCCGTTGCGGTGCGGCGCGCGATGAGGGCGCGCGCGGCGTATGCGGTGCTAACGACACGCTCAAGGTGGCCCGCGCGGCGCTTCATATGTGGGAGGAGCCGCCTATCTCGGGCGAGGCCGGTTCGGGCACGATCTTCTTTAGCGGCTGCTCGCTTAAATGTATCTACTGCCAGAACCACGAGATCTCGACCGGCAATTTTGGCCTTGAGATTTCGCCTGAGCGCCTGGTCGAGATTATGCTGGAACTGCAGGACCAGGGTGCCAACAACATCAATTTGGTGACGGCGACGCACTATGCGCACCTGTTGCCTGCCGCGATTGCCGCGGCACGGGCGCGCGGGCTGGTCATCCCGATCGTCTACAACACGAGTGGTTACGAGCGCGCGAGTGCCGTGGCGGCGCTGGGCGACCTGGTCGATGTGTGGCTCACCGACTTTAAATATGCCGATGCCGGGCTTGCGCAGTCGCTTTCTCATATTAAGGATTACCCGCGCGTGGCCGTGTCGGGCCTGGCACAGATGACGTGCGAGATCGAGCGCCGCGGGGGAGAGCTGGTGGACGAGGACGGGCTCATGAAGCGCGGCATCATCGTGCGCCACCTGGTGCTGCCGGGGCATGCAGACGATTCGTGTCGCGTGCTGGACCTGGTGTGGCAGACGGTGGGCGACGTGCCGATCTCGGTCATGAACCAGTACACGCCCAATGCGCTCATGCGCGAGCAGGGCGGCGACCTGGCACGCGCCGTGACGCGCGAGGAGTACGAGCAAGTACTCGACCATGCCGACGACCTGGGCTTTACGACGATGTTCTGGCAAGAGGGCGGCGCGGTAGACGAGAGCTTCACCCCGGCCTTCGACACCACCGGTGTTCTTACCAGCGCAAAGTAGTGCGTTCGTCGATGATTTTTCTGGGACGGGGGATAAATAATCATCGGGTGGCTCGGGCGTTCGAAAAGTAGTCAAAACAGCCCCGTCCCAAAAAGACTGGGTATTGGGCGTTGACAGTTGGCGAGCCGTAGGTAAAATATCAACTTGTCTTGGGGACGTAGCTCAGTTGGGAGAGCGCTGCCGTCGCATGGCAGAGGCCGAGGGTTCGACTCCCTTCGTCTCCACCCTTGGATTTGATAAGCCGCTGACATTGTGTCGGCGGCTTTTTTAAAAAGAAAGGGCTGCATCATGGCCGAGCTTGAGTCCCAACCACTGTCTGCCGAGGAGCGCGCCGAGTTGGAAGAGCTCCGCGCCGAGAAGGCTCGTCGCGAGGCCCAGGAAGAGGCACGCCGCGAGCGTGAGGAGCTGGCCGCCCTGCGTGCCGAGCGCGAGAAGGCCGAGGAGGCCACTGCGAAGGTCGCATCCGAGTCTGCGCCCGTGCCCAAGCCCGCCGCCGCGAAGCCCGTGCCCACTGCACCCAAGCCTCAGCCTAAAAAGGCCGCTCGTCCCAAGTCCGTCGAGCCCAAGCCGAGCCGTGACGAGATGACCTTTGCCCAGCGCATGGTTACCTCCAAGGAACCTACGGGCGAGAACGAGATCCCTGGCATGGCGCCGGCTCAAAAAATCATCATTGTCCTTGCCCTCATCGCGTTTGTCATCTTTATGGGCTACACGATCCTGACCAGCATGGGCCTGCTCTAACCGATTTGCATCGGGTGTCATGTCCGCATCCTCTGCTCTCGTCTAACCCTCAAATTCTGTACCACACATCCGAAAGGTCGCCCCATGGCTTTGACCGACATCTCGCATCCCACCGACATTGCAATGCTCACCGATCTGTACGAGCTCACTATGGCCCAGGGCCTGTGGGAGAGCGGCAAGGCCAATGAGCAGGGTTGTTTTACCGCGTTTTACCGCGACCATCCCTTTGGCAGCGCCTATGCCGTCATGTGCGGCACCGCCGAACTGCCCGAGCTGGTCGAGAATCTGCGCTTTACGCCCGAGGACATCGACTACCTCGCATCGCTTGAGGCCCCTGCCGGCGGCGCGATGTTCAAGTCCGCATTCCTCGACTACCTGCGCGATTTTCGTGCGCATGTAAATATCGACGCCGTTCCCGAGGGCGAGCTCGTCTTTCCGCGCGAGCCCATGGTGCGCGTCACCGGTCCTGCGCTCGAGTGCCAGCTGCTTGAGACGGCGCTGCTCAACATCGTCGGCTTCCAGACGCTTGTCGCCACCAAGACGGCGCGCGTGGTGCTTGCCGCCGACGGCCGTCCCGTGGCGGAGTTTGGCCTGCGCCGTGCCCAGGGCCCCGATGGCGGCCTGGCCGTTGCGCGCGCGAGCTACGTTGCCGGCTGCTCCTCTACGTCCAATGTGCTCGCCGGCCGCCGCTACGGTATTCCCGTCTTTGGCACGCATGCGCACAGCTGGGTGATGAGCTTCGATTCCGAGCTCGAGGCCTTCCGCGCCTTTGCCAAGTCGAGCCCCAAGAACTGTACGCTGCTCATCGACACCTATGACGTGCGCGAGGGCTGCGAGCATGCCATTACGGTTGCCAAGGAGATGGAGGCGGTGGGCGAGCGCCTGTCGGCTATTCGCATCGACTCCGGCGACCTTGCCAAGCTCTCCAAGTATGTTCGCGGCCGTTTTGATGCCGAGGGCCTGCCCTATGTGGGGATCTCGGTTTCCAACGATCTTGACGAGTACACGATTCAGTCGCTGCTCGACCAGGGTGCGCCCATCGACAGCTTTGGTGTGGGTACCAAGCTTGCGACCTGCTATGACCAGCCGGCGCTGGGTGGCGTGTACAAGCTTTCCGCCCGCCGTGCGAGCGAGGCAGATCCATGGACGCCGGTGGTCAAGCTCTCCGAGCAGCCCTACAAGCGCACGATCCCGGGTGTGCAACGCGTGCGCCGTTATTACGACGGCTTTGGCGGCCCGGTCTGCGACATGATCTACGACGAGGACCATCTGGCGGGGGAGGGCGCCGCGCGCGGCAATACCCTCGTGGCCGTGAATGATGCCGCCCTGGTGACCGACGTGTCCGAACTTGAGTATCGCGAGCTGCTGGTGCCGATCGTGCGCGACGGCAGCGCGGTGGCTCCGCGTGAGAGCATCCAGGACGCGCGCGAGCGCTGTGTTTGGGCGCTCGATCATCTGGACGCAGCTTTCAAGCGCTTCCTGTACCCGCAGACCTATGTGGTGGGCATGGAGCAGGGCCTGGCTCAGGTGCGCGACGAGCTCGTGCGCAAGAATATGGCCGCGGCTTCTGCTTTTCCCTGGGCTCACTAATTCTTTGGGCGGTAGGGGCGAGTCACGCTCCCTTGGCCGCCGCTCGGCCGTTCGCTGAACAGTTGATTGGTTTGACGTATGACGACTTCTTATAAAACGATGGTGGTAAAGATCGGTTCGTCCACGGTGGTGGGCGCCGATGGCAAGGTCAACCGCGCCTTTATCGGCGGACTTGCCGATCAAGCCGCAGCGCTGCGCAAGCTCGGCTGGCGTCTGGTCGTGGTGAGCTCGGGCGCTATTGCCTGTGGCTATCCCGTGCTGGGCTTCGACCGCAAGCCGGTCGGTGACCTGCCGAGCTTACAGGCTTGCGCCTCGGCCGGTCAGTGCATCATCTCGTCGGCCTACGACGAGGAGTTCCATGCGCGCGACCTGCTCACCTCGCTCGTGCTGCTCACGCGCCACGACACGGCCCGTCGCACGTCCTACCTGCATGCGCGCGACGCCCTGCTGCGCCTCGTGGAGCTTGGCGTGGTGCCGATCGTCAACGAGAACGATACCGTTACCGTCGATGAGATCAAGTTTGGTGACAACGACACACTGGCGGCGCTTGTGAGCTGCCTGGTTTCTGCCGATCTGTGCGTGACGCTCTCGGACATCGATGGTCTCTATACTGCCAATCCGCACGAGGACCCGACGGCCGAGTTTGTTCCTGTCGTGCATAAGATCGATGCCAAGATTATTGCCTCGGCGGGCGATTCTTCCACATCGGTGGGCACGGGCGGCATGATTACCAAGATTCGCGCGAGCCGTATCCTGATGACGGCGGGCATTCAGAGCGTGATTTGCTCGGGCGAGGAACCCGATGCGCTCGTGCGCCTCGCCCGCGGCGAGAGCGTGGGCACGCTGTTCGATCCGCCGGCGGAGCGTCTGGACATCGCACCCCGCAAGCTGTGGATCGCACTGGGCGACAAGGCGCACGGCTCGGTGACGGTCGATGATGGTGCCGCGAAGGCGCTGGTTAGCCGTGGCTCTTCCTTGCTTGCGGTGGGTATTCGCGAGGTCGATGGCCAGTTTGCCGAGGGCGATGTGCTCGATGTGTGCGATCCGAGCGGTATGGTCGTCGCTCGCGGTATCGCTGAGGCCGATTCGGACGTGCTGGAGCTTGCTGCCGGTCGCCGCCAGGACCAGATCGCCAGCAACCGCCTGCTGGCAGACCTGGCCGAGAAGCCGGCGATACACAGGGATAACTTGATCGTATTTGCATAAAGAAAGACAGCGCTGCGAATCGTTTCCCGCAGCGCTGTCTTTTTCGTGCCGGCACCTGGGGACGTTCCTATTGTGCCGGCAGGTGGGGACACTCCTTCGCTAGAAGATCTGGCGCAGGTCTCCTCGGTTGAGGGCTTCGTTGAAGAGGTGCTTGAACACCACGCTGCCGTGCAGGCCATCGTGCTCGAACTCGTTAGTCACCCAGGCATGCGAGTTGCCCACGCGGCTGAGCGTATCAAGCTGCAGGCCCGAATCCACGTACATGTCGTCGAAATACACCGCGGCCTGCAGGGGCACCTCGTTGCACGCCAGTCGCTGCGGGTCGTAGATCTTGTCCCAGCTGGTGTCTTCCATCAGCAGGTCCATGGCGGGCTTGAAGGGCTTGAGCTCGGGCATCTGCTCGAACATCCACGGGAACATGGCCTCGCCGGTAAACATGAGCGGGCGCGCGAGGGTGTCGAACTCGGCGCGGTGAGCCTTCTCTTCAGCCGCGGCCCAGCCAATGGGCATAGTGTCACCGTCGGCGTATATGAACTCCTGCAGCGTCCAGTACAGCGGATTCGTGCGCGTGTTGGTGCGCTCGAAGGCGCGCATCAAAAAGTTGTCAGATACCGAGGCGTCGCAGGTCAGCGTGCCGTCGCCGTCAACAAAAGCGTGATCGATAATCCAATGCATGCGTTCAAAGCTCGGCTTCATGCCAAAGTCGCTGCCCATGAGCTGTAGGCGCTCGACCGTCATCGGCGAGCCGTCGGGCAGCACGGGCTTCTGAGCCTCGAGCGCATCGGCCAGGGCTGCCACGCGCTCGACGTCAGCGGGATAGCGGTCATAATACTGCTGCGTCTTGGCGGCCATGCGCGGGAAGGTGTGCGCGTAGACCTCGCTTGCGCTCGCCGGTACGTGGGGGATGCCGCCGCAGGTAAAGCTCGCCGCCACGCCCTCGGGGAAGAGCGACAGGTAGCTCAGCGTCAAAAAACCGCCGTAGCTTTGGCCGAGCGTGACCCACGGCTTGCCGCCAAAGCCCACTAGGCGCAGGTACTCAAAATCGCGCACGATGGAGCTGGCGAGGTGGCGCTTGAGGAAGTCCGCCTGCGAGCGTGCTGTATCGGCGCCGGCGGCCGTTGCGCGATCACCCAGTGCCTTGATCGTGCGTCCGTCCACGCAGCTACTGCGTCCGGTGCCGCGCTGGTCGGGAAGGACCACGCGGAAGTGCTTGACGGCCTCCTCGATCCAGCCGTCGCTTGTGGGCGACAGCGGACGCGGGCTCTCGCCGCCGGGGCCGCCCTGCAAAAACAGGAGCAGCGGCAGATCGTCGTTGATGCGGTCGGGCGCGCAAACCACGCGGTAGAAGAGCTTGATGCTCTCGGGCGCGCCGGCGATTGGTGCCGGCATGGCGCCGCGGCGCATGGTGCTGCCGACGGCCAGGAGCATCGGCTCCAGGCCGCGCCAGTCAAGGGGGACGTCGATGCTGTGGTCCTCGACGTAAAGGCCGGGGACGTGGTACGAAGTGATGAGGGCCATGTGAGTCTTCCGTTCGTTGCGGTGTTTCGGGTTGACCAATTCTACCGCCGCGGGCGAGGCCATGCGCAAATCGGCTACCATGGTTGCAAACTTCTAGGAGAAAGGGCCGCCCATGTCGGTCGATATAGCCACGTACGTCCACGATCTTGCCGTTGCCGCCAAGGCAGCGTCGGCCTCGCTTGCCACGGCGAGCGATGAGCAGCGCCAGGAGGCCGTGCGCGCCATGGCCGCAGCACTGCGCAACGGTGTCGACTCCATCGTCGCCGCCAACGAGCTCGATATGTCCGCCGCGCGCGATGCGGGCACTTCGGCCGGTCTGCTCGACCGTCTGCTGCTGACGCCTGAGCGCGTCGAGGGCATGGCCGCCGGTTTGGAGAAGCTCGCCGAGCTGCCCGATCCCGTCGGCCGCGTGCTCGACAACCGCGTGCTTGCGAGCGGTGTGGACCTGACCCGCGTGAGCGTGCCGTTGGGCCTGGTCGCCATGGTCTACGAGGCGCGCCCCAACGTGACGGCCGACGCCGCAGGCATCTGCATCCGTACCGGCAACGCCTGCATTCTACGCGGCGGCTCGCTGGCCTATCACTCGTGTGCCATGATCGCCGAGCTGCTGGCCGATGCGCTCGAGGCCAAGGGCTTCCCGCGCGAGGCCGTGTCGATGATCGAGTCCACCGACCGCGAGGCCACCGGCGAGCTCATGAAGCTCCGCAGTATTGTCGACGTACTCATTCCGCGCGGAGGTGCAGGCCTGATCCAGCGCTGCGTGCGCGAGTCGCTTGTGCCGGTGATCGAGACGGGCACGGGCAACTGCCACATCTACGTGCATGAATCCGCCGACTTTGATAAGGCGCTCAACATTATCGTTAATGCCAAGACCCAGCGCGTAGGCGTGTGCAATGCCGCCGAGTCGCTGCTGGTCGACCGTGCTGTGGCCGATGCGTTTTTGCCCGCGGTCGTGACCGTGCTGCATGACCACGGCGTGCTGATTCACGGCGACGAGGCAACCTGCGCCGCATGCGCCGATGCCGGGCTTGTGGAGGGCGATGACTACGTCGCCGCGACTGAGGAGGACTGGGGTCGCGAGTACCTGGCGCTCGAGATGAGCGTGAAGGTCGTGGCAAACGAGGACGAGGCCATCGCACACATCAACCGCTACGGCACGATGCACTCCGAGGCCATCGTTGCCGAGGATACGGATGCTTGCGAGCGCTTCCTCGATGCTGTCGATGCCTCGGCCGTGTACTCCAACGCCAGCACTCGCTTCACTGACGGCGGCGAGTTTGGCCTGGGTGCCGAGATCGGCATCTCGACCCAAAAACTCCACGCCCGTGGCCCCTTTGCCGCCGAGGCCCTCACCACCTACAAATACAAGCTCCGCGGCACCGGCCAGGTCCGTCCCTAACGCCCGCGCAAACAAAAACCACCACAAAGGTGCCTGTCCCCTTTGTGGTGGTTTTAGGTGGCGTTGACGGTTAGGCCTGGAAGGTATCTCGGTCGGGGGCGAAGGACTGCATGGCCGCGATGGTGCGGTCAAAGAGCTCGGGGAGCTCCCAGCCCAACATCTCGGCGCCCTGCGAAATCACGTCGCGCGAGCAGCCGGCGGCAAAGCGCTTGTCCTTGAACTTCTTCTTGAGCGACTTGGTCGTAAAGTCCATAACGCTCTTGCTCGGGCGCATGATGACGGCGGCGCCGATCAGGCCGGTGAGCTCATCGCAGGCAAACAGGATCTTCTCCATCTGCAGCTCGGGTTTGGGCAGCGAGGTGTTGAAGTCCGACGTGTGCGTCTGGATGGCGCGAATGAGCTCGGGAGACGCACCTTCGCCCTTAAGAATCTCGGCAGCATAGATGGTGTGGTTCATGGGGTCGTCCTCATGCTCCTCCCAATCCAAGTCGTGCAGCAGGCCGACGATGCCCCAAAACTCCTCGTTCTCGGGGTCGAACTCGCGCGCAAAGTAGCGCATAGTGCCCTCGACTGTCTCGCCATGGGTGATGTGGAACGGGTCCTTGTTGTGCTCGTTGAGCAGTTCGAACGCGCGGTCGCGGGTGATTCCGGCGGTAAGCGGCTCTGCCATAGGAGACTCCTTGTGCTCGTGGGTATCGATAAGAATGAATACTACTAGAACAAGAAAACCACCACAAAGGTGCCTGTCCCCTTTGTGGTGGTTTTTGGCGCGGATGGGTTAGTTGAGGGCGGCTTGGGCTAGGCGGGCTTCAGCGTCCTCCTCGGTGACGCCCAAGGCCACAGCGAACTCCTCGATGGAGCGGCGCTTGGCTTCCTTGAGTACGCGCATGTAGTAGGAGCTGGGCTTTTTATCAGCTTTCTCGGCCTGGCGAATGCGGTGCATCATGGTTTTTGCCACGCGGACCGTCTCGGGCGCGCCCAGCTTGAGCTGCTGTTTAAAGTGCGTCTCCTCAAGTGAGCTGTTGCGCTCGGTAAAGGTGTCGCACTCCAGCTCGTCGTAGTGGCTCAGCAGGTGCTCGGCATCTTGTTGAGAGATGGCGGCGTGCAAACGGTCGGCCTGCGCTACGGGGTACATGAGGATCGTCTGCGCATGTCCCTGCTTGGTCTCGAGCAGCAGCATGGGCTGCGGCGTGTCGTCCCTAAAACCGACGACGGTGCAGACTCCCTGGCCCGGATGAATGACGTGTTGACCGATTGAGAACATGCTACCTCCAACTTATACGAATTTACGTATGACTAGAATAACACGCTGACGTGCGCAAACCCTTACTTTATGCAGGAAAAGCACACAACTCCGATAGGTAAGAGTATTCGATAACAGACGCAGCTCATTCACACCTTTATGCATTTTCAACGCTTGCATAATCTGCAGGCAGACCGGCATCTTTGAGTGACTCCATACAAGCTGTAGTCAATTTTGTGCATATACAATATCTATTAGCTTTACCCTGCGACAGTGCCCGTCGCTTGTGATAGAGTGCTACAAACTCTGGCTTTTGCCCTACGAGTGACCAAGAGCTCGGGGGCTTTAACACAAGGAGGATCTATGCCCGAGAAGATTGAAGAGCTGGTACGCGCTGCGCTTGCTGCGGCCCAGGAGGCCGGCGACCTTTCCGCATTTGAACTTGACGATTGCGCTATCGAGCGACCGGCTGACACTTCTCATGGCGAGTGGACCTCTACCATGGCCCTGAAGTCCGCCAAGCTGGCCCACTGCGCCCCGCGCAAGATCGCCGAGGCCATCGTTGCCCATATGCCCGAGGACCCCGCGATCGAGAAGGTCGAGATCGCAGGCCCCGGCTTCATCAACTTCTACCTCTCCGTTGCCGTCAAGAATGCCATCTTTGGCGAGGCTCGCGAGAAGGGCATGGACTTCGCTAAGTCCAACGTCGGTGGTGGCCTGAAGACCCAGGTCGAGTTCGTTTCCGCCAATCCCGTCGGCCCCATGCACA
Source organism: uncultured Collinsella sp. (assembly GCA_902470805.1). GTDB lineage: Bacteria > Actinomycetota > Coriobacteriia > Coriobacteriales > Coriobacteriaceae > Collinsella. The sequence continues at coordinate 39,871 of CABRHX010000007.1, read as the reverse complement.
TCGGTCATGGCCGCTGGGCCGCGCTGGGCGACTCGCTCTGCCGCGTCATGGACCACGCCGGTTACGAAATCCAGCGTGAGTTCTACATCAATGACCACGGCTCTCAGATGAACACCTTCGGCAACTCCATCAGCACACGCTATATGCAGCTTGCCGACATCATCGCCAAGCAGGGCGTTGATATCGACGAGGCTCACAAGCTGCTGATCGCCGACCGTGACGCCTTTGTTGCCGACGAGAACGACGAGCACCCCGAGACCCATCCGTATCAGGACAACTTTGCCGAGACCCTGGGCAAGGACTCCTATGGCGGCGACTACATCATCGACGAGGCTGCCGAGTTCTGGCGCACCGACGGCGATAAGTGGGTCGACGCCGACCCGCAGGAGCGTATGGAGAGCTTCCGCGAGCGCGGCTATGTGAAGATGGTCGACAACATGCGCGACCTCTGCCACGCCGTCAATTGCGACTTCGATCGTTGGTACTCCGAGCGTTCGCTGTATGTGAAGGACACCGAGGGTGAGACCGCCGGCACCTCCGCCGTCGACCGCGCTTTTGAGAAGCTCGACAAGATGGGCTACCTCTACACCAAGGACGGCGCCCTGTGGTTCCGCTCCACCGACCTGGGCGATGACAAGGACCGCGTCCTGATCAAGTCCGACGGCGAGTACACCTACTTCGCCTCCGACGTTGCCTATCACTGGGATAAGTTCCAGCGCGTCGACCACGTCATCGACATCTGGGGTGCCGACCACCACGGCTACATCGAGCGCGTCCGCTGCGTCTGCGACGCTCTTGGCTATCCCGGCAAGTTTGAGGTTCTGCTGGGCCAGCTCGTCAACCTGCTGCGCAACGGCAAGCCCGTCCGTATGTCCAAGCGTAAGGGCACCATGGTGACCCTGCAGGAGCTCGTCGACGAGGTCGGTTCCGACGCCGCTCGCTACACGCTCATCTCCAAAAGCTCCAACCAGATGGTCGACTTCGATATCGAGGCCGTCAAGAAGCGCGACAACTCCAACCCGGTCTATTACGTGCAGTACGCTCACGCCCGCGTGTGCTCCATCCTGCGCCGTGCCGCCGACGTTACGCCCGAGCAGGCTGACGAGATGGGCATGAAGGCCGTTGCCGCCAAGGCCATCGGTGAGAACGTCGATTACTCGCTGCTGACCGACCCGACCGAGCTCGCCCTTTCGCGTAAGCTCAACGAGCTCACCGACCTGATTGCCAGCTGCGCTCGCGACCGCGCCCCGTTCCGTCTGACGCACTTTGCTGAGGAACTCGCCGGCGACTTCCACAGCTTCTACGCTGCCTGCCAGGTTCTGCCGAGCGAGGGCCGTCCCGTCGACCCCGAGCTTTCGCGCGCCCGTCTGGCCGCTTGCGACGCCGTTCGCGTGACGCTCGCCCTGGTGCTCACCCTCGTTGGCGTTTCCGCGCCCGAGCAGATGTAATCTGCGGGTCATTTGACCGTACAGACTTGGTTTAACTAAGCCTTGAAAGCCCGATCTCCCACGGAGGTCGGGCTTTTTTGCAAACGCCGACGTATTGACGAATTTGGAACTGCTGGAAATACGAAACTATGCCGGTTTACTACGATGAATTGAGATATTCCAACCACGCCGGCTTTTAGCTAAAAAGTGCAAGGCATCTACCTGCGGTTTTAGTTCAACAAGTTTCGGAGTGGTCGCGGTTGAGCGATTCATCGTAGTAAACCGCCATAGTTTTGGCGGAGGCAGTCAGATTTGTGGGTGTTAAACCAAAGAGTGTCCCTTTTGAATAGTCGTTTAAGAACGTCCTCAATGACTAAGTTGCAGGTGGTGGCGGTTGTGTTACACTAACGCTGCGTAATTGACGCAATCATCTCGATACAGATCAATGATGTCCGTCGTTTTGAACGGAACTAGACTGTTTAGCCGCCCTGAAGGTTTATGCAGGGAGCATGTGATCACAGGGCTTGAAAAGAAAGTTGAGCAAACACTGTGTCTGATCAACAGCAAGAAAACGAAATAACGACGACGCAAGCCGCTCCCGCTGCACCGGTTGCGTCGGACCAGGTCGCGGCGCCCGCGCAAACCTCGGCTCCTGAGACGCCTAAGGCTGCAACGGCTGAGAAGGCCGTGCCTGCAACTGGTGAGGAGGCTGCTCCGGCAAAGCCCAAGCGCACGCGCCGCGCGGCCAAGCCTGCCGCTGACGGCGAGGAGGTCACCAAGCCCAAGCGCCGTACCGCGCGCACGACGCGCGCCAAGCGCACCGTTGCAGCTGACTCCTCGGCGCCGATTTCCGATGAGGTCGCGCAGGCACGTGCGTTGGCGCAGATTAGCGAGGCTCAGGTGGTGCGCGCCCGCCGTCGTGCTGCCGAGCGCGAGGCCGCGGCTCTGACCGAGCTTGCAGCTCCGTCTGTGCCCGAGACCCCTGCCGCCGACCAACCGACCGAGAAGCCGGCGCCGCGCACACGCCGTCGCACGGCTGCTAAGGCCGAGCAGGTTGCTGAACAGGTAACCCCCGAGCTCACTGAGGCTTCGGTCCGTTCCGCGGCAGGGGAGGGCGCATCGCCAACTGAGCCCGCTGCGCCTGTCGAGGCCAGCGAAGTTCCCGTTGTCGATCCGGCTTTGCGCCCGCACCGTCGCGGTCGCAAGCCCAAGGCCTTCGTCGAGGCAGAGAAGGCCGCAGCCGCAGCCGCAGCTGCTCGGGATGCTGCGGCGACCGCCGAGTCTGCAACCGCTGCCGATGCACCCGTTCAGGATGCTGCGACTTCCGAGGCCGCTCCCGCCGATGCCGAGCCCGCCGACGTCCGCCCCGGTCGCAGCCGTCGCACTGCTGTTAAGCGCACGTCCAAGGCTAAGGCTGCCAAGAAGGGTACGTCCGAGGATTCCGACGAGACGACCGCCGATGCATCGACTGATGCCGCCGAGCCCCAAGACGTCGAACAGCCTGCGTCCGAGAAGCCCAAGCGCGGTCGTAAGAAGTCCGCTAAGGCCAAGGCGTCCGAGCATCAGGCTGATGTCGAAGCGCAGGTCGATTCTGGCGCCGAGGCCAATGAAGCCGCTGCGGTCAATGCCGACGCCGCCACAACCGATGTTGCCGCGCCCGCCGAGGCCGAAGACGGCACTCGTTCCAACCGTCGCCAGCACAAGCGCAACGAGGAACGCAACGAGCGCAACAACGACCGTCGCAGCCGCCAGCGCGATCGCAAACAGCGCAACAAGGAGCGCAACGCCGCCCCCACCGAGCCCACGCTTTCGCGTGAGGAACTCGCGGCCATGAAGGTTGCCGAACTTCGCGAGAAGGCCAAGGAGTTCGAGATCGAGACGACCGGCAAGAAGAAAGCCGAGCTCGTCGAGGAGATCTACGTCACCGCCGCGAAGGCCGAGGGCTTCCGCGACATCAAGGGCATCCTGCAGATTCGTCCGGACAGCTCCGGTATCATCCATGCCCATGGCTACATGAAGTCCAACGACGACGCCTTCGTGCCCGCCTACCTCATCCGCTCCGCGCGTCTGCGCACGGGCGACGTCATCGAGGGCTCGCTTCGTCCTTCGCGCGGCGGCGACAAGCGCGCCGGCCTCGCCAAAATCACGACCGTCAACGGTCTAGACCCCGAGCAGATTCGCAACCGCCCCAAGTTCGGTGACCTCACCCCGGTCTATCCCAACGAGCCGCTGCGCATGGAGCATGGCAAGGACTCCATTACCGGTCGCGCCATCGACATCGTGTCGCCGATCGGCAAGGGTCAGCGTGGCTTGATCGTGTCCCCGCCCAAGGCCGGCAAGACCACAATCCTCAAGAAGATCTGCCAGTCTATCTCGATTAACAACCCCGAGGTGCACCTCATCTGCCTGCTCGTCGACGAGCGCCCCGAAGAGGTTACCGATATGCAGCGTTCCATCAAGGGCGAGGTTGTGGCGTCGACCTTCGATATGCCCGCCGACAACCACACTCGTGTGGCAGAGCTCGTCATCGAGCGCGCCAAGCGCATCGTGGAGCTGGGCGGCGATGTCGTGGTGGTGCTCGACTCCATCACGCGTCTTGCCCGCGCCTACAACTTGGCGGCGCCCGCCTCAGGCCGCATCCTTTCGGGCGGCGTCGATTCGGCGGCACTGTATCCTCCCAAGCGCTTCCTGGGCGCAGCCCGCAATATCGAGAACGGTGGCTCGCTCACCATCCTGGCCTCTGCCCTCATCGACACCGGCTCCAAGATGGACGAGGTCATCTTTGAGGAGTTCAAGGGCACCGGCAACATGGAGCTCAAGCTCGACCGCGACCTGGCCGACCGCCGCATCTTCCCGGCTATCGACCCCGTTGCCTCCGGTACGCGTAACGAGGACCTGTTGGTTGACGAGCAGATGCGTCCGTTTGTCTTTGGCCTGCGTCGCATTCTTGCCGGCATGAACAACACCGAGCGCGCAGCTGCGTCGTTTATCAAGGGTCTTAAGGGCACCAACACCAACCAGGAGTTCCTGGTGCGTTCGGCCAAAAAGCACAGCGACTACGAGCAGACGTTCTAGGTTGTCATCCACACGCAGCGATAGTCATCAATGCAATAAAGGGTCGGGGCTTTGAGCCTCGGCCCTTTTCTATATCGCCGCTCCGCGCTTATTTTTGACCATAAGACTGGCAAGCAGCAGGTTTCCCGTTTCAATCCGACATCGTCGCTTGCAATCGACAGGGCGGTTTCGCATAATAGCTTTTAAGCTTCGCGACGGATAACGCAGATGAAACGAACCATATACCGTTGCTTTGGGGCCTAGCCCCGCTTCATCTTCTCTCGCGCAGCCAACTGAATGATGCGATTTGGGTGCTGGAAGATGGGGAGAGCTCATGGCTTCTTCTGATGCAACACAACGAGCAGTCCTTGCCGGACTTTCGTGCGGGATCGGCCTTGCCGCTCCCGTGGTTATGTATGCCGCGACGCTGCCGTTTTCGTCGGTGAACGAGACGGTCGTGGCGGGTGCGGTTCCCTTCGCCGTGGGCGCGGTGGCGGGCGTGGGTATCTATGCCGCCTCGCTGGGTATCTCCGAGTACCGTGCGCAGCGTGAAGAGCGTCTGTTCCAGCCCGATGCCATGGGCGGTGCCGCCAATCTCAATCAGCATCAAAGCGAGTTCAAGACCGCCTCGATTCCAGCTCAGCAGCAGGATGCGACTCCTTACGCTGCGACTTCTGCTTCTCAGGCTCAGGCGGAGCAGTCTACCTCGGCATTCCTTTCCGGCCTGACTGGTGCGTTCCAGCGCCGTCATGCCGATGATGGTGTCCCTACCATCGCTCGAGCCGCAGATGCCATGGACGAGGACGAGGCTTGGTCCATGATCGACAGTATGCTCGACGACGATTCGCCGGTGAGCTGCGACCCTGCACACTCGCGCGACGTCTATCAAGTCGCCATCGACGAGCTCACCAACGGCGGGCAGACCGGCTCCTTCAATCGCGACGACATCGCCGCCGCGGCACGCGCCGTGTCTGGTTCCCAGGCCGCCCCTGCGGGCAGCACGGCGGCTTTCGTGGCACTCGTTGCCAACGCGGCAGCCAATAACGCCTACAACGCTACCTCGGCGGACGCGAACGCTTCTGCCGACAATTCGTACGTTGATGAAGCCATGACTGCGGACGAGGAGGCCGTTGCCGCCCGCCGTGCCGCCGAAAGCTCGCTTTGGGGCGCTCCTGCCCAGCAGCAGGCGGCTGAGGCTGCGCCGTACAATGCAAACCTCGCCAGCATGCCTATCATCTCCGGTGCCGTGGACATCGATCTCGATGACCTCGATGAGCCTGCAGCCATCACCGCATCGATTGATGCCCAAGATCGCATCGACACCGGCGACCTTCCGGACGCCTCGCTCGAGGTTGATGTTCCCATGGCCGATTACTCGGGCCACGAGGACATGTGGGCCGCCGCCACCGCGATTCTGGATGAGATTGACGAGCCTGCTCCTGTTGCAGCCCCCGCTCCCGTCGCTGCCCCTCAGCCTGCTGCCCCCGCCTATGTCGGCCGTCACAGTGCTGTGTTCCCCGAGGATACTGCCCGTATCTCGCGCGAGAGCATCGAGCGGGCCGAGGCTATTGCCGCCGGCATTATGGAAAACCGTCGTCACGAGCGCGTCAATCAGATCCTCGAGGAAGAGATCGAGCGCCTGCAGTCCTCAACTGCCAAGCGTACGGGCCGTGCCTATCTGAGCGTTATCGAGGGCGGTACCGCCAGCTTCGCGCCGCTCCGCGCGGAGGCATAACTTCTGCATGGCTAAGATCAATCGAAAATGGGCGGTTGTAACCTGCCTGATGGCGCTCTTGATCTGGGGCAATTCGCTGGTTCCCGGCTCGGGGTCGGGCTCGCTGAGCCTAACGGTCATGGAAGCTATCCGCGGTTTCCTGCACAGCGTGGGACTTCCATATGAATGGGTGACCAACTTTGTTGTTCGCAAGTGCGCGCATTTTACCGAGTATATGGTGCTCGGCATCTTGGCAACGCACGCCTTTGATTTTGAGGGCCGGCGCACCTTTGACGTGCTGCTGCCCACGGCGGTGTTCCTGCTGTTGATTCCCTCAATCGACGAGACGATTCAGCTCTTTGTGCCGGGACGCGCCGGCATGATCACCGATGTGATGATCGACTGCTGTGGAGCGGCAACGGGCGTTGTACTCCGATATCTCTTACGGTCGCTGATGTGCGCCAAAAAGGCCGCCTAGGACGTATTGTTTGGTCCTAGGCGGCCTTTTTTATTTGAGGGCTTATATGAGGCGTGGTGACGTCGTTCCGTAGGTCGGATTTGCCGGGCGCGCCCCGCCCTGTTGGTGCGTCTGCTACTGAAGCGCCTGTGCGCCCAGGGCCAGGCAGCCCATGATGCCCTGCTTGCCCTCGAGGCTGTTGTTGACAATGTAGGTATCGATGTCGTTGACCTCGGGCGTGACGATATAGCCGTTGAGCATCTCGGCGCACTTCTTGCGTGCGAGCGGCACGATGGGGGTGTGGTCGGCCACGCCGCCGCCGATGATGATCTTTTGCGGCGCGTAGCACAGCGTGTAGGTCATGAGTGCCTGTGCCAGATAGCCGGCGAGCAGGTCCATGGCCTCCGGGTCATCGGCCATGTCTCCGGCGCTCTTGCCATCCCAGCGCTTTTTAACGCCGGGGCCGGCAATGAGGCCCTCGAGGCAGTTGTCGTGGAAGGGGCAGGCGCTGTGCTCGCCAATGGTGTCGCGCGGGTCGCGCGTGACCAGGATGTGGCCAGCCTCGGGATGCATCATGCCGTGCACGAGCTTACCGCCCGAGAGCACGCCGGCGCCCACGCCGGTGCCGATGGTCAGATACACAACGTCAGTGAGGCCCTGGGCGCAACCAAAGGTGACCTCGCCCAGGCAGGCGACGTTGACGTCGGTGTCGTAGCCGCAGGGAATATTGAGCTCGTTTTGGATAGTGCCCAGCAGGTCAAAGTAGCGCCATGCCGTTTTGGGCGTCTCCAAGATCTTGCCGTATTGGGGCGAAGCGGGGTTGACTGCGGTGGGGCCAAATGCGCCGATGCCCAGCGCGGCGATGCCCTTGTCGGCAAACCATGCGTTGACGGCCTCAACGGTCTCCTGCGGGGTCGTGGTCGCGATCTGCTCGCGCTCCAGGACCGTACCGTCCGCATAGCCCGTGGCGCAGACCATCTTGGTGCCACCGGCCTCGAGCGCTCCGATAAGCTGCTGCTCTGCCATAGTATTCCTCTCTCTGGGACGAGTTGCTCCGTGGCTAAAGTATAGAGCTCTAACCATTTAAGAAAGCGCTATAGAAAGAAGCCTCGCAACGCGGCGGGCGGTGCGGGGCTTCTTTGGTTGCTTTAGTTGCCGGGCCGTCCTTACCCGTGCGGCTTGATTTTATCACGTAGCGACTTGAGGTTCTCCAGCGCCGCGTTAAGCGTCTCGTCTCGCTTGGCAAAGTGGAAACGAATCAGATGGTTGACGGGCTCGCGGAAGAAGCTCGAGCCGGGCACGGCGCCCACACCCACTTTAGACGCGAGGTCTTCACAGAACTCGAGGTCGCTGTCATAGCCAAACTCAGAGATGTCCATCATGACGTAGTAGGCGCCCTGCGGCACGTTATGCTCAAGACCGATGCTATCGAGCCCCTGGCAGAACAGGTCGCGTTTGGCGGTGTAGAGGTCGAGGACCTCATCGTAATAGCTGTCGTCGAAGTTGAGGGCGGTGACAACGGCTTCCTGCAGGGGAGCGGCGGCACCCACGGTGAGAAAGTCGTGGACCTTCTTGATACGCTCGGTGATCTGGGCCGGGGCGATGGTGTAGCCCAAGCGCCAACCGGTGATGGAGTACGTCTTAGACAGCGAGCTGCAGCTGATGGTTCGCTCGAACATGCCGGGCAGCGTGGCCATATAGACGTGCTCGTGGGGCGCATAGACGATGTGCTCGTATACCTCGTCGGTAATGCAGTAGGCGTCGTACTTTTTGCAGAGGTCGGCGATGAAGGTGAGCTCCTCGCGCGTAAAGACCTTGCCGCAAGGGTTGGAAGGGTTGCACAGGACGATGGCCTTGGGGTCGTTGTCGCGGAAGGCTGCCTCGAGCGTCTCGCGGTCAAAGTCGAATGTGGGCGGGTTGAGCGGCACATAGATGGGCTCGGCACCCGAGAGAATGGTGTCAGCGCCGTAGTTCTCGTAGAACGGCGAGAAGATGACGACCTTGTCTCCGGGGTTTGTGACCGTCATCATGGCGGCCATCATGGCCTCAGTTGAGCCGCAGGTGATCACGATGTTCTCATTGGGGTTGATCGGCATGCCCATAAAATGCTCCTGCTTGGCAGCAAGCGCCTCGCGCATGGCCAGGGAGCCCCAGGTGATGGAGTACTGATGGTAGAGCGGCTTGGGGTCGGTGGCGATGGTGCCCAGGCTATTGAGCAGCTGCGCCGGAGGATCGAAGTCAGGGAAGCCCTGCGAGAGGTTGACGGCGCCGTACTTATTGGAGATGCGCGTCATGCGGCGGATGACCGAATCGGTAAATGTCGCCGTGCGGTTGGAGAGTTCTTTCATGCTTGTCCTTTCGAGCATTTGCAGTGGGGCAAGTTTACTCCTATGAAACCGGTGGGAAATGCTCGAAATGGATCCGAAAAACTCTTTTCAAAATTCTTGAAAATTGGGGGTTGCATCACGTGGCGTTCCTTGCAATAATAGTCGAGCGCGAAGCGCATAGGACACGGTGGGTGTAGCTCAGTTGGCTAGAGCGACGGGTTGTGGTCCCGTAGGTCGAGGGTTCGAGTCCCTTTACCCACCCCAGTTCTTGCTTCGTGTTGATATCGGGTCGTTAGCTCAGTTGGTAGAGCAGGGGACTCTTAATCCCAAGGTCCAGGGTTCGAACCCCTGACGGCCCACCACACGATATCTCCTCTAAAGTCCACCACAACGGACTTTAGCTTTGGGTCGTTAGCTCAGTTGGTAGAGCAGGGGACTCTTAATCCCAAGGTCCAGGGTTCGACCCCCTGACGGCCCACCCAAAGCATGTTAAAGCGACTGGCTTAGACTGGTCGCTTTTTTTGTTAACCTCACATGGGGTCGAACCCGTCGGGGTGCGGAGGTGAGGAAATGCGTAAGCATTTGCCAGCGCAGCGCGCAAGGCGCGAAGCGCCGCAGCGACCGCCTGCGCAGCAGGCTGACCCCCTGACGGCCCACCCAAAGATTGTTAAAGCGACTGGCTCAGGCTGGTCGTTTTTTGTTGACCACGCATGGGGTCGAACCCGAAAGGGCGCGGAGCTGAGTAATCTGCACCGTGATTCCCTTAGGGAAACACGGCTAAAGCCCCGTAGGCGTGTTCTCCTTAGGGGAATCATGCTTACGGGGCTCGATGCATGTTGAGAAGTTGTGATCAAACTCAAAGTGAGAATCGATTTAGTCTGCTCGATAGTGCGAACCTAAGCTTTCGGTTCGCTTACGCATGGCTTTGACCATTTCCTGTGCTAGTTGAATCTGCGATTGCAGGCGGGCGAGGGCTGCGACTTCGCTGTCCTGGGCTTTCTGTGTGCTCAAGGTCGTTGCCTCTGTCTTCAAGCCCTCAAGCTCGTGTAGTGCCTCGGATAGGCCCGTCTCGGTGCGGTTGATCATGCAATAGGTGCTCATCGTGTGTTTAAGGCTGCGTGTCAGGTGTTCGGCGTCTGTTGTGGCAATGCCGTACTGGGGGAGGGTGATATCCGCCTTCAGGGCCGCCTCAGGCTCTTTCTGCGCTGCAAGGGCTGCCGATGCGCCCGCGATGCGTCCGAATACGATGCCGTTGGCGCTTGACAAGCCACCAATGCGGTCGGCGCCGTGCATGCCGCCTGTCGCCTCGCCGCAAGCGTAGAGGCCCTCAACGCCCGTGTGCGCGGTCTTATCGATCTTGATGCCTCCGTTAGCGGCGTGGGCATACATCGCAACGCGCATCTCGTCAGTCGGGGCGATGCCGTGCTCGTCTTGCAGCCAGGTGGCAAAGGTCTGCACAAACTCTGGGACATCCTCGCGGGGGAAGTCGTAGTGGAGTGCCAGGCCTTCGGCACCAGCCTGATCGATGACGAGATCGATAGCCCGGGAGGCTAAGCGTGACGTGAAGGGACCATATCCAGAGCGTTGCTCGAGCAGGTCGTCTAGCTTGTCATCGGCAATATCTGCCGGCTGGTCGAACTTGACATAGCGCCAGGTTTTCTCGTTGAAGACCAGGTTGCGCTTGGGCTCGATGAAGCCGGGCATCATTTGCATGAACTCTATATTGGTAAGCGATGCGCCGTGCGCCAGTGCGATGGCCTGCGAGGAGCTGAGTACATCAGCCGACGTAAGGCTGCGCTCGAACAGGCCGCCTGTGCCACCGGCTGCGATGATCGTGGCCTTGGCAGCAAAGGGCACGATTCGATCTTCGGTGAGGTCGTAGAGCACGGTTCCGATGATTCTGCCGTTCGTGTCCTCAACAAGGTCGATAAGCTCATGGCGGGGGAGCAGGCGAATACCGAGCGACTCGATCCGGGTCGTCAGAGCGTCCTCAAGCGGCTTGCGGGTGAGGCCGCGCCACATGCGCGTCTTGTGGTCAAAGCAGGGGATAAACTGCTTTTGCTGAGCGCTCTCAGCGCTTTGCGGACGCTGGAGCTCAACGCCCAGGTCTTGCTCGAGCCATTCAATTGCCTGGGGAATGCCGTGGACAAACGTCTGGACAAGCTCGGGGTCGGCGACGCCGCCACCGACGGTCTGGATGGTGTCGATGAGGTCTTGTTCGTCGTCTTGGTTAACGGGTCCGATAAGCCCCAGGCCCCAGGTTCCGGGGAAGAAGCTCGATCCACTCATAGTCTTGCCGGCGCTTGCCACAGCGACGGTTGCGCCCGTGCGTGCCGCTTCGATGGCGGCACAAAGGCCCGCAATGCCAGATCCAATTACCAGTACATCAGTCGATTCCATCAGATTCCTTTCTCGTCCGGCGCATTGTCGCACGGGTGATCGGCAATGGGGCCGCAAAGACCCGGCAAATCGGTAAAGGGTAAATATGGCAGGTGGGCGTCATGGACGCTCTGACGCTCCATCTCTTCACATCTCGTATTTCGCCCCAGCTGATATACCGGCATTAGCTACCCTGCGCCAGCGCAAACAAAAAGAGCCGCCACCTCGAAAGGTAGCGACTCCAAAGCTCAACTATATGAGCATCGCGCGGGCGCGATTAGGCCTTGAGGGCCTCCTCGACGGCGACAGCGCAGGCGACGGTGGCACCGACCATGGGGTTGTTGCCCATGCCGATGAGACCCATCATGTCGACGTGCGCAGGCACGGAGGAAGAACCGGCGAACTGGGCGTCGGAGTGCATACGGCCCATGGTGTCGGTCATGCCGTAAGAGGCAGGGCCGGCGCCCATGTTGTCCGGGTGCAGGGTACGGCCAGTGCCGCCACCAGAAGCGACGGAGAAGTACTTCTTGCCAGCCTCGAGGCGCTCCTTCTTGTAGGTGCCAGCGACGGGGTGCTGGAAGCGCGTGGGGTTGGTGGAGTTACCGGTGATCGAGATGTCTACGTTCTCGTGCCACATGATGGCAACGCCCTCGCGGACGTCGTCGGCGCCGTAGCAGTTGACGGCGGCGCGGGGACCATCGGAGTAGGGGATGGTCTCGACGACCTTGAGCTCGCCCGTGAAGTAGTCGAACTGGGTCTTCACGTAGGTGAAGCCGTTGATCCGGGCGATGATCTGAGCAGCGTCCTTGCCCAGACCGTTGAGGATGACGCGCAGCGGCTTCTTGCGAGCCTTGTTGGCGTTCAGAGCCAGGCCGATAGCACCCTCAGCGGCAGCGAAGGACTCGTGACCGGCCAGGAAGGCGAAGCACTCGGTGTCGTCGGAGAGCAGCATAGCGCCCAGGTTGCCGTGGCCCAGACCGACCTTGCGGTCCTCGGCGACGGAGCCGGGAACGGTGAAGGCCTGGATGCCCTCGCCGATGATGGCGGCAGCCTCAGAAGCGGACTTGGCGCCACGCTTGACAGCGAGAGCGCAACCGAGGGTGTAGGCCCACTCGGCGTTCTGGAAGGCGATGGACTGGGTGTTGTTGACGATCTCACGCGGGTTGAAGCCCTTGTCGGTGCAGATCTGCAGAGCTTCCTCGAGGGAGGCGATGCCGTTGTCGGCGAGGCACTTGTTGATCTTGTCAGCGCGGCGCTCGTAACCTTCGAACGTAACAGTCATAGTTATTTCCCTCCCTTTCTACTCGTGAACCGGGAACACGCTGGCGACGGAGTGAGTCTCCTCGTCGGTGCGCGGGTCGATGTACTTGGCAGCGTTCTCCCACTGACCATAGTGGCCCATAGCGCCAGCGATGGCCTCCTCGGGGGTCTTGCCGGCCTTGACGGCGTCGGTGAACTTGCCGAGGTTCAGGAACTCGAATGCGATGATCTCGTTCTTGTCGTTGAGAGCCATGCGGGTGACGTAGCCCTGAGCGAGCTCGAGGTAACGAGCGCCCTTGGCCTTGGTGCCGAACATGGTGCCGACCTGAGAGCGAAGGCCCTTGCCGAGGTCGTCGAGGGAGGCGCCCACGGGCAGGCCGCCCTCGGAGAACGCGGTCTGGCTGCGGCCGTAAACGATCTGCAGGAAGATCTCGCGCATAGCAACGTTGATGGCGTCGCAGACGAGGTCGGTGTTGAGGGCCTCGAGGATGGTCTTACCGGGAAGGATCTCGGAAGCCATGGCGGCAGAGTGGGTCATACCCGAGCAGCCGATGGTCTCAACGAGGGCCTCCTCGATGATGCCGTCCTTGACGTTCAGCGTGAGCTTGCAGGCGCCCTGCTGAGGTGCGCACCAACCCACACCGTGCGTAAGACCGGAGATGTCGGAAATCTCCTTAGCCTGGACCCACTTGCCCTCCTCAGGGATGGGTGCGGGGCCGTGGTATGCACCCTTGGCAACGGGGCACATGTTCTCCACTTCCTGTGAGTACTGCATGCCTCTCCTCTCTATCGTGTTGGCGTCCCGTCTGGGGGTCGTGGCTGGCGATTGCCGGGCGACCCTTCGAAAGGGACATGACATGCAGCCCCTATAATACCGCGAAATGCACGGAATATTCGGCGAACGGCTCAGTTTTCGTAGCGGGAAGTCCGGAAGTTTTAATTGAAACGGTTTAACTCTATGTTCTGTGGTCGTGAACTTCCGTAGAGGGGGTCCTTCTTGGGCAAGCTTTTGGTCAGTTCTTGTAAGCGTTGCAGGGGTTGACCTGTTGCAACGGTGCCGTTCGCCGCCTGATTACTGCCTTTGGCCGCGCGAGTGTATTGTTTTGCGTGAATGTTTTGATGGCACGCTTCAATCGTGCTGTATTGGATGGCAAGCAGATCCCGGCGAAAGGAACGCCATGCAGCGCGTTTGGAGAACGGTTACCGGCTTTTACCATGTCTGTGCCCGCGGTACGGGCAAGCAGCTCATCTTTGAGGGCGATGAAGACCGGTGGGAGTTTTTGGAGCTGATGCGCGAGTGCTGCCGCGAGGAGGGCGTGACGGTTATCGCCTGGTGCCTTATGGGCACTCACGTGCATTTGGTGCTTGCAGATTACGAGGACAGGATGAGCGCGGCGATGCACCGGTTGCTTTTGACGTACGCGCGGCGGTTCAATAAACGCACGGGGCGCACAGGCCATCTGTTCCAGAACCGTTTTGACCGGCGTTCGCTCGATACCGACTGGCAGGTGATGGAGGCTATTCGCTCCGTACACGCCGATCCGCAGGAGGTGGGCATCGGTCTCATTGAGCGTTATCCCTGGAGCAGCTTTGCGGAACATCTACGCTCTTACGACTGTGATGCGGCCGATGCCGCGAGGGGATTTTCTGATCCTTCTTGCGTGCTTGAACTTTTTGGTTCTGCCGAGGGCTTTATTGCCTATTCGCTTTCGACGCCCGACGGCAGCGAGCCGGCGCTGTGCGATATGAAAGAGACAGAGTGGGAACACCACGCCTTTGCCGACAAGTTGGCGAAGAGCCTCGGGGTTCCGCTCCACGGGGTTAAAGCCGCGCCGTCGGCGCAGCGCAATATCGTCATTCTTGGATTGCACGATGCCGGTTTTACGGTGCGTCAGATTGAGCGATATACGGGGATTGGCAAAAGTACCGTTTCTCGTATCGTGCGTGCCTGTGCACGAACGGCGGTGCAGACTGGCCGAAACGTGGCGTAGGACTGCCTGTGCACCGCAGCTGGGGTCGCCCATATGCCACAACCATTGTTCTAAAAGCTTGGTACGGTAACTGCACTTCTTAATATGCATAGAAAAATCGCCATCTTGCATAAAATAACGGCTCGGTCCGGGTTTGCCCGTGCCTACCCCCGTCTGCGCCGTGCAAAAAACGGAGTTTTCAGCATCGTGTTGCTGTCGGCACCGCCGCAATCTTGCAACATACGGGTCCCGAAGCTATTGATTCCCGCCGTTGCGCCCCCGAAGCGCGTGCCTGCGTCCCGTCAGACCGCGATGCTTGTTCTAAAACACAATATATATGCGCCTAAAGACGTTGATTAACGCTTTCGATGCGTATACACACAGCTTGGCGTGCTGAATACTCGCAAAAATGCACGCCGCTCCCTATGGGACCCGTCTGCGGCAGGCGCGAAGCGAGTCGGAGCTTCGCAGAACGGGGCTTGGCGCATTGCTTGGCGGGCCCGGGGCCCTGCCGCAGGCCTTTGGTGCTGTGGAAAACGCCCGTGCTCGCGTCTGGCTGTGTGGCAAATGTCAGACGGGGCGCCGGACGCGCGGACTTTGTGCGTTCGCGCTCATTAGGTAAAAACAGAGCCGCCCGTATCGGGCGGCTCGGCAATCAAAAACCTTGGATTCGGGGCATAAACTACTGGTTAGCTTGCCCCTCGAGCATGCCGTCGAGGGTGCGCCAGGCGAGCTCGGCGCATTTGACGCGGGCGGGCATGTGCGAGATGTCCTGGAGCTGGGCGGCTTCGTCCAGGTCTTCCAGGTCTTCCTCGGAGAGCTGCTCGCCGCGGATCATGGCGAGGAAGAGCTCTGCCAGGCGGTGAGCTTCCTCGACGGTCTCGCCGGTGATGAGGTCGGCCATGATGTCGGCGCTGGCCTGGCTGATGGCGCAGCCGTGGCCGGTAAAGGAGGCCTCCTCGATCACGCCGTTCTCGACGCGCAGCTGCAAGGTGAGCTCGTCGCCGCAGCTGGGGTTGATGCCGTCGTGCTCGTGCGTGGGAGCATCCATCTCGTATTTATAGTCGGGGTGCGAGTTGTGCTCCATAAATGTGGTGGAGGTGTACAGATTACCCATTGAACGTGCTCCAAACGTGATGCAGGCCGGCGATGAACTTGTCGATGTCGGCCTTGTCGTTGTAGAAGGCCACGCTGGCGCGGCAGCAGGCAAGGTTCTCGACGCCCAGCCAGGTAAGCAGCGGCTGCGCGCAGTGGTGACCGGCGCGGATGCAGACGCCGTCCATGTCCATGATGCTCGCGACGTCGTGCGGGTGGATGCCCTTGACGTTAAAGCTCACAACGCCGTGGTGGTTGTTCCAATAGATGGAGCCGATGATCTGGACAAAGTCGAGCTGCATGAGCTCACCCATCAGGTAGTGGACGAGTGCCTGCTCGCGGGCCTGGATGTTCTCGTAACCCACCGTGTTGACCAGGTAGTCGAGTGCCGCACCCGTGGCGAAGATGCCGGCGGCGTCCTGCGTGCCGGCCTCGAATTTCTCGGGAACGGGCGCCCAGACGGCGTCCTGCTCGGTGACCGAGTCGATCATCTCGCCGCCGGTGAGCATGGGCGGCATGGCGTTGAGCAGGTCCATTTTGCCCCACAGCACGCCGATGCCCATGGGGCCCATGGCCTTGTGCGCGCTAAAGGCAAAGAAGTCGGCGCCCAGATCGGCCACATCGACCGGCATGTGCGGCAGCGACTGCGCGCCGTCGACGACCAGATAGCCGCCGTACTTGTGCACGAGCTTGCCGAGATTCTTGACCGGGTTCTCGACGCCCAGCACGTTAGACACCTGACCCACGGCCAAGATTTTGGTCTTGGGGCCCACCTTGGACAGAACCTCCTCGGTGGTGAGTTGACCGGTCTTGGTGGGGTAGAGGTAGACGAGCTTGGCGCCGGTTTCGCGGCAGACCTGCTGCCACGGGATTAGGTTGGAGTGGTGCTCCATGATGGTGATGACGACCTCGTCACCGGGCTCGAGCACCGTGGGTGCAAAGCTCTTGGCGACCAGGTTGAGCGACTCGCTCGTGTTGCGGGTGAAGACGACCTCGTTGGCCTGGGCGGCGCCGATGAGGTCGGCGATCTGTTGGCGGACCTTCGCGATGGCGTCGGTGGCCTCGACGGACAGCGAGTACAGGCCGCGCAGGGGGTTGGCGTTCATGCGCTGATAGAAGTCGCGTTCGGCGTCGAGCACACAGGCAGGGCGCTGCGCGGTGGCGGCGCTATCGAGGAAGGCGATCTCGGGGTGCTGCTGGAACAGCGGGAACTGGCCCTTGTAGGGGTTGGTCTCGATGTCCACAGTGGGCCAGCCGCGCGAAGCCTCGTCGCTGGCGTCGAGCTCCATGGGCTCGGGGGCGGTGCAGGTATCGCATTTAACGTGCTCGGTGTCGATCATGCGAGCTCCTCTTCAAAGTTATCGATCAGGTTGTTGCCCAGGCGGACGACGGCGGCGCGGGTGCGCTCGTCGGTGGCGGAAAGCGCGGCGTCCTCCAGCTTGGCGCGGATGAACAGGTCCTCGGCGGCGTTTTGGTCAAGGCCGCGGCAGGCGAGGTAGAACAGCTGCTCGTCGCGGACGTGACCGATGGTGGCGCCGTGGTTGCCGGCGACGTCGTCCTCGTCGCAGAGAATGACGGGAATGGTCTTGTTGTCGACGCCCTTGTTGGCCAAAAGCACCGTCTCGCGCTCGGTGCCGGTTGCACCCTTGCAGCCGTGCACGAGGTCGATGGTGCCACGGTAGACCTTCTTGGACGTGCCGGTCAGCACGCCGTTGGCGTCGATCTCGCACTCGGTCTTGCGACCGCGGTGGCGCAGCTCGTAGTTAAAGTCGCGCACCTGCTCGCGGGCGCCAAGGTAGTCAGTATCGATGGTGACCTTGGCGGTATCGCCCAACAGATCGCCGGCAAGGCCGGTGGCGCTGGCGCCGGCACCCAGGACGGTGTGTTGCACGTTGACGCGCGCGCCCTCGTCCAGGAACAGGCCGGTGTCGTCGAGTGCGATCCAGCTATCGTCGAGCGTCTGCGTGCAGGCCACGTTGACGGTGGCGTACTCGTGGGCGCACACGCGCAGCACGGATCCCACGACGCCCTCGCCGGCAACGGGGGAGTCCAGGGCGATCTGCAGGTCGAGCGTTGCCTGCGGACGGGCGACGACATCGATGGCGGCGATGGCCGCGGCAGTGTCGACGCCATTCACGCGCGCGGTAACCGTGGCGTGCTTGTATGCGGGCACATCGATGACGACGCGCTTGGTGGCGTGGTCGGCCAGGTAGGTGTAGGCAGCCTCGCCCATGCCAGTCTCGAAGGCCTCAGCGGGGGAGAGCTCCTCCTCCAGCTTAATGGCACCGGCCTGGTAGACGGAGGTGGCGGGCACGTCGAGCTCGGTCTCGGGCGTGATGCGGGCGCGGTCGGCGGCATCGCCGGGCGCGGAGGCGCGGCGCTCGGGGAAGCGCTCGGCCATGGCGTCCATGGCGGCGTCGAACGCGTCTGCCACGCCAGCAAACTGCTCGTCCAAGCCCTCAACCTTAACGGTCTCGGCGGGAGCGGCAGCAAGCTCGTCAGAGAGCTCGAGCTTGGTCTGATTCATCTTCAGCCAACCCCAAGTGGCGGCCGGCATAGCGTTGACCTGCTCAAGGGTGGTAGCAGCGGTGATCGTGGTCTGATTCATTATCCGATCGCTCCTTCCATCTCGAGCTTGATCAGGTTGTTCATCTCGACGGCGTACTCCAGCGGCAACTCCTTGGAGACCGGGTTGGCAAAGCCGTTGACGATCATGGTGCGGGCCTCTTCCTCCGAGATGCCGCGGCTCATCAGGTAGAACACCTTGTCGTCGCCGATACGACCGATGGTGGCCTCGTGGCCGATGTCGACGTTCTTGGCGCGGATGTCCATGGCCGGAATAGTGTCGGAGCGGCTCTGGTCGTCGAGCATCAGCGACTGGCAGCTCACGGTTGCCTTGGAGCCCTCGGCCTTGGGCGTGGCCACGATAGAGCTGCGGAAGGTCTGGATGCCGCCGCTCTTGGAGATGCCCTTGGTCTCGACGGTCGCCGAGGTCTCGGGCGCGTTGAGTACGACCTTGCAGCCGGTATCGAGGTTCTGGCCGGCGCCGGCAAAGGTGATGCCGGTAAAGCTCGAACGGGCGCGGCGGCCGTTGAGCACGCTCATGGGATAGAGGTAGCCCACGTGGCTGCCGAAGGAGCCACTGATCCACTCGATGTCGCCGTCCTCGTCCACGCGCGCACGCTTGGTGTTGAGGTTGTACATGTTCTTGGACCAGTTCTCGATGGTCGAGTAGCGCAGGTGTGCGCGTTTGCCCACAAAGAGCTCGACGGCGCCGGCGTGGAGGTTGGCTACGTTGTACTTGGGCGCGGAGCAACCCTCGATAAAGTGCAGGTCGGCGTCGTCCTCGACGATGATGAGCGTGTGCTCAAACTGGCCGGCGCCCTTGGCGTTAAGACGGAAGTAGCTCTGCAGCGGGAAGTCGAGCTTGGTGCCCTTGGGCACGTAGACAAACGAGCCGCCCGACCATACGGCGCCGTGCAGGGCCGCAAACTTGTGGTCGGTGGGCGGGATGAGCGTCATAAACTTCTCGTGGATGAGCGGTTCCCACTGCGGGTCGTGCAGGGCCTCCTCGATGCCGGAGTAGACGATGCCCATCTTGGACGCGGTGTCCTGCATGTTGTGGTAGACCAGCTCGGAGTCGTACTGCGCGCCGACGCCTGCCAGGTAGCTGCGCTCGGCCTCGGGGATGCCTAGGCGCTCAAAGGTGTTCTTGATGTCGTCGGGCACCGACTCCCAGTCGTGTTTTTGGTCGGTGTTGGGCTTGACGTAGGTGACGATGTTGTCCATGTCCAAGCCCTCGATGGAGGGGCCCCACGTCGGGTCGGGGAAACGATTGAAGATCTCGAGGGACTTTAAGCGCAGGTCGAGCATCCACTGCGGCTCGTCCTTCTTTGCGCTGATCTCGCGCACGATGTCGGGCGTGATGCCGGCGTCGAGGCGCTCGAATCCCTCCTCGCCATAGGTGAAGTCGTAGAGGCTGCGGTCGATGTCCGCGACCTCGGTGCGGTTCTTGGTCATTGCGTCGCCCCTTTACGCCTGCTGCTCGGCAGCGGCGGCTTCGGCCTGGGCGCGCTGCTCGGCGGCCTCGCGCTCGAAGGTCTCAAAACCGTTCTTGTCGATCCAGGGAATGAGCGAGGCGTCGTCCTCGCGTACGATGTGGCCCTTGACCATAACGTGGACGCGGTCGACATCCAGGTGTTCCAGGATGCGCGTGTTGTGCGTGATGATGAGCATGGAGCCGTCGCAGCTCTTGCGGTACGCGTCCATGCCGTGGCTGACGGTGGACAGGGCGTCGACGTCCAAGCCGGAGTCGGTTTCGTCCAGGATGGCGAGTTTGGGCTGCAGCAGCAGAAGCTGGAGCATCTCGACCTTCTTCTTCTCGCCGCCCGAGAAGCCTACGCCCAACTCGCGGTTGAGGTAGGCGGTATCCATGTTGAGCTCGGCCGCGAGCTCCTTGACGCGACGGCGGAATTCCTTGCCCTTCATCTCCAGGCCGGGACGGCCGGCGATGCTGGCACGCAAAAAGCTCGACAGCGGCACGCCCGGAATCTCGACCGGGGCCTGGAAGCTCAGGAACAGGCCGGCGCGCGAACGCTTGTCGGTGGTGAGCTCGGTGATGTCCTGGCGGTCAAAGACGATACGGCCGTCGTTGACCGTGTAGACGGGGTCGCCCATGACCAGGTGGCCCAGGGTGGATTTGCCGGCGCCGTTGGGTCCCATCAGCACATGGGTCTCGCCGGAGGCGACGTTGAGGTTGACGTTGTGGAGGATGGTCTTCTCGTCCACGGAGGCGGTCAGACCTTCGATGGAAAGCAGCGGATTTGCGCTCATGCTGTCCCTCTCTGTATATGGTGTACTCATAGGTGTGCTAAACCCTAGGAATCTTCTCGGAATAAAGTTACTATGGGTTCGGCGTTAGTCAAGGGAAAACCCGACTAATCCACTCGACTTTTTAGATGTGGGACATAATAATCAGGTTTGTTTGCCCCGCGTGCATAGGATTTGGGACAAATTGGCCTGATTTTGTCCCAGGAACAACGGGAGGGTAGGTATGCTCATTTCTTCTAAGGGCCGCTATGCCCTCCGGCTGATGATCTATATCGCGGCGCTGGGCGACGCCGAGGGCAAGATTGCCTTGCGCGAGGTTGCCGACCGCGAGCATATCTCGCAAAAGTATCTGGAGCAGCTGGTTCGTCCGCTTATGAAGGCGGGCCTGCTTAAGAGCGTGCGCGGCAAGGGCGGCGGCTACATGATGGCCAAGGACCCGGCCGAGGTGCGCGCCGGCGACATCCTGCGCGCTGTCGAGGGCAGCACGGCGCCCGTGGCGTGCGACGGCATCGACAACAGCTGCACCCGCAGCGATTTGTGCTCGACCGTCAAGTTCTGGCGCGGTCTGGACGACGTGATCGAAAAGTACGTCGACGGCGTGACGTTGGCCGACCTGGCCGCCGTCCCCGAGATCAACTTTGACATTAAGCTGTAGGTTGACCGCAATTCCTTAAGAATTCGCGGAGGGTTGTTGCCGTTTACCGAGGGGTTGTTGTGCAACAACGGGCGAGCTGCAATACTTATTTTTATCTTTGCAAACTGAACTTTAACTACACCAATGCAGGGAGGATCTTATGCAGCCCAAGCATTCTGCTATTGTCGCGGGCCTGACGCTGGCGCTTTCGTTTGGCGCCGTTTCCGCGCCGGCACCCGCCGCTGCCGAGGAGCCCACGCCGGGCATTGCCTCGGATGCCACCGATATCGATAAGGGCCTTTACACCCAACAGTCCTTCTCGGGCGTGTTGAGGTCGGTTCAGGGTGTCTCGTTTGTCAACGTGACTCCCGAGATGAAGTACTTCACCAAATATGAGAGCCATGGTAACTATAACCAGGGATTTTCGTATGGTGACGGCTACAACGCGCTGGGCTATTACCAGTTCGACCGTCGTTGGTCGCTCATTCCGTTTATGAAGCAGGTTTACAACTACGATTCTGCCAAGTACGGCATGCTCAAGGATGCGATTGATCGCGGCAGCGAGATTTCCAACGCGAGCAATGCCATGTACGAGAACGACCAGCTTACCGAGCTCGGCCGTATTGCACAGGAGGCCTTCCAGGGTGCTTATAACACCGATCCTGCTGAGTTTTCGGCTCTGCAGGATGCGTATGCGTACAACTCGTACTATGCGGTGACCGAGGCGTGGCTCAAGAGCGGCCTGGGTATTGATATTTCGGGCCGCGCCGATTGCGTGAAGGGCATGGTGTGGAGCATTACCAACATGTGCGGCACTGGTGGCTGCAGGGACTTTTTCCGCTGGGCGAATCTTTCCAACGATATGTCCGACCGCGAGTTTGTGACGGCGCTTTCCAACAGCGTGGTCAATAACGTGGCGACCAAGTATGCAAGCCAGCCCCAGTACCACGAGGGCTGGAAGAACCGCTACCGCAATGAGCTCAAGGACTGCCTGGTCTATATCGCCGAGGACGAGGCTGCCGCTGCGAAGGACAACAAGCCCGAGCAGCCCGAGCAGCCGGAACCCGCGCCGGAACCTGCACCGACGCCTGATTCGAATGACGACCCGAGTGACGATCCCAACGATGACAGGATGGATGCGCCCTCGACCAATGCTGACGGTAATGGCTCTGCTGGTGGCACTACCAACGACGGCTCTACCTCGAATGGCTCCGATTCGAACGGCTCTGCTGCGGGCGATTCGTCTTCAAACTTTACCGGCAATACGGACAGCGCCGCCTCTGGTTCGACCGACGCTGGTTCCTCTAATTCTTCCACTGGTTCGAGCGATTCTTCCGCCGATACTGGTTCTAGCAATAACTCTAACTCTGACGCCGTTTCTGATTCCGGCGCTTCCAAGGGCGATTCAAATACGGCAACGGACGCGCCCGTTATTTCGACGGACAAGAAGCCTTCTTTCTCCGTGCAGCTTGGTTCTACGCTGGGCTCTTCGCTGATGGCTGGCGTCAATAACGGCTCGACCCAGAACAAGGACAACTCTGATCAGGTTTCCACGGAAAAGGCCGAAGCCTCAAAGGGCGACTCCAAGGACAAGGCTTCCGAGAAGACCGAATCCGATAAGGGTTCTAGCTCTAAGGAGAAGGACGACAAATCTGCTCAGAAGAAGGACGAGAGCAAGACCGAGAGCGAAAAGAAACAGCCCGAAGACGACGACAAGAGCGGTGCTGACAACCAAGTCCAAGAGCAAAATGACTCCAAGACGGTGACCACTACAACCACGACGACTACAACGACCAAGTCATCTGGCGGTAACATGCCCAAGACGGGCGACCTTATCGTTATGGCGAGCCTTGCCAGTGCAAGCTTGGCCACGCTGGGTGCCACGTCTATTGTGAGTGGCAAGCATAAGCTCGATCAGCAAAAGAAGGCTGCTGGGCAGAACGACTCCGAGGAGTAGTCCCTTTCGGTTGCCCGACAACTAAAGATTCGCAATGGGGGCCGGTGCAGTTGCATCGGGCCCCATTTTGTTGCACAACGATTTGTTATGCCCCCTCAAGGCCTTTGTTCCTACCGTTGCCCGATGCCTTTGCACGGATCCAGCGTTGCACTTGAACTGCTCGCTACAATGGGCTTCGTGCTGCGTTTTAGGGAGAAGTTACGGTGTCTGAACAGGAGTATTGCAACAGTGCCGATACTTTTGGCGTACGGCTTGTCAACCATGTCGATGATGCGGTTTTGCCGGTCGGTGTGCATGATTTTGCCGATGCCATTGGTCGTTGCATGCTGGTTGACAAGACCATGTTTATTGCCGATGTGTTGGACTGCGACGCGTCCGTTGTGGTGTGCTGTCGACCCGAGGGTTTTGGCAAGAGCATGAACTTGTCGATGCTCAGGGCTTTTCTGGAGCGTCCAGCGGTCGGTCGCTCTGGTCAGCGTTTGTTTGCCGATGCTCAGATTTGGGATGCGAACGGCGGGCGCTATCGGGATGAGTACGCTTGCTATCCGGTGATATCGCTGGACTTTTCTGGCGCTGCGAGGCGTGGCCCCGCTGTTGCCGACGTCGTGCGCGATGCCCTTTCGGGCGAGTGCGCTCGCTTGTTGGCGCTCTTGGAGGCTCCGGATTTAGCTCGAGATAAGGTGCGTCACATCGAACGTGTCGCGCGTGGCGTGGCGAGCGCGGACGAGGTTGACTCGGTGCTCGGTGTGCTCATAGAGCTGCTGGAGATTGCCTGCGATGAGCAGGTTGTATTGCTCGTTGATGGGTACGATGCGGCGTGGTCTCGCCGTGCGAGCGCGAGGGACGCTTCCGACGCCGATCCGGCAGAACTACTTGACCGTGCGCTGTTTGACGCCATTGCCACTGCGCGCGATTCGTTGCGGCTGACGTGTCTGATGGGGGAGTGTCCCGGTCCTGCCGAAGCGGCGCTTTCTTCGCGCGGCTGCTCGTATTGTCTGACGACGCCGCTGTCGGCGTGGTGTGACCGTTGGTTCGGTTTTTCGGATGCCGAGGTCGAGGCTCTTTTGAATCATGCTGGGCGCGAGGAATACCTGAATGATGCGCGTGAATGGCTTGAGGGGTATCGGTTTGGCAGGGCCTATTGCTCGAGTCCAGAGCGTGTGATCGGTTTTCTGGGCCGAGGCTGCACGGCGCCTGTGCGTGCCGATCTGTATGGATATGCCGATTGCCTGAGTAGGGTAGTTGCCGGGTGGAATCTCGACCGCCTTTCGGTCTTGTTTGATTTGCTCGAGGCCCATGGGTGCGCTGAGGCCCCGCTTTGTTTGGGCACTGCAGAGCCAGATGTCTCGCCTGACGATGGCATGTGGACAGCGCTGTATCTGTCCGGTTTTCTCACGACGGATATGACTGAGGAGCCAGAGCATGGCGATCGCTTCCGTGCTTTGCGATTGCCCAATAACGAGCTTCGCCAGGCCTTGCGTCTAGTGATTATTGAGTGGTTTGAGTGCGCTGCAGAAGACATTCGAGACGTCGATGCGTTTCGCGACGGGCTGTGCCATGGGAACGAGGATACCGTGAGGCGGGCGCTAAGCCGCATCTTGGGAGATGCGGGAATCGGTGCGACCGACCCAGATACACCGCTGCCATATCACCTACTCTTGCAAGGACTCTGCTTTGGATTGCCGGGCTATGCCAATCCTGCCTCGAGGCGAAAGTGTGGCGCGGGTCGCTGGGACATCCAGGTTTTCCCTACGGGTGCCGTGTTCGACGTAGCAGACACGATTGGCATGCTGGACGAGCGCCCGCTGATAACGATTAACTTGATGTATGACCCCGATGTGGATGCGCTGGGCCTGGAATTGCTGGCCGTGCAGTCGCTACTCGACATAGAGCGCGACGGCATCGACGAAATCCGTGTGCCACGCCCCGGCGTGGGTCGCATGCGCTGGGGGTTCGGTTTTGATGGGCAGCATGTGGCTACGGTGTGCCAGCGGCTTTAAGCGCCGAGGTGTTTCCGACTTCCGTTACTCGGTGTCCTTCATGGGCGGCATGGGCTTCCAGTTGGGGTCCTTGATGATCTTGCGGGCGTCCTTCATGCCGCGGCGCAGCGCCGGAATTCCGGTCTTAAAGCACTTGTCAACGGCGGCCAGGCGAATAAACTCCTTGCAGAAGGTCGCGGCGTTGCCCAGACGGAACAGCACGGGGTGATAGTCGCCGTAGATCTGCATGTAGCGGGCCAGATAACCGCGGTTGCGCATGATGTAGTAACGGTTGGTGTCGCTCGTAGAGTTGAGCTGGCGCTTGCCGGCGATATCCCAGTTAGAGACAGCGCGGGCGCGCTTGAGAACCACGTCGGCAACAACGGCGGCGGGGAAGTGCTGGCTGGCCACGTAGCCATAGCAGGCATCGTCGCCGTAGATAAAGAAGCGCGCGTCGGGCAGGCCAATCTTGTCGACCACGCGGCGCGAGAACATGCCGCCCTCAAAGCACAGCTGGTTCATGGTGCGGTAGCCCTCGGGACCCAGATCCCACTTGGCGACAGGGTTTGGAATGCCGAGCGAAAGGATCAGTTGGTACTGCCAAAAGAACGCGCCGCCGTCGAAGTCCAGGCGCGAACCCTGGATGACATCGTAGCGGTCGGTCCACTTGGCCAAGCGCTCGATGCCTTCGGGGATGACGAGCACGTCGTCGTCCATCACCCAGAACCACTGGGCGCCCAGGTCGTAGGCGCATTTAGTGCCGGCGGAGAAGCCGCCCGCACCGCCGCCGTTTTCGAGCTGCGGTGCGTAGATGACGCGGTCGGTGCCGCCCTGCGCGTCGGGCTGCTCGGTGTCGATGCCCCACAGGTTGGCCAAGCGCTCGTTGAATGCGGTGCACATGGCCTCGGTCTCGCGCGAATTCTCGTTATCGACAATCACGATGCGCCAGGGCGTTGCCGTGAGCTCGGTCATGGAGTCGAACAAGTTGGCCAGGAGTTCCTGGCGCTTGTACGTAACGACGACGATGGCGAGCTTATCGATGGGAGCGGGGAGGGTTGAAGGCATGGGGCAATATATCCTTTCACGCGCGGCGGGCGAGTGCTGCGCGGAAGCTATCGAATACGTCCTTGGGACTGTCCTATTGTAAAGGCTCGGCGCGCCTTGACGGCAAGCTTTGAATAAAACGCAGGAACCTGCCATGGGCCCGCCGCATGACGTGGGGCTGCTTTGCCCGCAAGAGGCTCCATAGATTATATAAACGCCCGTTAGCGCGCTGACCCTTTGATACCATGAAACGACAGGTATTTCCTAAGGAGCACATTTGTCTACTAACGCCTCTGGCAGCCCTGTTCTGTCGCTGCTTATTCCCATTTACAATGTTCAGCGCTACCTGCGCGAGTGTCTCGATTCCGCCCTGGCGCAGACGCTCAAGGATATTGAGATCATCTGCATTAACGACGGGTCGACCGACAACTCTCCGGCGATAATCCGCGAGTATATGCAGCGCGACACGCGCGTGAAGATGATCGACAAGGCCAACAGCGGCTACGGCGACTCGATGAACCGCGGGCTCGATATGGCGCGCGGCAAGTACGTGGGCATTCTGGAGTCTGATGACTTTATGGCGCCCGGCGCACTCGAAAAGCTTGTCTCGGCCGCCGATAGCAATAATGCCGACTTTGCGAAGGCGAACTTTGATTTCTACTGGTCCAAGCCCGAGGAGCGCCGTTCGCTGCACGAGATGTTTAAGGCCAAGGACTGCGGCAAGCCGGTGCACCCGAGCGACACGACGCGGTTCTTTAAGCAAAAGCCGTCGATTTGGTCGGCCGTGTACCGTCGCGATTTTCTTGAGCGCAACGGCATCAAGTTCCTGCCGACTCCGGGGGCATCCTTTCAGGACACGTCATTCGCCTTTAAGGTGATCGCGTGCGCCGATAAGGCTATTTACCTGCACGATGCCGTGTTGTCGTATCGCCAGGACAACGAGAATTCCTCGGTCAATTCTTCGGCTAAGGTCTTTTGCGTCAATACCGAGTATGCCGAGATTGAGCGTTGGATTCGAGAGGATTATGCCCGCGACCACGCAAGCGGCGATGTCGCGCGCATGCTCAAGTTCAATCAGCTCATTAAGTACGATTCGTACATGTGGAACTACGTGCGCCTGGCGCCTAAGTTCTATAAGGAGTTCCTGGCGCAGATGGCCAAGGAATTTCAGGCGGCCTTGGACGCGGGGGAGTTTTCGCTTGACGATCTTAAGCCGTGGAAGCGCGCGAATCTCGCTGCCATCCTCAAAGATCCTGAGGGCTGGGTTGACGAGCATCCGAGTTTTGCGACGGATGGTGCCTTGGGGCGCGCCAAGTATTACGCCTCGGTTGGAGGCCCAGGCGTGGTTGCTGCCTTCCTCATCGAATCGCTGAGGGGGTAGGTCGACATGGGAGAGACTTTGACCCCCAAAGCGACCATTGTCGTTCCCGTCTACAATTCGTCGCGCTCCATTCAGCGATGCCTCGATTCGCTGTTGGCCCAGTCTGAGCGTTCGATTCAGGTTGTCTGCGTCAACGACGGTTCGACTGATGATTCGTTGAACGTTTTGCGCCAGATTGCGCAGGCCGACGATCGCGTACTGGTGATTGACCAGGAAAACGCGGGCGTCTCGTGTGCTCGAAATGCCGGCATCGATGCCGCCGTGGGCGGGACCGTCTTTTTTGTGGACGCCGACGATTACATCGATGCGCAGACGGTCGGGCGCGTGCTGCATGCCATGGAGTCTGCAGATGCCGAGGCCGCCGTCTTTGGCGGCGTCTGTGAACCTGCCGATGCTGCCTCCAAACGTGTCCAGCAACTCATGAGTCCCAAAGCTGGTACCTTCGGCGCCCGTGATCCCCAACTGCTGTTCCATTCGAATGCGCAGCCCTATGCCTGCCGTGCGGCTTTTTCGCGCGAGCTGCTCAATCGCGAAGGCATTCGCTTCGCCCCCGGTTTGGCTTTGGGCGAGGACGTCGTCTTCCAATTTGCGGCTTATGCGCTTGCCCGCAAGACCGTCGTCATGCCGGACAAGTTCTACCACTACGTGATGGAGAGCGAATCGGCGACGCACGAGTTCAACAGTGCCGAGGCTCGCGCCAAAAAGCTTGACGCCCACATGAGGATGCTCGAGGAGGTCTTGGAGGACTGGGCGGCCTACGGTCTTTTGGACCTGTGCCCCGGCGAGCTGATCACCTGGTTCTTGGACCTCATTGTGTTCGACTTGGCGCGTCTGGATGCGGACGGCTTCCACCGTGTTGCCGGCCGCGTCAACAGGGCTTTCACGACGTTTTTGGGGACGGAGTGGGCGGATATGCCTGCTAAGGGCGCCGTTCGCCGTGTTGCTCACAAGCTCGTTGCGGCGACCTCGGGCGTTACGATGGCAGATGCCGCGCTGTTCTATCTTTCGACTCGCGGTCTCAAAGCCTGCCTGGAGCGCTTCCTCTAATTCCAAGCGCTGCCGCCCGCCGCAACTTGGCTGCTAAAATGACCCTGTTACACGCTATTCAACAGGAGGTTCTCTTGCAGAACTCTGATACCCCTAAAGTTTCGCTGCTTGTCCCCATTTGCAATGTTGAGCGCTATCTGCGCGAATGCCTCGATTCCGCCGTGGCGCAGACGCTCAAGGACATCGAGATCATCTGCATCAACGACGGGTCCACCGACAGCTCGCCGGATATCATCCGCGAGTACATGGAGCGCGACGCACGTGTGAAGATGATCGACAAGGCCAACAGCGGCTACGGCGACTCGATGAACCGCGGCCTGGAGATGGCACGCGGCGAGTACGTGGGCATCCTGGAGTCCGATGACTTTATGTTTGAGGACTCGCTTCAAAAACTGGTTGCCAGGGCAGATGCTGAACATGCCGATGTCGTTAAGGGCGACTTTTACCTGTACTGGTCTGCGCCCAGCGAGCGCCGTGAGCTGTTTGGAATTATCGACGAGCATATGACAGGCGCCGCGTATCGCCCCGTCGATCGCCCGGGGATCTTCTACCGCAAGCCTTCCATTTGGTCTGCCATCTATCGGCGCGAGTTTCTCAACGCCAATCAGATTCGCTTTCTCCCCACGCCGGGTGCCTCGTATCAGGACGCAGGCTTTAACTTTAAGGTTTGGGCTTGCGCCGAGCGTGCCGCGTTTATTGCGGACCCCATTTTGTGCTATCGCCAGGATAACGAGAAGAGCTCCGTTAATTCGCCCAACAAGGTATTTTGCGTGTGCGACGAATACGCCGAGATGCAGCGCTTTTTGGATGAACGCCCCGAGCTTAAGGCTCAGCTTCAGGGTATTTTAATGCGCATGAAGGTCGATACGTACCGTTGGAATGATGAGCGCCTGGTCGATGAACTGCGCGAGCAGTTTTGGAAGAAAGCCTCGTCCGAGCTCAAGGCCGACTGGGATGCCGGTCGCTTTGATCTGTCGCTGTTTGATCCGCGTGGCGAGACCGACTTGCGCCTGATGGTCAAGTCGCCCCGCGCCTATATCGATTCGCGCTTTGATTTTAAGAAGCCGGGCAAGCTCAATACGTTTAAGCACTACTTTAAGATCGGCGGCCTGCCGCTGGTCTGGCGCGTGCTGACGTATCAGCGCACTTACGGTGACAACCCGCACCCTGATGACGTTCCGGCCGCACAGTAGGAGCGCGTGATTATGGTTACCCCCAAGATTTCCGTTGTCGTTCCCATCTACAAGGTGGAGGATTGCCTGGCATGGTGCCTGGACTCCCTACTCGCGCAGGATATGCCCGGTTGGGAAGGTGTGCTGGTTAACGATGGCTCGCCGGATGGGTCGCGCGACATCGCCGCTGCCTATTGCGAAAAGGACGCGCGCTTTACGCTGATTGATAAACCCAACGGTGGTTTGTCGAGCGCCCGTAACGCGGGTATCGCTGCGTCCTCGGCTCCTATCGTCGCGTTTTTGGATTCCGACGACCGCTTTACGCCCGATGCATGCCGCGTGATCGTCGATGCCTTTGAGCGCGAGGACTGCGACGTTTTGACCTTTGGCGCGAACCCGTATCCGCTGGAGGCAGGGTATCCGTGGCTTAACTATGTGCTGAGCCCGCGCGATGTGTCATTTGAGGGCTATAGCACCGACCTGCTGTTTAAGGAAGCGTCTCGCCCCTTTGCATGGCGCACCGCCTGCAAGCGTGAGTTTTTGCTGGGCAACGGGATCGTGTTCGACGAAACCGTTAAGTATGGCGAGGACCAGGTCTTCGATTTTGCCGTGTACGGTCGTTCGTGCAAGACTTCGCTTATCTCGAACAAGCTGTATGACTACCGTGTGGCGCGCAAGGGCTCGCTCATGGACATCATGCGCTATGACGACGAGACGCG
This sequence comes from uncultured Collinsella sp., assembly GCA_902470805.1. GTDB lineage: Bacteria > Actinomycetota > Coriobacteriia > Coriobacteriales > Coriobacteriaceae > Collinsella. The sequence continues at coordinate 9,425 of CABRHX010000007.1, read as the reverse complement.
CCTGCTAGAGCACGTGAAGATTTACTCCGCGGTGCTGGCTGACTGGCAGCGCGATGGTCTCGATGCCCAGCATGCCGATGACCTGGCATATTTCCTGTGCGATCTGGTGCTGTACGATGCGCTCAGGCTGTTGGGTACGGACTGCGGCAAGGTGTTTGCTGCCGTTGCCACGGCGCTTGCCGGCTCTGCCGTGGGCAGCGATACTGCGCTCGCGCAATGCGCTCCTTCTGTTGCTGCTATGGTGCGTGCAGCGCTTACCAGCAATGCCCCCAATGCTCGTGCGTGCAAAAAGCTCATGTTCGATTACGACGTCTTGAGGTTTGGGCGCCTGGGTGCCTGCAAACGCATGGCAGCGAACGCCCTTGGAAAGCGAGAAGTGTAGATGAGTATCAAGCGTTTGGCACTTTGCCGCAGTCAGGGCCGTCTGTTTGTGCTGCTTCGTTTTGCCGGTCAGGATGTCGCCGCGCTTATCGAGCGGGAGGGTTCTCAGGCGTTTGCCCATGCGACAACGAGCGGTTCTTGTGTGCCGTCGCTGGTGTTCCCAGTCGATCATGGCCGTGTGCTGGCGCTTTGCCCTTCCGTTTCCGATTACGAGCGCGAGCTCGCTGTCTTGGTGCTTCCGTTTTTGGATGGCTCTGCGATCGACGCTGCATTTGTGTCCGGTGGCCAAAAGCTTGGCGCCATTCGCCTCGATAGCCGCGTGGCCAAGCTGGAATCCAAGATTAACTACAAAGCAAAGCCTGCGATGTGTGCGCTTGTTCGCGATGCACAGCGCAGCGAGTGCTGCGGTCGCTATGAGATCGATGCCGTTCGTTATTTACCGGCAGACGCCGGCGCGGTGTGGCGCTATGAGGTTACCTGGGCTGGAGACCTCCAGTGCGCACCTGAGCTCCAGATCTTCGATGCGCATATGAATGTCATCGATGCCACCGTGCATGTGTTTGAATCGCAGGGCGATGTGCCGCAGCGCAACGGTTGCCGCGTCAATAAAACGTATCTGAGCGTAGAGATGCCTCAGGATATACGGGATTTTGTCGCGATTGCGAGTGATCCCACAGAGCAGATTCAGAGCGGTTTTTGCGCCATGGATGGTCGCCTGTACAACGGCATGGTCGACGACAGTTGGAACCGCATGAAGGACGCGCGTGCAGACGACGCAGCTTATCGACGTTGGTTTGAGCGGCATCGCGCAAAGCCGGCCGATTTGGCGTGCCAGCGTGTCGCTTCGGCGGCCTTTGCCTATAGACCGCTCGTGAGCATTGTGGTGCCGTGCTACAAGACAGATCGGGTCTACCTGCGCGAGCTGCTGGACTCGGTGCTAGCCCAGAGCTATGACAACTGGGAATTGCTGCTTATGGACGCCTCGCCCGAATGGGATGCGGTGGCCAATCTTGCGGCTGCCGCCAATGACGAGCGGGTTTGTCGTATTGAGCTGCCTGGCAACGGCGGCATTGTGCTCAACACCAACGCTGGTATTCAGCAGGCGACTGGAGACTACATCGCGTTCTTGGACCATGACGACATTCTGGAACCGGACGCGTTATTCCAGTATGTTTCCGCACTGAATAAGGCGGCCGAGGGCGAGCGTCCCCAGGTCCTGTTCTGCGATGAGGACATGTTCCAGAAAACGGGGGAGTGGGGCCAGCCGGTCTTTAAGACCGTACTCAACGTCGACCTGCTCTATAGCCATAACTGCGTGACGCATTTCCTGATGGTGGAGAAGGCGCTCATCGATCACATTGGTTTGTCCCCAGAAGAAGTTGCGGGCGCCCAGGACTACGACTTGACGCTTCGCTGCCTTGTAGCCGGCGCGCGCTTTGAGCACGTTGCGGATGTGCTGTATCACTGGCGCGTTCATCCGGGATCGACCGCCGACGGTTCTGCCGATAGTAAGCCGTATGCTATTGAAGCCGGGCGCCTTGCGCTGCAGCGCCACTTTAACGCGCTGGGCATTTGCGGAACGGTCGAGGAGACCGAGACGCCGTTTGTCTACCGTATGCGCTATGCGCTGCCAAAGCCTGCGCCGCTGGTGAGCATTGTGATTCCCACCAAGGATCACGTCGAGACGCTCGACGCCTGCGTGATGTCGATCGCCCAGAAGGCCACGTATGCCAACTACGAGATCGTCTTGGTGGAGAACAACAGCGAAGACCCGGAGACGTTTGCGTATTACGAAACCCTTCTGGAGCGCATAGAGGCTGCATCTGGTGGCAAGGGCACGGCGCGCGTTGAGTGGTGGCCGGGCGAGTTCAATTACTCCCAGATCATCAACTTTGGCGTTGAGCATGCCAAGGGCGACTATCTGCTGCTGTTGAACAACGATACCGAGGTCATAAGCCCCGGCTTTATTGAAGAGATGATGGGCTATCTGATGCGTCCCGATGCGGGCGTGGTGGGCGCCAAACTCTATTTTGCCGATCATCTGGTGCAGCATGCCGGCATTTTGGTTGGCGTGCGCGGCGCACTTGCCCATGCCAACCAGGACTTCTCGGCAAAGCGCGAGGGATACCTTGCCCGTGCTGTACGTCCCGGCAACTTTAGCGCCGTAACGGGCGCCTGCCAGATGGTTCGTCGCGACGTGTTTGAGCAGGTCGGAGGCTACAACGAGGAGTTCGCCGTCGGCTTTAACGACGCGGACTTTTGTCTGCGCGTATGGGAGGCGGGCTATCGAACCATCTATACGCCCTATGCCGAGCTGTATCACTACGAGTTCACCTCGCGCGGCAGGGAAGAGGCCAACGAGAAAAAGCTGCGCCGCTGGAAGCGCGAGCAAGCGCTGTTCATGCAGCGCTGGCCAGAGTTCTTCCTCGATGGCGATCCGTGGCTCGGGCCGAACCTATCCTCCGACAGTGAGTACTTCTCGTTTTAGTGCGAAGTAATGCCAAGTTCCGGCAAAGTATCCTCAAGAGCTGCAAGGGCGGTGGGGTTCAAGTACTCCTCGTTCATGCAGCTCTTGTCATATCGAAAACGTGTGTCTCGTGAGCATTCGATGAGTTCTGCAGTAAAGAACCTCTCCCAGCTAAAGAACTTTGAGCTTTCGATATGTTCAGCGGGGTTAAGCAGCATGTCCTTAATGTGTTTGCTGTTGAATAATCCCGACTTCAACACGAGCCATTCAAACGATTCCGGTAGGAATAGCTTGATGTTCTTTCGGCGCAATAGAGCAGCTACTTCCGCAATTTCTGGTCCAAAGGCGGCGCCGTCGGCAATCACGAGGATGTCGTTTTCCGGTGCGTCCATAATGCAGTTGCAAATATTTGATTTTCCTCCCGCGCTGATGCATTTAATGCTGCTCTTTTTGCATAGCAAACTGAAGAATTCGTAGCCCGAATTTGTGTCCTCGACAATGACAAGCTCGGGCCTCTCGCCTCTAAAATCAGTATCACCGTAAATACGATATGTAGAGGTGTAGACACGAGAGTAAACGGGATACTTCGTTGTGGTTCGGTTGGTGTTCTTAAGACCGTAGATTTCATCAACGCTATAGGGCAGTTGGCGCAGTGACTCTCTGGCGACAATTACGTAGTAGTTTGAGCTACGCTTTGCTTCATGGGCAAATTCTCTTGATCGAACAAAAGTATTGCCCTCATCAATAAAAACAATACTGCTGGAAATCTCTTGGAGATCTCTACGCCAATATTTTCCAGATATTGTTTTACAGGGCACTTTGCAACTTACTGTTACGCCGCTTTGTGCCCCAAGCTCTTCGTGAGCTGCCACCATATCAAGCAGAGTTGTCTTGCCTGTAGCACTGTTACCTTGGATGATGGTCAGATTTCTATTGATGGTCAGTTTAAACTGAACCCGGTTATTTTGAATAATTACCTTGTATGATCCGCGCATCAGGAGTTCTCCCTTAGGCATTTTCCAGCTATGGGGACAAGGTCAAACATTGTGTGGACTATATCGTCCGTATTTGCAATGGTTACCGTGAATTTGCCGTTTCCAAAATCCATTATGTGGTAGAGATTGATTGTTAGATCCTTTTGCGCGGCGATCCTCAGAATCCAGTAGGCGCAATTATCACCGCAATTTGAGGCGTTATATATATTCTGCGGCATAAAGTACATAAGCAGTAGCGTTTTGGTGCCGCTGGATAGTTTCTCGGGAGGAATGATGCCTAGAATCTTGGTATCGATTGCATTGGGGCCTACCACGGTGCCTTTGTCGATGGATTTTATGACCCTTTGGGCAAAGGAGTCTTGAAACCACTGGGGCGAATATACGTTATCGAAGTAAACGGACGTGTTGTAGATAACGTTTTCCATATCACCATAGTGAATTGTTAGCACGTCAGCTCCTTCGGCTTGCTGATTTGGCATCTAGTGAGATTGATTATATCGCAGCACATGAGGCGGGCGTTATCGGCCCGCGGTAGATGTGATTGATGACCAAGGTTTGTATTTTGTTGCTTTATTATTCAGTTCACTCGTTTAATCAGTTCGCTCATGCGCTAAGTTTGCCTTAGAAGCTATTTAGCGTAACGGTTGAGGTGTGGCGACTCATATTTAAATTGCAGTCACAAAGACACCTTTTATCGATTTCCCGTTGAAATACTGAATTGATAGTTTAAAAATAACTTAAGAGAGCCTTAAATCTCGGAAAAAGGATGTCGTATGAAAAACCTTCGAGAAAGATGGCACGGACTAACAGTGCTGGGAGTTGTTGCATTTGCTGCTGCCTGCATGACGGTTGCCCCGGCGCCCTCATTTGCTGATATTGCTGGCGGTGGCGGAGGCGGTGGACCGATTACGGAATGGTGTTCCGACGGTCGTCCGAAGACTGGACTCGTTCGGTGCGAGGACGGCAACCTTCGCTATTTCGATCCCGAAACTGGCGCCATGGTCACGAACCAGTGGCATAACGAATACGAAGCTGTCTGGTACTATTTTGGCGCTGACGGGACCGCGGTGTCGGGCTGGCAGTCTATCGGTGGGGACAAGTATTACTTCTATCCCGAAAACCATGATATGGCATACGGCCGAGTTCAGATTGACGGCAAGAACTACTTCCTGAACACCCCTGGTGCCAACGCCGATGGCCGCATGCAGCATAGTGGCTGGTTCTACGACTCCATCTACGGAAAGTGGTCCTATGCGACCTCCGACGGTGAGCTATTGACCGGTTGGCATAATCTCGGCGGGGCTTGGTACTATTTCAACGAATCTGGGGTCATGCTGACTGGCTGGATCAACGATTCGGGTACCTGGTACTACACTAATGCCTCCGGTGCGATGGTCACTGGCTGGCTCAACATCGGCGGTACGTGGTTCTACCTCGACGGCTCGGGCGCCATGGTCGCTAACAGCTGGCGCAGCCTCGGCGGCTCCTGGTACTGGTTCGGCGACTCCGGTGCAATGGCCACTGGCTGGTTCTTGGCAGGCGGCTCTTGGTACTATGCGAGCGGTTCGGGCGCCATGGCAACCGGCTGGCTCAGCAATGGCGGCACGTGGTATTGGCTCGGAGGTTCGGGCGCTATGGCCTCTAACTCTTGGGCTAACGTTGGTGGAGTTTGGTACTGGTTCGACGATTCCGGCGCGATGGCCACCGGCTGGCGTCAGGTCGGCGGCGCCTGGTACTACTTTAGCGGTTCCGGCGCTATGGCTCACGACGCCTGGGTCGGCGACTACTACCTCCAGTCTTCCGGTGCCATGGCTACGAATGCCTGGGTTGGCTCCTACTATGTCGGCGAGGACGGCAAGTGGATTCCGGGCTACGGTTTAGTTTGGTATAAGAACGGTAGCGATGTTTACCATACGCATAAGTGCCGTACCGTTGGTAAGGACGCAAAGGGCTATTCGCAGATCTCTATTCAGGAGGCCCAGAGGCGTGGCGCTTCACGAGAGTGCAAAAACTGCCAGCAAATTGGCTAGCACATTACTGAGCTAGTTTTGATTGAGGCCCCGTTGCCCTGAAGCGACGGGGCCGCTGCGTGATTGGATACCGTGCTGTTATGAAGAAATGGTCATTCGGAGTGCTGGCTTTTTCGGGCCTCATTTCTTTTGGGCTCCTTTTGGGTTCGCCCTCGATGTTATACGCCCTTGATTCGAATAACACTGACGAAGGTCCCGCATCTAACGTTGCTATTGCTTCTGTCGAGTCAGGCGTTGATGCTCAGCGCGAATCGACCTTCGCTGTCGAGCAGAACTCTCAGGTGGATAATGAGACCCCTTCCGAGGTTTCGAATCAAATTATTTGGCATCAGGGGTGGATATCACCCGAAGAAGGGGCTGGTTTTTGGCGTTGGGGCTTGTCCGACGGAACAATCGCTGTTTCTTCTTGGAGACATATAGACGGTAGCTGGTACTGGTTCGACGACGAAGGTCGAATGGCTCGGGATGGGTTGGTTCAAGTCGGGGGTGCGACGTATGCCTTCTCCTCTTCGGGCGCAATGCGTGTCGGCTGGTACCTAGATTCTACGGGCTCCACTTCTGCTTGGCGTTATTTCTCCGGTTCTGGCGCCATGGTAAAAGGCTGGCTTTCAGACGGCAGCAACTGGTATTGGCTGGATGATGAGGGCAAGATGGTCCACGATGCGATGCTGCAGATTGGGGGAGCCACGTATGGATTCTCTTCTTCTGGTGCAATGCTTATCGGATGGCATCTTGATGCTTCTGTCTGGCATTATTTTTCCGGCTCTGGCGCTCTGGTAAAGGGCTGGCTCTCGGATGGGGGTCGTTGGTACTGGCTTGATCCTGCAGACGGTTCTATGGCCACCGGGCTGAATGAATGCAATGGCACCTCTTATATCTTTAACAGTTCAGGGGCCATGCTATCCTCCCAGTGGGCACTTATTGACAACAACTGGTATTACGCTGACTCCAACGGCTTACTGCATGGAGGTTGGTTACTTCTAGGGAATTCTTGGTATTACCTGGATCCAGGAAGCCATATTATGCTCACGGGCTTTGTGCAAGTGGGCTCGTCCACCTATTTCCTTACGAGCTCAGGTGCCATGGCAACAGGCTGGGCACTTGCTGATGGTACTTGGTATTACGCCGCATCAAACGGAGCTATTCAACGAGGGCGATGGATAAAGTCCGGAAGCGCCTGGTATTACCTTGATGATGTATCCGGCGCAATGCGTACTGGTGAATTTGCGGTAGGAAGCAAGCGCTATTTTTCTTATGATTCCGGTGCAATGGCATCTTCGTGCTGGATCAACTTGAACGATGGTATGGCATGGGCGAATTCGTCTGGAGCACTGAGCGAGCCGTTGCCTACTTCATCTGATGGATCTCCTGTAGTCGCTGATCGTACTGACTCGTCTTCATTGCCAGGTGTGATTCATATTGGAGATGCGGTTTTCTATGCGGATGCGAATGGTGTCGTTAACGTGGCGTCTGGTTGGATTATGTCGAAAGACGCTTCTGACGAAAGTGGCAATACTTGGTACTACGCATCTTCCAATGGTGTCCTTAAGTCTGGTTGGCAATATGTCAACGGTGCGTGGTATTGGATGGACCCTTCCACATTCAAGATGAAAACTGGATGGCTTAATGACGGCGGTACGTGGTACTGGCTCCAGCCTTCGGGTGCCATGTTTGCTAACGGGTGGCTGAAAATCGATGGCGTTGACTATTACTTCAATGCAAGTGGTGCATGGTTGAATACGTCTGGTTCTGTTTTGGGGGTCAATAGGTCCAGCTTGGTCAATTGGCTTATGAGCCACGAAAACGACGGCTATTACCGTGGAACACGCTACGACACGCATCTCAGCCAGGAAACGTGCATGTACCCAAAGGGTGATCCGCGTTGGGACGGTTATACGGGCATGAATTGTGGTGGATTTGTATCGCATGCATATATGAAGGCGGGCGGGAATTTAGCTCCCATTGCCGCCGAGCAGAGCCATTCCCCTTGGAGTGGAGGTCCCGGAAGGGGCGGCTGCGTAAACGCTTATCGTTGGTACGGCTACGCTATCGATACGTGTGCGAACGTGACTTATTTCAACTCTATTGATGAGTTGTTACGTAGTGGTTTGGCTCGTAAGGGGGACATTGTGTTCTTCAATCCTTACAACCCATATGCGGACGATAGCCACATTGGCTTTTTCTGGGGCAATTCGCCGAGCGAAAATTTGTTCTGGCATAGTGATGGTTATGGAAATCGCATCTCCGGTTTGACTGCTTTGGGCCCATCGAAAGTAATCTTGATTCGTTAGAATTCCGCGTTGTAGGGGACTCTCTGGGTCCCCTACCTTTTTGACATCTGGTTTGAAAGCTAACTGATGTCGGCATTCTTTGGGGCTAAGAGTAGGGACTAGGAGTCCTTGGTTTCACCCTGCTGGGAAGTTCTTGTTTACATTGTGGTATTGCGTGCAGCTATTTGTCGTCCTAGATGGCATCTTGTCCAGTTGGATGTTCGGAAATCTTTCACAGCCATGCTGTAAGCTAAACGCAAACAAGAACGAATGACGAGGTTTACATGAGCAAACATCTTAAGTTATTTTCGGCATTGTTGGTGCTGATGGTCCTTGCGCCCATTTCTGTGTTTGTTTTCCCCTCGAACGCGGAAGCTGCGCGGTCCCTAGTTGAGAATTCCTGGCGTTATGAGGATGGGCAATTGGTCGCAGAGGATGCTTCTTCCGAAGAAGATGGAATAGCCTTATTGTCCATGGACATTCTTGCCGATGGGGCTACGGCGCAGGGCATCGATGTCAGTGAGCATCAAGGACGTATTGACTGGAATGCTGTTAAGGCTTCTGGTATCGATTTCGCTATTCTGCGTGTTGGATTTGGCGCTCCATCTTGGGGCGGTCGAGTTGACTATCAATTTAATCGAAATATTTCTGAGTGCGAGCGACTCGGAATTCCTTACGGCGTCTATATCTATTCATATGCTTTTGATAATCAACAGGCAGCCGATGAGGCGTCCATGGTGATTGACTGCCTATCGGGGCACAATCCTAGGCTACCGGTGTATTACGATCTTGAGGACAAGACAATTATTGCAGATGGTCGTCAATCCGGAATTGCATCTAGAGCTCAGATATTCTGTAATAAGATTTCTAGTGCTGGATATAAGCCAGGCATTTATGCAAACCTAAATTGGTTTAACAATATATTGACCGACCCTGTATTTAAGAGCGGTTCTTGGGATCATTGGATTGCTCAATACAACTCCCAATGTCACTATACCGGCAGTTACAGCTTTTGGCAGTATACAAGCCGCGGAAAAGTTTCTGGTATTAGCGGAAACGTTGATATGAATTACGCGTATGTTGATGTCTCTCTTTATTACTGGCAGTTAAAAGAGGGCACTTGGTATTACGCAACCTCTGACGGCAAAGCGTATACCGGATGGTTGTTTCAGAGTGGCACGTGGTACTGGCTCGAGCCCGACGTGGGCGGTGCCATGGCTACCGGCCTTCACGAGTGCAACGGCTCCCTGTACTGGTTTAATTCGTCCGGCGCGATGGCGAC
>CABRHX010000006.1 GCA_902470805.1 uncultured Collinsella sp. | reverse complement strand
GCCGGTCCTTATGAGTTGAATTACGCGCGTGCGGATATAAAGGGTGGCATGTTAAATTTGTTGAAAACTCTGACATGCGCTGCCGACTTCATTAAAATCGATTGCCAATCAAGTCTTCCTATATATGCGAGCCCTGAGAAACTGCGCTGTGAACCTGAGACCGCTATCGATCGGCCCGGTGCACCGGGCCGCTGTCCTCGAGCCGGCATCAGCTTGCCGGTCTCAAAACGTATGCCGCCAGACACTAGGAAATCAAGTCATCGATGCCATGCAAATCGAGTGCCAAAACCTAGTGCCAAAACCTCCTCTTGCATTCCTATGAGAAAATCAAAAGACAAGGCTGGAGGCTGAAAAATGACACGATACGGTTATGCCCGTGTAAGTACGAAAGACCAGAAGCTTGACCGCCAAATCGAAGCGTTGGTGAACGCCGGCATTGCTTACGAACGCATCTACAAAGACAAGGAGACCGCCGCTCGCGAGGGCGACCGCGCACAGCAAAAAACTTGTTCAAGAAAATGAAGCGCGGTGATGAAGTGGTGGTCGAAAGCTGGGAACGGCTGTCGAGGTCGACCAGACAACTGCTCAACTATGACCTGATGTTCCGCAACCTAGGGGTCAAGCTAACCTCTCTGAAGCAGCCCGTAGACTTGGACACGGCATTCGGTCGGTTTGTCTTGGGAACTCACGCTTGCACCGCAGAACTTGAACGAGATTTGATCAAGCAGCGCCAAGCGGAGGGCATCGCCATAAAGCGGAGCCACGGCGGCAACGTTGGAGGCCGCCCGCGTATCGCCGATGTCAAAGCCGATGCCGCCGTGAAACTCTACCTCGCTCGGGAAACGCCAATTCCAGATATCTGCTCTGCCATGGGCATTTCAAAATCAACGCTATACCGCATTCTCCGAAGCCGCGGCCTGGTGGGCGTCAGGAGGAAGTAAGTAAAGGGGGCGGAGATTTTCTCCGCCCCCTTTGTCGTTCTAATGGGTTCTATGCCGACCTGAGGATTTTCTCGGCCTTCTCGATTGCGGCCGAGCGCAGGAACTCAGACTTCTGCATCCCGCACGCTGCGGCCGCCCTCTCGATGAGGGCGGCATCCGTTTTCGGGCACTTGAAGGACAGGTTGGCGTCGTCCTCCCCATCGGAAAGCCTGGGGCGGCCGATGCGGCGGCTCGTCAGGGTTCCCGCCCAAGAGCCGGATTCATACTCCGCGCACTCGCGCTCGATGTCCTCGTCCGTGATCGCGGTTCCGTTTGCAAGCCTGAACTCCATCGGTATCCCCTCATCCTCGTTCTTGCCACCTCCAACCGTTCCATAGAGAATCACGCCGTCCCTGGCGACCTCGGTGGCGAAACTTCGGCCGTGCTGAACCGCAGCCCTGAAATCATCCACGTTGCCGATGAAGAAATCCAAGTCCTTCCCGAATCTGAACAGTTGGACATTGGCTACAATCGAGAACTCCTTGAGTTCCCTTCCGGTCAACTCGGAAAGACCGAGGATGTCATAATCGCTATTTTTCCCGGCTTCGCCGCGGGCTCGCGACCCGTAGGCGATGATGGCGATTGGCTCACCGGCTCGCCTGATGCCGTCGACGAGGAAATCGATATCCTCTTGCGAGATTTGAAGGGTGTCGCGTGCCTCTTCAAGGGTTCTCATGGTCCACCTCTCCTTAATCCCTCTTGTAGATGAGCCGTCCCTCTCTTTTCAGGTTCTCGATGAAACTGCTCTGGGCTCCGCGGAGCGTCGTCAGCATGTCCACGTCCCTCCCGAGCTCCTCGGCCAGGGCGAGGCCGATACCGATAATCTCGAAGGCGTCCTTGCTGTCGACCTGGAGGAGCAGGTCGACGTCGGATGAGTCCTTCTGCTCGCCGCGGACGAACGAGCCGAACATGCCGGCTCGTCTCACCGATGGGTGGGAGCCGAGTACCCGGCGGATAATCTCCTTGGCTTCGGCGTAGTCCTGGACGGGATCTGCCGGATTATCGCAATCCTCGACGAGATATTTCAAAGCGGCACCTTCTTAAACGGTGAACGTGACAGCGGCCCTCCCTGAATTCTATAAAATCACGGCCTGACGTGGGCGGCGAATTGGCAGAGTTCCTCGTCGTCCAGATCGTCGAAGTGCGGCAACTCCGCCAACGCGGTCCTCTGCTCCATCAGGTACCTGCCACTCGGAGACTTGCGAATCGTCTCTAAGTGACCTCTGGCGCGAGAGCTGGGAAATCCACGCCCTCGGGAGCGACCAAAGAGATGAATTCATCTGCCCCTCCCATGTGTCGAGACATCATTCAGGGCATCGACCGCATCCGGCCTTTCGCATTCGCCGTCCGGCTCACCGGTCCCGCCCAGACGACGGGTTTCCCATCTACGGCAAAGCGATTGCACTTATATATATGTGCATTCCCGGATTGGGAATATGTTTCAGCCTACGCCGCTACGCGGCTACATCCGTAGCGCGCTACATCGCCACACGGCTACACGCCTACAGGACTACACGCCGCCGCCCAGCCAAACGGGGGAAGGGTCGCCCATGGGTGCTCTCAGGCCATGCTCCTATTTTTTGAGAGAGGTGCCGTCGGGGCCTCCCGAAGCGCTTCCACTGGCTATCGCCTCATAAACACAAACCTAACTAGCCGCACGAACGACAAAGAGGCCAAGCTGAACAGAAGTAGAACCGAAACTTCAAAAACACTGGTATTCCAATCGCGCACCCAGCCCTCTACCGCCAACAAGAAAAACAGCAGACCCATCCATAGCGTCACAGAAGAAATCAACTTTGCGTAAGGGCGTATATCAATCCCGCTCTCCCTTTTTGTGACATCATATCCAGCAATTGAGCAGAGCCATCTTCCTCTTCTGTATTGGATTGAAAGGATAATCAGGGCAATCGAAGTCATCAAGCAGACAGCATCCTCTGTTTCCATAGAACTTCCTTTGCTTTCCGTCCTAGTTACGCATTCACAATCGAATCAAACCAAGTGTTAATTACTCGATAGCAACCGCCTTCATATAAACTATAGCCGCTGCAGCAGCATTAACGACTGCGCCGTAGTTAACACCAACTTTCTCGACACTACCGCGGCCGAAAATCCCCAGCCTGAGTCGCGGGACCCCATCTGCATTCCAGCAAACACATTAGGCAATCAAAAAAGATAGGCACGGGCATCCGCGTCTGCGGAAACCCGTGCCGCATTTACGTCACTGAGATGACCGGGTAGAATCTATCTCAACGCGATTCCACATTCCCGTACTTGCACTACGGATTTGGGAAAGCGCATACATCAGCCTCTACTCGACCAAAGTCGCCTCGGTCGGGATGGCCCCCAGCACTGCCGCGTACTCGGTGGGGTAGAGGCGGCTGATGGTCTGGACGTCGCGGATGAGGACGTTGCGGTCGTCGGGCTCGGAGATGCCGTAGCCGAACGCCTCGAGCGTCTCGATCGCCTCGCGGATCTTCTGCTGGAACATGGGGCCGGGGTCCACCCTCAGGCCGAGGTAGCCGCGCCACAGGCTCGGCGACACGCGCAGCATGTTCTGGATCTTGGACATCGGCTCGATGTCGGCGTAGACGTTGAGCGTGACCATGGCGTCCTTGTGCCCGAGGATCGACTGCAGCGCCTTGATGTCGCCGCCATGGCGGATCCACTGCGTCGCGAACGTGTGGCGAAGGCCGTGGAAGGTGATCAGCTCGTCGTTCGTGCCCATGAGGCCGTTGGTCTCCGAGAACGTCTTGAACGCCCTGCGGATGTAGCTGGTGGTGGCGAAGGAGCCGTCCGGCCGCGACACGACGTAGCTGTCCGCGAGGTCGCGCAGGCCGAGGGTCGACGCCTCCCGGAGCCTCCGCGAATCGATCTCGTGGATCTCCTTCAGGAAGGGGAGCAGGCCCACCGGGTCGATGGGGATCGTCCTCAGGTCATGGTTCTTGGTGTCCTTGATGAAGGAGCCCCTGTCCTTGACGTAGGCCACGGAGTGCCTGACCGTGATGAGACCCGACTCGAAGTCGACGTCGCACCACCGCAGGCCGCAGACCTCGCCGATGCGCATCCCCGTGTGCAGGGAGAGCACGACCGCCCTCCTGAAAGTCGAGTCCGACATCATCGAGGTCACCGAGTTGAGCTTCGGCACGAGGTCGGAGCGCAGCGCGTTCCTGGGCTTGGCGATGACCCTGGGCGCGAGGGCGCCGTCGAACGGGTTCCTCCCGATCGTGTCGTTGCTCCTCTTCAGCAGGACGGCGTAGAGCCGCTTGCCGAGCTTGAAGGACTTGTTGAGAGTGTCCGGCGCTGTGCCCAGGGCGATCCTGCGCTTCGACCACGCGTTGACGCCATCGGTCGTCACCTCGTTCACGGGGACGAGACCGAGATCGTCGCGCTCGATATGGAGGGCGCTGTAGTGGTAGTCGTCGCGGGTCGTCGGGGTGATTCTGTTCATCTCCAGGCAGAAGTCGATGAACTTCTCGAGCGCCTCGGAGAGCGGCAGCGCGGCGTAGTCGTCCCGCTGTTCGGCGGGAAGCCCGGCGCCGATAGCGGCCCTCGTCTTCTCCGCCTCGGCGAGCTCAGACTCGATCTCCGACCTGAATTCCGAGAGGAAGCGCATCGCCGCCGCTTTTCCCCTCGTGCTCTGCTTCAGGCAGGGCACGCCGGTGTTCTTGGTCCTCTGGACCTTCTTCCCGGTCATCTCGTCCGCCACCGTCACGACGGCCTGCCATTTGCCCTTGTTCTTCCTCACGCCGCCGGGTCCGCATATGCGTAAGGTTTTATTGCTGCATTTCTCGTTCTGCATGTCTGCTCCTAAATCCGCAGTTGATTAGAAACAGATGGGCCCACCTGCGGGAACCCGGAGAGACGACGATTCGGGGCTCCTACCCCCGTTGATTAAGTCATCGGCTGCACCGCGCTCCTCGAAGCCGATAATATGCTATCTGGACAAACCGCGCTGAGCTGGTAAAATTTACTTATGCGGAAATGCGCTACTTGCGCTAATTGAGCGTATTTTAACAAAATAAGCACAGGTCAGGGTCATTCTGACCCCGCTGGGGGTTAAGGGGTCGCTGGTTCGAATCCAGTCGTCCCGACCAGAAGTTTGCAGGTCAGGCACCTAGTGCCTGACCTTTTTTGTTTTTAATCACCATGATTATTTTGCTTAAAGCAACAACGTTCCCGCTCGATGTGATTACCGAATCAAAACGTGTACATCAGCCACCATAATCGACATTTTTCGACATGTTTGGAGGCTGATGAACACGAATGCGAAATCCCCCGCCCAATAGCACCCTCCACATGTCTGGACTCTCTATGGCTGCGCTGGATAGACATCGCCGGAACGGGTATAGTATCGAAAGTTTTGTCGTTAACCAGCGGGGGAGTCCTGTGGGCATCAAAAAGAAGATCAAAAAGGAGCTTATCGGCACTTCCGATTACCCGTCGAATAAGATCTTTACGATCTCCAATTTCATCACCTTTACGCGCCTGATCCTCACCCTGGTATTTCTGTACCTGTTTGTGACGGATAACAACCGCGTCATCGCCATCGCTATCTACGCCGTTGCCGCCTCCACCGACTGGATGGACGGGCAGATCGCCCGCATGACTAAGACGGTCTCGTGGCTCGGCAAGGTCATGGATCCCATTTGCGACCGCGCGCTGCTGTTCACCGGCGTGCTGGGACTGGTGGTCCGCGGAGAGCTGCCCATCTGGGTCTGCGTGCTCATTATTGGCCGCGACATCTATCTGGGCATCGGCACGCTTATCGTGCGTCATTATCACCGTCGCCCCATCGATGTCGTCTTTCCCGGAAAAATTGCCACAGCGCTGCTCATGACCGGCTTCTCGCTCATGCTGCTCGGGTTCCCCGTTGTTGACGGCCTGCATCTTTTACCTTCAACCCTTACGGCCTTCCCGGGCCTCAACGGAAGCTCGGTGCCCCTCGGCATCTTCTTTGTGTACGGCGGCGTGATCTTCTCCATGCTCACGGCTGTCATCTATTCCATTAAGGGCGGAGCGGCCATTAAACAGGCTCTCGCGCATCCCGAGGACGAGGACATCGACTTTCTGAACCCTGAAATCGAAGACTGATTCGTTGGGGTATGATTACGTACGGTTCATTATTTGCGGCACGTCCGCGATAAGTTAGGGGTTGTCATGGACAACATGGTTAACAATATGCCTCAGAATGATAAGACTGCTGACGCTACCTGCGTATTCCGCGTGCCTTCAAGCGACGTCACCGTTCCCGACCTCATGGCCAACGTGCGCATCACCGCCCCCGTTCTGTCCATCGTCAAGGGTCCGCAGACTGGTGCCGCTTTTGAGCTCGAGGACGACGTGACCACCATCGGCCGCGATCCTGCAAACGGCATCTTCCTCAATGACATGACCGTTTCGCGCAGCCACGCGCGCATTATTCGCGAGGGCCTCGGCGCTCGCATCGAGGACTTGGGCTCGCTCAATGGCACCTGGGTCGACGGTGCCATCGTCAATGCAGCCCCGCTGCACGACGGTTCTTCCGTCCAGATCGGTACGTTTACGCTCATCTACCACGAGAGCACGCCGGAGCGCATCGAAACCGGTGAGTAGGGCATGGCCGAACGCAACTATCTGAGTATCGGCCAAGTCGTCAACCTACTTCGAGGCGCATACCCCGATCTTTCGAACTCAAAAATTAGATTTCTAGAGGATGAGGGGCTCATTACCCCTCATCGTACGCCTAAGGGATACCGTCAGTACTCCAAGGAGGACGTTGATCGCCTGGAGGTCATTCTGCACTTGCAGAAGACTCGCTACATGCCGCTCAACGTAATTAAGCAGCGCTTGGAAAACGCCACGGACCTGTCAACGCTCGCCTACGAGGTGGGCTTGCTGTCCGATGTTCCACTCAAGACGGAACCCAAGGAGACTAAGCAAAAGCTACATCCCATCGAGACCATTCCCGATATGCTGGGCGTCGAGATTTCGTTTATCCGCTCGCTCGCCGAGAACGACCTCATTCGCATCATCAAGAGTCCGCAGAATCGTGAGCTCGTCGATGGCCGCGATTTTCCGATCATCCGCTACTGCTCTGAGCTGTCGCGCTTCCATATCGAGCCCCGCAACCTGCGTCAGTACGTGTCTTCCGCCAACCGCGAGTCCTCGATGTTTGAGCAGGTGCTCGTGAGCATGCTCGGCATGGACACCTCCGATGACGAGCGCGACGCCAAGCTCGAGCGTGCGTTTAAGAAGCTTCACGACCTGACGGAGGGCGTGCACACCGCGCTGCTCAAGAACCGCGTTTTTGAGTCGCTCAACGCCGTGGTCGAGGACGCCGACATCGATGCACTCGATGAGGAAATCACTCGCTCCGAGTCCACCAAGGCCAAAAACGAAGAGACAGTCGCGCCGGCTTCACACGAGGATTCTCTCGTAAAGCCGCTCAAGGTCGTCGCCCCTTCGCAATCCGGCACCGCCACCGCGGGCAAATAACCGCTGCTGAAATTTCGGGAACCCATTGAAAGGTCATGCAATGTACGACTTCGAATCTCAAATCGTCGACATCCCCGACTATCCCGAGCCCGGAGTCATCTTTAAAGACATCACGCCGCTCTTCGGCAATTCCGAGGCGCTCAAAGCCATGACCGATGCCCTCGCCGAGCACTTTGCCGGCATGGGAATCACCAAGGTCGTAGGTCCCGAGGCTCGCGGCTTTATGGTGGGCGTTCCCGTGGCCGTCGCTCTGGGCGCCGGCTTTGTTCCCGCACGTAAACCGGGCAAGCTGCCGCGCGAGACCGTAAGCCAGAGCTACGAGCTCGAGTACGGCACCGATTCAATTGAGATCCATGCCGACGCTATCAGCTCTAAAGATACCGTGTTGATTCTGGACGACTTGGTCGCGACGGGCGGAACCGTCGAGGCAACAGGTAAACTGGTGCGAGATATGGGCGCAAAGCTTGTGGGCTACGGGTGTATCCTTGAGCTTGCGTTTCTCAACCCGCGCGAGAAGCTCACGTCGACTGACGACGATGTGGAGCTCTTTAGCCTGGTGACGGTGGACTAGCCGTTACCCTTAGTTACTGGAAAGGAAGCTACATGCGCACAGCAAACACGCACAAAAACATGGCACGCTGCGCTGCTACGGCAACCCTCGCTTGTGTTTTGGGCTTGGGCCTCGCGGCTCCTGCCTACGCCGATACCGCATCCGACCTTGCCGCTGCTCGTACGAAGCTCGAGCAGATCGGTACCCAAACCCAGCAGATTTACGATGAGCTCGCCACGCAGACGCAGGCGCTCGATCAGACTGCTGGCGAGATCACGCAAAAGCAGCAGGAGATTGCTGACGGTCAGGCCAAGCTCTCGACCTATGTCGCCGGCGAGTACAAGACCGGCGGTCTGAGCCTGCTTCAGGTTCTAACGGGCGTTGACGACCTGAGCGATATGCTCAACCGTCTGTTCTACTACGGCAAAGTCTCCGATAAGCAAGCTCAGACCATTCAAGAGGTCAAGGAGCTTAAGCAGCAGCTCACCGATAAGCAGTCCGAGCAGGAAAAGAACGTCGCAGCCACGCAAAAGAAGGTCGACGAGCTTAACGCCCAGCAGGCTGAAGCCCAGAACGTCGTAAACTCCCTGGATTCGCAGCTGCAAGCCGAGCTTGCCGCAGAGGCCGAGGCCAACGCCGCGCTGCAGGCCGGCATCAACGCCAGTACCGCCGAGAAGGCCACGGTGAGCAACGAGACTGCCGGTACGACCGGAAACACCAACAACGGTGGCCAGACCAGCAATAACAACAACCAGGGCGGCAACACTCCGGCTCCTACGCCGGCACCTGCTCCGACGCCGCAGCCCTCCACGCCTGCTCCGGCTCCGACGCCTTCTGTTCCGAGCCAGTCCGTCGATGGCGGCTCTGTTGTCTCGCGTGCGTACAGTAAGCTTGGTTGCGCTTATTCCTGGGGCGGAATTGGCCCGAACAGCTTCGACTGCTCTGGTTTTGTTAGCTATTGCCTCACTGGTCGCTATTGCCGCCTGGGCACCACGGGTACCTTTATGGGCTGGACGCGTGTGTCCGATCCGCAGCCCGGTGACGTTGTGGTCAACTCGTACCACACCGGCATTTACATCGGTGGTGGTCAGATGATTCATGCTTCCGACTACAACACGGGTGTCATCATCAGCTCCGTTGCCGCCGGCATGAACAATAACTATATCTTCGTGCGTTACTAAGTCATCTTACACAGCGTGTGAATGTGGACCTCGTGGCTTTAAGTCGCGAGGTCCATTCGTTTTTCTCTAATATTGTGCGTCTATCTAGTATTCAAAACTAGATAGCTGCACATTCAGTTTGCAAGATGGCTATAATTGTTGAGGAACAATTAGAAAGGACCCTCTATGAGCTGGGCACTTATCTCCGATTCAAGCTGCAACCTCCGCGATTGGCAACCGACCGCGCCCCATACCACCTTTGCATTTGCGCCCCTCAAAATTCGAGTGGGGGAGCATGAATTCGTCGATGACCTTTCGCTCGATGTTCATGAGCTCAACTGCGCTGTTCAGGCGGAGACGAACGCTTCTTCGAGCGCTTGTCCCAGCGTAGGGGAGTGGGCCGAGCTCTTCAAATTGGCAGACAAGACCATCTGCATGCCGATCTCTGAGGGCGTGTCGGGCAGCTACAACGCGGCAGCCACGGCTCGCGATATGGTTCTTGCCGAGGAGCCCGACCGACAGATTCATCTAGTCAATTCACGCGCAGCTGGCGGCAAAATGGACCTCATTTTCTTGCTGTTCGACCGCTATCTTGCAAGCAATCCGAATGTCTCATTCGAGGACGCTTGCGCATACTTCGATAGCCTTGAACAGAACAGCAAAATCCTCTTCAGTTTGTGCAATTACGAAAACCTCGCCAAAGCCGGACGTATCCCTAAGGCAGCCGGCGTCATTGCCAACAAGCTCAATATCCGCATTTTGGGCACGGCGAGTGAGGCCGGTAAAATCGAACTCGTCGGGCACACGCGTGGCGAAAAGAAGATGCTCAACAAGATCATCGACACTATGGAAGCCGAGGGCTTTACGGGCGGTGAGGTCATCATCGATCACGTTGAGAACGAAGCTGGAGCCCAGGCGCTTACTGATCGCATAGTCGAACATTGGCCCGGCTCCAAGACCATCATCATGCCCTGCAACGGCCTGGATTCCTATTACGCCGAGATGCACGGCCTCATCATCGGCTACGGCATGGGCGTAGCTTCAGGCAAATAAAGTCCAACCAAGCAAAATACGGGCGGGACAAAGCGACAGATGGCTCTTTGTCCCGCCCGTTTTATACGTCGGCTAGCTATTAAACCCGTTGAACTTGAGATAGCTCATCAAGTAAGCCTTCGAAACGAAGGAGGAAACCACACTGCGCACAAGCAGCGACTCACGCGTTACCTGATGCGCCGTATCGGGAACCGGCGTCTGCTCGACAGAAAACGCCGAACGAATCGATGCCTCGAGCTGATCAACCACATAGTCGAAGGCCGTCGGGGCATCGTAGCTCAAACGCTGAATGTTAAAGAGTGCCTGCACCGCAGCAATAGGTAGCACCTGCTTAAAGATGCAGATAGCGATCAGGCGGGCAATTTGCTCGCGGCCATATTGCTTTTTGACCGGAGCAGGCACCAGGCCAACCTTTACGTAGTTATTGACCATCGATGGCGTAATGATAGGCTGCTCAACGCAAAGGGACAGCGGCTCCATCCACAGCGCGACATACTCAATGACCTGGTCGCGGTAGAGCGTCACATTGGGCAACTGGTCATAGCGCGGCAGACTCAACGTATTGAGTTTGCGTACGATATCGGACTGAATAAATGCATCGGGCAGCACAGTAGGCTGAATATCCTCAGGCTTAATGCTGACCGACGAATCAGACATCGGAATAACGTGTTTAACGTGGTTCATAAAGGTCCTCCGTTCATTTTCTATATTGTATTCTAGGTTATCTAGTTTTACATACCACATAACCGGAAAGTAAAAGTGGTTGGACAGCACATTGATACACCGTCCAACCACTTTGTTAAAAGACAACAACCTTACATAAGAAATATTATCGTACTTATCCACGGAGAAACGCGTATGCGCTCGTTGCTGCTATGGCTCCGTCCGAAACAGCAGTCACAACCTGGCGTAAACGTTTGGAACGGATATCGCCAGCGGCAAATAGACCTGGCGTGCGGGTCGCCATGGATTCATCAGTCAGAATGCCGCCATCAGGCGCCAGATCGACTAAATGCTCAACGAGCTCGGTATGGGGCTGCGTTCCGGTAAAGACAAAGATGCCAAACGAGCCGGGCTCAAATGACTCGGTATGAGTCTCGCCGGATGCATTGTTCTTAAAGGTAATCGTCGTTGGCATGACTTCGCCCGATAGCTCCACAATACTAGTTTGGTACCTAACTGTAATATTGTCCTTTGCGAGTACTTTCTGAACGACACCATCAGGCGCACGAAACTGATCGCGGCGCAGCACGATGGTCACGCTGTTGGCGATTTCTGACAGGAACAGAGCCTCTTCGCATGCCGAATTGCCACCACCGATTACAAAGACCTGTTTGCCGCGGAAGAACATGCCGTCACATGTTGCGCAATATGAAACGCCACGACCGCGATACGTATCCTCGCCAGCGAAACCTGCCGGACGCGGCGTGGCACCCATGCAAGCGATAACGCTCGAGGCCAGCGTATCGCCCATATCGTGATGCACCGTAAACAGCGCTGCATCGGCATCGTAGTCGACGCCCGTCACCATACTCCATTCAACCTGAGCCCCCAAGCCTTCAGCATGTTGTTGGAACCGCTCACCAAGTTCAGCACCGCTCAGCAGCGGAATGCCCGGATAGTTCTCGACCTCATTGGTTGTGGCGATCTGCCCTCCCGACATGCCCTGTTCAATCACGGTCGTCGTTAGGTTGGAGCGCGCCGCATAAATGGCCGCAGCATAGCCCGCAGGGCCGCCGCCGATAATAGCAACATCGATCGGCTGATGGGTAGTCATGAAAAGACCTCCTGTCGAAAGATTGGCGTTCTTTGCGCTCATACCCAAATTTAGACGAACGTGACACTCATGCACTACAATGATTCCTTGCGAAACTAAGATGAAGGGGAGTTATCGATGGATCAAACGCAGATGGGCAATGACGCTCCCCTGCCCACGCACAGCACTCCCCAATCGGAGCAGACCTCGCTCTTGGCTCAGCAAAAACCCCTCGTGACCATCGTACACGCCTCGGTCGGCTCGGGCCACAAGGCCGCCGCCAACGCGATTGCACAAGCATTTGACCTTATCCGCGGCACCAAGGGAATCCCTGAGGATGTTGAGATCGAAGTCCTGGATATCCTCGATTTTGGACGTATTAAATTCGACGGCAATAAGACCGCGGCTTCTTTTACGGGAGCCACGCGCCCCATTTACGACCTGACCTGGCGATATACGCTTACGGGACATCTTCTCTGGGGTGGCGGCACGGCATGGTCGCGTATTATGTTCCCCGCCTTCAACGAATATATTCGTCGCCGCAGGCCTATAGCCGTGGTCGCAACGCACATCACAGCAGCCAATGTTGCCGTCGGCGCCCGCGTCATTACGGGCATCGACTATCCCGTCATTTGCGTACCGACCGATTACGAGGTCGAGGGTTGGTGGCCCCATAAGGACACCGACCTATTCTGCGTGGCAAACGAGTTTATGGCCGAAACGCTGCGCCCCCGCAAGGTCCCCGAAGCAAAGATTCGCATTACAGGCATCCCTATTCGCGCCGGGTTTGACACGGATTACAATCGCGAGGAAGAACTTCAGAAGTTCAACCTCCCCGTCGACAAGACCATTGTGCTGGTAATGGCCGGCGCCAGTTTGCCTCAACCGTACGTCCGCTTTCGCGCGGAGATGGACCGCACCCTCCCCTTCCTGCGCAGTTTAGAGGACATGCACTTTATCTTTTTGCCGGGCAAAGACACCGAATATGCCACCCGACTCAAGACGCTCTTCGACGCAATGAAACTCGAAAACGTCACGGTTCTGGACTACGTGGACGACATGGCGGCCCTCATGCACGGCTGCGACCTCGCAATCCTCAAATCGGGAGGACTCACGGTCACCGAGTGCCTATGCGCACATCTGCCGATGATCCTGCTGGGCAAATCATATGGTCAAGAAAAGGCCAACACCACCATGCTCACCGGAATGGGCGCCAGCATGCATGTCACCACCGCACGAGAACTCATCGTAACCCTGCGCCATCTGCACAATCATCCGGAGTCGCTCAAGGCACTGCTCATCAATGGCGAAGTGCTGCGCCGCCCACGCGCAGCGGAGGACATCGCCATCGCAACCATGGAGCTCGTAGGCAAACCCCAAAAGCGCAAACGAGCCTTCTGCCGCTTCTACTGGGGCGGGAAGCCTGCTCATATCCGCTAGCGTCGGACTGTTCGCTTGCCCGTGGGGGCCTATATATCATCCCGTGCTCAAACATTCTCGCTACGCTGCGAAACTGCGCGCGGGACGATATATAGGCCCCCACAGGCAAGCTGCGTTTACGCACTAGCAGCTAAACTAGATTCCCCTCCAGTAGAACCAACAAAGGCGAGACCGGAAAAGATAAATACAGTTAGCCGATGCGACAAAGAGACTATTCCTTTGTCGCATCGGCTAACTAGAATGTAAATTTTTTCAAGCGAGTAGCCGCCCGCCCGCCTCTCTCACATATCGTTCCACGCGCAGTTTCGCAGCGAGCGAAGCGACGCGAGAATGTTTGAGCATGGAATGATATGTGTGAGAGACGGGCGGGAGGGATACGAGCGCCCCCGCGAGAATGTTTGAGCATGGGATGATATATAGGCGGGTCGGGCCGGTCAGCGGACAGTACGTAAACGACTAAGCGACGCCGCTAGAACCGAAACCGCCGGCTCCTCGGTCGGTTTCGTCTAGTTCTTCTACTTCTATGAGGTTAACCGTGGGGACTTCTTGGATGACAAGTTGGGCTATGCGGTCGCCTTTGTTGATTTGGATGTTGTTGGTGGGATCCAGATTGATGAGGATAACCTTAAGTTCTCCTCGGTAGTGGGCGTCGATGAGGCCCGGCGTGTTGACTATAGACAGGCCCTGCTTGATGGCCAAGCCGCTGCGGGGCTGGACGAAGCCGGCGTAGCCATCGGGCAGGGCGATGGCCAGCCCAGTAGAGACCAGACGGCGTTCGAAGGGCTTCAGAACGCAGTCCTCGTTGGAGCGCAGATCCAAGCCGGCATCGGTGGGATGGGCGTATTTGGGAAGCTCGACGGTGGGATCGAGACGCTTTATGTTGAGGGTAATGTTGGACATGGAATCACCTTAGCTTATCGAGCTCTTGCAGAAACTCATCGACGTCTTTGAAATCGCGGTAGACCGAGGCAAAGCGGATGTACGCCACCTTGTCGATCTTGGCCAAGCGTTTGAGCACCATGTCGCCCAACTCATGCGACGTGACGGCCGTCAGCGTACGAGAGCGCAGCTCGACCTCGATGTCGTCGATAATCTCATTGAGCTTCTTAGTGTCGATATCGCGCTTGATGGTGGCGCGCATCAAGCCGACGAGCAGCTTATTGCGATCGAACCGCTGCTTGGTTCCGTCTGACTTAATGACCTCGATTGGGTCTTCACATCGCTCGAACGTTGTAAAGCGATAGTTACACGAGCAACATTCGCGACGGCGCTTAATGGTGTTATTAGACTCCTGCATACGGGAATCAACGACGCGGGTATGTGCCTTGCCGCATTTGGGACAGCGCATGGTACCTCCTCTTAAACGATAACAAGGGTACCATGCGCAGCGCGATAATGATTACGAACGAGCAGGAACCTTAAGATGCGCACCGGCGGCGAGCGAACCATGCTCCAGATGATTGACGTTACGGATCATGTCGGAAGTCTCTTGCGTGGAAAGGCCTTCGATTGGATATTCCTCGGCAAGCGACCAAAGAGAATCGCCAGGCTGAACGCGAATGGTCTCGTAGGTAACGTTGGAAACGGACTCGGCATACGCGGCGTGACGCGCGCTAAAGACCGACGTAGCGAGGACAAAGAAGAGCGTAAGCGCAACGGCAACGGCGACAATCGTCGGAACCTTCAGGGCAACGCGGGCCGGCGCGACTGCAGCCTGCTGATTGCGAGCAGGCTTTACGGTCAAAGGCTGAAAGCTGGAGCGGCCACCCTGAACAACCGTAAAAGTGGGTTCTGCAGGCGTCTCGAGCTTAAGGGCGAGGTTTCCCTGGACCATATTCGTTGCGTTCATCATGTTCTCCTCTCGCGTGTTTTGCTGAGAACAGTTTTATCAAGCCGCGCGGACAAAAATGTCTAGCGCGAGAACGAATGTTCGGTTATTATTATCTTCGAACAGTTGTTCCTGTCAAGCAAAATTCGAACATTTGTTTGACATGGGTAGAGAGGATGCCCTGATGGCTCGCAAAACTACCAAGCGTCAGCAGCAAATTTACGACTTCATCAAGGAATATCAGCAGGAGAAGGGTTATCCGCCCAGCGTGCGCGAGATGGCTTCTGCTGTGGGCCTTTCCTCCCCCAGCACCGTGCACGCCCATCTATCTGCCCTGGAGGCGCGCGGGCTACTCAAGCGCGATGCCACTAAACCGCGCGCCCTGGAACTCTTTAACGAGGACGGTTCCTCTGTCTCAATTTCTAAATCTGACGAGCCCACCGCACCTCGCGGAACGGTCTCGCTACCGCTCGTTGGTCGCGTCGCGGCAGGGATTCCCATTCTGGCCGAGCAGAATATCGAAGACACTTTTACAATCCCGACCGAAATCGCCACTGACCAGGGTTCCTTTATCCTTGAGGTACATGGGAGCTCAATGATCAATGTCGGCATCTTCAATGGCGATTACATCATCGTCCGTGAACAAAAGAGTGCCATGAACGGCGAAATTGTCGTGGCCATGATTGATGGTTCAGCGACCGTCAAGACGTTCTACAAGGAGCAAGGACGCGTACGCCTGCAGCCTGAGAATGACACCATGGAGCCTATCTATGCAACGAATCCCGTTATCTTGGGCAAAGTCGTCGGCTTGATGCGCCGGTTCTCGTAATGCAAAAACGCATCACCATCTTTGATACCGTCCGCGGGTTTACGATGATTTCAATGGCAGGTTTTCACGCTTGCTACGATTTCGCCTACCTGTACGACTGGGATATGCCCTGGTTTACCCAGACTGTCTTTCAAGACATCTGGCGCGCCAGCATCAGCTGGATATTTTTGTTTATCGCGGGTTGGATGTGCACGCTCTCACGCAACAATGCTAAACGAGCGGCCAAATACGCTGCCGCAGCTTTGGTCGTCTGGATTGTAACAACGCTCGTATCGGTCGACGATTCAGTGAACTTTGGCATCATTTATTGCATGGCGGCGTGTACCGCTGTGGCAGCCGTAGCACGACCGATGCTTAAGAAAGTACCTAGCACGTGGGGCATTGCGATATGCCTCGCTCTCTTCGCAGCGACATGGGGCATCCCGAAATCGACCTATTCATTCCCCTATTTGGCGTGGCTAGGATTTCCCGGCCTTGGTTCGTTTCAGGCGACTATTATCCAATCATCCCGTTTATATTCATGTACCTCACAGGATACTTCGCTGCGCGCACCGCTCAAAGATGTGAACATCCCGCCCCAAGCTGGGCCTACGCCAATCCCGTCCCGGCGCTCGCCAGCCTTGGACGTCATGCACTCCCCTTTTATCTGCTGCATCAGCCCATCATTCTGGGCATTTTGGAGCTCGTCTACTCAGTGCGATAACGCTCGAGCCGCGGCGCGATACGGGCCGGCAGCTTCGCCACAATACGGACGCCGTCCTCAAGATATTCCTCGTGCAAAAGGGTTCCCTGCTCATGCACCAGCGTGATGAGGGCGCCCTCACGATACGGGATATCAGCAGAGAGCAACACATCGGTAGCAGCCGCCTCACGAGCAATACGGTCGACGAGATCGTCGAGTCCCTCGCCCGTCTGGGCCGAGAACAGAACGGCCTCGGGATAGCGACGACGGAAGCTCAATCGATCAACACTATCCAAAAGATCGATCTTATTGAATACGGTCAGCGTTAAACGCTCTCCAGCGCCGATCTCATCAAGCACGCGGTCGACAGCCTCCAGCTGTCGCTCATAGTCCTCGTCAGACGCATCTACAACTTTGAGAATTAAATCGGCACCCAACACCTCGGACAGCGTCGATTTAAAGGCATCGACCAAACCATGCGGTAGCTTTTGAATAAAGCCGACGGTATCGGTAATCGTCATGCCGCGACCGCCGGGCAGGCGATACGAACGCGTCGTCGGGTCGAGCGTAGCAAACAGCTTGTCCTGCGAAAGTACCGTAGAGCCGGTCAGGCGATTGAGCAACGTCGATTTACCGGCATTGGTATAACCGGCTAACGCGACGCGAAACGCCGGAGACTCAATACGGCTCTTGGACTGGACATCGCGACGCTGTTCAACCTGCTTAAGCTCACGACGAAGCGCGGCAATCTTATTGCGAATCAAGCGACGGTCGACCTCGAGCTGGCTTTCACCCTGACCAAAGCGTGAGCCGATGCCGCCGCGCGTCTGTTCCTTGGCAAGATGGCTCCACATGCCACGCAGACGAGGCAACAGATATTGAAGCTGCGCCAGCTGTACCTGTAGGCGTCCCTCACGCGTCTGAGCATGCAGGCCAAAGATATCCAAGATCAGTGCCGTACGATCGATAATCTTTACCGGCTCGCCCACGGCTTTCTCCAAATAGGATTGCTGCGAGGGCGTCAGGTCGTCGTCAAAAATAACGACATCGGCATCCATACGATGCACCAGGCCGCACAGCTCTTCAACCTTACCGGAACCGATAAACGATTTTGGATACGGCTTAACCAGACGCTGTGACAAACGCGCCACACACTGGGCGCCAGCCGTATGGGCTAGGCGCTCAAGCTCGTCAAGCGAACGATCAAGCGGCCACGCATTGTCGCGCCACTCAACACCAACTAATATGGCACGCTCGGGCTCGGGTGCCGTGGGAACAAGGGGAAAACGGGCCATTAGGCAGCCTCAATACGATGCAGGATGTCCTCAACGACCTCATCGATCGTAAACTCGTCCATATCGAACCACACGACGCGGTCATCGCGTTTAAACCACGAAAGCTGACGTTTGGCATAGCGACGCGAACGCATCTTAATGAGTTCGCGAGCCTCATCCATAGAAATCACGCCATTGAAAGCATCAATGATCTCTTTATAACCAATTGCCTGCATCGACGTCAGGGCATCTCCCAGCCCCTGGTCCATAAGACCGCGGACCTCATCGACAAGACCCTGCTCAAACATCAGATCGACACGCAGGTTAATGCGCTCGTAGAGAACCTCGCGATTACGCGTCAGACCAAACCATAGAGCATGATAATGCTCGCGCGGAACACTAAACTGACTTTTTTGCTTTGCATAGGAGATACCATCATCATGCATCTCGAGCGCACGAATCACACGGCGCACGTTATGGGGATGAATAACAGCAGCCGATTCTGGATCGCGCTCGGCAAGCAGAGCATGCAGTTCTTCCTCGCCAATACGCTCGGCAAGTTCCTGATACCCCGCGCGACGATCGTCCTCAAGCTCGCCCGAGGGAAAATCCATCTCATCCAGGGCGGCCTTGAGATACAAGCCTGTGCCCCCGCAAAACACCGGTAGGCGGCCCTCGCCAAGCAAACGCTCAACATGCGCGCGAGCGTCAGCCTGATAAAGCGCCGCAGAGTACGCCACACCCGGCTCTACAATGTCGACGAGACGCAGCGGCGCCGTGCACTCATCGGGCGCCATCTTTGCGGTACCGATGTCCATGCCGCGATAGATTTGCATCGCATCGCACGACAGCACTTCGGACGAAAGACGAGCCGCCAAACGGTCGGCAACATCACTCTTACCAACCGCCGTCGGACCGACGATCGCAACGGCGGAAAGACCTGCCCCGGGAGAAACCATTAGCGCGGCTCGCCCACAACGGAGCCGGACAAATACCAGGTCTTGGCAACGTCAACGTCAACATCAACGATCTTGCCAACAAGCTGATCGATGCTGTAACCCTCGGGGATAGGCGCATGCACGGTCTGATTCTTGGGACTCTTGCCCAGCAGGACCGCGTCGTTCTTTTTACTCGTTCCCTCAATGAGCGCCGGCACCACAGTATGAAGCTCACCCTGGTTGTACTCGTGCGCCGTGGTCTCGATAACCTTAACCAGGCGGTTGAAACGCTCGAGAATAACCTCATGCGGCGTAGGATCGTCAATCTCGGCGGCCGGGGTACCGGCGCGCTTGGAATAGATGAAGGTATAGGCCTGAGCATAGCGGACCGTCTCGGCAAGTGAGAGCGTCTGCTCAAAGTCTTCTTCAGTCTCGCCCGGGAAGCCAACGATAATGTCGGTCGAGAGCGCGATATCGGGCATGCGGTTGCGAATGCGATCGACCAGGCCCAGATAGTCCTCGCGTGTATAACGGCGATTCATCTCTTTGAGGATGCGCGTGGAGCCCGACTGAACGGCCAAGTGAAGCTGCGGCATGACGGCGGGCGTCTCGGCCATAGCGTCGATGGTCTCGGGGAGCAGATCCTTGGGATGCGAAGACGTAAAGAAGATGCGCTCCACACCCGTATCGCCCACGGCACGCAGCAGATCGGCAAAACGCGGCTTGCCAAACAGATCGCGACCATATGAGTTAACGTTTTGGCCCAGCAGCGTAATCTCACGCACGCCCTGGCGCACCAAACCGGTCACCTCGTCGACAATCTCCTCGAAGGGGCGACTTTTTTCGCGACCGCGCACGTACGGCACGATGCAATAGGTGCAGAAATTATTGCAGCCTGTCATGATGGGCACCCAGGCGTGATACTGGGTCTCGCGATGCCACGGCATGCTCATGGCATCCGTATCCTCATGCTCATTGGTGCGGATATGACGCTTACCATCAAGGAACGCCTCGGCAATGAGCTCGGCCACATGTGCGATGGAATGCGTGCCAAAGATGACATTGACGTTATCGACGTTGGTGAGCAGGCCCTCTCCATCACGCTGCGCGATGCAGCCGCCCACGGCAACCACACGCTTGCCCGAAGGCGAAGGCGGCAGGCTTTTGCAGGAATTGCACTGACCGTACAGGCGAGTATCGGCGGCCTCACGCACACAGCATGTCATGAAGACAACGATATCGGCATGCTCGGGATCGAGCGCCATGAGGCAGCCATACGAATCAAGCAGACCGCTCACACGCTCGGAGTCGTGCTGATTCATCTGACAGCCAAAGGTGCGGATAAAGTAGGTTTTACCGGCAAGAATATCGCGTACGGAACGCTGGTCCATGTGCATAAGTCCTAACGATGGGGAGCGAAACGAGGCAAGCAGAAGCTATGCCACAGGCTTAACATCATCCATGACGACGTTATCCATAGCAGCTCGATTGATCTGGTGAACGTAGATAGAAAGGCGGATGGCCGTGCGCGACTCCCCGTTAATGAGGATGTCGGAGAACACAGGCGCGCAGGAAATATCAAAACCGGTTGGAATCAAAAAACCGCGCGCGATAGCAACGGCCTTAATGGCCTGGTTGACAGCACCGGCACCGACACACTGGATGTTGACGGGTACACCATCCTTGACCATGCCGGCGATGGCGCCGGCAACGGACGCGGGCGATGATTTGCTTGATACCTTCAGGCAATCCATGAAGAAACTCCTGCGTTTAAAAGTACGTTTTAACTGCAATAACTTTATCGTACCGAGTGGACTCGGTAAAGGCACTATTCCTCTTTGGCAAGATCGAAGGTCACGGTGATTCGATCACGCGAAACACGGATCTTTGGGTCGCCGCAAAGATTGAGATAGTACCGGGCGGCAAGGTCATTAAAGTCGCGCTCCACAGCACGCGAAAACTGTGCCATGTCATCCTTGGCAATACGCAGCCCACGACGATCCTTCGCGAGATCGACAGGAGCCGGCGCATGCGAGGATGAGTCACGCTCGCGCAGCAGACGCGCAGTCACACCGCGAACGGGCTTAATCTGCCCTGCCAAAATGCGATGGGCCGTGCGCTCGGACATTTCAAGACCCAAACCCGAACAAATACGAATAAAGTCCTCGGCATCAGAGGCAAGGCCTAAACGATCGACAACCGGAAGCTCGCTCTCATCATCAATAAACAGGAGACGAGACGTATCGAGCCGACTTGACGCCTGAGCATAAAGGGTCGCGGCAATCTCAGACGGAGAACCAAGATAGACATCGCAACCACGCAACTCCTCGAGCGCAAACTCACAGGCAGCGCGAATAATATTATGCGGACCGCGAGCACAGACATAACGTCCGTCCTCATCCTTGACGGCCTGGGGCCAGCTGGACTGATCGGCACGCTCGCTGAGGCGGTCGGCCGCAACGCTCACCTTAAAGGCTGAGCCAAGATCGACACCAGACGTGACCACGCGGGCCTCGTCGGTGTTCTGCTTGATCGAAAACAATGCCATGCCACGACCGTGAACGCCCCAACGGTCCATCTTCATGCTCTCGAGCTTTGAGGTAACGCGGGCATCGAAGATTCGCTCTTGCATATCCTGCGGAACACCCGAGCCGTTATCCAGAAAGACAAGCGTGCGGACGCCATCTTCCTTGGTCGTGGCGAGATAGACCTTGTCGGCGCCGGCATCGCGAGCATTACGGAGCATTTCGATGACGATATCCTCGACATGCTGAATATCGTGCTTTGCCTGGCGCCGCTCGGCCTCCGAAACGCGGAGGCGGACATACCCCTCGCCAAGGTTCTCCTCGACGCGAAGGTTGCCCTCCCCCGACATCGACGCGATAAATGAGATGAGCTCGTTCGCGTCGCTCATATTATTTAGCGATATCGACAGCGCGGCTCTCGCGAATCACGACGACGCGCACCTGACCGGGATACTCCATCTCTTCCTCGATCTGATGGGCGATATCGTGAGCCAGAACCGTGGACTGGGCATCGGAGATCTTGTCCGGCTGAACCATGACGTGGACCTCGCGACCAGCCTGCATGGCATAGGTACGCTCGACGCCTTCATGGGAGTTGGCAATCTCCTCGAGCTTCTCAAGACGCTTGATGTAGTTCTCGGCAGACTCGCGACGGGCACCGGGGCGAGAGGCGGAGACGGCATCGGCGGCCTGTACCAGGACATCGAGCACCGTGTTGGGGTCGACATCGGCATGGTGAGCCTCGATAGCGTGGACGATAACGGGCTTCTCACCATAACGGCGGGCAAGCTCGGCGCCGATGACGGCATGCGGGCCCTCGACGTCGTGGTCGATTGCCTTGCCAAGGTCGTGCAGCAGGCCGGCGCGCTTGGCGGTCACAACGTCCAGGCCAAGCTCGGAAGCCATCACGCCGCACAGGTCAGAGACTTCGAGGGAGTGCTGAAGCACGTTCTGACCAAACGAAGTACGGTAGCGCAGGGCACCAAGGGTCTTGACGATCTCGGGATGCAGGTCGTGAATGCCGGTATCGAAGGCAGCCTGCTCGCCAGCCTCGCGCACGCGCTGCTGAACCAGGTCGGCAGCCTTGTGATACATCTCCTCGATGCGGGCGGGGTGAATGCGGCCGTCAGCAATGAGGTTCTCGAGGGCAACACGGGCGGTCTCACGACGGACCGGATCGAAGCTCGAAAGAACGACGGTCTCGGGCGTGTCGTCGATCACGAGGTTGACGCCGGAAACCTGCTCGAAGGTGCGGATGTTGCGACCCTCGCGACCGATGATACGGCCCTTGAGGTCATCAGAGGGAATGTGCACGGAGGTAACGGTGACCTCGGCAGTGTGGTCGGCAGCGCAGCGCTGAATCGCCAGGGACAGAATCTCCTGGGCGGTCTTGTGGCACTCTGCGCGAACCTGCTGCTCGGACTCGCGAATGATCGTGGCGGCCTCGTGGGTGACCTCGCCGCGAACCTTATCGAGGAGCTCCTTGTGGGCATCCTCGCGGGTAAGGTCGGCGATACGCTCGAGCTCGGAGGTCTGCTTTGCGCAGAGCTCCTCGAGCTCACGGGAGCGCTTCTCGACCTGACCGGCCTGGCTGGACAGCTGGTGCTCACGCTTGTCAAGAGCGTCGTTTCGGCGATCGAGGGACTCCTCGCGCTGCATCACACGGTTCTCGAGCGTACGAATCTCGCTCTTACGCTGCTTGTCCTCGGCCTCGGCGGCCTGCTTGTTCTTGATGATCTCCTCTTTAGCCTCAAGCAGAGCCTCTTTTTTGAGGGTCTCGGCCTGACGCTTAGCATCACCGATCAGGGACTCAGCCTGTGCGTGTGCCGACTGGATCTTTTCGTCGGCCTCGTGAAGACTACCCTGCTTGGCGGTGCGCATGTAGGCGATGGCGGCGATGGCACCCAAAACGATGCCAACGAGCGCTGCGATGATAGGCATGCTCACTCCTTTTTATGGATTCGTTACACAACAAAGCGAACCGTCCTTACGAACGGCTCGCGACATTTGAGTAATATGGGCGCAGCTTATGCGGGTCGGATACAGATAAACATATAAACAAACTCATCACAGATGAGCACATATCACAAAGCAAATGACAGTGTTTATCGTACGTTGAACCACAACAACTGTCAAATAAATGGCCCCGGCACGGCGGCTAAAACGCGGTGAACGGCAGGGCCACAAAACGCATACGCCTAAACCGCACATTCCTCGCGTTCGGCATCGAGGCGTGCCTTAACGGCATCGGCGGCGATGTGATACGAGAAGCCCTTGCCCATCAAAAACCGAACCAGTTTTTCGAATCCGCGCGTCTCTGGAACACGCCGCTTGGCGAGTAGGGCTGACGCACGCGCCAAATCGTCTTCGACGGCAAAATAATCCTCGGGATAACCGGGAATGTCATCGAGCACGACATGACGGCGCTTGAGCTCGGTCTCGATTTTGCGCTGTCCCCAACCGCGCCGCTTGCGCTCCTCGATAAAGTACGAGCAAAAGCGGTTCTCGTCTAAAAAGTGATATTCGGTGGCGCGCTCGACGGCGAAATCGATCGCGGGCTGGTGAAAGCCGTAGCGAGCCAGCTTGTCACGGACCTCACCCGTCGCATGGTCGCGGCGCGATAACATCTCGGTCACCATGGTAAGCGCACATTTACGCTCGATGAGCTGCACCGCCTCACGAAAGTTGTCCCAATCGCAGGGAAGATCGGGGCGATTTTTGACATACAGCCGCGCGACCCGCACGGGAATCCAAATGGACCGCTCAAAACC
The DNA here is from genome assembly GCA_902470805.1 of uncultured Collinsella sp. GTDB lineage: Bacteria > Actinomycetota > Coriobacteriia > Coriobacteriales > Coriobacteriaceae > Collinsella. The sequence continues at coordinate 72,090 of CABRHX010000006.1, read as the reverse complement.
GCCCTCAAGCTCACAATCGATATGTGCGCAAGGCTTTTTGGACGCATATCCGCTCGAGAACGAGGAGGCCGCCTTCTTATCGGGAAAGACGACCGTGGCCTCGGTCACCGTATACGACATGAGCGTAACCGCTACTCGTCGTCATCATCGAGCATGGCGGAACCATCGATGGCGTAAAGCTCGTCAAACTCCTCAGGCGCAGGCTGATCGGTCAGCTCGACCTCGGACGGAGCATCGTCATCAAACTCAAGTCCGCAGGCAAGGCGGACCTTATGCTCAATCTCGTCAGCGCAATCGGGGTGTTCGCGCAGGAACGCCTTGGCGGCCTCGCGACCGTTGCCGAGCTTGTCCTCGCCATAGGCAAACCAGGAGCCCATCTTCTTGCAGATGCCGCACTCGACAGCCATGTCCAGAATCGAGCCCTCCTTAGAGATGCCCGTACCGTACATGATGTCGAACTCAGCAGAACGGAACGGAGCTGCCACCTTGTTCTTAACGACCTTGGCGCGCACGCGGTTACCGATAACCTCGTCCTTAAGCTTAATGCTGTCGATACGGCGAATGTCGATACGCACCGAAGAGAAAAACTTAAGGGCGCGGCCGCCCGTCGTAGTCTCGGGGTTGCCGAACATGACGCCGATCTTCTCACGCAGCTGATTAATGAAGATGCACGTCGTGTTGGACTTAGAAAGCGAGCCGGCGAGCTTACGGAGCGCCTGGCTCATCAGGCGAGCCTGAAGACCGACCGTAGTGTCGCCGATTTCTCCCTCGATCTCGGCACGCGGGGTCAGCGCGGCGACAGAGTCGACGACGATGGCATCGATGGCGCCGGAACGCACGAGCATGTCAACGATCTCGAGCGCCTGCTCACCCGTATCGGGCTGGGAAATCAGTACCTCGTCGATATCCACGCCAATGCGCGCGGCATACGTGGGATCGAGCGCATGCTCGGCATCGATAAATGCCACAACGCCACCCATTGCCTGGGCCTCTGCCAAAATCTCGAGCGAAAGCGTCGTCTTACCGGAGGACTCAGGACCGTAAATCTCGACGATACGGCCGCGTGGCACGCCGCCGATACCCAGCGCGGCATCGAGGGCCAGGGCGCCCGTGGGAATGGCCTCGACCTCGAGCTCGGGACCACCGTCGCCGTACCTCATGATGGAACCCTGGCCGAATTTCTTCTCGATCTCGGCCTTGGTGGTGGCGATCATCTCATCGCGCTCTTTACCCGTCGTGCGAGCATGAACGGTACGTACGGGACCTGAATTCTTGGCCATGAATAGCCCTCCTCTTAACAACCTGCATCGATAATAAACGAACGGCTGTTCGTGGTCAACCGTTCAGGCCAATCATATGCAGGCGGTCTTTCCAAAACCCAACCAAACGCCGACCAAACACTGACCAAATGCTTGACCACAAAGGACCAAATATGAACAAGGCAGGCAAAAATACATCTACAACCAGCACAAACGCCAAATGAGCCTAAGGTCCCTATCTCCACAATTAAGGGGCTCGAAGGCCCCTTAAAACACGTCTATTCCATAGAGTTGAGCACAAGGGCAATGCGACCCAATGCCTCCGTGACCGCATGGGCACGAACACACGAACGGTCGCCCTCATAGTGGCAGCGCACAGAGTCCACAACCGGCACGCCCCCATCGGCGGAACGATGCGCCCAGCCAATATAGAAAGTGCCCGCCGGATCGTCCTCAGTGCCACCGCCGGGGCCGGCATAACCCGTTGCGCTCACTGCAATATCGCTCTGGTACAGCTCCAGCGAACCCACCGCCATCTCGCGCGCGGTCTGATGCGACACCGCGGTATAGCGGTCAAGCGTCTCCTGCTCAACACCAAGAACGCGATGCTTAATCTCATCGCAATAGGTCACCGCACCGCCACGCAGCACCGCCGAGGCGCCCGGGATATCGGCAATCGTCGAGGCGATCATACCCGCCGTCAGCGACTCAGCCGTCGAAACCGTCACGCCCCGAGCGCTCGCGCGCTCGACAATATCACGCGCCAGCTCCTCGTTATGTGCGGAAATCTGCTCAAAAGAGTCCGTCATACCCACCAGGACCTAGACCGAAAAGACGATCTTGCGGCAGTTCCAGAAGTACTGGGCGCCCGAGATAACGGTCAGGACAACGGCAACGGCGTACAGGAAGCGCGACACCGAGTAGATGCCGAGCGTTAGCGCCACCGGGCCAAGGTGCAAGCCGGCCATAGCAAAAACGCACAGGTAACCGCAAATGGAGACCATCGTGGTTGCCGTCTTGTACTTGCCGAGCTTATCGGCCGCAACGACCACACCGGCCGCACTCGCGACCATGCGAAGGGCGCTCACCAGAAGCTCACGGAACAGGATAATGAACACGGACCACACGGTCACTGCGCCAAAATCCAAGAACAGCAGCAGGGCCGAGAACACGAGCAGCTTATCGGCGATGGGGTCCAAGAATTTACCGAAGTCGGTGATCTCGTTGCGCGAACGCGCCAGATAACCGTCGACCTTATCGGTGCACGACAGGATCACATACAGAATGAAGGCAGCGGCGGCGAGCGGGCCGTCGAAGGTGCTCCAATCCGTACCGGCAACACTCGTGTGAGACAGAGCCGACACGATCATGAACACCGGGATAAAGACGATGCGAACGCACGTCACGATGTTGGCGGGCGTCCAGACACTCGTCAGTTCCTTATTACTCTCGTTAGCCACGACGCTCTCCTACTCCACAACATGACCGATAAGCTCGTAGCAGAAGCTATCGGTAAACTCGACGGTCAGAATATCGCCCACGGACGCCTCGCTGGCGTCCAGATGCACCGCGCCATCGGAATCGGGCGCCTGGAACCAGGCATGGCCGATCAGCTCGGCGCCATCCTCGGTCTCTTCGATACCGTCGACGATTACCTGGGCTCGCTCGCCCACATGGGCGGCGGTGGCGGCAAAACCGAGCGACTCGGCCAGGTCCATGGCCTCCTGGGCGCGCTCGAGCTTAACCTCCTCATCGACCTGGCCCTCCATCTTGGCGGCCAGGCTACCTTCCTCACGCGAGTAGGCAAAGACACTCGTGTAGTCAAAGCCGACGGTGTCCATAAAGTCGATAAGGTCGCGGAACTCGTCGTCGGTCTCGGTCGGGAAGCCGACCATGGCCGTGGAACGAATCACGATGCCGGGGATGCGCTCGCGAAGGTCGCGGAACAGATCCTCGAGCTCCTGGCGTGAACCGGAGCGACGCATGGCCTTAAGAATGCGCGCGTCGCAGTGCTGCACGGGGATATCGATATAGGGCAGCACCTCGGGCGTATCGCGAATCGTCTCGATGAGTTCGTCAGTCATGCCCTCGGGCTGCAGATAGAGCACGCGGACCCAGACGTTGTGCGGGCGTACGGCCTCGGCGACGGCACGCAGCAGCTGCGCCAGATTGCGCGGCGAGCCATCGGCGACGTCCTCATCGGCAAAGTCGGTACCCCAGATGCCCGTGTCCTGGCCGATCAGCACGATCTCGCGCACACCGCCGGCAACCAGGTCGCGCACCTCGGAGATGATGCTCTCGGCATTGCGCGAATGATAGCGGCCGCGGATGTAGGGAATCATGCAGAAGCTGCAGAAGCGGTTGCAGCCATCGGAAATCTTGACGTAGGCGACAGCACCCTCGACGGTACGTTTGACCTGCGGGATATAGGCTGCAATCTCACGCTCGACACCCAGCACGCCATCGATGACCGCCACGATGCCGTCTTCCTCGTCAGCCTTCACAAAGGCAGCGACCTCGGGCAGCTCGTCAGGCAGGTCATCGCCATAGCGCGACGGCACGCAGCCGCACATGACGATGGGGCAAGAACGAACGCCGTCCTGAACCTCGTTGGCGAGCTCGAGCGTGGTCTCGATGCTCTCGGACGTTGCGGAGGCGAGGAACGAACATGTATTGACGATGGCGATATCGGCATCCTGCGGGTCGAATGCCTCCTCGTAGCCCGCGGCGGTCAAAAGAGAACGCATGCGGTCGGTGTCAACCTCGTTCTTAGCGCACCCGAGGGTGATGTAGAGCACGGAGCCCAACGGTGTATCCATGTTGGAGAGCGGTCCTTTCGATTGATATTAGCGGTAGTTGGTGAACTGCAGCGGCTGGCCGTAGTCCTGGTCGCGCAGGAACTGGATCACGGTCTGCAACGCGTCCTTCGAAGCAGAGGAAACACGCAGTTTGTCGGCCTCGATGGTCACCTTGACCTTGAGCTTTTGGTCCTTGATGTCCTTGTTGATCTTCTTGGCGGTCGCCTGGTCGATACCCTCGACGATATGGCCGAGCACGCGCACGGTGCCGCCCGACGCCGCCTGCGGAGCATCCCACGAGACAGCCTTGAGGTCGATGCCGCGCTTGATGAGCTTAGAGCTCAACACGTCGATAATCTGTTTGGAGACAAAGTCGGCCGGGGCGTTGATCGTAAAGAGCTTGTCGCCCTTCGAAAGCTCGATCGTGGCGCCAGAATCCTTAAGGTCATAGCGCTGGGAAATCTCGCGCGTGGTCTGCTGGAAGGCGTTGTCGACCTCTTGCATGTTGACCTCGGACACGACGTCGAAGCTGGAATCTTTAGCCATGATGTTTCCTTTCGCGTACGAGCGGCTTAGTAGCTATCGTACGAATAGTCGGTAGAATCGGTGGGCGTCTGACCGTCAGTTGCGGTATCGGCGCCATCCGTGGACTGGGCATCGGTACCGTCGGTGGTATCGGTACCATCGGTGGTGTCGGTACCATCAGAACTTTCACCATTCTCGGAATCAGTCGTCTCCTTCTTGGGAACGGTGATCGTCACACGCGCCACGCCCGAGGTCTTGGTATCGTAACGAACCTTTTCACCGTTCTTGGTAACGGTGACATCGGAAGGCTTGGACGTGGTGATCTCGATCGAGGACTCGGGCGTGTACTCCTGCTCAAAGGGGCCAGTCGCCTGGGCGCCATAGACCGACTTGCCGTCGACCTTGACCTCAATCCACGCGGTCTTTCCCTTGGCAACGGAGACCTTGACCTTCGTTACCTCGTTCTCTTCCTTTTTAGCCGTCGTCTTGGTGGCGTCCGAATCGGTCGACTCATCCGTCGCCTCATCGGTGTCTTCGTCCTCGTCAACCGTTTCGGTCTTCTTAGAAGACTTCTTGGTCGTCGTCTTGGTAGCAGCGGGCGTCTCGGGCGTGGTCTCGGGCGTCGAAGATGCGCAGCCACGCAGAAGCACCACGATGAGCACAATCAACAGCAGCGCAACGGCACCGATGCCGGCGTAGATGATACGCGGATCGAGCCCGTTGTTTTGAGGAGTACGGGATCCGCCGCGTCCACGACCGGAACTGCTGCGGCCGCCTCCCTGAGGCATACGACCACGATTGCTATCGGAACGGCCGCGATAGCCGCCCTGGCCCTGAAGGCTGCGCTGACCCGAGCGGGGCGCAAGTTCACCGCGGCCTTGATAGCCACGTTGGCCCGAACGCGGAGCCGAAGAGCGCTGGCCATACGGCTGTGATTGAGAGCGAAGACGCGGCGTCACCTGCGTGGTATCGGCATCCGCATAGCCACCGCGAGAGCGTCCGGTGGAGACACCACGGTGACCGCGATCTGAATAGCCGCCGTCGCCGTAGCCGGCACGAGGGTCACGCGCCACGCCGCGGGCAGCGGGAAGTGCACGGTCCTCGGGCATCGGCGTACTGCGGAACCGGTCACGCTGTGAGCGAATCTCCTCGCCCGAACCCGTCTCAGTAATATAACCGGCCTGCTGAGGACGCTGTCCATAGCGGGTCGAACGACCGCCCTGAACCATCAGGAAGCGCCCGTTATCGACCGAGGAACGCGAATTGACGTAGCCGGCGGCGTCCTGAAAACGACCGCCCTGCTGCGACGTTTCGCGTTCGTATGCCATCAGGTCGTCAAAGTAGGCATTGACGACCTCGCGCGGATTGAGGCCCAAAAAGCGAGCATAGCTCGAAATCATGCCCTGTGCATAGCCGCGCGGCGGCATCGAAGCAAAGTTACCGGTCTCGAAAAACTCGATGATCTGCGGCCTGATTTTGATGGTGTTGGCGACCTGCTGAATGGAAAGGCCCATTCGGCGACGCTGCTCGAGCAGCATGTCACCAAAGCGTGCAGCCATCAGAATCCTCCAAACTCACGATCTTCACGTGCCATCTCGGCATCGACAGATTCCAGCGCGGCAAGCCCCTCCTCGTCCAACAGGACCTCGCGCGGCTTGGAACCGTCGGGCGGGCCGACGACACCCTTTTCTTCCAGCATGTCCATAATACGCCCGGCACGCGCATAGCCAACCTTCAGACGACGTTGCAGGCCAGATGTGGAGCCCAGCTGCGATTCCACCACAATATGGGCGGCTTCCCAAATGAGCGGATCATCGTCTTGCGGCTCAGCTACTCCGGTGCGGACAATGCCGCCGCCACCCACCATGGACATGGAAGCGGGCGCCACGGCAGACAGGATCTCCTCGTGGTAGTCGGGCTCGCTCTGCGACTTGACGAACTCGACAATCTCGTTGATTTCGTCATCCGAGACAAAGCATCCCTGGATACGGCGAGGCTTGCCCCAGTCGACCTTGGAGAACAGCATGTCGCCCAAACCGGTGAGCTTTTCGGCACCCATCTGGTCGATGATGACGCGCGAGTCGATGCCCGTGGCGACGTTAAAGGCGATGCGGTTGGTGATGTTGGCCTTGATGAGGCCCGTCACCACGTTTGAGCTGGGACGCTGCGTGGCCACGATAAGATGAATGCCGGCGGCACGGCCCAGCTGCGCAATACGCACAATCGAGGCCTCGACATCCTTGCCGGCGACCATCATCAGGTCCGAAAGCTCGTCGATGATAATGACCAGATAGGGCATCTTTTGCGGCGGGTTGTCGTAATGCTCAAACTCGCCGGCGTCCTGCTTTTCGTTGTAGGTCGAGATCTTACGCACGTTAAGGCGCTCGAAGACCTTCAGGCGACGCTCCATCTCGGACACGGCCCATTGCAGAGCGCTCGCGGCCTGCTTGGGCTCGGTCACCACGGGGACATAGAGATGCGGGAGACCGTTATAGCCCGCAAGCTCGACGCGCTTGGGGTCGACCATAATCAGGCGAACGTCCTCGGGAAGGGCTCGCATGAGCAGGGTCGTGATGATGGAATTGATCATCACCGACTTACCAGAACCGGTCGTACCGGCAATCAGCAGGTGGGGCATCTTGGCGAGGTCAGCGACAACCGGCGTGCCCTCGGCATCGCGGCCGATGGCGAGCTCGAGCGGACCGCCCTTAACATAGGGCAGCACGTCGCCCAGATTGACGTTTTGGCGCTTGCGATTTGGAATCTCGATGCCCACGAGCGAGGTGCCGGGGATCGGGGCAAAGATACGCACCGACTGGGCAGCGAGCGAAAGCGCGATATCGTCCTCAAGGCTCGAAATCTTACTCACGCGCTCGCCCTCGCCGGGCTGAAGCTTAAAGGTCGTAACCGTGGGGCCGGCGATCCAGCCGACCACGCGGGCACTGCGGCCAAACTCAAGCAAGGTGGATTGCAGTGACTCGGCAGTCTGTTCCAGCTCCTTGTCAGATGACGCGGAGGACGCCGACTGCGGGTTGGCGTGCAGGATCTCGAGCGGCGGAAGCTTGAGACCGTCCTCTTCTTCGCCCTCGTTATCTGCGGCGCCGCCGTCCGCTCCCCCATCGCTAGCCGCAGCCGATTCGACAGCACTCGAGGCAGACGCATCGGCAACCTTGGGATGCTTCAAGAAGTCGGGGATCTGAGGTGCTGCCGAAACAGGATTCACGGCAAACGGCGGCTCGGACTCGTCGATCTTATCGGGGTCGTCTTCCATCGAAAGCTGACCGGTTACCTGGTCGCGCTTTGCATGGCGGCGCGGCAGCAAAGTTGTCTTTGCGGTCTCAATCGGAGCCTCGTCATCCTCGTCATCGCCCTCGGTGAGCTCAATCTCGCTATCGGACCAAGACGGGTCGGGCTCACTCGTATTGAGCTTAGGCGCAGCCTTGCCCTTCTTGGCATGACGGCGCGGCAGCAGCGTCGTCTTAGCGCGCTCAGCCTCAACCGACTCGGACACGTCGACAAACGGATCCTCGTCCTCGTCGTCATCGTCCAAAACCGGGTCTACATCGTTGCCCATGACCGTGGTCACGGCCGCATCAGAACTCTTTTGGCGCAGAATGCTCAGGCGGGGGCGGGCGACACCAGGCACCGACAGGGCTTCGTCGTCACCCCACGGGCTCGCGTTAACATCGGCACGACGGCGCTCGGCAAAATCTGCCGCACGATCGCGGGCAGAGCGCAGTACGCCGCCCACCGAAAAGCCAATGATGACAAAACCAACGACGGCCAGACCCAACAGGACCACCATCGCGATAGGCTTACCCAGGGCATTCTGCAGCGCACTCGCAATAAACGCACCGATATAGCCACCCGAGTCGGACAGATTTTGCGGCGTGAACATAGGGTCGCACGAGTCGCTCGTACCCGGCACCATCAGCGAGAGAATGGAGACGACGGCGATAAAGACCACGGCGCCGCCCGCAACAGAGCGCGCGTTGAGCGGCGAGTCCTCACCTAAAAAGAGCGTGGCGGCAAACAGCAAAATGACGATCGGCAGCACGTAGGCGCCCAGACCAAAGCCCAGGTGGTAGAAACCGGCAACCGCAGCCGTCACGGGCGCTGTTGCCGGCGAAATCACGGCAATGAAGGACGCAATCGCCAAAACGGCGATGACCACGCCGGCGATATCGCGGTTGGCCGAGGGCTCGACCAGCGGCTCAAAATCGCCGAAGTCGGCCTCGTGGCCCTTATTGGCACGAAGATGGGAACCGGCACCCTTAGCAGATGCCGGTTGGTTATTGGCCTTATTACCTTTGGCGTTTTGTGCAGATCCGCGCGCCAAACTAAACCTCCATGACGACCGGGATGATCATCGGACGGGTGCGCGTACGGCTCCAGATAAAGTTAGAGAGCGAATCACGCACGGCCTTGCGAATGGCATCGGAACCGCTGCTCGTAAAACTGAACTTGCCCTTCTCGATCGTCTTCATGATGGACGCGGAGGCATCCTCGGAGAACTGGTCATCGATGGCAAACGAGACGCCGCGGCCCGAGAACTCGATGGCCTCGATCTTCTTGTGCTTGAGCGAGACGATGGCAACAGCGGTAACCATACCGTCGTTGGCGAGCTTCTGACGATCGCGCAGGACGATGGGGTCGGTATCGCCGATACGCAGGCCGTCGACGTAGACGACGCCGGACTCGACGGGCGTACCGCGTTTAACGATACCGCCGCGCATCTCGAGCGTGTCGCCGTTATCGAGGATAAAGATATGATCGTCCTTGATGCCCATCTTGCGAGCCAGCTGGGCATGGGCGCGCAGATGCACGGCTTCACCGTGAACCGGCATAAAGTACGTGGGCTTGGCCATGGCCATCAGGAGCTTGAGCTCCTCCTGGCTACCGTGGCCCGAGACGTGGACAAGAGCTCGGTTCTTATCCCACACGTCGCAACCGAGCTTGGCCAGGCTGTTGACGACCTGCTGGACGGCTTTCTCGTTACCGGGGACCGGCGTTGCCGAGAGGATAACGGTATCGCCCTCGTGGATGGAGAGCGTCTTGTGCTCTCCGTTGGCCATGCGGGACAGGGCCGACAGCGGCTCGCCCTGCGAACCGGTGCACATGACGACGATCTTGTCGTCGGGCAGGTTATCGATATCGAAGGCATCGATGATATCGGCATCGTCGATGTTGAGGTAGCCCAGCTCACGCGCCACGCGGGTGTTGGTGAGCATGGAGCGACCGGTCACAACGACCTTACGGCCGCACTTGCGAGCGGCATCGCAGATCTGCTGCAGGCGATGGATATGGCTCGAGAACGACGCGACGAACACGCGACCCGGGGCGTTCTTGATGGCGTGCAGCAGATTGGGGCCAACCTCGGCCTCGGACTTGGTAAAGCCGGGAACCGTGGCATTGGTGGAGTCGGAAAGCAGCAGGTCGATGCCCTGCTTGGCAAAGCGGCTGATAGCGGCGTAGTCGGGCGTGACGCCGTCGATGGGCGTCTGGTCGAGCTTAAAGTCGCCGGTGTGCATAACGGTGCCCTGATTGGTGCGGATGAACACGCCCAGAGCGCCGGGGATGGAGTGCGTCATCGAGAAGAAGTCGAGCGAGATGCCGCCGAGGTTGACATGGCTGCCGCCCTTAACCTCGCGGAACTTGGGCGCGCGGATGCGGAACTCAGAAAGCTTGCCCTCGATAAAGCCAAGCGTCAGCTTGCTCGAGAAGATGGGCACCTTATTGTTGAGGTCCTGCAGCAGATACGGAAGCGAACCGGTGTGGTCCTCGTGGCCGTGGGTGACGACGATACCGCGGAGCTTTTCCTCGTTCTCCAAAACATAGGTGTAGTCGGGAAGCACCAGGTCGATACCGGGCTGGGAGTCATCCGGGAACATGAGGCCGGCGTCGACGAGCACCATGTCGTCGCCGCACTCGAAGACCGTCATGTTCTTGCCGATGCCGTCAAGGCCGCCGAGCGGGATGATCTTCAAGGGAGATGATTTTTTAGCTGCCATAGGTTCGTGTGGTTTCCTTTCTTCGAAACGGGTCTGGAACAACCGACGGGGCGCTTCTGGCAAACCGACCGCCGGGAACGTACAAACATGCATCACAGAGTCGATGCAATAACCAAAATATGATACCCATTTGCACGAGCACAGACCACCCATGCATCAAAGCCCCATCTGAACCTGTGTATCCCGCCGGTCAGGGCTCAGCGGCCCCGGCACGGGCTAAGTTTCCTGCTCTACAGTCCTGCTCACGACGGAGGCCACATTAAGTGGCCTCCTGTTCGTGCGGAACTCGCGATAAACTTAGCCCGTGCCGGGGCCGCTGAGCCCTGACCTGCCAATATGAGATAGGTTTATTTTGGTAGGTTTTATCAGGGGAAATACTGCTGTGTCTATCTACTGATCTGAAATCTGACCACTGAATAGACTATCTAACTAAATAGCAAGCGGCACCAACCAGCCCTTTTGCTTGCGCCCGGGAGGGCCGCATATGAAGTTTATCGCGAGTTCCGCACGCAAAGGAAAGCACTTAATGTGCTTTCCGTCTTGCGCAGGACTGTAGAGCAGGAAACTTCATATGCGGCCCTCCCGGGCGCAAGCAAAAGGGCGACCCCTGTCCGGAGTCGCCCTTGTTGAGCTGTTTATGTATAGCTGTTACTCGGCGTCGTGGTGACGGCGGGGCTTGCGGCCTCCGTTGTCGCCGGGACGGCGCGGGCGGTCGCTGCGCTCGGAGCGCTCGCGACGCGGACGCTCACGGCGCTGGAAGTGCTCGCCGTCGCCCTCGGAGGCACCCTCGGCACGAGCCGGGGCCTCGGGCTTATCAAGACGATCGAGCGAGATCTTGCCGCGATCGTCGACCTCGATGACGACGACCTTGACCTCGTCGCCGACGTTGAGGACGTCCTCGACCTTCTCCACGCGGCCCTTGGCGACGCGGGAGATGTGCAGCAGGCCATCCTTGCCGGGCAGCAGGTTCACGAAGGCGCCGAAGGGCTGGATGGAGACCACTCGACCGGTGTACTCCTCGCCCGGCTCGGGAACCTTAATGATGAGCTTGATGCGCTCGACAGCCTGATCGACGGACTCGCCGGTGCCGCCGACAAAGACGGTGCCGTCCTCCTGGATGTCGACCGAAGCGCCGGTCTCATCCTGGATACCACGGATGACCTTACCGCCGGAACCGATGACGTCGCGGATCTTGTCGGTCGGAACCTGGATGGAGACGATACGCGGAGCTGTGCTGCGTGTGGTGTGGCGCGGCTCGGGGATCACATCGAGCATCTTCTGCAGAATGAAGGCACGACCCTCCTTGGCCTGCTGCAGGGCGCGGGCCAGGATGTCGAAGGTGAGGCCAGTGGCCTTGTTGTCCATCTGCAGGGCGGTGATGCCCTCGGTGGTTCCGGTGACCTTAAAGTCCATGTCGCCCAGGAAGTCCTCGAGACCCTGGATGTCGGACAGGACCACGGTCTTGCCCTCCTCCTGGATCAGGCCCATGGCGATACCGGAGACCGGGCGCTTAATGGGCACGCCGCCGTCCATAAGGGCGAGCGTGGAGCCGCAGGTCGAAGCCATCGAAGAGGAGCCGTTGGACTCCATGACCTCGGAGACGACGCGGATGGCGTAGGGGAACTCGTTCTCGTCGGGAAGCACCGGAAGCAGAGCGCGTTCAGCCAGGTTGCCGTGACCGATCTCGCGGCGCTTGGGGCTGCCCATGCGGCCGGTCTCGCCGGTGCAGAACGGCGGGAAGTTGTAGTGGTGCATGTAGCGCTTGCCCTCGGTGGGCTCGATGGTGTCCAAGCGCTGGCCCTCGTTGAGCATGCCGAGCGACAGGACGGAAAGCACCTGGGTCTGGCCACGCTGGAACAGACCGGAGCCGTGAACGAGCGGCAGGTAGTTGTCCTTCACCATGATGGGGCGGATCTCGTCGGCGGCACGGCCGTCGACGCGCTCGCCGGTCTCGACGACCATGGTGCGCATGGCCTTCTTCTCGAGCTTCTTGAGCGCCACGGGGATCTCGCGCTCCCAAGCGGCCTGCTCCTCCTCGGTGAACTCGGCGCGGATGGACTCCTTCAGAGCCTCGACCTTACCGATACGGGAGAGCTTGTCGGCGTCGCGAAGGGCGGCAGCCATCTCGTCGTAGTGGGCGAAGATGCGCTCCTGGACCTCCTCGACGGGCTGGTCGAGCGGGTACTCCTTCTTGACGATGGGGCCGTTAACCTGCTCCCACTCGGCGACGAACTCGTCCTGAGCCTGGCAGAAGGCAGCAAGGGCCTCCTGGCCAAACTTCATGGCGGCGAGCATGTCGTCCTCGGAGATCTCCTCGGCGCCGGCCTCGACCATCGAGATGAAGTCGGCGGATCCGCCCAGCTCCAGGTCCAGATCGGAGTTCTCGCGCTCCTCGTAGGTGGGGTTGACGATAAACTCGCCGGTCTCCACGTTACGGCCGATGCGCACGCAGGCAAGCGGGCCCTCGAAGGGCACGCCGCCGAGCGTCATGGCCAGGGAGGCACCCATGACGTTGATGACATCGAAGGGGTTGACCTGGTCGGCGACGAGCGAGGTAGCGACAATGTGTACCTCGTTGCGGAAGCCGTCCGGGAAGCTCGGGCGAATCGGACGGTCGATCATGCGCGCGGTGAGCGTGGCCTTCTCGCTGGGACGGCCCTCACGCTTGAGGTAGCCACCCGGGATGCGGCCGGCAGCGTACATCTTCTCGTTGAAATCGACGGTCAGCGGGAAGAAGTCATAGTTCTTGCGCTCCTTGGAGACGACCACGGTATCGAGCATCGTGGTGTCGCCCTGCTTGACCAGACAGGCGCCGGTGGCCTGCTTGGCAAGCTCGCCCGACTCAAAGGTGTAGGTCTTGCCGTACAGCTCAAAGGTCTTGGATACGAGTGTCATTGTTCTCCTTAACCCCGCAGACCCCTTGTCTGCGGGCTTCTCATGTGACGCGGGCCCCCTGCCCCCGCCACGCTTCAGAGCGTGATTGTTCGCGCCCTTACACAAAAAGAGCGCCCCGCTGCGCAGGACGCTCTTAGCATGTACAAATCCTACTGGATGTTGTCGCGGATGCCCAGAGCCTTGATGAGCTCACGGTACTCGACGATGTCGTTCTTCTTGATGTAGGAGAGAAGACGACGACGACGGCCGACGAGCATGAGCAGGCCACGACGGGTGTGGAAGTCCTTTTGGTGGGACTTCATGTGCTCGGTCAGCTCCTTGATGCGCTCGGACAGGATGGCGACCTGAACCTTGGGGTTGCCGGTGTCGACCGGGGTGTTACCGAACTGGGCAGTCAGCTCCGCCTTGCGCTCTTTGGAAACAGTCATTGTTTCACCTTTCGTTTTGCGTCGCCATCGGGCGACTCGATTCGCCTCGGACTGGGAAGCCGCCGGTGGAGCGAGCAACCAAGGTCGAGGTACCAACAGGTCGGTATGTTACCACAAGCAGCCCGCGCCTGCGCATCATCACCGACCCAACATGAATTCCATCGCACGGAGGCGCTGATCGGTGTGCGTCGCAGCCCAAACATGCGAAAGCCCCAGCAAAAAGGCTGCGGTATGCGGGTCGATTCGCTCGGCCAAAAGCGCATCGAAGGTCATGGACATGAGGGCGCGCAGCCATGCGGCCTCACCGGTCGACACCAGTTCGGCACCTGGAACGCTCGACGCGCACGACCCGCACATGAGGCCGCCCGCCTGGGGCGAAAAATACGACAGCATGGGGTCTCCGCACAGCACGCAGGCCGAAAAATCGGGTCGATAGCCAACGTGCGACAGCAGCTTAAAGACATATGCCGCCACAAGTAGGTCCATATGTGCCGTGTCAAGCCCGCTGCCCACCAGGGCAAGCGCTCGCTGCGTGATGGCAAAGGTAAACGGGTCCTCGGCGTCCTCGAACGAGCACGCGCGCGCGACCTCGGCGATCGCGCTTGCGGCGCAGGTAGTCTCGTAATCGGGCGCAGCGCCGAGCGGCGCCTCCATAAGCTCGGCCTGGGAAACCACGTCGAGCGACCGTCCATGTGCGAGCAGCATATCGACCGTACAGAACAGCTCGCAGCGCGCAGCCAGGCGTCCGCCGGGTTTGCGGGCGCCCTTTGCCACGGCACGAACCTGCCGCCCCCGCTCGTCAAGCATCGTCAAGATCAGGTCGGTCTCTTTGAGCTTCGTCTTGTCGAGGACGAGCACCTTGGTGCGATATGTCCGGGAGCCTGCCATGCGCGCCGCGCGTCCTTAGTCCTCGGCGTTGTAGCCAAAGCGGCGAATCTGGGCCTCGTCGTCACGCCAGCCGGCCTTGACCTTCACGTCCAGCTCCAAAAAGACCTGCGTGCCAAAGATGCGCTCAAGATCGCGACGGGCGTCGATACCGATATGCTTGATCATCTCGCCGCCCTTACCGATGATGATGCCCTTTTGGCCCTCGCGCTCGACGTAAATGGTGGCGTGCACGCGCAGCACCTTCTTGGTCTGCTCGAGCGCATCGCAGATCACGCCAACGGAGTGCGGAATCTCATCACGGGTGCGGCGCAAGACCTTCTCGCGTACAAACTCGGCAACGAGCGTCTCATCGGAAGCGTCGGTACCCATGTCCTCGGGGAACCAACGCGGACCCTCAGGCAAAAAGTGCGCAACGGTCTCGATAAATGCATCGACGTTGAAGTTCTTGACCGACGACGTCACAATCTCGTCGTCATATTCCATGAGTTCGTGGGCTGCCTTGAGCTGCTCCATGACCTGTGCGGGGTCGGCCTCATCGGCCTTGGTGAGCACCAGGACCTTCTTGCAACGAGCGCATCTGACGCGCTCGGCAACCCAGGCGTCTCCCCTGCCGATCGGTTTGGTGGCATCAATCAAAAACGCGACAACATCAACATCGTTCAGCTCGAACAACGCGCTCTTGTTGAGCTCGGATCCCAAGCCGTCCTTGGGCTTATGAATACCGGGGGTATCGACAAAGACCAGCTGGTAGCCGGGGCGGTTGACGACGGCGCGCATGCGGCGGCGGGTCGTCTGGGCCACCGGCGAGGTGATGGCGACCTTTTTGCCATAGCAGGCATTAAGCAGCGTAGACTTGCCAGCGTTGGGACGACCGACCAGGGCCACAAAGCCGCTGCGGAAACCGGGCTCAACGTCACCAAAGCCCGCGAGGTTGTCGTCCTCGTCGCACAGGGCGTCGAGTTCCTCGTCGCTCATACCCTCAAACGGGTCGAACTCCTCGACATCCTCGAGCTCCTCGGTATCCACCGCGTCCAGGGACTCGTCGTCCAAAATCTCATCGGCAAGCTGCATATTGTCGGACATGGGAATCCCTTTCTAAATAAAGCCGAGCGCGTGGGCAAATACCAGCAAGCCCACAATCGCGGCGGTGATGGAAAGAACGTATACGGAGGAGGCGGCGATGTCCTTCGCACGCTTGGCCAGCGGATGGAGCTCCTGGGTCGCCAGGTCGACGATGGCCTCCATGGCGGTATTGCAAAGCTCGCCGTGGATCACCAGGCCGCAACAGATGATAATCGTGGCCCACTCGGCAATGTCGAGCCCCACGATGCAGCCTGCAATGACGGTGCACACGCCCGCCACGAGCATGACCTTAATGTTGCGCTCGGTCTTGACGGCGGTGACGAAGCCCTCCATAGCGTAAGAAAACGACTTTAAGAAGGACGGATGGTCCTTGTTCGATCCGGGAATCATAGACGGCTCCTAGTCGTGGGCGTGGTTGGTGATGGGGCCGACGTGGACTAGCTTGGGGTCCTCGCCGCGCTCGAGCGCCAGATCGCGCAGGATGGCGTCCTCGCGGGCCTCCATGACCTCGGCCTCGTCGTCCTCGATATGGTCATAGCCCAGCAGGTGCAGCATGCCGTGTACGAGCATCAGACGACACTCGTCAGCGGGGCTATTGCCAAAACCGGGGGCCTGACGGGCAATAACCTGCGGGGCCAAGATGATATCGCCGAGCTCGAGCGTCTCGTCGGCGGGAATATCCTCGTCAAAGGCCGAGTCGCATTCAAACGAGAGCACATCGGTGGTGCGGTCGATACCGCGCCACTCGTGGTTGAGCTCGTGCATCTCGTCCTCGTCGACATACGAAAGGGAAATCTCGACTTCACGCTCAACGCCCTCGGCGGCAAGCACAACCTCGCAGATGTGCTCCACCTCCTGCGCGTCGAGCAGCGTATCGAGCTCGGCATCGTTGCTGATCAATACACTCAACGGGACTCCTTTCGGTCACGTACGCGCTTCTCGCGCACATCATCATAAGCTTCATATGCCTCGACGATACGACCCACCAGGGCATGGCGCACCACGTCGGCACGCTCGAGGTGAGAAAATGCGACATCGTCGACACGGCCCAAAATCTGCTCAACGTCAGCAAGACCGCCACGACGACCCACCAGGTCGCGCTGGCTCAGGTCGCCGGTAATCACGAACTTGGAGCTGAACCCAAGGCGTGTCAGGAACATCTTCATCTGCTCGGGCGTGGTATTTTGCGCCTCGTCGAGCACCACGAAGGCATCACTCAGTGTGCGGCCGCGCATGTAGGCAAGCGGGGCGATCTCGATCACGCCACGCTCCATAAGCTCATCGGTGCGCTCGCGATCCATCATGTCAAAAAGGGCGTCGTAGAGCGGACGCATGTAGGGGTCGATCTTTTCCTCAAGGGTACCGGGCAAAAAGCCCAGATTCTCCCCCGCCTCGACAACCGGACGCGTCAAGATCAGACGGCCCACCTCGTGACGCTTGAGCGCGGCAACGGCGAGCGCCATGGCCAGATAGGTCTTACCGGTGCCGGCAGGACCCAGGCCAAACGTGATGGTATGCGTGCGGATGGCATCCACATAGCGCTTTTGGCCGAGCGTCTTGGGGCGAATGACGCGGCCGCGATACGAAAGCAGCACGTCATCGCGAAGCGACGTAGCCTCGTGCTCACCGTCGCGCAAGACGGCCAGGCAGCGAGAGACATCGTCGGCAGACAGCGTGCGCCCGGCGGCCGCCTCGCAAAAAGCGTGCTCGAAAAAGCGCGCCACGAGTTCGACCTCGTCCGGGTCGCCGCTCACGGAGATGCTATCGCCACGGGCGACCACATGAGCGCGAACCAAACTCTCGAGCGCACGAAGGACGCCGTCGCCGGCGCCCAAAACGCGCGAGGGATCAATCCCCTCGGGAACGGTAAGTCTAATCTTCGAGGCTTCCATGAACCTCCCTGCGTGCATGGACCAAGCCGGAATCATCGACTCCGATGATAGCAACATCGAGCAGGCACGGGGCTGTAAGTCCACAGGTATCGTCAAGACGGGCATGATGGAACGAGCCGAGCGTCAGGTTGTCGCCATACTCGAGCACGGCACGCTCGACCGTGCCCACGCGACGGCGAGCGTCGGCAATAGCGAGCTCCTGTGCAGCGGCCCGCATACGGCGGCTGCGCTCGGCCATAACCTCGGGCGGAACCTGGTCGGGCATGTCGGCAGCAAGGGTACCGGGACGCTTGCTGTAGCGGAACACGTGCATACGCGAGAAACCCACACGGCGGCACAGCGCCAGCGACTCCTCGAACTCCTCGTCCGTCTCGCCAGGGAAGCCGACAATAACGTCGCAAGAAAGTGACGCCTGCGGCAGATTGGCGCGAATCATACGCACCGTGTCCTCAAAGGCCTCCGCACTATAGGGACGGCCCATGCGATGCAGGGTCGCCGTGCAGCCGGACTGCACGGGCAGGTGCAAAAACGGGGCGATACGCTGCGGAAAGCGCGCCATAACCTTAAGCAGGCGCTCGGAGATATCCATGGGCTCGACCGAGGAAATACGCACATGCGGAATAGACGTGCGCTCCATGATGGCCTCGAGCAGCTCATCGATTTCGACGTGCTCGTCGGTCGCGCTCTTGCCATCGTAGGCACCCAGGTTCACACCGGTCAGCACCACCTCGGGCACGCCGGCCTCCTGGGCCTCGCGAACTTGCTCGAGCACGGACTCGACGGGCACGGAGCGCTCGGGGCCGCGCGCCTTCCACACAATGCAATAGGTGCAGCGATGGTTGCAGCCATCCTGAATCTTCACGCCCAGGCGAGAGCGACCGAGCGCATCGACCACCTCGCCATCGCTGCAGGCGGGAACGCTATCGGACTCAACACCCAGCACCTCGCATACACGTTCGGCGACATCTATCTTGGACGGCTCGGCAATCACGCGATCCGAAAGCTCCGACAGCTCCTCGGGATGCAAATTGACCACGCATCCGGTCACGACCACATAGGGCTCGTTTGGATGGGCCAGCGCATGACGGACGGCCTTACGGGTCTTGGCCTCGGCCTCGCCCGTAACGGCACAAGTGTTAATGACGATCAGATCGGCATCCTGGGGCTCCACAATAGCAAAGCCCAAGCGCATAAGATCGGCAGTGATACGGTCAGACTCAACCCGGTTGACACGGCAGCCGAGGTTGACGACGGAAATATGGGGTGCGAGCACGCGGGCTCCTTAATCGAGGATATCGTCGAGGGCACTCTTGATACGGTCGGTCACCGACTTCTTACCGGAAGCGACGTCATCGCCCATCTCATCGGCAAAAGCACGGAGCAGCTCGCGCTGCTTATTGGAAAGATTGGTGGGAACGACCACGCGCAGTTGCACGATCAGGCGGCCACGCGAACCGCCACCGCCAATGCGCGGCATGCCGTAATTATTGACGCTCACGGTGTCGCCGTACTGGGCGCCGGCGGGAACCGTCACCTTAACGACCTCGTCGGGCATAATGCCCTCGACCTCGATCTCGCAGCCGAGCGCAGCCTGCGCAATCGAGATATCGCTCACCAGGTACAGGTCGTCCCCGTTGCGCTTAAAGCGCTCATGGTCGGCAACGCGCACGTTGACAATCAGGTCGCCCGAAGGCTCGCCGCGAAGGCCGGCCTCGCCAAAGCCGCTCACGCGCAGCTGGCGACCGGTCGAAACGCCGGCGGGAATATCGATGTCGATCTTTTCGTGCGAAGGCGTGCGGCCTTGACCGTCGCAGGTCTCGCAGGGATGATCGATAACCGTGCCCTCGCCATGGCAGTCGGGGCAAGGCGAGGAAGACTGAACCTGGCCCAGGAACGAACGCTGAACCGTCGTGACGTAGCCCGTACCGTGGCAGCGGCCGCACTGCTTTTCCTGTGCGCCCTCTGCCCTACCGGTGCCATTGCAGTCCTCGCAAGGAGCAAGGCGGTCATAGCTGATTGTCTTTTTGCAGCCGAGCGCCGCCTCCTCGAGCGTCACCGAAAGCGAGATGGCCATGTCTCGTCCGCGACGACGCTCACGACGGCTGCGGGCGCCACCGCCGGCACCGCCGCCAAAGAACGACGAGAACAAGTCGTCCATGCCCATGCCACCAAAGATATCGTTGATATCGACGTAGCCCGAACCACCAGGGCCGTCGGCAGTGCCGTAACGGTCGTAGTTAGCACGCTTCTGCTCATCGGAAAGAACGGAATAGGCCTCGTTGAGCTCCTTGAACTTGGCCTCGGCCTCGGGGTCGTCCGAAACATCCGGATGTACGGTACGGGCCTTCTTTAGAAACGCACGCTTAATCGTCCGCGCGTCGGCATCCCTGTCGACGCCAAGCACCTCGTAGTAATCCCTATTTTCCGACACGACCGAATCCTTCCGACTTTCATTATTGTCACAGTGCGTCCTATACCCAAGCAGGGCCGACCGCAAACAGAGGGTTTGATGTTATTGCATTTGGTACGGCGAAAGCATGGCCCGTTGCGAGCAGCTCGCGAACCAAACCGACACGAGCGCGAACATGAAGCCGTTGGCAAAACCGTTGGCAAACTGCATCGCGCCGCGCTTCCACCACAGCAGGCTGCGATGAAGCACGCCGTCCGAAAGCACCATGAACAGGCCCATGGCAAACGGAATAAAGCACATCACGGCAAAGGCCGAGAACACGCCCGAGATGGCCGAGAGTACCAAAAACGGCGCCACGATGCCCATCAGGTAAAAACCGGTACGAGCTTTGCCTTCCAAGCGCTCGGCCTCAACATGGGCGCGGCCGACCAGATCGCCGCCCGCGGCACCGTTGGTGCCAGCATGACCCATGCCGCCAATGCGGACCTCGTCGCCATCGTGCGTGCCGGCAGGAAACTCAATCGTCTGCTCGGAGGTTACGCGAGTACGACCGCTGCCGCCGCAATCAGGGCAGGGGTCGGCCACGACCTTACCGGAACCGCCGCACTCGGGGCAGACCGACTGGAACGTGCCCGCACCAAACAGGAAGGACAGGTCGACGTCGATATGGCCGCGGCCGCCACAGCTTGGGCAGGTATGGGCATGCTCGGAGGAGACAGAGCCCGAACCGCCGCAGTTGTTACAGGTATCGAAGCGCGTGTAGCGGACGGTCTTGCGGGCACCGCCCTTTGCCTCCTTGGCGTCGAGTTTGATATCGACGACCACGTTGGCGCCGTTCTCGGGATTGTAGGCAGCCTGCCCGCGACGCGGCTGGCCCCAGGCGCCACCAAAGGGAAAACCGCCCTCAAAGGGATTGCCATAGCCCGCGCTGCCGGCGTAGCCGCCGCCATAGGGCGAAGCCGTAGGAGCGCCGGCGAAGGGGTTGCCCGAACGCATGGCGTCGTAGCGCGAACGCTTCTGCTCGTCCGAAAGCACGGCGTAGGCCTCGGAAACCTCTTTAAACTTTTCCTCGGCATCCGGCTCTTTGTTGACGTCCGGATGGAGCTTGCGGGCCTTTTGCTGGAAGGCCTTTTGAATATCACGCGAGGTGGCGTCCTTGGAGACACCCAGAATCTCGTAGTAATCTTTTTCGTTCATCGTCGCCATGCGCGGCAACCTCCTGCTCAAAGCAGCGTATATATTGCGGTAATTCTACCCGAGCGGTCTATGCTAGACCCCAAAACAGCTCGAACAGAACATTTCCATCGAGCCAGCCCAGGTGTGTCGGCGCCAGACGAGCTCGGACATGGCCCGCGAGGACGTCTGCCGAAGTGAAGGGTCCCTCATGGACTCCGAGCGTCTCGGGCACCCAAGTGGCAAGACCCAATTCGAGCGCGCGATCGCAGGCAGCTGCCAGCTCGCCCGTTGGGATGACGCAAGCTGCACGAACCAACAGATCGGACGCAATACCGCGCGTCATGCGACAAGCGAGCATCAGGTCTTCAGCCGCAGCCTCACGCTGCGACAGATATTCAGTCTCGAACGCCGTCGCGTCATCGTCACGTTGCACCAGACGCACGCGGTACGCAACGCCTCGAGAAGAAACACCGGGGAACAAACCTGCAAGACGGTCGAAATCCCCGGCGTCGAGCATGCCCGCGGCAGAACGACCCAGGCCCAGGTAGCCCCGTCCGGTCCAGTAGGCAATGTTATGGGCGCACTCATGGCCGTCGAGCGCATAGCTTGCCACCTCATACGGGTGATAGCCGGCCGCACCCAGACGCTCACGCGCCACATCCATGCACGAAGCTTGAAAATCCTCGTCGGGCTCGACCGACTCGTCGCGGCACGCCATGCGATAAAGGGGCGTCCCCTCCTCAAGCGTAAGCGGGTAGACCGACACATGATGCGGAGCCGCCGCCAGCACGCCATCGAGCGTGTGCTTCCAACTCGCTGCGGTCTGCCCGGGAAGTCCGCACATAAGGTCGCACGACACGTCAAGCCCAGCGTTCTTGACCGTCGCGATGGCGGCGAGCGCCCGATCGGCATCGTGAATACGGCCGATGGCAGTAAGTTCGGTGTTATCGAGCGTTTGCACGCCCAGAGAGACGCGTGTGACACCAACCTTGGCAAGCGCAGCGGCAAGCTCGGCGGTCAGCGACTCGGGATTGGCCTCGCAGGTAAACTCAACGGGGGCGCACCACGCACGAATACGCCGCACCAGCTCCACCAGGCGCTCCCCCGCCAGCGACGGCGTACCGCCGCCAACATAGACGGTGCGGATCTGGTCAAGGGCCCCAGCCTTGCCAAAAGCATCGAGACGCACGAACAACTGCTCAAAATAGAAATCGAGCGCAGCGCTCAGGTCGCACGGAGCAAAACTGCGTGAGTCAAAGTCGCAGTACCGGCACTTTTGGGCGCAAAACGGCACGTGCGCATACAGCGCGGTAACGGCCACCCTTAAGCCCCCAGCGGATGAGGGGGCACCGATTCGCCGGCGGCAAGGGCAGCCTCGCAGGCCACCACATCGCGCTCGATCTCATCGACCAGCGCCATGAACTCCTCGTACGTGGAGCAGCGCACCACATGAGCACGCCAAGCGGCGGCATGGGGCATGCCTTTTAAGTACCAGCTTGCGTACGTACGGGCACGCGACATGAGCGGCAGGAGCTCATGCGTCAGCGTTAGGTGCTCACGCAGGGCGTCTAGGCGCTCAACGGAGCTGCGCGCCGGCACCGGCATGCCATCGAGCGCAAGGGCGCGAGCATCACCGAACACCCACGGATTGCCGTAGATGCCGCGCGCGATAAACACCGCGCTGGCACCCGAGCTGCGCAGATGCTCTGCGGCATCCTCGGCGCAGAACACATCGCCCGAACCGATAACGGGAATCTCGACGGCGTCGGCCACCTCATCGACGACCGACCAATCGGCCTGGCCCGTGTAGAGCTGCGTGGCGCAACGACCATGCACGGCGACTGCGGCGGCACCGGCGCCTTCGAGCATCTGGGCAAACGTCGCGGCATTACGGTCCTCGGCATAAAAACCCTTGCGGATCTTGACGGTCACGGGCACATGCGCCGCGCCCACCGCCGCCTCGACGATCTTCTCGGCCAAATCGGGCGTGCGCATAAGGGCAGAGCCCTCGCCCTTGGTGACAACCTTTCGGGCAGGACAGGCCATGTTGATATCGATGAGCGACAGGCGATCGCCCACACGATCCTCGACGGCGGCGACGGCGCTCGCAAACTGATCGGGCTTGGAGCCAAAGAGCTGCACGCAAATCTGTTGTTCCTCATCGGCCGGCAGCACCAGGCGCCACGTTTTATTGCTGGCATAGGCAAGGCCCGCCACGCTCACCATCTCGCTGTAGGCAAGGTTGGCACCGCGGCGGCGGCACATGATGCGGTAGGCAGGGTCGGTCACGCCCGCCATGGGAGCCATAAGGAACGGCTGCTCGGCATAGGCGCCCAGCAGCCGCTTACTGTATTCAGAAAGCGCCATAGGCCTACTCGTCCACCTTGAGAATCGCCATAAAGGCCTCCTGCGGGACCTCGACCGAGCCGATGGCTTTCATGCGCTTCTTGCCCTCTTTCTGCTTCTCGAGCAGTTTGCGCTTACGCGAAATATCGCCGCCGTAGCACTTGGCAAGCACGTCCTTGCGACGCGCCTTGACGGTGGAGCGGGCAATGATCTTGTTGCCGATAGCACCCTGGATGGGCACCTCAAACAGCTGACGCGGGATGATCTCCTTGAGCTTGTCGCACAGACCGCGGGCCAGGCCATAGGCCTTGTCCTTGTGCACGATAAACGACAGCGCGTCCACCTCATCGCCCGAAAGCAAGATATCGAGCTTCACAAGCTCGGAAGGACGATACTCGTTGAACTCGTAGTCGAGCGAGGCATAGCCCTTAGTGCGGCTCTTGAGCTGGTCAAAGAAGTCCAAGATGAGCTCGGCAAGCGGCATATCAAAGCGCATCTCGACCGATTTGCTCGTCAGGTGGATCATGTCGGTCGTAACGCCGCGGTGCTCGATGGCGAGCTGCATGACGGCGCCCGTGTACTCAGGCGGGCAGATGATCTTTGCCTTGAGGTAGGGTTCCTCGATACGCTCGATGCGCGTGGCCTCGGGAAGGTCCTGCGGGCTGCGGACATCGATCATCTCGCCGTCGGTCTTGTAGACGTGATAGTCGACCGAGGGACTCGTGGCAATGAGGTCCAAGTTGAACTCGCGCTCCAGGCGTTCCTTAACGACTTCCATGTGCAGCAGGCCCAGGAAGCCCACGCGGAAGCCAAAGCCGAGCGCCACCGAGGTCTCGGGCTCCCACACCAACGACGGGTCGTTGACGTGCAGCTTATCGAGCGCGTCACGCAGGTTCTCGTAGTCCTTGTTATCGATCGGGAACAGGCCCGTATAGACCATGGGCTTAGCCTCGCGGTAGCCGGGAAGCGGCTCGGGGCAGGGATTCGACGCCCACGTGAGGGTATCGCCCACGCGCACGGCCTCGGGGTCCTTCAGGCCCGTGACCACGTAGCCCACCTCGCCGACCGTCAGCGCATCGACCGGAGTCTCGGCGGGACGCTTGACGCCCACGCCATCGACCAAAAAGTCACCCTTTGCCTGCATCATGCGCAGGGTATCGCCCTTTTTGATGGAACCGTCAAAGATGCGCACCGTGGCGACGACACCACGATACTCGTCGAAGTACGAATCCAGGATGAGTGCCTTGAGCGGCGCGTTCGCATCGCCCTTGGGCGGAGAGATCAAAAAGACAATGGACTCCAGCAGATCGTGGATGCCCTCTCCGGTCTTGCCCGAGACACACACGGCATCATCGGCAGGGATCGCCAAGTCATCCTCGATCTCGGTCTTGACCTCATCGGGATGGGCCGAGGGCAGGTCGATCTTGTTGATGGCCGGCACAATGTCCAGATTGGCGTTCATGGCGAGCGTCGCATTGGAGACGGTCTGCGCCTCGACACCCTGGGTGGCATCGACGACGAGCACCGCGCCCTCGCAGGCGGCCAGCGAACGCGAGACCTCATAGGTAAAGTCCACGTGGCCCGGCGTATCGATGAGGTTGAACTGATACGTCTCGCCGTCGTCGGCGTCATAGGACACGCGGACGGCGTTGGACTTGATCGTGATGCCGCGCTCGCGCTCGATATCCATGGTGTCGAGCAGCTGCGACTCCATGTCGCGCTCGTCGACGGTATGGGTGAGCTCGAGGATACGGTCACTGATCGTGGACTTGCCATGGTCGATGTGCGCAACAATTGAAAAGTTGCGGATGTGGGAAATGTCAATTGAAGTATTCATGCGGACTATCTTACCCGAGCGATACAAAAAATGGAGCCTGTTCCATAAAACAGGCTCCATTTATGCGCGTAATCTGTGTGGTGTGAAATTTACAACTTAGGCGTTGATGCTGTTCACGAGCTTGGCAAGACCGGACTTGCGGTTGGAAGCCTGGTTCTTGTGGATAACATGCTTGGCGGCAGCCATGTCGAGACGCTTGGTGACGGTCTTGAGGGCAGCCTGGGCCTTCTCGGCGTCGCCCTCGGCGACGGCGGACTGGACGTGCTTGGTCAGCGTCTTGAGCTCGGACTTGACAGCCTTGTTACGCATGCGAGCTGCCTCATTGGTGCGGATACGCTTCTTCTGAGACTTGATGTTTGCCACTTCTGGAGTTCCTTTCGAGTTCCTTGCAAAAAATGTATGACACCTCTGAGACACGGTGAGGTCATGCAAGCGCCTACTATAGCACGCTCCCCCTCAAAGGGATAGAACGAATTTGTCAAATAGGCAGGTATCATCACGATTTTCTCAAGATGTTCGTAATCCAGAGCAAAAGCGCGGTCTGAGAATCGGCCGAACCCTTCAGTGCGAGCTCCACATCGACCGCGCCCTCGAGCGCGGCAACGAGCTCTGCCATCGAAAAGCGACGTGCCCAGGTCAGGTGATTCTTGACCTGCCAGGACTGGAGCTTAAGTGTTGCGGCCAGCTCACGACCCTGTCCGCGCGCATCGAGCGCCTTGGCAACGATAAGCTCGCGGATGCGGCCGCACAGCAATGTGTAAGTCCACACGTAGCTCTTGGCGGGCAGTAGATTGAAGAGCTCGAGCGAGCGTCGCATGTCACGGGCCGAGACCGCATTGAGAAAGTCCCAGGGTTGAACCTCGGCCGTACGTACAATCCAGCGCTCAACGTCGACAAGCTCAATCTGGGGCACCTCGACCATCTGGGCAAGCTTAGCCAAATCGTTATCGAGCATGCGAGTGTTTTCACCCGAACGCGAGACGAGTTCCTCGGCGGCCGCCGTCGAGATCGACTTGCCATGCTGCGTCGCCATCTGCTGAACGCGGCGCGGTAGCTCCCAGCGCTTGGTGCCGGAGCAATCGATCACGGCCTTCTTGTCGATCTTGGCGATCGCCTTATACAGGCGCGTGTTCTTGGCAAGCGAGTCGGCGATGATGAGGCAGACCGTTGTGGGGCTGGGACTTGCGAGGTACTCGACGAGCGGCTCCGAGACAGCCTTAGCGAGCTTTAAGCAGCCATCAAGGATTACCAGGCGAAACTCGCTGCCCATCGGAAAGGTGTTAAGCGATCCGATAATGGACTCGATATCGGGGTCCTTAGTCATGTCGCGCTCGTCGAGGTTAAACTCGACCATACCCGACTTTTCCAGACGCGCTTTCATACGCGAGACGGCGTGATCGCGCTTGACTCCGTCGGTACCGACGATCAGATATGCCGGCAGCAGACCGGTTTCGGACATTGCGCTCCCCTCCCGCAGGCCTTCGTATTCGTTCCGTGCCATTCTAGCCCAGGGGCCCACCACACGCCAACGACGTCGTCACGGTCGCTGGCATCGCATCGCAAAGCCATTCTCAGTCGGCGTGACGGTAATGTCGCCGTGTTCGATGGTGCACGCGAACACGCCACCCGCTTCCTTCACGGCATCGATGCAGGCATCGGACGGATGACCGTATCGATTCCCCTCGCCCGCGCTCGCGAGGGAAAGCTCGGGTCTCAGAATCTCCAGCAGCGCGGCATCGACCGAAACCTTGGAGCCGTGATGCCCGAGTTTAAGGACATCGATATCCCCCACCTCCTGCACGAATTCCCGTTCTTGGTCGAGCTCGGCATCACCGGTGAGGAGCATGCGCAGGCCCTTGTCTTCCTGAACATAAGAGAGCAGCAGGACAAGCGAATCCTCATTGCCCTCGCCATCCACGGACTCGAATGGCCACATCACGCGGGCGCAAAATGAGCCGATGTCGACCGTATCCCCATGGCGCACCTGCCGATACTCCACGCCAGGTCGGTTCAATACCTCGGCAGGAGCATCCTCCAGCGCATCTGCCGCCACGGCAATCGTTCCGACCGAAAACTGTTCGAGCACGGCAGGCAGACCACCCCAGTGATCCTCATCCCAATGCGTCACAAAGACGGCATCGATATGGTGCACGTTATTGCGAACCAACGCCGCCACCACGCGCTCGTCGAGCCCGCAGTCGACGAGCGCTACTGTGCCGCCCTGGCGGATAAGAATCGCATCGGCCTGGCCCACATCGAGCACCGTCACCGAAGGCGGAGCGAACCGATCCCAGTAGGCGTACGGAATCGCAGCCAAGAACACCAGGCACGTAAGCCCCACCGCCATAGGACGTGCACGGGGACGCGGCCACCAGACCAGCAGAACCGCCAGCAAACACGGCACTAGGTAAATCCACATGCTATCGGGCGGCACACTCACGGATGCACCCGGCACGGCGGCAAACAGCTGCTCGAAGAACAACGCGCAACGGGCGGCAACCATGGGCACAATGAGCGCCCAAATCCGCAATGGTGCCACGAGCGAATAGGGAACCAGTACGATCGACACAGCGAGCAGTACGCTCACCACCGGACCGATGACCGCATTTGCCAGCGGAGCAATGAGCGAGAACGTACCGAAGGCAGGAATGGTAATGGGGAGCGTCGCCAACTGCGAGCACAGCGTGACGGAAAGCATACTGGCAATGCCCGATGGCACACCCAGCTCACCCAAAGCGTAGGTCGCATAGGGGCAAAAGCACAGAATGGCTAAGACGCTGGCACATGAAAGCTGAAAGCCCATCTCGAACAGCACCGTCGGCCGCAGTAGCACAAAGATGGACATGGTTACGAAGAGCGCCGATGCGCCGTGCCGGCGACGCCCTGCGCCGTTTACGACAAGCGTCGCGAACACCATGCAGCACGCGCGCACGGCCGAGGGAGACGCGCCCGTAAAGGCAGCGTAGCCCACAAGCGTTATCGCCAATATCACCCGCCGAAGACCACGTGAACACCGAGTCTTTTGCAATACGCCCTCAATTACAAACCCCACGATAGACAAATGGCTGCCGGAGACGGCGATAAGATGCGCCGTACCCGTCACCGAAAACCAGTCGCCCGCCGACTGGGCGCGCAGCTCGGCCGAACGACCGCAGACGACACCGGCTATGAGTGCACGCGCCGGGTCGGTCGCAGGCGCGATGGACGCAAGCAGCCCATTTCGTAGCCGAAGCAGCGGCCCCGGAGAGCCCTCATCGACCGACACAATCCGAACGGCTTTTACCTTGCATACCTCGCCTCGGAGCACGCGCGATCGTCCATACGCATCGTTCTCAAAACGCGAAACGCGACCGATAACACGCACGTGCGCCCCGACCTTGAGCTCGCGGTCGCACGATAGGCGAACCGTTGCCAAGTTCTTACCGTCCGCGCGTGCCTCGCAGGTATAGGAATACACGTCGTCGTTTATTGATGGATCGCCCTGCACGACAAACTCGAGGCTGCTTGCCGCTCGACCGTCGAGCGCCTTCGAGGCGCTTAGCGCACCCACAGCCCACCAGGCCGAGACGACCGCTCCCGCCACGAGACCGACGGACGCGGCATACAGCCACCGCTTCAAAGGGGCAAGCCGCGCACATGATTGAGCCAGCATAACAAATACCGCCGCCGCAACGGGAATGGTCCATAGCGGCCCGACCGCTGGCGCCCGCTCCCTCAACAGCGCATCAGCGGCCATGTTGAGCACCAAGACGCAGCTCATGCACATGCCGGCACACAGGGTCATCGTCCACGGAAGCAGGGGCCGCGGAGGCATAACACGCTCGCGCTCGGTCGCACTCATACGCAGATGCAATCTTTGATTTTGGCAAGCTTCTTCTCGCCGATTCCCGACACACGCATCAGGTCGTCAACCGAGGCAAAAGCACCGTTCTTTGTCCGCTCATCGATAATCGACTGGGCCATGGAGGGACCGATGCCCGAGAGCGTCTGCAGCTCTGCCGCGCTTGCCGTATTGATGTTTACCAGGCCTGTTGCGCCGCTCACGCCCGATGATGCGGAAGTACCACCATCAACACCGGCTTCCGCAATAGACGCCTGCTGCTCCCCTACCGTTGGAACGTGGATTTTTTGTCCATCAGTGACCTTAGATGCCCGATTGAGCCCCGTAACGTCTGCCTCGGGCGCCAGCCCGCCGGCGGCATCAATCGCCTGAGCCACCCGCGCGCCGTCCTTGAGGCGATATACACCGGGCGACACAACGGCGCCATCGACATCGACATAGACCTCTGCCGCGGCAGAAGCCTTAGTCGAAGAACCTTCGGATGTCTTTCCGCTCGAGGCATCACCGGATCCCGGCTCCATCAACGAGCCCGTACCGTCAGTGCGCTCAAACGACACACCGCCGGCACCGCCGCCAAGGTTCGCCATCGCCAAGCCGCTCGCCATCGCAATGACGACCAGTATCGCCATCACCACTGCCTTATGACCGAGCAGCTTGTCCGCCAAGCGGTCCATCCGTTTGACCCGTTCGTGTTGTTCGCGCTGCGCCATAGCAAAACCTCCCAACACCATCGTGTCAGGAAAGGAGCCCTGCAACAGCCACGCTCCAAAACCGGTTTTAGCGGTCAAACCAAAAACCGACCAAAACCTTGCACAAATCTGTCCATTTATTCAGGCACACGTCAGCAAATGAACACTTAGCCGCAAAATGCCCAGATAGCAAAAGACCGACGATGCAGGCGCATCGTCGGTCTATGCACAACATTACTCGTGATCTTGGTAAATCTCACGCGGAGCAAGCTCCGAATGTTTGCGTTTTAAGGTCTTAGGGGCCTTATACGTGTTGCTCTCGAAGTCGATGTACTCGGTCTGCTTGAGCAGGCGCTCGATCATCTCCTCGTGATCGAACAACTCCCAGGTCTCATGCACGGCATCGAGTTTAGCGTGCGTCTCGGGACGGCGCGGCATAAACAGCGTGCAGCAGTCGGGAGCGGCCTCAGTCGAGATATCGAACGTACCAATCTCCTCGGCGCGCGCGATGATCTCCTGCTTGTCCGAACCGATGAGAGGGCGGAACACGGGGATCTTCACGGCCTCGTTGACGGCCATGATGTTCTCAAGCGTTTGGGAGGCAACCTGCCCAAGCGATTCGCCCGTCACGATAGCCTTGGCGCCCTCGATGTGTGCAATGCGCTCGGCAACCGAATACATAATGCGGCGATACATGATCACGCGCAGGTTGCTGGGACAGGTCACCGAAATCTCGCGCTGGCAGTCGCCAAACGGCACAACATACAGACGGCCGATCTGGACACCCGGCTCAAGGGCGCGAATGATGTCCTGCACTAGATACTCGCTGGTATCTGGCGTCTGCGGACGACCGGAAAAATGCACCGGCACGCACACGGCTCCGCGTCGCGCGAGCATCCAGGTCGCCACCGGAGAATCAATACCCGACGACAGCAGCGTCACGACCTTGCCGGCAGAACCCACCGGCAGACCGCCCACGCCGCGCTCGGAGCGCGCGTACACATAAACGCTACCCTGGACCACCAGTACGTGCACCATCGCATCGGGGTCATGCATTTGAACCTTTTTATCGGGGAAGGCCTCGCACAGCACCTCGCCCACCTGACGATTGATGTCAATCGAGGTGAGCTCATAGTCGGTATTGGAGCGCTTGGCGTGCACCTTAAACGAATCGAAGGAACCAAACTCGCGCAGCGCCTTCACGGCGGCGGCACAGTACTCCTGAGGGTCACGATTGGTGTGATACGCCAAAGACACACGAGCAACGCCGGGAACGGTGCGAATGACACGCGCCGCCTCGTCGGCCTGATGCTCGTTAAAGGTCACGAGGATATAACCGGAAATTCGAGACACGGCATTCACGGAAAAGGCGGCCAAGGCCGCCTTGATGTTATCCATGAGGATATGCTCAAAATGTGCGCGGTTCTTACCCTTCAGTCCAACCTCGTGATAGTGGACCAGGCAGACGCGAGCCGCCATTTAGGCTTCAGCAACCTTGTGGCCGAGCGCCTTCTCGTAACGGGCCTCGTCGTAAGAGATGTCGCCGTCGACAATCTCGTCCATAGCCATCGAGATGGTGTCGGCACCGGAAAGCCCGATGGTGATGTCATCGACATCCTGGACGGCAAGCACGCGGTTGTGCTGGCCACGCAGCATGCTATTGATGTCGCAGGCGCGCTTGGAGGCAAGCGAAGCGAGCAGGAAGCGGTTGTGATCGGTCTTCTCCAGAAGATCGTCAATGCAAGGCTTTACAACGGACACGGACCTCAGATCCTTTCATGCATATCGAGAACGCGAACGAGCTCATCGGTCGCGCGGTCGAGATCGTCATTTACCACGACGTCGTCGTAGCGGTCGGCAAGGGCAAGCTCATCGGCGGCGTTTGCCATACGCAGCTCAATCGTCTCGGGCGTCTCGGTACCGCGACCGACTAGACGCTCGCGGAGCACCTCAAGCGAAGGCGGCTTGATAAAGATCAGCACGGCCTCGGGGAAACGCTCCTTCACCTGCAGGGCGCCCTGGACATCGATCTCCAAAATCAGAGACGCGCCCGAGGCGAGCTTGGATGTGACCTCGCTCACCAACGTGCCGTAGCAGTTACCGTGGACCTCGGCCCACTCAACAAACTCGCCGTTTGCCACGCGGCGGTCGAACTCCTCGCGCGTCAGAAAAAAGTAGTTAACGCCGTCGACCTCACCTTTGCGTGGTGCTCGCGTGGTAGCCGAAACCGTCAGGCCCAGGTTCGAGCGGCGCTCGCGCACACGAGTGACGAGCGTACCCTTCCCTGCGCCTGACGGTCCAGAAATCACAAAGAGCTTGGAATCCTGAGCGCTCACTTATTTGGTCAGCTGCTCGAGGAGCTGCTCGCGCTGACGGACGCCGAGGCCCTGGACGCGACGGGTAGCGGAGATACCGAGCTCCTCCATGATCTTGGCGGCCTTGGCCTTGCCATAACCAGGAAGAGACTCGATGAGGGTGGAAACCTTCATGCGGGAAGCGATGGGGTCATCGGAGTTGAGCACGGACTCGAGGGACTTCTCGCCCTTCTTGATCTGCTCGCGAAGCTCAGCGCGGGCGTGACGTGCGGCAGCAGCCTTCTCAAGAGCCTGCTTGCGCTGCTCATCGGTAAGCTGAGGGAGTGCCATTCGTACCTCCAAATAGTTGGGTTATATCTGATTCAATAATTGGCATTTTAGCACGTAGAACGTACAAAATGCCCAATCGCGGCTCCATAGGTTAGACGATACCCGCAAAAAGTGCAATATACTGCGCCCAAAGTTAAGCCCCTGACCTGCGATTCCACACAAAGGATGGGAAAGTTTACGCAGGCACAGGGGCTATTTTGTGCTAATGAAACCCAAAAGTGGTGACTTAGGGGAATCTTTTACGCGACGTTTTCGACCAGCTCGGCGACGATGGCGTCAAAGGCGGCAACAGGGTCGTCGGCACCGGTGATGGGTCGGCCCACCACGATATAGCTCGCGCCGCGCTCGATAGCCTGGGAAGGCGTCGCCACACGGGACTGGTCACCAAGGGCGGCACCCACCGGACGCACGCCCGGAGTCACGATCAGCGCGTCGGGGCCGAGCAACTCGCGCATGTCATGGGCCTCCATCGGCGAGCACACGATGCCGTCGATGCCGTTGGCCTGGGCAAGCTTTGCCAGACGGGCGGCTTCCTCGGCCACAGGCGACTCAACGCCGATTTCGGCCAGCGAATCCTGGTTCATGCTCGTGAGCACGGTGATGGCAACGAGCTTGGCGCGATCCTCGCGCGCCTCCTCGGCACCCTCGCGGCAGGCAGCGAGCATGGCGCCCGAACCCAAGCCGTGAACCGAGAGCAGGTCGGCACCGGCAAGCGAGGCCGAACGGGCGGCACCGCGAACCTGATGCGGAATATCATGGAACTTAAGGTCGAGGAAGACCTTAAAGCCCAGGTCCTTAAAGGTCTTGACGATCTCTGGGCCCTCAGCGTAATAGAGCGTCATACCAACCTTAAGCCAGGCGGCATGGCCCGAAAGCTCGTGGGCGAGCTCGAGTGCACGCTCACGATCGCAGTCGAGGGCGACGATTACGCGGTCGCGGGCATCGGTCTCTAGCATTCGAAAGCACCTACCAGCTCGTTGATGTCCTTTACGCCCTGGGACTCGGCCCAGGCCTCAAGCTCATGCGCGATCTTGAGCGAAGCGCACGGATCGACGAAGTTGGCCATGCCGACCGACACGCAGGTGGCACCGGCCAGGATAAACTCGGCCGCATCCTCGCCGGTCATGACACCGCCGACACCGTTGATGGGGATATCGACGGCCTGGGCGACCTCCCAGACCATGCGCACGGCGATGTGGTGGCACAGCGGGCCCGAAAGGCCGCCCTTGGGCTTTGCCACGCGGGACTTGCGGGTATGGACGTCGATGGCCATGCCCTGGATGGAGTTAATGACCGAAAGGCCGTCGGCGCCGGCGGCTTCGAGGGCCTTGGCGATCTCGGCGACGTTGACCGGCGCCATCTTCACGAACAGCGGCTTATCGGTCACCTTGCGGCAGGCAGCCATAACGGAAGAGGCGCCCTCGGGCGTGGAGCCCATGGCGGCACCGCCGGCGGCGATGTTGGGGCAGCTCACGTTGATCTCGTAGCCGGCAGCCCAGGGGCATAGCTCGACATACATCTCGAGCGCGCGCACAAACTCGTCAACGGAGTGGCCGGCAACCTGACAGATGACCTGGCAACCGTCCTTGGAGAGCTGCTCGAGCCACGGGCCGGACTCGCGGGCAAAGGCGGCCACGCCGGGGTTCTGAAGGCCCACGGAGTTGATCATACCGCCGGGGATCTCGGCCATGCGGGGCGCGGGGTTGCCGGGCCAGGGCTCGGCTGCGCAACCCTTGGTGGTGATGGCGCCCAGCTGGGAAACATCAAAGAAGTTCTGGAACTGCCAGCCGTAGCCAAAAGTACCGGCTGCGGTGTTGATGGGGTTCTGCATCTTGACGCCGCCGAAATCGACGGCCATGTTCACGGTACCCACTAGAAGACCACCACCTTGGAAGCATCGAACACGGGGCCGCACATGCAAGCGCCCTTCATACCGTCGACCGTCTCGACATTGCAGGTGTTGCAGGCGCCAAAGCCACAGCTCATCATGCGCTCGAGGGACACCTCGCAGTACGCACCGGCCTCGGCGGCAGCAGCGGCGACCTTCTTCATCATGACGGCGGGACCGCAGCTGGCGACGTAGTCGTAGCCGCCCTCGCCGAGCAGCTCGGCGGCAGGATCGGTGCAAAAACCGTGCGTGCCGAGCAAGCCGTCGTCGGTGCAAACGTTGACCGTGGCGCCCAGCGCGCGGAACTCATCGATGCCCACGGCCTTGGAAGCGGTGCCAAAACCCAGGCACACGTCGACGGCCACACCCTGCTCGGCAAGCTTGCCGGCAAGGCACAGCACGGGCGGAACACCGATGCCACCGGCGACGAGCAGGGCCTTCCTGGTGCCCTCGGGTACCATCCAGCCACGGCCACCGGGGCCCAGCAGGTTAGAGGTGGAGCCAGGGCCCATCTGGGACAAACGACGGGTATCGTCGCCCACGACGGCGTACCACAGCTCGACGGTGCCGGCCTCGGCGTCGGCGCGATAGAAGCTCAGGGGCACGCGAAGCAGCGAGGAAGCATCGCCGGGCACGGCAATGTTCACAAACTGGCCGGGCTTGAGCGCACTTGCAAGCTTGGGGGCCGAGATGACGAGCGAGAAGATGCCGTCGGCGATCTCCCGGTTCGAGACGACCTCGAAGTCGTGCATGCGTGCAGTGGAAGGTGTGGGCATAGACGCTCCAATCCCCCATGCGGTTGCATGGTCCAAACGAATAGAAAGCGCGGCACCGCAAGGGCGCCGCGCACAAAAGCGATAAGGCTATGCTAGCAGATGCAGCCGTCGGCAAGCGTCTGCTTGCCGCCGACAAACACATCGGTGGCACGACCGGTGAGCGTGCGGCCGGCAAAACCGGAGTTCTCGGCGCGCGACTCGTAACCGTCCTCGCCAACCGTCCAGGTGGCGGACGCGTCGAACACGGTCAGGTCGGCAACGGAGCCCGCCTTGACCTGAACCTGGTCGAGGCCCAGGATCTCACGCGGCTTGATGGCCATGAGCTCGACCATGCGGCCCATGCTCATCTTGCCCGTGTTGACCAGCTCGGTGAGGACGAGCGACAGCGAAGTCTCGAGGCCGATCATGCCGAAGGGCGCAAGCTCGAACTCGCGGGCCTTCTCCCACGGGGTGTGGGGAGCGTGATCGGTGACGATAACGTCGACGGTGCCGTCGATGACGCCCTGGCGGATGGCCTCGGCATCCTCCTCGGTACGCAGCGGCGGATTGACCTTGAGCGAGGTGTTGTAGGTCTCGTCCAGGTCGTTCTCGGTCAGGAACATGTGGTGCGGGGTAGCCTCGCAGGTAACCTGAACGCCAGCGGCCTTACCAGCACGCACGATCTCCAGGCCATGGGCGGTGGAGATGTGCTGGATGTGCAGCTTGGCACCGGTCAGCTTGGCAATCTCGATGTCGCGGGCGATCTGGAGCTCCTCGCCGGCAGCCGGCCAGCCCTCGAGAGCCAGACGGGTCGAGACCTTGCCCTCGTTGATCTGGCCGTGGCCGACCAGGTCCTCGTCCTGGCAGTGGCTCATAAAGACCTTGCCGAACATCTTGCCGTAGTCCATGCAGCGACGGAGCATGCCCGCGCCCTGCACGCCGCGACCGTCGTCGGTGAAGGCGACGACGCCGCGGGCGACCATATCGCCCATCTCGGACATGGCCTCGCCCTTAAGACCGCGGGTCATGGCGCCCGACGGATAGACGCGGCAGTGACCGACCTCGGCAGCGCGGGACTTGACGAACTCCACAACGGTGCCGTTATCGGTGACGGGGTCAGTGTTGGGCATGGCGCACACGCCGGTGAAGCCGCCCTTGGCAGCTGCACGGGTGCCGCTCTCGATGTCCTCTTTGACCTCGTAGCCGGGCTCGCGAAGGTGAACGTGCATATCCACCAGACCGGGGACGAGGTACTTGCCGGAAAGGTCGCGGACCTCGGCTCTCTCGACGGCGAGATTCTCGCCGACCTCGGCGATCTTATCGCCGTCAATCAGGACGTCAACGACACCGTCAAGCTCGACGGACGGGTCGACGACGTGGGCATTCTTAAGAAGCAAGGCCATTATCGGCACCTCCAAGCAGCAGATACAGGATAGCCATACGCACGCAGATACCAGCGTAGACCTGCTCCAGGATGACGGAGCGTTGCGGGTGGTCGGCCATATAGGAGTCGAACTCAACGCCGCGGTTGATGGGACCCGGGTGGCAGATGATCGCGTCGGGCTTCATGAGCTTCTCGCGGTCCTTGGTCAGACCGAAGAGTTTGTGGTACTCGCGAATGGTCGGGAACGGGGCACCCTCGAGGCGCTCCTGCTGCACGCGCAGCATATAGACGACGTCCAACTCGGGCAGGACGGAATCGAGGTCGCTCGTCACGTGGTCGCAGCCCAGAACCTCGGGCGCCGGCGGCAGCAGCGTGCCGGGGGCGACGGCGTAGGTCTCGCAGCCCATGATCTTAAGGGCGGGGATCAGCGAGCCGCAGACACGGGAGTGCGCGATATCGCCGACGACGGCGACCTTCAGACCGTGGAAGTCGCCCTTGTGCTCCCAGATGGTGTACAGGTCGAGCAGGGCCTGCGTGGGGTGGTTGTGCTTGCCGTCGCCGGCGCAGATGACGCTCGCGGGCGAGTTCTGCGTGACGATGTAGGGAGCACCGGCGTGCTTATCGCGAACGACGATGCAATCAATCTTGTAGGCGTTGAGGGTCTCGACGGTGTCGACGAGGCTCTCGCCCTTGACCGTGGAGGTCGAGGAGCCGCCAAAGTTGAGGCTGTCGGCCGAAAGGCGCTTCTCGGCGAGCTCGAAGGAGCTGCGGGTGCGCGTCGAGGGCTCGTTGAACATGTTGACGATGGTCTTGCCCTTGAGCGTGGGGACCTTCTTGATCGCACGCTCGTTGACCTCGGAGAACGCCTTGGCGGTCTCGAGGATGAGCTTGATGTCCTCTTCGGAGTACTCGGTAATGTCGATCAGGTGCTTATGGTTGAACGCCACGGTACTACTCACCTCCCAGCGGCGCGGAGCCCACGTGGGAACCCGGCGCGACGTCGTTAATCTCGACGGCGGTGTGGCCGTCGACTTCCTTCATATATAGGTGCACGTTCTCCTCATGCGACGAGGGAACGTTCTTGCCGACAAAGTCCGGCGAGATGGGGAGCTCGCGGTGGCCGCGGTCAACGAGGACCGCCAGCTCAATACGGCTCGGGCGGCCCAGGTCCATGACGGCGTCCAGAGCAGCGCGGATGGTACGACCCGTGTACAGGATGTCGTCCACCAGCACGACGCGCTTGCCGTCGACGCTGAAGGGAATGTTGGTGGCGTGGATCGCGGGAGCGAAATTGGTCGCATAGTCATCGCGGTAGAAGCTGATGTCCAGGCTGCCGAGCGGAACGTCGACGCCCTCGATCTCCTTGATCTCCTCGGCGAGCTTCTTTGCCAGAAGGTCGCCGCGCGTGACGATGCCGACCAAAGCGAGGTCTTCACAGCCCTCGTTGCGCTCGAGAATCTCGTGCGCGATGCGGGTCATCGCTCGATTGACGGCGGTCTCGTCCATGATGACCGCCTTGGGGGAAGTCGTGCCCATCGATCTCCTTCCTCACATGTCTTGACTGCTGACACAGTCAAAAAAATAGATGCCCGACCGCTTAAAGCGGACCAGACACCCACAGGAAAGGCTGCTCGCATGGCAGCTATGTAATTCCATGTGGGTATCTCGTACCCCTTTAATGGTCAAAGGATAGTGTAGCCAACCTCGAGCTTAATTGCGAGCATAAATACAGAGCAATCCGTAAATGGAGCCCAATGCTCCATAAACCTATATATATTTGTAGGACGAGCTTGAAAACGCACGCACGAGCTGGCATAATCCCCTCTGCTGCACGCAAATCGGATCTACGTCCAGGGCCGTGGCGTGGGCACTATCGCCAAAAGAGGAGTATCTCTGTGTAGATTACGCACAGGGAGCTGCTTCTGTGCTATAGTTCAGGCTTGTTTGTTAACGCGACATGTTCGTTTGTCGCCCAAGGAGGGTCAGTTATGTCCAAAGTTTGCGAAGTTTGCGGTAAGCACCCCGTTGCCGGTCGCTCCATCAGCCACTCTCACCGCGTCACCAACCGTAAGTTCCGCCCCAACATCCAGCGCGTGTACGTCGTCGTCGATGGTCACCGTCGCAAGATGAACGTTTGCTCCACCTGCCTCAAGTCCGGCAAGGTCGCGCGCTCCTAAATAAGGTCTTACCAACAAGTACCTCGGACTCTCCGGGTCAAAGACCTCGCGTTCATATAGAACTTACCAAAGGCGCCCTCCCCTGCGGAGGGCGCTTTTTTGCACTCATTGGGGACAGACTTACATGAGTGTTTTCACGCATTGGGGACAGACTTAGATGAATGCTTTCCTAAGCTCGCAGTGCATCGATCGGCCCCAATCCATACCTCAGGCCGCCTCGTTCCAGCCTGTGGTGGCCTTGGTTACGCTTGTAGCGCCGATACCGGTGATACGGGCAATTTGCTTGACCGTAAGATGGGCCCGCCTGAGCCTTAGCAGACAGGCATCGCGTTCGGGGCGTGGCAGGGCCTTGAGCAGCGCAGGATCAATGCTCGGCAGGGCCTCGTGTGCGACGGTAAGGGCATCCTCGTCGGGAATCCGTCGACGCGGAAGAATCTCAACTGACCAGATCCGCTCGGCAACTTCCTTAAGATGCTCGCAATAGCGACGGGAACCCCCGACAATATCGAGCATGGGGGCCGCATCGCAGATATCAAAGGGATCGTATCCCAGCTGGTATGCCTTGTAGCTTGACCAGCGGTAGGCATCAAGCGAGTCGAGCGCACCTTTCACGGGATTGAGATGGATATAATCGAGCAACTGCACCGCCTGCGTGTCCGACTCGACCGCGACCCGCGAATAGCGATTATCAAACAGGTGGCCCGTTCTTCCGGTTTTCCCATTGAAATACTTGGCATAGGCCGTCAGCGCGCACTGCATTGCCTTTGAAAGGTTGTCAAATGGGTCATCAACCATCAAATGGAAGTGGTTGTCCATAAGGCACCAGGCCAACACCGCCACGTCATGGCAAGCAAACCTGTCCGAGATGTCCGATAAGAAACGATAGCGGTCGGAGTCATCTTCAAAAATAATCTGTTTGGAATTGCCGCGGTCATAGACGTGGTAATAGCCGGTGAGCGAAACGGCGCGGGCGCATCGGGGCATAATCTCTCCTTTCAAAACTGTACAGGCAACACCTAAAAGGAGAGAAGCAACGCGAAATGCTGAGCCTGTGACCTATTTATATACAATGAACGACAAAAACATGCCCAAAACGACAAAATGACAAATCGATGTCTGTCCCAAATGAGTGAAAGCACTCATGTAAGCCTGTCCCCAATGAGCGGGGCGATGCAGCAGGCAGATAATTAGTTGAAACGTTTCAGTTTATTGAAGCGTTTTAGTGTGCCTTTTACGGGAATCTTACCGTTTACCGAATTATTTCTTGCTATCATGCAAGACGTAGGGTAAATCTCCGATCGCAAGGAGACACAAATGGTGAAAAAGTCACCGGAAAACACTACTCCCGCAATTGTGGACAACGTAGAGGCGCTTGAGGCTAAGCTCGCTCAGATGCGAGAGGCCCAGGCGCTTTTTGCTACGTACACGCAGGAGCAGGTCGACAAGATCTTCTATGAGGCCGCCATGGCCGCCAACAAGGCTCGTATCCCGTTGGCGAAGATGGCCATCGAGGAGACCGGCCGCGGCGTTCTTGAGGACAAGGTCATCAAGAACCACTACGCCGCAGAGTACATCTACAACGCTTACAAGAACACCAAGACCTGTGGCGTCCTGGAGCGCGACGAGGCTTACGGCATCACCAAGATCGCCGAGCCCATCGGCATCGTGGGCGCCGTCATCCCGACGACCAACCCCACCTCCACCGCGATCTTCAAGACGCTGATCAGCCTGAAGACCCGCAACGCCATCATCATCTCCCCGCACCCGGCAGCCGCCAAGTGCACCATCGCCGCCGCCAAGCTCGTGCTTGACGCCGCCGTCAAGGCCGGCGCCCCCGAGGGCATCATCGGCTGGGTCGATGTCCCCTCCATCGAGCTGACCAACATGGTCATGCGCGACGTCGACATCATCCTCGCCACCGGTGGCCCGGGCATGGTCAAGGCCGCTTACTCCTCGGGCAAGCCCGCCCTGGGCGTTGGCGCCGGTAACACCCCGGTCGTCATCGACGACACCGCCGACGTGCTGCTCGCCGTCAACTCCATCATCCACTCCAAGACCTTCGACAACGGCATGATCTGCGCTTCCGAGCAGTCCGTGACTGTCATCGACAGCATCTATGACCAGGTTAAGGCCGAGTTCCAGAAGCGCGGCTGCTACTTCGTCAAGCAGGGTGCCGAGATGGAGGCCCTGCGTGCCGCCATGTTCAAGAACGGCGCTCTCGATCACCGCATCCCCGGCATGGCCGCTGCCAAGATCGCCGAGCTCGCCGGCATCGAGGTTCCCGCCAAGACCAAGATCCTGATCGCCGAGGTCACTTCCACCGACCCCGCCAAGGAGGAGTTCTCCCACGAGAAGCTCTCCCCGGTCCTGGCCATGTACCACGCCAAGGACTTCCAGGAGGCCGTCGACAAGGCCGAGCACCTGGTGCTCGCCGGTGGCCCGGGCCACACCGCCTCTCTGTACGTGCACCCCGCTCAGGCCGAGAAGATCAGCCTGTTCGAGCACGTCATGAAGGCCTGCCGTATCGTCATCAACACCCCGTCCTCGCACGGCGGCATCGGTGACCTGTACAACTTTGGCATGAAGCCGTCTCTGACCCTGGGCTGCGGCTCCTGGGGCGGCAACTCCGTCTCCGAGAACGTTGGGGTGAAGCACTTGATCAACGTTAAGACTGTGGCCGAGCGCCGTGAGAACATGCTGTGGTTCCGCGCTCCCGAGAAGGTCTACTTCAAGAAGGGTTCCACGCCCGTCGCCCTCGACGAGCTGGGCAACGTCATGGGCAAGAAGCGTGCCTTCATCGTCACCGACCAGTTCCTCTTCAAGAATGGCAACACCCGCGCCATCGAGGCCAAGCTCGACGAGATGGGCATCGCCCACGACTGCTTCTACGACGTCGAGCCCGATCCGTCGCTGCAGTGCGCACGTCGCGGCGCCAAGCAGATGGCTCTCTTTGAGCCGGACGTCATCATCGCCGTCGGCGGTGGCTCCGCTATGGACGCCGGCAAGATCATGTGGATGATGTACGAGCACCCCGAGTGCAAGTTTGAGGACATGGCCATGGACTTCATGGACATCCGCAAGCGTATCTTCACCTTCCCCGAGATGGGCAAGAAGGCCTA
Organism: uncultured Collinsella sp.; assembly: GCA_902470805.1. Lineage (GTDB taxonomy): Bacteria > Actinomycetota > Coriobacteriia > Coriobacteriales > Coriobacteriaceae > Collinsella. Next base: position 30,044 of record CABRHX010000006.1, on the reverse strand, counting down.
CTTCGTCGCCGTCCCGACCTCTTCGGGTACCGGCTCCGAGTGCACGCCGTTCGCCATCATCACCGACAAGGAGACCGGCATCAAGTGGCCGCTCGCCGACTACGCGCTGCTCCCCAACATGGCTATCGTCGACGCCGACAACTGCATGACCGCCCCGCGCGGCCTGACCGCTGCCTCCGGCATCGACGTCATGACCCACGCCATCGAGTCCTACGTCTCCATCATGGCTTCCGACTACACCAAGGGCCTCTCCGAGCGCGCTGCCAAGCTCGTCTTCGAGAACCTGCCCTCCAGCTTCACGAACGGCGCCAAGGACCCGCACGCCCGCGAGGAGATGCACAACGCCTCCTGCATGGCCGGTATGGCCTTCGCCAACGCCTTCCTGGGCCTCAACCACTCCATGGCCCACAAGCTCGGCGCTTTCCATCACCTGCCCCACGGCCTCGCAAACGCTGTCATCCTGACCCGCGTCATGCGCTACAACGCCGCCGAGGCTCCCGTCAAGATGGGTACCTTCTCCCAGTATCCTTACCCCAACGCGCTGCACAACTACGCCGAGATGGCCAAGTACTGCGGCATCGAGGGCAAGGACGACAAGGAGGTCTTCGAGAACTTCATCACGAAGCTCGAAGAGCTCAAGGACTTCATCGGCGTCAAGAAGACCATCGCCGACTACGGTGTTGACGAGCAGTACTTCCTCGACACCCTCGACGAGATGACCGAGCAGGCATTCAACGACCAGTGCACCGGCGCCAACCCGCGCTACCCGCTCATGAGCGAGATCAAGGAGCTCTACCTGGACGCCTACTACGGCCGCGAGCCTCAGGACTACGCCGTCTGCTAGTTTTAGCACGGTTTTTAACGGCGGGGGTGCACGGGTGTTTCACACACCCCCGCCGTCGCTTCTATCGCATCGTTGAAAGGATGCAACCATGCTGCTACCCGATTCCAAGACCGAGCTCGTCCGCCGTGGCAACAAGGTCGTTTACGACCTGGGCGACAAGATCGTCAAGGTCTTTAACGAGACCAAGCCTGTCTCCGACGTGTTCAACGAGGCTTTGAATCTTGCCCGCATCAATGAGTGCGGCATCCGCAGCCCCAAGGCGCTCGAGGTTTCCCAGCTCGAGAACGCCAACGGCTGGGCGCTCGTGACCGAGAAGGTTCCGGGCACCACCCTTGCCGAGAAGATGACTGCCGAGCCCCAGCGCTTTGGTGAGTACCTCGAGATGTTCGTCGACCTCCAGATCGAGATCCACGGCTACACCTCCCCGCTGCTCAACCGTCAGCGCGACAAGTACGCCCGCATGATCGACAGCCTTGATCAGCTCAATGCCACCACGCGCTACAACCTTCAGGAGCGTCTGGACGGCATGACCAAGGAGTTCAAGGTCTGCCACGGCGACTTCAACCCCTCCAACGTCATCGTCGGCGACGACGGCCAGCTCTATGTGTGCGACTGGGCACACGCCACACAGGGCTCCCCTGCTGCCGACGTTGCCACCACCTACCTGCTCTTTGCCCTCAACAGCAAGGATCAGGCTGAGGCCTACCTGGAGCTCTACTGCGACCGCGCCGACATGCCCATGCAGGTCGTGCGTCAGTGGACGAGCATCGTCGCCGCTTCCGAGCTCGCTCGTAAGCGCAACGTGAACGATGAGTTCCTGAAGAACTGGATCGACGTCGTCGATTATCAGTAATATCTGAGCGATTTATTTCGCATCGGAGGCACAAGGAAAACCCCGCAGCTCGCATGGGCTGTGGGGTTTTCCTTTTAGATATCGAGGATGCCACAAGATAAAAGGACGGCCCCGCATCTCCCCGATCTGGAGAAATGCGGGGCCGTCCCGTATATCGAACTACAAGCGAAATCGTCGATTAACGGCGGGCCGCCTTAACAAGCGCGGCAACCTTGGCGACGACCTCGTCAATCGCCACGTCCTCGCGCTCGCCCGTGGCACGGTCCTTGAGCTCAACGGTGCCATTCTTAAGGCCACGCTTGCCAAGCACCACCTGATACGGGAATCCCATAAGGTCGTTATCGGCAAACTTAAAGCCGGGACGCTCGTCACGGTCGTCGACGACGACCTCGATACCCTCGGCGCACAAGCCCTCGACGATTTGGTCGCAGACGGTTGCGCACTCCTCCTTCTTGGGATCGAGCGGAATCACAGCGACCTCGTACGGGGCAACGGAAACCGGCCAGACGATACCGTGCTCGTCGTTGTGCTGCTCCACGACGGCAGCAAGCGAGCGGGACACGCCCACGCCGTAGCAACCCATGATAAGCGGCTTCTCCTTGCCGTCCTCGTCCATAAAGGTGGCGCCCATGGCCTCGGAATACTTGGTACCCAGCTGGAAGACCTGCGAGACCTCGATGCCGCGAGCAGCAGAGAGCGGCTTGCCGCAGTGCGGGCAGGGATCGCCGGCAACGACGGTGACCAGATCTGCCCACTCATCGACGGTAAAGTCGCGCTCGGGGCAGGCACCGGTAAAGTGATAATCGACCTCGTTGGCACCGCAGGCCCACTGCTTGGACTCGCGCAGGCTCTCGTCGCACACCAGACGGATGCCCTCGGGCAAGTTAACCGGTCCGATAAAGCCCTTGTGCAGACCGTAGGTCTGGAGCTCCTCGTCCGTCATCATGCGATAACCCTTGCCAAAGACATGCTCGGCCTTGCAGTCGTTGAGCTCATGATCGCCCGGGACGATGGCCACGACGGGCTTGCCCTCGGCATCGATGAGCGCCAGGGACTTGCGCGTGCCGTTCTCGGGGAACCCAAAGAACTTGGCAACGGCCTCAATGGTGCCCATGCCCGGAGTCTCGACCTTGGTAAGCGTACCGTCACCGGGACCCTCAGTCACGACGACCTTGGTGCTTGCAGCCTCATCATCGGCGGCAAAACCGCAGTCATCGCAATAGACGAGCGAAGCCTCGCCGGCGTCGGCCAAAGCCATGTACTCGACGGAGGTATCGCCACCGATCTCGCCGGAGTCGGCAACGACGGGCAAGGCCTTGATGTAGCAGCGCTCGCAAATGTTAGCGTAGGCCTGCTTCATCTTGTCATACTCCTCCTGCAAGCTCTCCTGCGTGGCGGAGAAGCTGTAGGCATCCTTCATGATGAACTCGCGACCGCGCATCAGGCCAAAACGGGGACGGAACTCGTCGCGGAACTTATCCTGGATGTGATAGAGGTTCACTGGCAGCTGCTTATAGGAGCGCAGCTCGTTGCGCACCAGGGCCGTGACGGTCTCCTCGTGCGTGGGGCCCAGCACGAACTCGCGACCATGACGGTCGTCAAAGCGCACAAGCTCCTTGCCATAGGCATCGATACGGCCGGACTCACGCCACAACTCGGCATCGACCATGATAGGCATCATAAGCTCCTGGGCGCCGGCGGCGTCCATCTCGTCGCGCACGATGTTCTCAATCTTGCGAATCGAGCGCCATGCGAGCGGCAGGTAGGAATACAGACCGGCGGCCTCCTTGCGGATCATGCCGGCACGGAGCAGCAGGCGGTGGCTGGCGAGCTCAGCGTCCGCCGGATCCTCTTTAAGCGTCGGCGCATAGAGCTTAGACATATACATTGCTCGGGTCATTTATTTCTCCTCAATAAGCTTGTCGACCTCTGCCATAAGCGCGTCGACAATTTGGTCCTCAGCTACTTTACCAATGATCTGGCCATGCGAAAAGAGCAAGGCCTGACCACGTCCGCAAGCAACGCCCAGGTCGGCATCAGAAGCCTCACCGGGGCCATTAACGGCACATCCCATGACGGCAATCGAAAGCGGCGCGGAATAGTTCTTAAGCCGCTCGGTGACCTCCTCGGCGATGGGAATGAGGTTAACCTGGCAGCGGGCGCACGTGGGGCACGAGACAATCTCGGGACCACGGCGACGCAGGCCCAGCGACTGTAGAATTCCCCAGGCGACCGGCGGCTCCTCAACCGGATCGGCCGTGAGCGACACACGCATGGTGTCGCCGATGCCTTCGGAAAGCAAGATACCCAAGCCTACAGAGCTCTTGATGGTGCCCTGAAGCTTGGTCCCCGCCTCCGTCACGCCCAGGTGAAGCGGAACGTGGGGAATCTCACGTGACAGGGCTCGATAGGTATCGAGCGTCGTTTGCACGCTATGGGCCTTGGCCGAAAGCACAATGTTCGTAAAGCCGCGATCCTCAAAGTGCTTGACGAAGCGCTCGCTCGACATCACGAGCTTTTCGGGCTGCGTGAGGTCGTCGCGCTCGGCAATATCTTGCTCAAGCGAGCCCGCGTTCACGCCAATGCGAATCGCACAGCCCGCGGCACCCGCAGCATCGATCACCGCGTCAACCTTGGCCCAATCGCCGATATTGCCGGGATTGATGCGCAGCTTGGCGGCACCGGCCTCAACGGCACCAATGGCGAGCTTATGGTTAAAGTGGATATCGGCGACAATCGGCACCGGAGACTCGGCACAGATGGTGCGGAAGCCCTCAAGCGCGGCCTCGGAGGGCACGCTCACGCGCACGATATCGCAGCCAGCCTGCGCCAACGCGCACACTTGCGCAAGCGTTGCCTGGGCATCAGCGGTATCGGTGCAGGTCATAGATTGGACCACCACCGGCGCGCCGCCACCGATCTGCACGCCGCCCACATGCACGGGGCGCGTCAGCTCGCGAGGCAAAGGATGGGATAAAGACAATCCAAACACTCCCCTACAGAATAAATCGAAGGATGTCGGAACGAAGCATATAGACAAACAGCAGCGCAAAGAGCGCGATGCCCACATAGCTCACAATCGTCTGGACCTTGAGCGGAAGCTCGCGGCCCGCAATCTTCTGAATGATCTCGATGACTAGCTTGCCGCCATCGAGTGGCGGGATGGGCAGCAGGTTCATAAAGCCAAGCGAGAATGAAATGAGGGCGGCAAACGAAAGGAACGTGGCAGGGCCGGCAGCAGCAGCCTGTGAGGACATAACGCTAATACCCACGATCGAAGAGGACTGATCGAGAATCTCCATCGTATGCTGCGGCTGGAGCAGGCGCATCACGCCCTCCGCTGTCTGCACAACATAGGAGAACGACAGGCGAGCCGACGTGATGGGGTCTAAACGGACCACCTGCGTAGAGGCATACACACCTAGGCGATCGTCCTCTTTGAGCGCAACCGTGATCGAATGCTGCTTACCGTCACGCTCGTACTCAATGGCGATATCGTCCTTACCGGCAGCCTTGCCGATGGCATCGTAAACGTCCATCCAGGTAGAGCACGATACTCCGTCGACCGAAAGAATCGCGTCGCCGCCCTCGATTCCCGCCGAGGCGGCAATCGAGCCTTCGTCAACCTGGCCAATCACATTGGTATCCACCGGCACGGTGACACCTGCGATGGAATAGATGCTCATAAGGAGCAAAAAACCCGTCAGGATATTGACGATAATGCCCGCAAGCAGCATAAAGGCACGCTTGACAAAGCCCTGGCCCAAATAGGTGTGCGAGCGCTCGCGCGCAAGGAATTCGGCCTCGTCGCACGGCAGTTCCCATACATCGCCCTCGGCAGTCGCATGCCCGCGATCGAACCGACGGCCGTCAAAGGTGGTATAACCCGCCGCGTCACGCGGCAGAGTCTGGTACTTGGTGGGATAGTAGCTCGGCGAGGGCTTCTCCCCTTCCTCATACCAGGGCGCGATGGAGCCCCAGCCCAGCAAAAGGGCGCATGCCTCGAGCACAACCTCCTCGGAAAGCTCGAGCTCGACAGCAAGGTCGGCCACGGTCACGCGACCATGACGATAGATAGCCGCGAGCACGCGATCGGCGCACGAAACATCGGTCGGATCCATACCGCAGATGGCAGCGTAGCCACCCAGCAGCAGCGGGGTCACGCCAAACTTGGTTCCAATGCGACGCGACGTGTAATGGATGTCAAAGCGGCACGGCAGACCCAAAAAGAACTCGGTCACACGGACGCCGCAGGCACGCGCCGCCAAAAAGTGGCCGCCCTCGTGCAAAAACACGAGGACGGAAAGCATCAGCAGGCCCCAAAAGACCGATGAGAGAACGCTCAGAACAGTATCCATAAAACGAAAAAGCAATCCTTATGGGTTAGGAACGGGTTGCGGCGAGCACCTGCGCAGCCTTTTCACGCGCCCACGCATCGATGTCGCGAAGCTGCTCAAACGAATCGACCGCCTGCATATCGTGGGCGTCCATGCAGGATTCCACAATGCGATCGATATCGGTAAAGCTGCAGCCATCGTGCAGGAAGGCATCGACGGCAACCTCGTTGGCGGCATTGAGCACGCACGGCATGGTGCCACCCGTCTTGCCGGCACGCTCGGCCAGTGCCAGACAGCGGAAGGTATCCATGTCGGCAGCATCAAACGTGAGCTGCCCCAGCTCGCGGAAATCGATACGAGGCGCCGGGGTATCCCAACGCTCGGGATACGAGAACGCGAACTGGATGGGAATACGCATGTCGGATGCACCGAGATGCGCCATCACGGAGCCGTCGGCGAACTCGACCATAGAGTGAATCTTGGACTGACGCTGCACGACCACGTTAATGAAATCGAGGTCGCAGTTAAACAGATGCATGGCCTCAATTCGCTCCAGGCCCTTGTTCATGAGGGTGGCGGAGTCAATGGTGATCTTGGCACCCATGGCCCACGTGGGATGCGCGAGGGCATCGGCACGCGTCACGCGATCGAGCTCGTCGCGCGTGCGGCCAAAGAACGGACCACCCGAGCAGGTGAGCCAAATACAATGAGCCTCGCGCGGGTTCTCCCCCAGATAGCACTGGTAAATGGCGGAGTGCTCAGAGTCGACTGGAATAAGCTGGCCCGGTTGCGCCAACGGCATAAGCAAGTCGCCACCGACGACGAGGGACTCCTTGTTGGCAAGGGCAAGGCGCTTATTCGAGGTCAAGGCCGCATGGCTCGCCTCGAGACCGGCGGCGCCCACAATAGCGACAAGCACGCAGTCGACATCGTCGCGACACGCGAGCTCGCAAACCGCCTGCGCGCCAACGCCGAGCTTCGTTCCCTCGGGCAACTCCTGCAGCACGGCGTCATCGCCATGATCGACATCGGCCACGGCAACCGCCGGAACCGAGAACTCGCGGGCAGCGGCAACGAGCTCGGAGGTACTGGAGTTAACGGACAGCGCCGTCACCTGCAGGCGATCGGCATGCTGGCGGCACACATCGAGCGCCTGGGTGCCGATAGAGCCCGTACAACCCAAGATGGCAACGCAAAGGCGTCCATCGGGGCCATACGTCGTCTGGAAGGACATTACAGCACGCCTCCGATCATCAGCAACAGCTGCGCGGTGATGCAGCCGAAGATAAGCGAGTCGCTACGATCGAGCATGCCGCCGTGGCCCGGGATAAGGTTGCCGGAATCCTTGACGCCCACACCGCGCTTGATGCGCGACTCGATAAGGTCGCCGATAACGCCCAGAATGGACACGACCACGCCGCACAGCAGCGCATAGGGCAGGCTGAGCTTGTAGAAGTGCGTCGCCCACAGGATGAGCCAAATCAAAACCGAGCCCAGGATGCCGCCGGCAAACCCCTCCCAGCTCTTTTTGGGAGAGATCTTGGGAACCATCTTGTGCTTGCCGATACGGCTGCCCACGATGTAGGCAAACGAATCGGAGACCCAAAGGGACGCGCAAACGCCCACTGAAAGCAGGGCACCGGCAAAACCGGGCACGGCATCGCGCAGCAGCACGATAGCCGACAGCATAAAGCCAGTGTAGATGGGGCCCATGAGCGTCACGGCCACATCAGAGATGCGGGTACGCGGCGACCAGACATACCAAATGCCCACAGCGAGCATCAGGGCAAAAAGCAGGGCATTCAGCAACATCGAATCGCCCAACGCCGACAGCGGAAAGAGTACGGCGGCAGCGATACCCATGCGCTCGTTAGCCATCTTGCCATCGAGCCTTGTCATACGGAAAAACTCATAGCAGCACAGACCGCTCATGACGGAAACAAAGATGGCCGTGGGCACGATACCCAAAACCAGGCACAGGATAAAGACAACGGCGTAGACGATACCGGCGGCGGCACGGGTAATAAAGCCCGCCAGCCACGAACCGGTGCCGCTCTTAGCTGCAGGCGCTCCAGCAGTGGCAGCTTTGCGCGCAGGCGTCTTGGGAGCAGATGCCTTGGGACGATCGGACACGATTAAGCCTCCTCGGTCTTACTCAGTCCACCAAACCTACGGTCACGGCCCTGATAGGCCAAAATGGCGTCGACAAGGCCCCAACGATCAAAGTCGGGCCAATAGGTATCGGTGACGTAGAATTCGGAATAAGCCACCTGCCACAGCAGATAGTTCGAAAGGCGCAGCTCACCAGAGGTGCGAATCACAAGCTCAGGATCGGGAAGGCCGGCGGTATAGAGATGGGAAGCCACCATGTCGTCATCAATTGCGGCAGGATCGATCTTACCGGCGGCAGCGTCGAGTGCAATCTGACGGACAGCGCGGGTAATCTCGGCACGCGCGCCGTAGTTGACGGCAAGCGCCAGCGTCATACCGGTGTGATCGGCGCACTCGGCAAGACCGCGTTCAAAAACGTCGCGGGTCTTCTTGGGCAGCGCGGAAATGTCACCCAAAAAGACAACACGCACGTTTTCGCGCTTCAGAAGCGGCAGCTCGTCGATAAACGTCTTGGCAAACAGATGCATCAAGACGTTGACCTCATGCTGCGGGCGGTTCCAGTTTTCGGTAGAAAACGCATAGGCAGAAAGCACGTCGACGCCCAGACGCACGCAGGCGGTAATGATCTCGCGCAGCGAGACGATACCCGCCTTGTGGCCCTCGGTGCGTGCAAGACCGCGCGACGTGGCCCAACGGCCGTTGCCGTCCATGATGCACGAGATATGGTGCGGAATGTTATTGAGGTCAAGGTCGGAAAAACCGACGCCCGCAGGGGCGTCGGCAAAGTACTCGACCAGTTTATGCTCGTCGTATTGCACCTTAGATCTCCATGACCTCGGCTTCTTTTTCCTTCAGAAGCTCCTCGACCTTGGCGACATACTCATCGGTGTGCTTCTGGACCTTGGCCTGCTCGCGACGGACATCGTCCTCGGTGAGTTCCTCATCGCGCTCGAGCTTGTTGTTGAAGTCGCGACGGATGTTACGGATAGACACCTTGGCCTGCTCGGCGTACTCGCGGCACTCCTTGACGAGCTCGCGACGGCGCTCCTCAGTGGGAGCCGGGAACGGAAGACGAACGACGGTGCCATCGGAGTTGGGGGTAATACCCAGATCGGAAGCGCCGATGGCCTTGACGATAGCATTGATGAGTGCCTTGTCCCACGGCTCGATGAGCAGCATATGGGCCTCGGGAGTCTTGACGGCGGCAACCTGCGTGACCGGCGTGGGAACACCGTAATAATCGACGGTGATGTCGGACAGAATGTTGGCATTGGCGCGGCCGGTACGAACCTTGGAGAAGTTATGCTTGAGGGACTCGAGCGACTTGTCCATGTGGGCGGTGATGTTCTCTGCCATGCTTAATCCTCCTGATAGACGAGCGTGCCGACGGGCTCACCCGAAAGCGCGCGCTTGACGGTGTCCTCGCCATCGATGTTGAGGACCAAAATCGGCATACGGTTGTCCTGGCACAGTGCCGTAGCCGTGGAATCCATAACCTGCAGACCGCGGACGAGAACCTCGTGATAGGTAATCTTGTCAAAACGGACGGCATCGGCGCACTTGACGGGATCCTTGTCATAGATGCCGTCGACCTTGGTGGCCTTGATCAGAATCTCGGCGCCGATCTCGCACGCACGAAGAGCCGCGGCGGTGTCGGTCGTAAAGTACGGATTGCCCGAACCGGCGGCAAAAATAACGACGTTGCCCTTGGAAAGGTGGTTGATGGCGCGACGGCGAATATAGGGCTCGCAGATCTCGTTCATCTGAATAGCGCTCATCACGCGGCAGGGAACATCGTTATGCTCGAAGGCATCCTGCAGGGCGAGCGCGTTCATAACGGTTGCCAGCATGCCCATATAGTCGGCCTGAGCACGCTCCATGCCACCGGCAGCGCCGGCCATGCCGCGGAAAATATTGCCGCCGCCGACAACGACGCCGACCTCATGACCAGCGGCGAGCAGCTCCTTGACCTGCTTGGCAAGATGGTCGGTAACCTTGGGGTCGATGCCATAGTGGCCGTCGCCCATCAGTGCTTCGCCAGAAAGCTTAAGAAGCACGCGTTTATATCGGATGTCGGACAAAGCGATCCTCCTTTAGATTGAACTCTCAACATTCTATCAAAGGCTCTAAGAAGAGCCATGAAAAAGCAGGCTGTGAGTAAAACCCACAGCCTGCTCATTACCAGCTACAAGAGCTTATTTACTCGCCACGGACCAGACGGTCAAAGGCAACGACGGTAATGGTGTCGCCGAGCTCCTTGGAGACCTGCTCAGCGTACTTCTTGATAGTGAGGGAGCTGTCCTTGATGAACTCCTGCTCGGTGAGCACGGACTGCTTGTAGAACTTCTCCAGACGGCCGACAGCCATCTTCTCCTGAATGGCCTCGGGCTTGCCGGACTCGGCAGCCTGAGCCATGTAGATCTGCTTCTCGTGCTCGACGGTCTCGGCCGGAACCTGATCGCGGGTAGCGCAGATCGGGGCGACAGCGGCAACCTGAAGGGCAACATCGTGGGCAAAGGTCTTGAAGGACTCAGCCTGAGCGGTCTCGGCCTTCTCGAAAGCAAACTCGACGAGAACGCCGATCTTACCACCCATGTGGATGTAAGAAGCGAGCGCGCCGTTCTCAGCCTTGCGGGCGGCGAAACGGGAAATCTTCATGTTCTCGCCCATGATGTGAATCATCTCGGTGAGCTCGGAGGAAACGGTCTCCTCGCCCATCGGCTTCTCGAGCAGAGCGTCGACATCGGCCGGCTCGGTGGTAGCGACAACCTCGGCGACCTTGGAAGCAAAGCCGGTGAACTTGGCGTTGGAGCCAACGAAGTCGGTCTCGCAGGAGAGCTCGAGCAGAGCGCCGGTCTTGCCATCCTCGGAGACGAACGCGGCAACAGCGCCCTCGTTGGTCTCACGGCCAGCCTTCTTGGCAGCCTTGGCAAGGCCGTTCTTACGCAGAACGTCGACAGCGGCGTCCATGTCGCCGTCAGCCTCGACGAGAGCCTTCTTGCACTCCATCATCGGGGAGTCGGTCATCTCGCGGAGCTGCTTGACCATAGCGGCGGTAATCTGGGCCATTGTGGTTCCTTTCAAAGAGATGAAAAAGAATTAACTAAGACTGATTTACTCGGCCTTGGGCTCAGCGGCCATCTCGGCCTCGGAGACCTGCTCCTTACCGGAGCCAGCGAGGCAGGCGTCAGCCATGAGCTCGCACATAAGGGTGACAGCGGAGATAGCGTCATCGTTGCAGGGGATGCCGTACTCGACCTCGTCGGGATCGGAGTTGGTGTCGATAAGGGCGACGACGGGGATGTTCAGGCGCTGAGCCTCCTTGATGGCGTTCTCCTCGCGCTTGGTGTCGATGACGAAGAGAGCCTGGGGCAGACCCTTCATGTCGCGGGCGCCACCGAGGTTGGTCTGGAGCTTGGTGAGCTCCTTGCCGAGCACAGCCTGCTCCTTCTTGGGCAGAACAGCCATGCGGCCGTCCTCGACCATGGCCTCGAGCTCCTCCATGCGGTTGATGCGGGAGCGGATGGTAACGAAGTTGGTCAGCATACCGCCGAGCCAACGCTGGTTGATGTAAGGCATGTTGGCGCGCTCAGCAGCGTTTTTGACGGCCTCCTGAGCCTGCTTCTTGGTGCCAACGAACAGCACGTTGCCACCCTTGGCGACGTTCTTGACGAAGGTGTAGGCCTGGTCGGCATCAAGGATGGTCTGCTTGAGGTCGAGGATGTAGATGCCGTTGCGCTCACCGAAGATGAACGGCTTCATCTTGGGGTTCCAGCGACGGGTCTGGTGACCGAAGTGGCAGCCGGCCTCGAGCAGGGTGCGGATATTAATCTTGGTAGCCATGTTAAACCTCCTGTGGTTTGCCTCCGCGCGGGGTCATCCTCCAAAACCAACCCGGACATGTGCTACCAAAGCCCGGGCACCACGGTATGAAGTAGCCGCGCGTGCGTGATAAAAACATGTTGCCGTGAAGCAACCCGATGAATGATAGCAGGAATGCATCTTCCTGCCAACCCGCAATCAAAACCACACACCTGAGTGCGGCGCTGGACGTCCCAGCCGCTATTCGCCGCGGGGATGGGCTTGAGCCACGGCCCGCTTAAGCCGATCGGGCGTGAGATGCGTGTAGATCTGCGTCGTGGACAGACTCGCATGACCCAGCAGCTCTTGAACCGAGCGCAGGTCCGCACCGCCCTCGAGCAAGTCGGTCGCAAAAGTATGGCGCATCGCATGCGGGGCGATGTCGGCCGGAATGCCGGCGAGCGTCGCCAGCGTATGGAACCGCCGCCGGAGCATGGCGGCGCTCATGCGATTGCCGCGCGCCGATATAAGCAGCGGATGCGGCCCGGTAGCGGGGTCACGACGCTTTGCCTGAGCGAGCAATTCCGGCCTCCCCTCCTCAATATAGAGACGCGTCGCCTCGAGCGCACGACGATACAGAGGGACGATACGTTCTTTGCTCCCCTTGCCCCAAAGGCGCAGCGTGCGTTCGGACCAAGCGATAGACTCCACATTGAGTGCTGCGAGCTCAGAGATACGGGCGCCGGATGCATAGAGCAGCTCGAGCATCGCCGCATCGCGCAGTCCCGCGGGCGTCGAGGTATCAGGCGTCTTGAGCAGCGCCTCGGCCTGCTGGGTCGTAAGAACGCCCGGCAGGTCACGCGGCAGCTTGGGCGATGCGATCGCCGAGACCGCATCGCCCTCGACAATCCCCTCGGCAGCCATCCACCGATAGAGCGAGCGAATGGCAGACAGATGCGCCGCAAGCGTTCGGGGAGCCACCTGTTCACGCGAAAACTCGGCAAGATAGCGACGAATGGTGCGCACGTCGGCAGCGAAGGCATCGATATCCTCGCGCTCGCACCAGGCAGCAAAGCGCTCCAGCCTCGAGCCATAGGCCGTCACCGTATTGGGAGAAAGTCCCTCGACACGTGCGATATAGGCGATAAACGAGTCGACGGTATCGTACAGGTCAAAGGCTATGACCGGTCGCCTCCAAACAGGTCGGAACGCGTGGCCAAGTAGGCGTCGAGGGCCTCGAGGGCGCGGTCCGCATAGGCCTGGTAGCGATCGCGTTTGCTGCGGCGCTTGCCGTCCTCGAGCGGCGGCACCAGGCCAAAGTTGACATGCATGGGCTGGTAGCCCACCGTAGCGGGATCGGTCGCATAGCCTACGAGCGCACCCAGGGCGCCCACGAGTGGCAGCTCTACAGGATCGGCCTCGATAGCCTCGGCATAGGTGTTGACCGCAGCGAGCAGACCGGTCGCCACTGCCTCCATGTACCCCTCGGTGCCGGTAATCTGGCCGGCAAGGCGCACACTCGTACCGGGCACGGCAAAGGTCCCGTCGAGCACGTGCGGCGCATCGACAAAGGTATTGCGATGCATGACGCCATAGCGGAAGAACTCGGCGTTCTCCAGACCGGGAACCATATGGAACACGCGCTTTTGCTCGCCGAAGGTCAGATTGGTCTGGAAGCCCACCAGGTTATAGGCGGTCTTCTCCTTGTTCTCGGCGCGCAGCTGAATCGCCGCCCAGGGACGACGACCAGTTCGCGGGTCGGTGAGTCCGACGGGCTTCATGGCGCCAAAGCGGATGGCGTCCTTGCCAGTGCGCGCAACCTCCTCGGCGGGCTGACAGGCCTGGAACAGGTCACCGCCCTCAAAGTCCTTGAGCACCACACGGTCGGCCGTAGTGAGCGCTTCGATAAAGGCCTCGTACTCTTCCTTGTTGAGCGGGGCGTTAAGATAGTCGCCACTCCCCTGCTCCTCGTAACGCGACTGCGAGAACAGCACGTCCATGTCGAGCGTGGAGGCATCGACAATCGGAGCTGCCGCGTCAAAGAACGCCAAGGCGTCGCCACCGACGAGCTTCATGACCTCCTCGCTCAACGCCGGGGAGCACAGCGGGCCCGCGGCAATGACCACGTGGCCCTCGGGAATCTGGGTGACCTCGCCGTGAACGACTTCGATATTGGGGCGTGCGGCAACCTCGGCCTCGACGAGCTCGGAAAACTTGACACGGTCGACCGCCAGGGCGCCGCCGGCGGGAACGGCCGCACGATGGGCGCAATCGAGCAGTACCGAACCCATACGCTCAAGCTCGGCCTTCAGCAAGCCGGCAGCAGAATCCGGACGGGTCGACTTAAACGAATTGGAGCAGACAAGCTCCGCCAAGTGATCGGTATGGTGGGCAGGAGAACTCACCTGAGGGCGCATCTCGCACAGTTTTACGGTGAACCCGCGATCTGCCAGCTGAATCGCGCATTCCGATCCCGCCAGACCGCCACCGATAACCGTCACCTGATCAAACAGCATCTGCAAACACCTTTCTAATTGACACGCTTTCCATTGTGACCGAAGGGCGTCTGAGCGTGAAGCGCAAACTTTGAGGGCGCATACCTTCCATCCATCATGCGCTCGATGAGGCCCTCGAGCTCGAGTGAACCCAGGAGCTTGAGAACCCCGACGGCATCGAGCGAGACGAGTGCGGCGATGTCGTCGACCTTGAGCGGCGACGCGATGAGCGCGTGCATCACGGCCTGTTGCATAGGATCCAGATCGGCGATGCCGGGCGCATCGGGACGCGAGTAGCGCAGGGTGCCGTAGATGCGCGAGATGGCCATCTCGATGGATTCCTCGTCCACAATGCAGCATGCTCCGTTGGCGATGAGGTAATTGGTGCCGCGCGACTCGGGCGACAGGATGGAACCCGGCACCGCGAGCAGTTCGCGTCCCAGGTCCATAGCGGCCTCGGCCGTCGAGAACGTACCCGAGGGCATGCCCGCCTCGGAAACAAAGAGTGCCTGCGACAGCGCGGCGATGATGCGATTACGTCGCGGAAAGGCAAACTTGCGCGGACCCATGCCCCACGGCGAGATCGACACGACCGCGCCGCCCGTATCGAGCGTACGCGTGATAAGACCGGCACTTGAACGCGGATAGGCCACATCGGCGCCCGTCCCCAGCACCACGACGTGCTTGCCGCCGGCGTTGACCGCGGCCCAACCCGATGTCTGATCGCAGCCCACGGCGCCACCAGAGACCACCGTCACCCCAGCCTCAACCGCCACCTTGGCCGCAAGCTCCGCGACGGCCAGGCCATACGGCGATGCCTTGCGTGCGCCGATGATGGAGATCGCGGGCATCGATAACACGGCAGGGTCGCCACGAACGTAGAGGGTCTCGGGCACATCCGAAAGCTCCAGAACGGTCTTGGGATACAACGCATCACCGGGATGCAGCTCGAAAATATCCTCAGCCATTATTGGTCCCTCCTTCCCTGATACATCGCCGCCTCGAGCACGTGGTCCTGCGTCACCCGCTCGCTCTCGGCGACATCGGCGATCGTGCGCGCGATGCGCACCAAACGCACGATTCCGCGACCCGTAAGATGTGTGCGCTTCGACAGGCCGAGTACGCACTTCTCCGCCGCCTCATCGAGCGCAAAAGTCGACACGACGCCGTCAATGGAGCGGGACTCGTCATCCTCGGCCTCGGCGTCCGCATCGTCCATATGTGACTCGCGCCAGGCACGGAAGGCTCGGCCGCGCACGACGTAATCGCGCAACTCAGCCGATGACATGCCTTCGGCGCCCTCGATAATCACCTGGGGGTCGGGACGGGTCACGTCGAGCATCATGTCGATACGGTCGGCCAAAGGTCCGCGCAGTTTAGCCCGATAGCGTTCGACCATCGAGGCTGAGCAGCGACACGGCACTTCGCGATCGCCCAAAAAGCCGCAGGGGCAGGGATTGCTCGCGGCAAGCAGCTGAAAACGCGATGGGAAGGTAAAGGCCCCGTCAACGCGCACGATCTTCACATAGCCGCGCTCGATGGGTTGGCGCAGCGTCTGAAGCACGCCGGTGGGAAACTCGGCGAGCTCGTCCAAGAAGAGCACACCGCCATGAGCCAAGCTGATTTCGCCTGGATGAACCGGGCGACCGCCGCCGATAAGGCCCGCGGTCGAAATGCTGTGGTGCGGGCTGCGGAAGGGCCGATGCCCCGCCAACAGCCCATCGATGTTCTCGCCCAAGACCGAATGGATGCACAGCGCCTCCTGCTGATCCTCAACAGAAAGCTCGGGCAAAATGCCGGTCATACGCCGCGCGAGCATCGTTTTGCCCGACCCCGGGGACCCAATCATGAGCAAGCCGAGTTCTCCGGCCGCCGCAAGCGCCATGCCGCGCTTGGCGACTTCCTGCCCCAGCACGTCGGCATAATCAAGTTCGGGCTCAAAGGCAGCCTCGACGCCCTCGGAATCCAGATAATGACGGGCGGCATCCCCCATGCCGTGGGCAAGCTGCGAGAGGTGGTCGATAAAGCCACAGTCCACCCCCGCGAGCGGCACATGTTGATCGGACCTACCGGCGATAAAGGAGAGCCCCATATCGCGCGCGAGCAGCTGGAACGCCACCTCGCCCTTGACGGGTAACACCGTACCGTCCAGCCCAAGTTCGCCTGCGATAAGGCAACGATCAAGGTTATCGCGGGGAATCTGCCCATCTGCCGCCAGCACTGCGATGGCGATCGGCAGGTCGAAGCCGCTGCCAGTTTTACGGATATCGCCGGGTGCCAGGTTGACGGTAATGCCCGACCGAGGAATCTCGAAGCCAGCCGAGCGCATGGCGCACCGGATACGCCCGCGAGATTCCATCACCTCCATACTCGGGATACCGAGCATCTGAATACCCGGAATGCCACCGGCCAGCGACACCTCAACCGTGACGGGAATCGCCTCGACGCCGCGGATGCAGGCCGCGTGAACGGCAAACGTCTCGAACGCCATCACGACACCTGCCAATCGAACGCGTTGTACTGGTGCTCGATCTCGGCGATATGCCCGCCACGGATGGTCACGCCAACGGCATCAAAACGAATCGCCTTGAGCGGATAGTGCTCCATCAGATAACAGCCCGCAATGCGACGATAGCGACGCTGTTTTTGAGCGTCCACGGCCTCCTCGGGAAAGACCCGCGTGTTGCAATCCAGAGCGACGCGCCTGGTCTTAACTTCGGCCATCACCACGACGTCATCGAGCTCATCGAGCAGCACCAGGTCGGCCTCGCCCTCAGCGCATCGATAGCCCTGTTCAAGCAAGGTATAGCCCCGCTCGTTAAAGTAGTCGATAGTAATGAGCTCACCCAACATGCCAAGTTCGCGAGGACTGAGTTCCTTGATAAACTCGGGCGTAATCGACCCGCAATCGAGCTCGCCGTCTTCCCAACGCTCCTTGAGTTGCTGCGTCTTGCTCTTTTTGCTTGCGGCACACATGGGGTCTCCTTTCCCGCACACTGCATTGCCCCGATGATGAGGGCGCCTTTCATGCGGGTAAGTACCGGAAACAAACCAAACGCTGACCAAATACCGACAAAAAACGGGCCGTATGCAACAATCGCGTTGCATACGGCCCGCCACCAGCAGGTTTATAAAACTTCAGAGGTCCCTGTCTCCACAATTGACCTAGAAAAGGCGTTCGGTCTGCAGAAAGTTTCCGCAAAAGCTCACGCGGTGCAGCGGACAAAGTCCGTGTTTGCGAATCGCCTCGATGTGCTCGGGGCTTGCGTAGCCCTTCGACTCGGCCAGATGGTACTCGGGATACTCGGCATCGTACTCGACCATCATCTCGTCACGCGTGACCTTGGCCATAATGGAAGCGGCGGCGATGCAGGCGATCTTGGCATCGCCCTTGACCACGTCGCGCTCGTTGGGAACGGCGCCCAGCGGGTTGCCATCCATAAGCACGCAATCAGGCTCGAGCCCCGTATCGGCCACAGCACCCGCGACGGCAGCGCGGATGGCGCGGGCCATACCCATATCATCGATATCCGCAGGGGCGATATGGCAAAAACCGATTGCGGTCGCCACCTCAGAAATCTTCACCGAGAGTAACTCGCGGCGCGCCGGCGTGAGCTTTTTGGAATCGTTGATGCCCCAGACGCGCGGCTCCATAGGAAGGCAGACGGCGCATACCGTCAAAGGACCAGCCACCGATCCGCGACCCACCTCGTCGACGCCAACGACCACCCCATCGCCGCCAAGCTCATGCATAAGCTCGTACATGTCATTGACGCGCTCGCGCTCGGCAAGTTCCTTGGCATGGCGCTTAAGGGCACGCTCGCAAGCCTTGATCACCTGCTGGCGCGGGTCCTCGCGATAATGCTCCACGAGGGCGGGGATCTCCTCAAACGTTGCGCTCGCCAGCTCTCCGGCAACCTGCGATGCCGAAACCGAGCTCGTCATATTGGCCATACCAGGCCCTCCTTGCATGCAAATCAGATAAAAAGAAGGGCCACCCGAAGGTGACCCTTGTGTCCAAACGAGTGGACAGACGCTGCGATCTTCTTAGCGCTTCTCGGGGATGCGAGCAGCCTTGCCCACCTTGTCGCGGAGGTAGTACAGCTTGGCGCGACGGACGCGACCATGACGAACGACCTCGAGCTTGGCGATCTTGGGGCTGTGAAGCGGGAAGGTACGCTCAACACCGACACCGAAGGACATCTTGCGGACGGTGAAGGTCTCGCGGGCACCGGCGCCGGCCATGCGGATGACGTCGCCCTGGAAGACCTGGATGCGCTCGCGGTCGCCTTCCTTAATGCGGTAGTGAACCTTGACGTTGTCGGCGACGCGAACCTGAGGAATGTCCTCGCGGATCTGCTGACGCTCGATTGCGCGGATGTAATCCATGTGCAATTCCTTACTCTTCTAGAGGTGCCGTACCACCCTGGCCGGCACGTAGTTGAACAAACGTATTCGAGTATACACGCGCGGGTTTCTGCTGCAAGAACAATTTTTTACGCAGACAAAAAGACAAAACCCGCACATGATAACCGCCCGCCTCACGAATGAGACGGGCGGCATGAAGGGGGCTACGCTAGGCGTCTAAACCCAAAACGTTAGGCGGAACGCTTGGCCTCGAGCTTGGCCTGAGCGGCAGCCAGGCGTGCGAGGGGCACGCGGTAGGGCGAGCAGGACACGTAGTCCACGTCGGCCACGTTAAACAGGCCTTTGATGGACTTGGGGTCGCCGCCGTGCTCGCCGCACACGCCAAAGTGCATGTCGGGGTTGGTGGCGCGGCCCTTCTCGACGGCCATGCGCACCAGCTCGAGCACCGCGGTATCGATGGTCTCGAAGGGATTGTCCTTCAGGATCTTCTTATGCATGTACAGCGGGATGAACTTAGCCTCGGCATCGTCACGCGAGAAACCGAAGGTCGTCTGGGTAAGGTCGTTGGTGCCAAAGCAGAAGAAATCGGCGTGCTGGGCGATCTCGTCGGCGACCATACAGGCGCGCGGCAGCTCGAGCATCGTGCCCACGGGAATGTTGAGCTCGACGCCCTCCTCGGCGGAAACCTCGGCGATGACGCGCTCGATGACGTCGCGAGTCTGGACATGCTCAGCCGTGATGGAAACGAGCGGAACCATGATCTCGGGATGCGGGCCGCTGCCCTCCTTGATAAGGCGGGCAGCGGCCGTGGCGACGGCGCGAACCTGCATGAGCGGCAGATCGCTAAAGACGACGGACAGGCGAACGCCGCGCAGGCCGAGCATGGGGTTCGACTCGACCATGCCGTCGATACGACGCAGGCGGGCGCGCAGGGCTGCAAGCTCTTCCTCGCTGGCGCCGGCGGCTTCCTTCTTGGTGATGGCGACCTCGAGCTCGCGAGGATTATCCAGGAACTCATGAAGCGGCGGATCGAGCAGGCGGACGACCACATCGCGACCGGACATGGTCTTGAACATCGCCAGGAAGTCCTCGGTCTGAACCTTGAGCAGGTCGGCCAGGGCCTGCTGCTTCACGGCCTCATCGTCAGACAGGATAAAGCTCTGGATGATGTTCTTGCGATCGCCCAGGAACATGTGCTCGGTGCGGCACAGGCCGATGGCCTCGGCACCAAACTCGAGGGCGAGCTCGGCATCCTCGGGATTGTCGGCGTTGACGCGCACATGGTTGGCATGGCCACAGGTCTCGTCCAGGCGAATCTCGTCGGCCCAGGACAGGATGGTGTCCAGGTCGCCGGTGAGCTCGGCCGAAACCAGATCGACGGCGCCGTCGACGACGATGCCCTGGGTGCCGTCTATGGAGATGACATCGCCCTCGTGCAATACGCGGTCGCTGCCCTCGATGCGCACGACCTTCTCGGCGGCGTCGATATGGAAGCGCTCAACGCCGCAGACGCAGGGCGTACCCATGCCGCGGGCGATAACGGCGGCATGGCTCGTCTTGCCACCGTGGCTGGTCAGGATGCCCTCGGCGGCGACCATGCCCTTCAGGTCGTCGGGGTTGGTCTCCCAACGAACCAGAATGACCTTGTGACCCTCGTTGGCGCGCGCGACGGCGTCGTCGCTCGAGAACACGACCTCGCCCACGGCGGCACCGGGGCTGGCATTAAGACCGCTGGCGAGAGCCTCGTACTTCTTGGAGGCGTCAAACTGCGGGTGAAGGAGCTGGTCGAGCTGCGCGGGATCGATGCGGCTCACGGCCTCTTCGCGGGTGATCAGGCCTTCCTCGACCATCTCGATGGCGATGCGCAGGGCGGCGGTGGCGGTTCGCTTGCCCACGCGGGTCTGGAGCATCCAGAGCTTGCCCTGCTCGATGGTGAACTCGATGTCGCACATGTCGCGATAGTGATCCTCGAGCGTCAGGAACACGCGCTCGAGCTCCTCGCCTGCGGACTCAAGCCCCGGAGTGGTCTTGAGATCGGCGATGGGCTCGGTGTTGCGAATGCCGGCGACGACGTCCTCGCCCTGGGCGTTGACCAGAAAGTCGCCGTAGAACTCCTTGGTGCCGTCGGCCGGGTTGCGGGTGAAGGCGACGCCGGTCGCAGAGGTCTCGCCCTTGTTGCCAAAAGCCATGGCCTGGACGTTGACGGCGGTGCCGAGCTCGTCGGAGATGCCGTGCTGCTTGCGGTAAATGCAGGCGCGCTCGTTCATCCAGCTGCCAAAGACGGCCTGGATGGCAAGGCGAAGCTGGAGCTCCGGATCGTGCGGAAAGACGGGCTTACCATCGGCGACCTCGAGCTCGGGGTACAGGGCGGCCTCGACGTTGGCGGAGAAGATGCCCTTGAAGGTCTCGACGAGCTCCTGCAGGTCCTCGGCCGAAAGCTCGGAATCGACGCGGACGCCGGCAACCAGGCGGGCCTGGGTCAGGGCGTTCTCGAACAGGTCGGCGTCGACGCCCATGACGACGTTGGAGAACATCTGGATAAAGCGGCGATAGCTGTCCCAAGCAAAGCGCGGGTTCTGCGTCTGGGCGATGAGGCCCAGGACGGAATCGTCGTTGAGGCCCAGATTGAGGACCGTGTCCATCATGCCGGGCATGGAGAACGGAGCGCCAGAGCGCACCGAGACGAGCAGCGGATCGTTGGCATCTCCGAGCTTCTTGCCGCAGCGGGCTTCGAGGTCGGCCTCGGCGGCAACGATCTCGTCAAGCGCGCCGGCAGGCCAAACATTGCCGGCACCGGAGTACTCAACGCAGGTCTGGCAGGTAATGGTAAAGCCACCGGGAACCGGCAGGCCGATACGGCTCATCTCGGCAAGGTTAGCGCCCTTGCCGCCAAGCACAAAGTTCATAGACTTGTCGCCCTCGGTGACACAAGTGCCCTGGGCGTCGGTTCCAAAACGGTAAACCCTCTTGCAATCGCTCACGATACTTCCCCTTCTATGTGTTCGCACACACGACCGTGGTAACGAATCGACCCGCCGGATGCGGACCGTGAGGGAACTATACGGCGGGTTTTGGGCGGGCTTGAGCAGAGGCTGCGCGGTTTGGTAAACGTGCTAAAACTGGCGGTAAACGGTAGGTAAAGGTGGTTACCTTATGAAGATACCAGTACAACGTAGTCGCAGGTCAAAAGCGGTATAAACTGCTAAAACGCTTTAGCAAAAAGCTGTAATTATTGGAATGGAATCTCTTAAACTACGCAATAGCCAAGAAAGACAAAATCTATCAGAAGTATTTGTCCCAGGGATTTTGGTCAGAGTAGCTAATTTGGGACGGGGCTATTTTAGCCACCCCGGCAGATAGCGCGAATGCTTTGGCGGAGTAACGGCCGGGGTAGCTAAAAAAGCCCCATTACAGTTTGAGTCGTCCGAAAGGGCGGCTCCTTACTAGTTCTGGTAATACGATTGAGCCGTACCGATGGTCGCTGGCCGACCGCGACCGCGACGCGGCCTCCACCCGAGACCCCCATCTCGACACATAGCCCGTCATCCGACGAAAGCGCGCAGGTCGTCCTGTATAGGCGCATGGTGTCCCCCTCCGCCGCAAGAGGGAAACGAAAAAGCCCCTCTTTGCCACTACGGACAAAAGGGGCCTCCCAGGGGAAACGTGTTACAAAGCCTTCTTTGCAGGACGATGAAGATCAGAAACCCAACGTCGTACGCGTAGGGACTTACCCAACACCCACGCCATTTCGATCTTCTGGGCCTTCAACGCCACGTCCCGATAAGCATCCGGGCATCGGAATGACCTCGTCGCAAGCCGCAAGCATCTCTTCGTCATGAGTGACAACAATTACAATATGGTCTCTCTTAACCTCATGAAGCAATTTAATTAGCGCGCTCCGGCTCTTCGCATCAAGCGCTGAAGTTGACTCAAGAAACAACATGACGTCCGGCGATTTCAACATCTGCCGCACAATTGCGATGTTCTGCTTCTCCCCGCCGGACACCCCTCCTTTCTTGCTGCCAAGCATCGCTGCCGCCCCGTTCTCCGCAGCGGCAATCATTTTGTCTAACCCCAATATGGCAAGCATCCGATTCAGTTTGTCGGCCTCGAAATCATCAGAAAGCAGCGTAAGATTATCGAGGATCGTCCCCCCCCCAACAATAGGGGGCTCTTGCTCCGTAATGCCAACTCGGCACCGCCGCAATGCGTATCGGTCGATGCGACGCTGTGATACCCCGTTGTAGAGGACGGCCCCTTCCGTGTTATCTGGATATAGACCCAATATCACTGACAGCAGCGAGCTCTTCCCCGAGCCATTTCTTCTTGCTTACTGTTTTTCTTATATTGTAACGATTTTCGATAAGAGGAAAGATTACTCCATGACGCGCAAGCCCGAACTCTAAGCGTTTCCCATCAGCATTGCCCATTTTTCGGATCGAAATCCAAATCCAGCTCCCTATCGCATGCTGAAATCAAATCCTGATCATGGCTTACAACAAGAATTAGCTGATCGAAGGGATTTCGATGAATATACTCCGTGAGCTCCCGACGGCTTTCTTCATCTAAATCGTTCGTTGGTTCATCGAACACAAGCACTTCCGGCTGCCTGCGAAGTGCTGCGAATATCCTTAGCTTTCGATACTCTCCACCAGAAAGGTCTCTACAATTCTTGCCTTTTAACGATTCGACGGTTCGATAGAAACTCGGCACAAGCTCTCGGAGGTTTTCGCTCGATCCCCGAATCGACGTCCTCTCAAGGTAATTCTCCACCGTTTCGTTCGGAATAAAGAGCTTTTGCGGGCACACCGCAAACAGGTCCCGTCGGATCGTCTCCATATCGAGCTCTTCATATGGCACCGACCCCAAAGCCCGATGTCCCCCAGCAGAATATAGTCCAAGGAGCACCTTCAGAAACGTGCTTTTTCCGCATCCGTTCGGCCCGGTAATGGCATAGGTTTTTCCTTCCTCCACCTCCACGGAGAGGTCGCGGTATAAGTAGGGCTTTCCCGCGTATCGGTACGCGATGTTGGACAACGATATGCTCTCCACGTGCCCAACCGTGAGGGTGCCGCGGTCCTCGGCGTCCTCCGTCAGAGCCCCCAATCGGTCGAACGAGGCCCTTGCGTCCTGATACGATTTGAAATAATTCAAAAAATACTTGAAGCATCCGAACGCCATCGAGTAATACGAGTTCACCATTGTGAACTCGCCTAAGCTCATTCTTCCGCTCAATATTTCCATCCCGGAGATCACGAGCAGTGCCCCCCGAAACACAGACGAGATCAGGCCGTCGCTTGATGTGGCCAGATTCGAGACCCTACTTGCTTTCATGTAAATCGGGTAGTACCCCTCGAATACCCCTTTGAGCGTCCGAGCGCTCTGGTTATATGCGCCATCGCACTTAATGTCAAACAACTGCGACAGCTCGCCGCTCACGGACGCGAAAAGCTTACTCAAACCCTCCTTGTTCGCAAGCGAACTGTTGTACAACGGCTTTTTCAACGCCCTGAATAAAATGAAGTACGCAACAAGCGAACATGCACTTAACACCAGGAACACCGGATTAATCGAAAACAGGATGATGCATATCAACACAACCAGAACGATGTTAAGCCCGATCGTCAGGAAGTTGTTCACGACAAACGATGACACCGCATTCGAATCCGCATACACCCTCTGCGTTGTATAGGATGGATCCGCCTGCTCCCCCTTTTCCAGGGGCCCCCGTTCAAACGACTCACACGTGGTCCCCATCAGTCTCGTCGTCATCTCCAAGATGACGCGCGATACGTTCACACCCATCGCATACGACATGAAGGAGGCCGATATCCCTATGCCCGCAACAAAGGCCGCAAACCACACGACGCGAGATGGATCCCTATTCGTCACGAGAAAGTCTACAAACCCACCGTTTAAGGCGGGCATGACGCACGAGAGAGCAAAATTCACCAGCATGAGAATCACGAAAAGCCGTGACCCTTTACACCGAAACAACTCGTGAACCGTCTTCTTAAACATGCCAGCTCCCATCAAGCGGCCTTTTATCCAAAACTGAATTTGCTCGCCGCTTAATCGCTCCCATATATCCCTTGTTGTTAATCCTTGCTCAAGACATTATCTCGGGTTGCGGTGCCCAGGATTCCATTTCACCTTTATATACATACGAATAAGCCCCCTATTTGCATAGGCAAGCGCGGCGATTATAACAGCAGCCACCATCAGACCGAGAATAGCCCTTTTGTCCGGAAAAAGGGACGAGAGAAAAAGGCATATTGCGGAGAAAACTATAGACGCCCCCACCACTCGGTTTGCGCCTAGAGACTCGGCCGTCCGCTTTGCCTCCTCTAAACGCTCTCCCGATAGCAATGACATTCCGGCAAGCAATCCCGTGAGCTTGCCTCGATATATCATTATTCCGAACAACAGCAGCAGGCATGACCCCACCATTGAAACCACAACGTCCGACATCGCCATCACTCCAGTCCACTCCTTCAATACCAGCCCTATCGACAAACATCAAAACTTTTTTTAACTTAATATTGTATATCGATATAAATATATTCTTTTATATATCGTTTCGATTTGTGATATTTTATCGAACGAGTTGCTATTCGAGGAAGATAGGCCACAACCAAAGGAGATCAATGGAATCCGTGAATGTTTGGAGCGCGCAAATCTCATCATTGCCTGGAGTCATCCCTATCCCCCTCGACCCAAGCTACCTTCGCAGTGAACCAAATAACCGCCTGAGCGTCCTAAGCTCAGATGGGAAACAAATCTATACGATCCTCAACAGGGTCGCTAAAGAGATTCTTGACTTATGCGACGGCACCTGCGATTTGCCCAAAATTCTCCGTCTGTTCCAAGAAAAATACCCAGATCAACCGCGCGAGACGCTAGCGCATGACCTGGCCCAAACCCTGCATAGCCTGACCGTAAACTGTCTTATCGTTTGGAAGAAAGAAGGGAGATATATGAACGACCCTTTCGGCTCCGATTACCTAACATCGGTGAATCCCGACGAGCTGCTTATTCTCGCGGACGCGAGCAGGTTTGCTGAAATCGAAGAGGCGGCTGCAAAATCCCTCTCTGCAAAACAGTCCAAAAATGGCAATAGGATCTATTTCTCTGAGTTCGACGTTGAGCCCGAATTGGAGAACTTTCTGGTTCTTCGCCAAAGGCTCTTTTCCTTTACCCATGATTATTTTCTACTCACGAGCCAGTCCGGAGAAATTAATGGATTGATAATATGCGAGCCGGCCACTAATCCCGCCGGCCGCAGCGTCATCATCAAATTTATCTCATGCAGCTCCACGCTGCTTGCCGGTGTGCTCGACCGCCTTGCGGAATACTACGGATCTTCCGCTCCCAAAGCCTACCGCGCGCTCAGAATTGACGCGCCTGATTCCACCCCAATCGCCGAACAACTTGACCATTCCGACCAGCGCCTTGGCTTTTCCTTAGTCGGCACCCTGCCCAATGAGCTCGACTCGGGCGACGTCAAGCTGTTTGTTCGCCCGCTCGATAAGAAGCAATAATGAGCATGCCGGCAATAATCGGAGCGCCCCACAGCGTTGCGCTCGACATTACAAACAAATGCAACCTTCGTTGTCTACACTGCTTCAACAACAGTGGAGAAAACGATGTCGTCGCGAACGAATTATCCGACAACGAAGTCCTCGAACTCGTCGACTCGATTTGTCAAATGCACCCCTTTAGCTTCTGCTTCTGCGGAGGCGAGACCCTCCTGCGAAAGGATCTTGTCATCGAGTCCTTGCGGCGGCTCAGCGCATCTGGCGTCAAATGCAACCTCGTGTCAAACGGTCTGCTCGCAAACTCAAATACTTTGCATGAGCTCGAACGCGCCGGTTTAAACGGCATACAGTTTAGCCTCGATGGCCTACGCGATTCTCACGAACATATGCGAGGACTCTCGGGATTATACGACCGGGTGCTCGACGCCATCGATATCACGCTGAACGAAACCTCACTGCACCTTTCAATTGCCTTTTGTCCGACATCGTTCAATGTCGACGATTTCAAACCAGTTTGCACGATGCTTCGAGACAAGCTGAAATCGTCGGGTAGAACTGACCGAATTGACCTTAGAGTTCAGCCGCTCATGCTCCTCGGTAGAGCCCGAAGAAACCGCACGATTCGCCCTTCGAATAATCAATACCGTCGGCTAGTCAACACGATCAATGACCTTCGATACGATCCGGACTATCGAGGCTATTTCATGCTTGAGTGGGGCGACCCCATCGACCACTTGGTCAGATTCCCTCAACTGCAAATGCAATTTGACCAAGTGGCCATCCACGCCAATGGCGATATCGTCGCATCCCCCTATATACCTCTCATCATCGGAAACGTTCGCAAACACAGCCTTCAGGAATACTACGATGCCGGAATGGCAACCGTTTGGGATAAGCCCGTTGTTACCGCGTTGGCCAATCGTATGCACTCGATTGACGAGATGGAAGAGATCTCATCGTTGATTGCAGACATCAATATGGACGGCGACCTCTATATCGACCTGATCGACGATGATCTAGGCGACCTGAGCGTCCTGTCACAATTCTAAGGAGATGTTCCCATGTATGAGACCCCAGAAGTAGAGAAGATGGATTCCAAAACCGGCCCCGTTCCCGTTGTGGTCAACTTTGCAGCCGTCGTGGATAACGTAGTCGCAGCCGTCTATGATGCCGTCGTTGCGGCCTACGCATTCTGGTACTCGGCAGACAACGACGGCACCGGGACGAGTGCAGCACAGAACTAGTCGCCGGCTCATCGAGCAATCGCCTCGCCTATCACTGCATGCGATTGACTGCGCAGCCCCAGCCAACGCCCAAAGCGCCTTGAAGAGCTGCTTGTAACATTCGTTCATTCAACAGCGAGATCTCTTCACCATTCTCGGCCGGCCCGACAGATCGACACATCAGTCGGGCCGGCCAGACTTATACAACGCGGCGACTCCGCTCACGCCACCCCCCCCCGAAACTCACGCTGTCATCACACGGGCAATCAACAGTGAATCCTGTTATGCGACATGGGCAAACGGCCACGTGCGCGATTAAAACGAATTCACTTAACAGACTTCAAGAATGCTTTAGCACCGCAGGATGGCCATACGCGGAGCGCGGCACGCATAAGCCAAAAGCGGCATTAAAAGCCATCCCCTTCCCTGCTGAATGCGCGTCCTAGCCCATCAACCGGTCGGACCATCGCGAAGATGATCCGTGCTTCCATACTGCAATGCGATATCAAGCATCACGAATAGTCCCCGCCCAACGGGGTTCTCCCCTCCGCAGGCGTTTCGGAACCCGCCCCCATCCCAAATTCCCACGCAGCGGCCGCGTTCACCGCCGCCGCGGGGGCCCTAGCTCCCCCGCGGCGCGGGCACGGGCGGCGAGGTCGGATGTGAAAGCCGGACCGCAGAGGTATCGAGCGCACGCGGCCAGGGCCTCGAGGGCGCCTGGCGGGTAGGGAGATCCGAGCATGAGGCAGGACAACGCGCAGGCCCGCAAAAGGTTCACGAGCTCCCCCGCGACGCGGCAGACCCTCGGCTGCCCCTCGTAAAGGATGCAGAAGACACGGTCGAGGTCCGACGGTTCGACCAGGCTGTACCGGCAGTCCGCGTACAGTGCGCAGCCCCTCCCGCGCGGGTCGCCGTCCGAGTCCTCATCCGGCTCATGATGGCGCACCTCGACCCAAAGGCCCTCCAACACATCGTCGAACCCGAAATCGAGCTCCGCCTGGACGCTCTCGCCGAACGCATCGCCCAGGGCGAGCTCCGGCACTTTCGTCACACGGCCGTCCAGCCACTCAATCTCTGTCATCGCGCGCATGGTCCAAGCCCCTTCCGACACGGGATTGTCAGCTCAACCCGACCCTTACCCATACGGACGAACATAACTCGCCAGGGGAAGCCCCTGAAGGCCGTGCGCCACAACATGAGGCCGAATCCGCCCCCGGCTGGACAGGCCAACAACGAAGGAGCACACGGAACCGGCGCGGCGTTACAACCGTCCCGGCAAGCGTGTCACTTGGCCAAGTCATGATGCCGACAAACCCGGAAATGCTCCAACGGAGCGCCGAACGAGGGTAACAATATAAAGCCGTGCAACACGCGTTGGACGACCAGAACAACCCAAACAAAGGCCTGCCGGTCCCACCTTCAAGCCCAATAGCAAAATGTGCATCAGCGGATTTGCAGCGATACAAGTCTCAACCATCACACCGCAGCGCGCCTAGTCCCACTCATCCTACTGCAAATGTCCCAGAACGAGAAAACGACCAGCTTAACATGCCACCCTTTATATCCGCACGCGCGTAATTCAACTCATAAGGACCGGCTATCCCTTGCCTGTGACACAATCTCAAACGCGCAGAACAGAATCATCAGTCCAATCATCGCATAAGAGGCAGCCGAACCTTCAAGCACTATTCCACAAAGAACAATCTCCGCGCCGCCAATAAGAACTGTTATCAGGCGCTCTTCCTTTTTGCTCTCGCCGCTCGCATAAAAAGGCGGCAAAGCGCACAAGATCACATATAGCCCGGGAAGGGAATACAGGATCGATAGTCCAAGCCCCCCATCAACCGCAGTGTTTTGCGTAAGAATCAACTGAACCCAAACGGCAATTATCACTGAGCAGGTTGTCGATAAAAGAAGACTAGAAATATAGCACGCAACAAAGTCCCGTCGCATTCGAACAGAGAAATCCGCGAACTCTCTTCGCCGCGTGGAAACAATAAGGTACACAGAAATTGCAATAGAACCAATCAAAGAAAACAGCGGAACAACCAGCAATTCAAGCTTATTGCCCCATCGATCAACCACACCCCCACTCCAATGAGCGGGGATTGTATCAGGGAGGACTGACCAAGCCGCCCATAGAATCAGAAATGGAAGAATAGAGAGGATGAAAGATGATAACACTGCAGTAATTTTTTTGAGGCTCTCATCGATTCCGCATCTCCTTGCGCGCCCACATTCCACTCCGCCTTAAATCAAGTATAAATAAAAACTTGAATGGTTGATTTCCGATCTCAGCCGAACACATTAGGCGGACAGGCCGTTCCCGCAGCTAGCCGAACGCCCCCGAGGCCCCATCCGGGCCCCGGGGGCGCCGTTTTCCCAGTTGAAGGAACGGTGGAGATGTGTTTCGATGGGTCCGGTGGCCATGCTCCGCCCGCCGCCCGGCACCTCTTCCCAGACTCAGCCGGAC
>CABRHX010000005.1 GCA_902470805.1 uncultured Collinsella sp. | reverse complement strand
ATATCGTTGGGGCCAGGCCCGATTTTGCCTCTTGACAATGTCCTGCTCATATTAAAAGGAACGTCCCTATGTGCCGGGCATGGGATACCATGGTGGCACCCTAGCGAAAGGATGTTTCATGGCACATATCGATGACCAGCGTGTGGCGCGCGTGCTCGATGTGCTCGAGGCTCAGCACCCCGGCTCACAGCTGCTCGTAAACGACCCGTGGTCGATCTATTACCTGACCGGTTTTTATGCCGATATGTTCGAGCGTTTTTGCGGCGTGCTGCTCGCGCGCGATGCAGAGCCGGTGATCCTGGTCAACGCACTGCATCAGCTACCCGAGTACGACAATGCCCGTGTGGCCTACCACACCGATACCGATATCGTGGCCGACGCCATCGCGCGCGAAGTCGATCCGACCAAGCCACTCGGCATCGATACCGTCATGCGCTCCGGCTTTTTGATGCCCCTCATGGAGCGTCATGCCGCAAGCGAGTTCTTCCTGGGCGACTTTGCCGTCACCGCCGCGCGCACCTACAAAGACGCTACCGAGCAAGAACTCATGCGCGTGTCCTCGGCCGCCAACGACGCCGTGATGGACGACGCGATCAAACTCGTTCACGAGGGCGTGACGGAGCGTGAGGTCGCGGACCAGATGCTCGGCCTGTATCGCAAGCACGGCTGCGAAGGATTTAGCTTCCCGCCCATCGTGAGTTTTGGCGCCAATGCCGGTGATCCGCACCACGAGCCTGATGATACGGTGCTCAAGCGCGGCGACGTGGTGCTGTTAGACATCGGCGGACGCCGTCGCAACTACTGCTCGGACATGACGCGCACGTTCTTTTGGGGCGAGCAGGACGAGGAGACCGCGCGCATCTACGACATCGTGCGCCGCGCCAACGAGGCCGCCGAGGCACTTATCGCACCCGGCGTTCGCATGTGCGACCTGGACCGTGCCGCACGCGACGTGATTGAGGAAGCGGGCTACGGCAAGTACTTCACGCATCGCCTGGGTCACTCGATCGGCCTGCAGGACCACGAGCCGGGCGATGTCTCGCTCGTCAACGAGCAGGTTATAGAGCCGGGCATGACCTTCTCCATCGAACCGGGCATCTACCTCCCCGGCCGCACCGGAGTGCGCATCGAGGACCTGGCCCTGGTCACCGAGACCGGCGTCGAGATCCTCAACAACTACCCCCACGACCCAGTCCGCCTGGACTAGCCAATGTGACAAAGGGACTGTCCCTTTGTCACATCCCGCTAACGCCGCGCCACGAAAACGGCCTATCTACTACGTTTAACCCGCATGGGCCGACCATGGGGTCTTTTTTGAAAATCGGCAAGCCTTTTACCTGCGCTTTTGTTTTCGAAATTTGCGGCGTGGTCGAGGGTAACCGGTCAAACGTAGTAGATAGGCCCATTTCGTGGCAAGCAGGTCAACTCGGGGCACAGGGCAGCTAAAAAAACCCCGTCCCAAATTGACCGCTTTTGAGTTGCGGTGAGATACGGACTATTTAAGGCTTCTAGCCCAGAAAACAGTCCGTATTTCACCGCAACTGATGAGGGGATGGGTTAGCGCAGCAGGCCGGCTACTTCGCCGGCTAGGGTTATGGTGCCGGCTGCTACGAAGGGCTCGTTGGCTGCATCGAAGGCCGCGAGGGCCTCGGATACGCTGGGGTACACGCCCACGAGCTTGTCGGCATCAACGAGGGCGGCGAGCTCCTCTGCCGGCAGGGCGCGATCGGAATCGGTCTGGGTCACGACCACGCGGGGGAACGCCGGAACCAAAACGTCAACGATACCCGCCACGTCCTTGTCAGCCAGCGCGGCACACAGCAGCGTGGGGCGGTTCTTCACGCACGGATCGATCTCGTCCAGCGCGCTCACAAAGTTCTCGCAGCTCTGAGGGTTATGGCAGGCGTCGATCAGCTTGAGCGGTTCAGTTCCCAGTACATCAAATCGGCCCGGCGTGGGGCAGCCCATAAGCGACGCATCGAGCTTATCATGATCGAGCTCTCGACCCAGATACCCCTCGCACAGCATAATCGCGCACGCAGCATTCTGCGGCTGATAGGCCGGCTTGACCATGCTCGACGTATAGATCGCACGCGGCGTGGTGCAGCTAAACTCAACCGTGTCGCCCACATGCTCCGGCACCTTGGTCGTGGCATGGTTCACCACGAGCGGCACGACGCCGCACTCGCGACAACGAGCATCCATCACGCGCTGAACACTCGCCTCGTGCGTGCCCTCGCCCAGCACAACCAGGCGTCCGGGCTTAATGACCGCAGCCTTCTCCCCCGCAATAGCCTCGAGCGTATCGCCCAAAATACGTGTGTGATCGAGCCCAATGCCCGTAATGGCAACGGCGACGGGATCGGTCGCACTCGTGGCGTCCCAACGGCCACCCATGCCAACCTCGAGCACGGCAACGTCCACCGCAGCCTCGGCAAACACCACCAATGCGGCAGCCGTCAGCAGGTCAAACGGCGTGATGGTATAGGCGCGCTCCCCCGCCGCCACACGACGGGAATTCACTCGATGACCCGCCTCGACAGCGGCAGAAACGCCGCGCGCAAACGCCTCATCGCTCACAACGCACCCATCGACCTCCATGCGCTCGGGATAACGCACCAACTGCGGAGACGTATACAGCGCAGTCTTTAACCCCTCACCACGAAGGATGGCAGCCGAAAAACGCGTGGTCGAAGTCTTGCCATTGGTACCGGCAACCTGAATGCAATCGAAATACTCGTCCGGACGTCCCAGCTCATCAAGCATATCGACAACCGTCTCAAGCAGAGGCCCAGCATCCCCAGAAATCCGCCCCGTATCAGCAGCCAGCCCAACAGCCTCATCAAACGAAAGCAACTCAAACGAGAACGGCACAGAATACGACCCCGAACGCTTAGCCATAACCCAAAGTCTCCAATTACAGAAAAAGAGGCCCACCAAAAAGAATGAGCCCCTCGCGTTGACAATATCAGCCTTTATCCGCTTGCAGCGAGATCAAGGCCACAACCAAGTGGCCCTAACCTACCAGTTGCAAACAACCACGTAAACGAAGTAGGAGCGGCCCGATGCTTTGCTCGCCGCAAGTTCCGCACGCAAAGGACAGCACTTAATGTGCTGTCCGTCTTGCGCAGGACTGTCCGCAGCGGAGAGCAAAGCATCGGGACGCGCCCCCAAGTTAGACCTACGAGAAGTCAGCAACCTGAGCAGTCAGTGCCGCCAGGATCTCCTTGAGCTCAGCTGCACGGTCCCTCTTCTTCTGGACCACGGCGGGCGCGGCCTTAGCCACGAAGCCCTCGTTGGCAAGCGTCTTCTCGCAACCGGCGAGTTCCTTCTGGGCCGCGGCGATCTCCTTCTCCAGGCGCGCCTTCTCGGCCGTAAGGTCGACCTTGCCCTCGAGCACCACAAAGACCTCGACGCCGCTGTCGACCACGGCGATGCTCGCGGCCGGCTTCTCAACGTCGGTACCCATGACCAGCGAGGCGGTGTTTGCCAGCGGCTCGATGGTCGAGCGCAGGCTCTCGAGCTTCTCGATGTCCTCGGCACCGGCGCGCACGACCACGTCGAGCTCGGCCTTGGGGCTCAAGCGATAACGCGAACGCGTGGCGCGGGCGGCGGACACAACGGCGCGGCACAGCTCAAACGCGCGCTCGGCGTCCTCGTCGACATACTTGGCGTAGTCGGCGGGCTCGGGCCACTTGGCGATCATGAGTGCCTCGGCGCGATCCACATTGCCCTCGGCGTCCAGGTCGAGCACGCTCGCCGGCATGTTGTCCCAGATTTCCTCGGTGACAAACGGCATGAGCGGGTGCATCAGGCGAATGGAGGTATCGAGCACAAAGATCAGGTTGCGCTGAGCCTGCAGACGGCCCTCGCCCTTCAGGCGGGCCTTGGTGACCTCGACGTACCAGTCGCAGACCTCGTTCCAGAAGAACTGCTGCACGCCGCGGGCCATGTCGCCAAAGGTGTAGTTCTCGATGCCCTCGGTAACCATCTTCACGGCCTTGGCCAGGCGGCTGAACATCCAGGCGTCGGCCGGCGTCTCCACGACGGGCTCGCCGGGCGTGTAGCCCTCCATGTTCATGAGCAGGAAGCGGCTGGCGTTCCAGATCTTGGTCACAAAGCTCTTGGCCTGATCGGTACGCGGGCTGTCGATAAGCTTCTTGGTCTTCTTATCGATATTCGCGTCGAACTTAACGTCCTGGTTGTTGGTGCACAGCGTGAGCAGGTTGTAGCGCATGGCGTCGGCGCCGTACATGCCAATGAGGTCCATGGGGTCAACGCCGTTGCCCTTGGACTTGGACATACGGCTTCCGTCCTTGGCAAGAATCGTCGGGTAGATGACGACGTCCTTAAACGGCACCTCATCCAGGAAGTACAGCGAGCTCATGACCATGCGGGCGACCCACAGCGCGATGATGTCGCGCGCGGTGACGAGCGCCATCGTGGGGTGATGACCCTCGAGCAGCTCCGGCTTTTGCGGCCAGCCCTGCGTGGCGAAGGTCCACAGCTGCGAGCTGAACCAGGTGTCAAGCACGTTCTCGTCCTGATGCACATGATGGCCGCCGCACTTGGGGCACACGTCGGTGTCCTCGGTAAGGGCGTCCTCCCAGCCGCAGTCCTCGCAGTAGAAAACGGGGATGCGGTGGCCCCACCACAGCTGGCGGCTGATGCACCAGTCCTTAAGGTTCTCCATCCAGGTGGTGTAGGTCTGCGTCCAGCGCGCGGGGTGGAAGGTGACCTTGCCGGAGTTGACGGCGTCGAGCGCCGGCCCCTTGAGCTTATCGACGGCCACAAACCACTGCTCGGAAAGCCACGGCTCCAGCGCGGAGTCGCAACGGTAGCAGTGCATGACGGAGTGATCGAGTTCGTCGACGTGATCGAGCAGGTCGTGCTCCTCAAACCACTTGATGACGGCCTCGCGGCACTCGTCGCGGTTCATGCCGGTAAACTCGCCGTAACCCTCGACGACCACCGCATGCTCGTCGAAGATGTTGATCTGCGGCAGGTCGTGGGCCTGACCCATGGCGTAGTCGTTGGGGTCGTGGGCCGGGGTAACCTTGACAAAGCCGGAACCATAATTGGCATCGACGTGCCAATCCTCAAAGATGGGGATCTCGCGGTCGACGATGGGGAGCTTGACGGTCTTACCCACAAAGTCGGCCTTCTCGGGGTCCTTCGGGGAGACGGCGACGCCCGTGTCGCCGAGCATGGTCTCGGGACGCGTGGTGGCGACGACGATGTAGTCCTGGCCGTTGACCGGCTCGGTCAGCGGATAGCGCAGGTGCCACAGGTGGCCCTTCTCGTCCTTGTACTCGGCCTCGTCGTCCGAGATAGCGGTAGTGCAGTTGGGGCACCAGTTGACGATGCGCTTGCCGCGATAGATCAGGCCGTCGTGGTACCAGTCGCAGAAGACCTTGCGCACGGCCTGGGCGTAGTCCTCGTCCATGGTAAAGCGCTCGTTATCGAAGTCGACGGAGCAGCCCATGCGCTTGATCTGCTCGACGATGATGCCGCCGTACTCGTGGGTCCAATCCCAGCAAGCGTCGACAAACTTGTCGCGACCGATCTCCAGGCGGCTGATGCCCTCGCTCTTGAGTTTCTTGTCGACCTTGGTCTGCGTGGCGATACCGGCGTGGTCGGTGCCCAGCACCCAGCGCGTGGACTTGCCGCGCATGCGGGCCATACGGACGATGGCGTCCTGGATGGAGTCGTCGGTGGCGTGACCCATGTGGAGCTTGCCGGTCACGTTGGGAGGCGGAATGGTGACGGTGCAGTCGCCCACGCCCTCACGGCGCTTATAGTAGCCACCGTCAAGCCACTTCTGCAGGATCGCCGGCTCGTTAGTCGACGGATCGTAGTTCTTGGGCATTTCTTCCATATATCTCTCCCTGTCCCACCGGGGAGGAATGCAGGCCCGTCAGGGTCTGCATTCCTCCCCTTAGGTATCGATTACTTCAGTCTGATATGACTTCGCTGAGGCTTAAACAAACACACAGAATAACACAGGTAGTTGGGGTTATTGCGTTTATATAAAATAGCCTCCGACCGCGGGTGGTCGAAGGCTATTTGCAAACACGTTTTAGGCAGGTCTAGCCGTAGATACGCTGGGGCTGTTCGGTGCCCTTGACGGCGGCTTCGGTTACGACGACCTTGGCAACGCCCTCCTCGCTGGGGAGATCGAACATCGTCTGCTGCAGCACGTCCTCGCAGATGGCACGCAGGCCGCGGGCGCCGGTCTTGCGGGCAAGTGCCATGCGGGCAATCTCGTGCAGAGCCGCGTCCTCAAACTCAAGCTCAACGTCCTCGAGCTGGAACATCTTGCGGTACTGACGCACCACGGCATTCTTGGGCTCGGTCAGGATCGACACCAGGTCGTCCTCGTCGAGCGCCTGCGTCTGGGTGACGACGGGTGTACGTCCCACAAACTCGGGAATCATGCCAAAGGCGTTGAGGTCCTGCGGGAGCACCTGACGAAGCAGATCGTTCTCGTCGACCGAGGTGGGGCCGGCGATCTCGGAGTTAAAGCCCACGCCCTTGTTGCCCACGCGATCGGCGATGATCTTATCCAGACCCACAAAGGCACCGCCGCAGATGAACAGGATGTTCGTCGTGTCGATCTGCAGCAGCTCCTGCTGGGGATGCTTGCGGCCGCCGGTGGGCGGAACGCTGGCCACGGTGCCCTCAAGAATCTTAAGCAGTGCCTGCTGAACGCCCTCGCCCGAAACGTCGCGGGTGATGGAGAGGTTCTCGGCCTTGCGGGCGATCTTGTCGATCTCGTCCACGTAGATGATGCCCACCTGCGCGCGCTCAATGTCGCCATCGGCGGCGTTGATGAGTTTGAGCAGGATGTTCTCCACGTCCTCGCCCACGTAGCCAGCCTCGGTGAGCGCGGTGGCGTCGGCGATGGCAAACGGAACCTCGAGGATGCGTGCGAGCGTCTGGGCCAGCAGCGTCTTACCGGTACCGGTGGGGCCGAGCAGCAGAATATTGGACTTGGCGAGCTCCACCTCGTCCATGTCATCGTTAAACTGAGCGCCCATGCCCGAGGCCTCGTCAAAGGCGGACACAGCGGCACCGCCCTCGATCACGCGGCGATAGTGGTTGTACACGGCCACCGACATGGCGCGCTTGGCGTCCTCCTGGCCCATTACATAGGCCGAAAGCTCGTCATAGATCTCGTGCGGCGTCGGCACGTGCGTGATGACCTGACGGTCGTCCTCGAGCTCAAAGCCCTCGGTCTCGGGGTCCACGGCGGGCTGGGATGCAGCCTGACCGTGGTCGTTGAGAAAGCCCGGCAGCTTGCCGTTGCGGGCTGCGTCCATAAAGTCCGAAGCCAGCGACTCCTCAAGAATCTCGGAACAGGCGGCGACGCACTCGTCGCAGATAAAGATGTTGGTCGGGCCCTTTACAAGGCGGCGAACCTGGCCCTGCTCTTTTCCGCAGAAGGAGCAGCGGATGGGGTTGCCGTTCTCGTCGAAGTTGTCCTGCATGTTACCGGCCATCCTAGGCGTCCTTCGCGGCGAGGTCGCGCGAGGTGACGATACGGTCGATCAGGCCGTAGTCGAGGGCCTCGGCAGCGGACAGGTAGTTGTCGCGCTCGGTATCGGCCTGGACCTTCTCGATAGGCTGGCCCGAGGCGTCGGACAGGATCTGGTTGAGCTCGCGACGGGTCTTCTTGATCTCCTCGGCCACGATCTCGATCTCGGTCTGCTGACCCTGGGCACCGCCGCTGGGCTGGTGAATCATAACCTTGGAATGCGGCAGGCAGAAGCGCTTGCCCTTGGCGCCGGCCGAAAGCAGCACGGCGGCCATGGACGCGGCCATACCGACGCAAATGGTCGAGACCTGCGGCTTGATGAAGTTCATGGTGTCCAGAATCGCCAGGCCGGAGTAGACCTCGCCACCGGGCGAATTGATGTAGAGCGAGATATCCTTCTCGGCATCCTGGCTCTCAAGATGCAGCAGCTGGGCAACGACCAGGTTGGCGCTGACGGAGTTGATCTCCTCGCCCAAGAAGATGATGCGGTCGTTGAGCAGGCGCGAATAGATATCGTAGCTGCGCTCGCCGCGCGGCGTCTGCTCGATAACGTATGGCACGAGGGCGGAATCGAACTTGGCGATCATACGCATCTCCATTTCTCTCTTGCGGACCAAATTGGTTCTAGATAGACGTACGGTGCCCGCATGCTATGCATTGGCTGGCACCGTACGAAGCAACCGGATAACCGGTGTATAACTTTACCCCATCACGGGCGCACGCATGCACTCGCGGGCAAGGTGGCGAGAATTACTCGGCGTCCTTGGCGGTCTCGTCGACCTCGGTCACCTTGGCGTTCTCGACCAGGTGGTCGACGGCCTTGGAGCGACGGATGGACTCGCGGACGGCAGGCATGCGGCCATCGGCGATGAACTCGGCCTTGGAAGCCTCGACGTCCTTGACGCCGGCCTTCTCGAACTCGGCGTTGATGTCGTCCTCGGTGACCTCAATCTTGAGCTCGCGGGCGAGGGCGTCGAGGGCCAGGGACTCACGGGCAACGTCGTTGGCCTGCTTGTGCAGGTCGCCGATGAACTGCTCCATGGTCAGACCGGAAGCGGGCAGCCAGGTGTCGAGGGTCATGCCGCGGGCAGCGAGGTTGGACAGGAAGTTCTGGCCAAGCTCCTCAAAGACGGACTGCTCGTAGTCGGCATCCATCTCGTCGAGCTGCAGACGCTCGGCGAGAGCGGAGACGCAACGGTTCTCCTTCTCGGCCGGGAGGCGGGAAGCCTTGTCCTGCTCGATCTCGATCTTGATGGCGTCGCGCATAGCGTCGATGCTGTCAAAGCCAAAGTCGGACTTGACGAGCTCGTCGGTGAGCTCGGGGGTGTTGCGGACCTTGATGCCCTTGACGGTGACCTCGACGGTGTGGGTCTCGGCCTCCTCGCCCTCCTCGGCCTCGTCGGTCCAGGTGACGGACTTGACGTCGTCAACGTTGGCGCCGATCAAGGCCTCGTTGAACTCCTTGGGGTTGCTGTCGCTACCGGCGATGAGCATGCGGCCCTCGGCGGCAAAGTTGTCGGCGTTCTCGACGGCCTTGAGGTCGACGGTCACATAGTCGTCAGCCTCGACGGCGCGACCCTCGACGTCCTCGAAGGTGGCACGGTAGTTGAGGAGCATCTCGACCTGGTTGTTGATCTCGGACTCGGTGACCTCCGCAGGGGGCATCTCGATCTCGACGGCGTCGAAGGAGGAGAGCTCGGCAGCAGGACGCAGGGAGAACTCGACGGTGTAGGTGTAGTCCTCGTGATCCTTGGCGAGGTCGAGCTCCTTGTAGTCACCGCTCTTGGTGGGGACGATGTCCAGCTCGTTGAGGACGGCGGGCTCGTTGGCGGCGATCAGGTCGTTGGTCGCCTGAGCGAGGGTAGCCTCGGCGCCAAGAGAGGAGTCGATGACCGGACGGGGGGCCTTGCCGGCACGGAAGCCCGGGAAGCGGTACTTCTTGGCGGTGTCCTTGTAAGCCTTCTTGATCGCGGCGTCGACGTCGGCGGCCGGGATGGTGACCGTAGCGGTGAGCTTGGCGTCCTTGACGTCAGAAGCGGTGATGTTCAACACGTTCCTCCTCATACTGCCCAGCTTATCTGAGGTGCTGGTACCTTTATGCAACAATGTGTCGCGACGGCCGAGGCCGACGCTGGTGCGTTGGTGCGGGCGAAAGGACTCGAACCTTCACGGGAATCCCACCAGAACCTAAATCTGGCGCGTCTACCAATTCCGCCACGCCCGCATGAGCGCACAGACTAGGAATGATAGCAGATACGAACGGCAAGCGCACGCACACGTTTTACAGGCTCACGACCTCACCACGAGTGCCCATCGGAGGGAAGGGTAGCTAATTTGGGACGGGGCTATTTTAGCTACCCCGGCTGATAGCGCGAATGGTTGGCCAATTAACGGCTGGGGTAGCTAAAATGGCCCCGTCCCAAATTAGCTACCCCCAGCTCGTCTACTCCCCTAGCAGCGCTTTCTCGGGCGTGATCGGCAGCGAGCGAACCTGATGGCCGGTGGCGTGCGCTACGGCCGAGGCAACGGCGGCGAGCGGGGTGTTGATGACGACCTCGCCGATCGACTTGGCGCCAAACGGGCCCGTCGGCTCGTAGCTCGGCTCAAAGGCCACGCGAATGCTGCCGATATCCAGGCGCGTGGGCAGCTTGTAGCTCATAAAGTTGCCGGTGCGCAGGCGACCGCGGTCGTCGTGCTCGACGATCTCGTAGAGCGCGTGACCGATACCCTGGGCAATGCCGCCCTCGGCCTGGACGCGCGCGAGCGCCTCGTTGATCACGGTGCCGCAGTCCACAGCCGCCGCGTAGTCCACCACAGTCACCTTGCCGGTAGCCTTGTCGACCTCGACCTCGGCAATACCGGCCATAAACGGCGGAGGCGAAACGGGCAGGCAGGCAGAGGCGTGCGAGGTGAGCGCGTCGCCGCCCGAGATGTTCTTGACGCACAGGTTGGCAAAGTCGCGCAGCGTGAGGTAGCGGTTCTGCTCACGCGCGGCACGCTCGTCGGACAGGCGCACATACTGACCATCGAAGACCACATCGGCGGCGTCCACATCCCACATCCGGGCTGCCTTGGCGCAAATCTTCTCACGGAGCTCGGTCGCAGCGTTCTTAGCGGCCAGGCCCGTCACGTACGTACCCGAGCTCGCGTACGAGCCGGCGTCGAACGGCGACACATCGGTGTCCACGCCGCGAACCACAATGAGCGAGCTCTCCACACCCAGCTCCTCGGCGGCAATCT
Organism: uncultured Collinsella sp.; assembly: GCA_902470805.1. Classification (GTDB taxonomy): domain Bacteria; phylum Actinomycetota; class Coriobacteriia; order Coriobacteriales; family Coriobacteriaceae; genus Collinsella. The sequence goes on along the minus strand of CABRHX010000005.1, from coordinate 86,935 downwards.
GCGCCAGGATCGTGTCGACACCCATGCCGTTATCGGTGGCGCCGGTGCCGATGGTAATGAAGCCATCCTCTTCCAGGCGCATGTCGATGCCGGCGATGTCCACGTTGGAAATGCCAGAGCCCTGCATGGTAAGCGCGCAGCCCAGGGCGCGCACGCGGTCGCCCAGGTCCACGGCCAGCGGCTTGTCGCGCCAGCCGATCATGTCCATCGCGCGCAGCAGGCAGCGGTCGAGCGCGCAGGCGTTGAGCTTCTCGTTGTAGTACTGCGGCATGACTTCGCCCTCGCGCACAATGTTTTTAAGGCGCAGGTCGGCGGGGTCCATGTGCAGCATGTCGGCGAGCTCGTTGACGGCGCTCTCCACGGCAAACTGGCCCTGGGTGGCACCGTAGCCGCGATACGCGCCGCCGCGGTTGGTATTGGTGTAGACGACGTCCCAGCTAAAGCGGCTCGCCTTCACGTGATTGTAGATGGGCAGGCTCTTGTGGCCCGAGAGGCCGATCGTCGTGGTGGCATGCTCGCCATACGCGCCGGCGTTGGACAGCGTGTGCAGGTCGATGGCCGTGATGGTGCCGTCGTTCATGGCGCCCAGCTTGACGGTCATCTGCATCTGGTGGCGCGAGTTGCCCGCGGTGATAGTCTCCTCGCGGGTGTAGCAGCAGTAGCTCGGACGGCCGGTCTGCTGGGTCACGAACGCCACGAAGATCTCGCAGCAGCCCGTCTGCTTGGAGCCAAAGCCGCCGCCGATGCGCGGCTTGATGACCTGCACCTGCGACTGCGGAATGTCGAGCGACTGCGCGACCATGCGGCGCACGTGGAAGGGCACCTGCGTAGAGGTGGTCACCGAAATGCGGCCGAACGCGTCGGTCGTCGCGAAGGCACGGAAGGTCTCCATGGGCGCGGTCTGCGTGGCCTGGCTGGTGTAAGTGCGGGTAAAGACAATGTCGCTCTGGGCGAAGGCCTCATCAAGATCGCCAAAATCGCTGGTACCGCTGCAGACCAGGTTGCGAGGGACATCGCCACCCTGCGGGAACATAAAGGTCACGTCGCCCTCGGGGTGGACCACGATGTCGTTATCGAGTGCCTGGGTAAAGTCGAGCAGGGGCTCGAGTACCTCGTAGTCGACCTTGATGAGCTTGAGCGCCTTGTCGGCGGCCTCCTCGGTCTCGGCGGCGACGATCGCCACCTCCTCGTTTTGGTAGCGCACGAGGTTCTCGAGGATCAGGCGGTCGTAGGGACTCGGCTGCGGATAGCTCTGGCCGGCGATGGTAAAGCGGCGCTGGGGCACGTCCTCGTAGGTGTAGACGCCCACCACGCCGGGCACCTTCAGGGCGCGCGACGTATCGATGGAGCGGATCTTGGCGCGGGCATAGGGGCTGCGCTTGAGTTTGACGATGAGCGCGCCGGCGGGCACCATGTCGCCCGTGTAGACGGGACGACCCTCGAGCAGAGACTTCGAATCCTTCTTGGGCTGCTTGTGAGTGATCTGCTTGTACGCGACACCATCGGAGCTGGTGTTATTGACCGGCAGCTCGGGCATCTCGAAGCCCACCTGCACGCCGGACTCGTTGAGGAAGCGCACGATGGCGCGCAGCTGGCTCTCGTAGCCGCTGCAACGGCAGAGATTGCCGGCAAGCTGGCGCGAGAGCTCCTCGCGCGTGGCGACGAGGCTCGGGTCCTCCTTGGCGGCGCGGGCAAGCGCCAACACGTTCATGATGAGGCCGGGGGCGCAAAAACCGCACTGCTCGGCGCCTTCGGCAGCCATCGCGCGGGCCAGTGCCTCGGACTCGGCCTTGAGGCCCTCGAGCGTGGTGATGGAGCGGCCCTCAACACGGGCGGCGGGAACCGAGCAGCTCAGCACCGGATCGCCATCGAGCCACACCGTGCACAGGCCGCAGTTGGTGGTCTCGCAGGCGCAGCGCACCGACGCGCAGCCCTGCTCGCGCAGCAGCGCAAAGAGCATAGTGTCGGGGGCAATCTGAACCTTGACCTTGCGGCCGTTGAGCGTAAAGGAAAGATCGATGAGTTTGGCAGCCATTAGCGCACCTCGCTAGAATCGACGCCGGGCACGCGGCGGCAGGAATACTCGTCCGTGGCAAACTTGGGGACCTGCACGGTCTCGAGCTCGCGGGCAAGCGCGGCCGAAAGCTCGATACCGGCGGCGCGGCGCACGGCCTGAATCGCCAGCGGGGCCGAGATGCGGCGGCGGTAGTCGGCCGAGCCCCACAGGTTGGTGCCATAGCTCAGCGAGCGCACGGATGCGGCCAGGGCGCGAAGCTCGTCCTCGGAAGGCTGCTCGGCGGTAAGGCCGCATGCCTCGCCCTGCAGCAGGGTCGCGCGTAGCGGGCGGGCACCCACGGTGACGTGCCAGGTGTTGTCCCACCAGGCGGCGGTGACGTTTAAGGAAGGGAAGTCGGTCGCGGCCTTGCGCACGGCTTCATAGCTTGCGCGGTAATCGTGCTTAACGACCACCACGTGCTCGATCACGTCGCGCACGTAGCCCATGTCCACGAACTCGGCGAGCGGCACGCGACCGGCACCCGTCAGCTCAACGTACGAATCGAGCGCCAAAAAGGCCGAGAGCACGTCCGAGAAACCAAAGCGGCCGTAGATGCTGCCGCCCACCGTGGCGGTATTGCGCAGCTGCACGCCTACGATATCGTGGACGGCGAACTCAAAGACATTGTTGACAAGCGCGTTGAGCCCGGCATGACGCTCGAGCTGACGCAGGGTACACATGGCACCGATGCGAAACTCGGTCTCGGTCTCCTCGATCTGATCGAGTCCGCAGGCCGAAAGGTCAATCGCCGTCGCCACGCGACGCGAACCCAGGCGCATCCAAATGCCGCCGCCCACAATCTTATTGTTGCGGTTCTTCTGTAAGAGCTCATAGGCTTCGGCCGCGTTTCCAACACGGACGTAGGTACCGAACTTGAGCACGTTCTCCCCCATCTCTTCACTTGTCCAGTACCTTTAAGTGTACCAAACGAGGGGGCACAGCTCGTGTCGGGACAAAATGAACCGTTTTCCTCCGTCGCATGCGGATCAAAAAAGGCTCCCAGCCAAGATGACTGGGAGCCTTCTGCGATGCTATATCGAGCGAAGATTTAGCAGACGCCCTGAGCGAGCATGGCGTCAGCGACCTTCAGGAAGCCGGCGATGTTGGCGCCCATGACGAAGTTGCCCTCCTCGCCGTACTCCTTGGCGGTATCGTCCACGTTGTGGAACATGCCGCGCATGAGCTGCTCGAGCTTGCCGTCGACCTCCTCGAAGGTCCAGGACAGGTGCTCGGCGTTCTGGCTCATCTCCAGGCCGGACACGAGCACGCCGCCGGCGTTGGCAGCCTTACCGGGCATAAAGGCGACGCCGTTCTCCTGGAAGTAGGTCGTGGCCTCGATGGTCGTGGGCATGTTCGCGCCCTCGCCGACCACCTTGCAGCCGTTGGCGACGAGCGCCTGGGCGTCCTCGAGCAGCAGCGTGTTCTCGCGTGCGCAGGGCAGCGCGATGTCGCAGGGCAGCTGCCACACGCCACGGCCGTCGCCCTCGTGCCACGTGGCATTGGGCTTCTCGTCGACATACATAGCGAGCGTAACGCCCTTGTCGTGGCCAGAGCGCTTCTTGTTGTAGATGTGCTCGAGCACGGTGTAGTCGATGCCGTCGGGATCCTCGACCCAGCCGTGGGTATCGGAGCAGGCCAGCACCTTGCCGCCGAGCTGGGCGACCTTCTGGACCGCGTAGATGGCGACGTTACCGGAACCGTGAACGACGACGTTCTTGCCCTCGAAGGAGTCGCCGCGGCTCTTAAGGTACTCGTCCACAAAGTAGGCCAGACCGTAGCCGGTGGCCTCGGTACGGGCGAGCGAGCCGCCAAAGGAGAGGCCCTTGCCGGTGAGGACGCCGGTCCACTCGTTGGTCAGGCGCTTGTACTGACCGAACAGGTAGGCAACCTCGCGGCCGCCAACGCCCAGGTCGCCGGCGGGAACGTCGGTGTTGGGACCGATGTGGCGATAGAGCTCGGTCATGAAGGACTGGCAGAAGTGCATGATCTCGTTGTTGGACTTGCCCTTGGGGTCAAAGTCGGAGCCGCCCTTGCCGCCGCCCATGGGAAGGGTGGTCAGGCTGTTCTTGAGGATCTGCTCCAGGCCCAGGAACTTAAGCATGCCCAGGGTGACCGTCGGGTTAAAGCGCAGGCCGCCCTTGTAGGGTCCAATGGCAGAGTTGAACTCGACGCGGTAGCCGCGGTTGACCTGGACCTTACCCTGGTCGTCGACCCAGGGGACACGGAACATAACGATGCGCTCGGGCTCGACGAGGCGCTCAAGCAGAGCGGCCTCCTCGTACTCGGGATGGGCGTCGAGCGCCGGCTGGATGGTGCCGAGAATCTCGGTCGCGGCCTGGATGAACTCAGGCTGCTCGGGATAGCGGGCCTTGAGCTCGTCGAGAACTTTCTGCGTGTAGCTCATGCTTCCTCCAATTGATGGAAAAGAAAAGTGTCGTTCGAGGCGCCCCATGCGCCGCGAGCTTTATCGAGTATGGATAATATCGCACTGTTGCAGCAAAGTTTCGCATAAGCCGACGGGCGGATGTTTCGTTTTGATTACGATGCAGGTAGAAGCGTTTTTGAGCACTCGACGTACAAATCGCGTGTTTCGAAGCTGTTTCGTCCACGTGTTCCAAACCACCACATTGGGGACAGGCACCTTTGTGGTGGTGTTGGCGATTAGAAGACGAGCTGGTGGTAGTCGGCGGGGGTTACGCGGCCCTCGGTGGCGGCGCGGAAGGCGGCGAGGGCATCGCCCGAGAACGGCATGGCCCAGCACAGCCCGCAGCCGGCGGTGATGGAGCCGGGCAGCGGCATGATGCGCCCAGGCACGCCGGCGGCAAGACACAGCTGTTCGCATTCCATCACATCGAAGGTGCTGTCGAACGAAACGATGATTTTGCGTTCGCGATCGAGGGCATCACCGGTCGGGCCTTCACGGTGTGCCTCACGATACGCCGCGGCGGCCGCTTCCTCTTCCGCGGTATGTCCACAGCCACCGCAACCGCAGGTACAGGGTTCGGACCCGTCGCAAGTACAAGGTTCCCCCGTGTCGGGACAAATATCGTGAGACATCGCAACTCCAATCCTCTAGGCGAGTAACTCGGCCGCCGCAAACTCCTCGGGCGTATTGACGTTCTCGAAGCAGAGCGTCGACCCCGCGGCCTTAACGATCTGCGGCTCATCCATATAACCGGCCTGAACGCGATTGATCAGGCAGCGAATGCGCTGTCGGTCGCAGGAGAGCAGCTCTTGGGCAACCGGCGCACATGCGGCACGGCGCCAGACGGCACAAAGCGGCTCAATCCCCCGCTCCTCGCACGGCACGCACACGTCGAGTGCCTCGGCCTCAACACGATTGGCAAGCGCGCCAATGAGTTCCGGCGAGACAAACGGCATATCGCAGGCAACTATCGCCACGAGAGGCAGCCGAGCCGCAGCCAACGAGCTCGCGATGCCGCGCATTGCGCCCGCCGAGCCTTCAAGGTCCGCCACCACACGCGGCACCAGGCCGCCAAACGCGCGCTCCTCAAGATAGGCAAGCTCGCTGGGACGCGACGTCGTCACGACCAACTCGCCGGCAACTGGCGCCAGCCGACCCAGTACGCGCTCGATGAGCGGCTCACCGCAAAACGCCATGCGCGCCTTATCGCAACCCATGCGCGACGACAACCCGCCCGCCTGGACGACACAAGAAAGATCGGCCCGTCTTACGGTAGTCATACGGCAAACCACCCCCATCGGTATGCTCAAAACCCGGCACACGAAGCCAAATACCGTCGCCGATAAAGCGGGCGGCACGGCAAACCCGTGCAAAAACAAAACAGCGCCTTTGCGGCACGCAGCAAGACCGCGAGCACAAAAGCGCTGGTAGCGTATGGCGGGAACGTATGTGAATCGAACACATCCAAGACGTTTTGCACGCCTCGCAACGGTTTTGAGGACCGCGGAGCCCACCGGAGCCCATCCGTTCCCAAGTGCGGCGGTATTTTACCAAACCGAGCAGCCAATCTAGCGCAGGGAGCGCAGGCCGCCGGCATCCTTGTCGAGCACCGTAAAGCGCACGGCATCCAGGTGCTCCAAGATGCTGATGGCACGCTTGCGTGACACACCCAGCGCCTCGCGCAGCACGCTCGTGGTGGCAGCGCCGCCGGCAGTCTCGATAGCGGCGGCGACGAGCTCGCGCGCATGGGCCTCGGCGGCAGCGGACAGGGCAACGTCGCGCTCGACCTTCACGATCGAGCGGTTGAGCGAAAGCTCGCGCAGGGCACGCGTCATGGTGTCGCGATCGAGCTGCAACTGCTCGCCAACCTCGGGCAGCGTCGGCGCATCGAGGCCGGCCCCATCAAGCAGCGCCACGATACGCCCACACGCCTCATGCACCACGCGTGCGGCAGCGGCGGCTGAGTGCGGATCAAATACCTCGGCGCCCTCGGCGGCGCACACGCCACGCGAGCAGCCCTCGACAATCAGAGCCGCGGCAACGTCTTCATCAGCGGCAGGCCACGCAGCATGGGCAACGGCGCCGGGCGTAAAGCCCGTCTCCTTGGGAGCCGCCGCGTGCATGGCTGACAGGGTCGCCGCCAGTGTATCCATCGCGGCGTCAAGCGCGGAAGCATCTGCATACAGCGAGCCATCCGAGCCAGCAAGCGCGCAAGCAGCGCCCTGCGCCACCAACCCGTGCAGCGCGGCATCGACCTCGCCGACACTAAGATCCAAAGCGTCGGCAACATCAACCGCCGTAACCGGCAGCGTCTGCAGCGCCAGCCAAGCGCCCACACCGCCCGCGATATCGCCGGACTCGAGCGCCGCATACAGCGAACGCTCCCCTTCGGAAAGCTCGCGCGAGCGACGACAGCGCGAAAGCAGCACACGCCCGCCGCCGATGAGCATAACGGGCGAATACGACAGCACCACGGCATGGTCTCCGGCACACAGCGGCAGCGGCTCCTCCAGGCGCACCTGCACGGTACGGGTCTCGCCCACCGCCATGGGGGCCTCGCCCTCCAAAAGCATGATGCGGCCGACGACCTCGGCCGTGCCGGCCATCACATGCACGCGCGCGCCCGACTCGAGCACGCGCGGCTTGGCTCCCTCGCGGCCCAGGTAGGTGAACGTCATCATAAAGCGCAACGTCTGACCAAAGCGGCCCGCCACGCCCAGCATCTCTCCACGGTCAAGTGCCGCGACGCCGTCACCAACCAGGTTGAGCGCCACGCGCTGACCGGGCAGCGCCCGCTGCGTGTCGCCATGCACTTGGATCCCGCGTACGCGGCAGGCCGTGCGCGACGGCAAAGCCATCAGCTCGTCGCCCACCGCAACCGGCTCATCGTGCAGCGTTCCCGTTACGACAGTGCCGACGCCCTTAATCGTAAAGCAGCGGTCAATCGGCAGGCGCGGCGCGGCATCGGTGCGCTCGGCACGGTCGCGGCAGGCATCCCAGCAGGCACTTACCTGCTCGTCGAGCGCAGCCAGCAGGTCATCGATTCCCGCGCCGGTCTTAGACGACACGGGCACAATCGGCGCGCCCGCAAACACGGTACCCGACAAAAAGTCATCGACATCGAGCTCGGCAAGCTCGGTCATCTCGGCATCGGCCAGGTCACACATCGTCAGCGCGACCACCATGTGTGTGACGCCCAGCAGCTCCAGCACATGCACGTGCTCGCGGGTCTGCGGCATCACGCCCTCGACGGCCGAAACCACCAGCACGGCCACGTCGATACCTGTGGCACCCTGCACCATGGCGCGCAAGTAATGCGCATGGCCCGGCACGTCAACCAGGCCAACGATCTTGCCACTCGGCAGCGCCAGCTCGCCAAAGCCAAGCTCAACCGTCATGCCGCGACGGCGCTCAACTTCCAGGCGGTCGGGGTTTTTACCCGTCAGCGCCTCGATGAGCGCCGACTTACCGTGATCGACATGTCCCGCCGTACCTACGATAACGGGGCATTCCACCAACGCTTCGGCCCCACTCATCGGCGCACCGCCTTGGCAACGCATGCGACAAGCGTCGACGCCGCCGTCTCGATATCGCGGTCGCCCACAAGCGTACGGACGTCAAACAAAATGCGATCGTGCGAGGTTCGCGTGACGACCGGTGTGTCGAAGTCCTGGACAAGCGAGCGCTTGAGCGCGTCGACCGTCAGGCGCTCGTCAACAAGGCGCACGGCAACGCACATCGTGGGCAGCTCCACGGTAGGCAGCGAACCGCCACCGGGCGTCGAGGACTCCTCGACAATCTCCAACGCAACGGCGCACGGGCAACCGGCCTTATCGAGCCCGGCGACCATACGATCGCGCAGCTTGCGGGCACGTCGCTCCAAATGAGCCCGCGGAAGCGTGAGCATGCTGAGCACCGGAATATCGCGATGGGCAACATCGGCACCGTCCATGTAGATGCGCAGCGTGGCCTCGAGCGCCGACAGAGCCAGTTTGCCCGGGCGCAGAGCGCGCATGAGCGGATGTGCGCCGCAAGCCTGGACCAGATCGCGACGGCCCATGATAATGCCCACCTGTGCGGCACCGAGCAATTTATCGCCCGAGCACGACACCAGATCGAGCCCTGCCGAAACCGAAGCCGGCGTGGTTTCTTCGCCGCCGCGCACCAAGATGTCGTCAGGCAACAGTGCGCCCGACCCCTGGTCTTCATAGAACAGCAGGCCGTGCTTATGGGCCAGTGCGGCGAGCTCCCTTGAGCTCACTTCCTCGTGAAAACCCTCGATGCGATAGTTGGAAGGATGGACCTTCAGGATCATGGCCGTATCGGGCGTGATGGCGCGCTCGTAATCGGCAAGGTGCGTGCGGTTGGTGGCGCCGACCTCGACGAGTTTGGCGCCCGAAGCCGCCATGACGTCGGGGATGCGGAAGCTGCCGCCAATCTCGACAAGCTCGCCGCGGCTGACGATAACCTCTTTGCCCGCGGCATGGGTCGCCAGCACCAGCAGCACCGCGGCGGCGTTGTTGTTGACCACGAGCGCGTCCTCGGCACCGGTGAGTGAGCGGATCAGCTGCGCGGCATGCTCCTTGCGCGACCCGCGCGAGCAGGTGTCGACGCTGTACTCGAGCGTGCTGTAGCCGCGCGCGACCTCGGCCACGGCCTTGGCGGCCGACTCCGCAAGCGGGGCGCGGCCCAAGTTGGTATGGATGACCACACCCGTGGCGTTGACGGCAGGACGCAGGCTCGGCAGTGCGGATCGATGCGCACGCCACTCGATGGCCGAGGCCAGGTCGCGCTTAGAGCGCGGGGCGACACCGGCGCGAATGGCAGCGCGCTCCTCGTCGAGCTCGGCCGTGACGGCGGCATGCACCACCGCGTCGCAGGTCTCCCCCGCGGCCTTCACCACCGGCCACTCTGCGAGCAGCTCGTTGACGGAGGGGATGGCGCGCAGGCGGGCGCGCACCTCATCGGACATGTTCTGGCTATCGCTCATGTGCGGCCTTTCAAAAGAAACGTGGATCAGTCGAATACATCAGCTGAGTCAATTACTCGTCATTATCCCCGCGCGCGACAATCTTTTCCACGCGAACGGCGTTTTCCTGGGTGAGCGCGGCGCCCGTCAACGGGTCCCAACGCAACGGCGTATGGTCGAGCGGGCCCACGCCCAGGGCATGAGCGCCACCGGCATCGGCGCCAAACGAACGCCCACCGGGAGCAGCCGACGTAAAGATGCACGCCGGATGCAGATAGGGCGTCGTCTCCACGCGCACGCGGTCGCGGCCCATGTCGCTCACGAGCTCAACGACCTCGCCATCGGCGATACCCATGCGAGCGGCGACATCGGCATTCATCTGCACGGCATCCAGGTCCGATCCAGCCTCGGCGGCACCTTGGGCCGCGAGCCTGCGCGAGGTATGCGACTCAAAGGGTCGATTGCCGCTAATGAGGCGAAACATCCCCGGGCCAGGCTCCACCATCGGCGCGATCCAGTTGGCCACACGACCCATGCCGGCTCGCTCCCATACGTCGCTTGCCAGCGCGATCCTGCCGCCGTTCAAGGGGATCACAGGCTCGCCCGTACGCGACGGCAGCGCCACGCCCGTATCGGCCCAACCGCGCTCCTTGAGCTCGTCCAGATCGATCCCAAAGGGCGCCACCTGGGCCGCCGCAAGGTCGTCCGGCGAAAAGTCGAAGTACTCGTCCACGCCGCAGGCAGCAGCCAACCCGGCAAAGATCTCCCGCCCCGGTCGCGTGTCGTCATGCAAGACCGGCAGCACGGCGTTGCGGTAGAACACGCACGCGTCGTTGCGGCCCACGACTGTACCCACGCCGCGGTCAGCCTCCAAATATGTCACATCGGGCAGCACGAAGTCGGAAGCGCGCGCCGTCTCGGACCAGCGAATATCAATCGTAACGAGCAAGTCGAGCTGCTGCAAGATGCCCAACCAAGCCTGCGCATTGCCATAGCCCGCACCGGGGTTACTGGCATAGACGATGAGCCCACGCAAATCGCCGGCAAGAATCGACTGACCGATGGTCGTGCACAGACCGCGCACCGGATCGACCAGTGGATAGCGCTCGGACCCCAGCTTGGGCCCGCGCGGCACCGGCGGCGTCGCAAAGCGCATGGGATCAAGGTCGCCCAATACAAGCGGCGTCGGTGGGTTGAGCGCACCGCCCGTGTGTCCGATGCAGCCCAGCAGCACATCGACCAAGCAGATAGCGCGCGCGGTCTGGGTGCTATTGGCATACGCGATTCCAATGCCGCCATGAAAGCCAGCGTCCACCACCGCAGCAGGCGCGGCGGCAGCGAGATCACGCGCCGTGGCGACAATCTCTGCGGCCGGCACGTCGCACATCGACTCAGCCCACTCGGGCGTCCAAGCAGCGGCCGCCTGCGCCAGCTCGTCAAAGCCTGTGGTGTAGCGGGTCACGAACTCGTGGTCGTACAGATCCTCGGCAATCAACACGTGGACAATGCCCAACAGCAAGGCCAGGTCGCAACCCGGGCGCACACGCAGCCAGCGGTCGGCAAGCGCAGCCGAACCGCTGCGCCGGGGGTCGACCACGATAATCTTCGCCCCACGGCGACGGGCATCGTTGAGCGCATCAACAGCCCCCATCGTCGACGAATCGACAATGGAACGCCCCAGATACATGATGCAGTCGGTATGTGACAGGTCGGAGGCGGGACTATAACCCAGGCTGTGCTCCCAACCGGTAAGCCGGCTTACCTCGCAGGCGCCATCGGCACCGTATACGTTAGGCGAACCCAGCGCATGCATAAAACGATACGCCCAGTAGCGGTCGAACGAGGGCACACCAAGTGTCATGCCCAGCGCACGGGGCCCGCGCTCGTCAACAATCCCCAAAAGGCGCTCGGCAATCTGAGCAAACGCCTCGTCCCAGGTAATCGCATCAAACCCCGAGCCATCCCGGCGGCGTCGCATGGGGTGCACAATGCGGTCGCGCTCGTCAAACGGCATGGACAGGCGATGCCGCCCGCGGGAGCACAGAGCACGAGCCGTACACGGATGTCCCGGCACTGGCAGCTCGGCAACTACACGGCCGTCCTCAACGCGTGCCGCAAAGGCGCAATCGGCATAGCATCCCCCGCATGTGGTCACCACGGTACGACCGTCACGCTCCACAGCAGATGCCATCTCGATTACCCCTTTCACAAGCCAAACACAACAGGCCAACAGCCCGGCAACGAGCCCCAGACCCAAAAAGCCTCCCGCACGGCAACGCCCCGCGGGAGGCCAACGTCAAACAGACGGTACTTTACGCGTCGGACTTCTTGGCGTAGACAAACCAGTAGCCGAGCGCGATCAGAACCGCGCCGCCCACGATGTTGCCCAGCGTGGCGGCGGATAGATTAAACGCAATACCCGCGACGTTGAGCGCATCGGCCCCGGCAACCTTGGCACCATAGCCGCACGCGTGCATCACGGCACCCATGGGCAAAAAGTACATGTTGGCAACGCAGTGCTCAAAACCGCAGGCCACAAAGGCGGCGATGGGCAGCAAAATGCCCACAACCTTATCGACTACGGTCTTGCCCGCAGTGCCAATCCACACGGCCAGGCACACAAAGATGTTGCACAGGATGCCGCGGAAGAAGATCGTCACCCAGTCGACTGTCACCTTGCCGGCGGCGACACTCACCATGGAGTTGGCGACCGCCTCGCCGTTGAGCTTATAGATGCCGGCCATGTACACCAAAAAGACGATGAACAGAGCACCGACAAAATTGCCGACCCACACGACGACCCAGGCCTTAAGCATCTGGACCAGCGTGATCTTTTTGCTCTTGAGCGCGCAGACCATAAGCGAATTGCCGGTAAACAGCTCGGCGCCGCACACCAGCACCAGCACCAGGCCCAGGCAAAAGCACAGACCGCCCACGACGCGCTGGGCACCCCAGCCCAGCGTGCTGTCGCTCAAAAACACGGTAAAGAACAGGCCGCCGAAGGCGATAAACGCGCCGGCGAACATTGCCAACAGAAAGGCCTTAGCGACCGGCAGGTTAGCCTTGGTCACGCCGGCGGCCTCAGTCTTGGCCTCGATCGCGGCGGGCGCCAGGCAATCGGGAGCGGGATATTCTGCCTTGGAATCTGCCATGTCAATCACTTCTTTCCTATTCAGCAGAGGCAAGCGCCGCTATAGCTCCTGCCCCAAGCGGACAAAGTGGGAAAAGTCGTTGGCGGCCACGGCGTTGTACACGGCGTCGACGGCCTCAAAGACCTCCGGGGACATGGGGTTGTAGAACTCCGTATCGCCCGGCTGAATCCCTATGAAGACGATATCTTCGCACGATTGCTCAATCTCTTCGATCAGAATCGACAAGGGAAGCGAATGCGTGGTGAACATAGACTTGCGGGCCACATCGCGCTTGTCGAGCAAGCGGATGGACCCGACGGGCAATGCCATGTCGGCGGCATCGACCAAGACCAGGCGAGGCGGACGCTCGCGCTTGACCTCGATGATGTCATCCTCGGGCGTTTGCCCACCGTCGATGGTGTACCAACCGGCGATGGGCGCGTCCTCCATCTTTTTGGAGAGCACGGGGCCGGCGGCATCGTCGGCACGCAGCACGCTTCCCGCCGTGAGCACGATACCCGCAAACGGGGCGCCGTTCACACGGCCATCCACAACGCGACCCATTACTGCAACCTTCCCGTCAGATACACGCCCGACACATCGCGCACGCGCTCAACCAGATCGCGAAACTTCATTAAGAACGCGACCTGCTGGGCATGCAGGCCAAAGTCGTCGTCGAACACCGAGATGCCGGCCTTGGCCGACCCGCGAAAACCGCGCTCGTCGAGCAGCGCATCGCAGGCCTCGAGCAGTGACGGCACCGCCGCCTTGTCGAGCTGGCACTCACCAAAGGAGCGGATGGCCTCGAACTTGGTTTTGGCCTCCCCCTCCGGCAGCGCGTCGACGAGCGAATAAAACACGTCCACCGGCACCGACAGGCGCGGCTCAAAGCAGTCGAGCACGCCGGTGTGGTGGCCCACGGCGAGCGTGTAGTACAGCACGTCGCAGGCCTCCTGGGGAACGTCTTCCTCGGTCTCCACAAACTTACGCGTGAGCTCGTAGAAGACCACCTGGTCGGGCGCATGGCCCAGGCAGGGGTCGGCGACGCCCTCGGCGGCCTCGACGCTTGCGCGCGAGGCGTCGCCAAAGGAGCCGCCGAGCATACCGGGGCCCGCAAAGTAACCAGAGCGGTCCGTGAGCTCCATCTAGCGACCTCCGGCCAGCACCAGATCCTGCAGCGCCGAGTAGACCTCAACGCGGCGCGGATCGTCCTGCTTGTCGATGAGCAGCGCCATGGCACCGCGGATATCGCCCTTGGGCGCGCCCTCGAGCGTATCCATAAACTCGTTGGCCAGGTCGCGGCCGTAACGGTAGCCGCTCATGGCGCGAGCCTCGCGCTCAATGGCAACGCGCAGCTTGTACGGCACGCCGGGATGCAGGATATCGGCCTGCTCGCCGGCGGCCTCCACCGTGGTCTCGGCATGGAGCTTTTGGTCCAGCAGACCGAGCGCCATGGCAAAGCCGTAGACGGTCTGCGCAGGGCTGGGCGGGCAGCCGGGAATGTAGACGTCGACCGGCAGAATCTTGTCCGTGCCGCCCCAGACGCAGTAGTTGTCGTAGAAGATACCGCCGGTGCAGCCGCACGCGCCATAGGACACCACGATCTTGGGATCGGGTGCGGCCTCAAAGGCGCGCAGGGCCGGCATGCGCATGGCACGCGTCACGGCGCCGGTGTACAGCAGCACGTCGGCGTGACGGGGCGAGGGCACGACCTTGATGCCAAAGCGCTCGACGTCAAAGACGGGCGTGATGGAACCGAAGATCTCGATCTCGCAGCCGTTGCAGCCGCCGCAGTCAACGCGGTAGACGTACACCGAGCGCTTGATCTTCTTAAGAAGGGTCGCCTTGGCCTTCTCGATGCTCTCGTCGAGCTCGATCTTGGTCGGGCGGTACTGAAGCCGCTCGGGCAAAAGCGTGGGTTCGGCCATGGTTACTCCTCCTTCGTTTCAAAATCCATGATGATGCCCTCGACCGGCGCCGGACCGGCGGGAATCTCGGGCGCATCGGGGTTAAGCTCGCGGTCGATATACTCCGGGTTCACGCCGTGGCCGCCCAGATACTCCATGCCGGGGCCCTGGGGCTCACCGGACGCAAGCGTCTCGTTGGCAGCCATACCGGCGGCGTTGCCGGTCTTTACGGCCGAGGCGGCGCGCAGGGCGTCGAGCTCGCGCTTGCACTCCTGGCACATACCGACGGTACGGGCAGCCTGGATGGCCTCCATGCCGCCGGCCTTTTGCAGCAGGCGCTTAGCGTAGTCGATCTCCTTGTACGGGGCAAACGGCTTGCCGCAACGCGAGCAGTGCTCGAGCGTATAGACGCTCTTGCTGGTGAGGTCGTCCTTGCTCATGACGGCCAGCTCAAACTCCTCGGTGAGCTTGATGGCCTCCATGGGGCAGGCTTCCTCGCAGCGGCCGCAAAAGATGCAGCGACCGTAGTCGATCGACCAGGTGATGGTATCGGCCGCAAGGTCGGTGTCCATGCGGATGGCATCGGCCGGGCACGCCACGCCGCAGGCACCGCAGGCGATGCAGAGCTCGGCATTGTGCTCGGGCTTGCCGCGCATGTCCTTGTTAGTGGGGAACGGCGCAAACGGGTACTTAACCGTCGCGTCGCCGGCCTTGGCGTTGACCTTCCAAAGCTTCAGCATATTAGAGCGCCTCCTCATCGAGCGGGGCGGCCATGGTGCCCTCGCCCGCAAGCGGCGACTTGTCGCGCCAGACGTTCTCGAACTGCTCCTTGTCGAGCACGTGGTCGCGCTTGGCGGCGACATCGGTCACCGTCACGCGGTCGGTGCAGGAGTAGCACGGGTCGAGCGAGCCGACGATCAGCGCCGCATCGCCCACGGTGTTGCCGCGGAACATGTAGCGCAGGACCGGCCAGTTGCTGTACGTGGCGGCCTTGGCGCGCCAGCGGTAGCACTTCTGGTTGTTGCCGAGCATCGCCCAGTGCACGTCCTCGCCGCGCGGCGCCTCGGTGGCGCCGATGGCGTACTTGTGCGGGGTGTACTCCCAATCCGTGGTGAGGATGGGGCCCGACGGGCAGTTCTCGAGCATGGTCTCGATCATGTCGATCGAATCGTAGACCTCCTGGATGCGAACGGCGGTACGGCCGAAGGCATCGCAGGTGTCGGCCGTGGCGGCGTGCATCTTTTGGACGTCCGGATCGGCGTAGCCGTCGAAGGGATGGTCAAAGCGCACGTCGCGGGCATAGCCCGAGCCACGCATGAGCGGGCCGACCGGCGAGAAGTCGCGTGCGATCTTGCGGTCCAGAATGCCGATACCGCTCGTGCGCTCAATAAAGTTGGGCGTGGAGAGCAAGACGTCGACGAGCTCCTGAACCTCGGAGCGCAGCTGGTGGATGGTCGTGAGCGTGGAGAGCTTCTGCTCGGCCAAAATGTCGCGACGCACACCGCCGATCACGTTGAGGCCGTAGGTCTTGCGGTGACCGGAGAGCTTCTCGGCCAGGTCCATGGACTTCTCGCGGACGCGGAAGAACTGCTGGAAGCCGGAGTCGAAGCCCGTGTAGTGCGACGCCAGGCCAATGTTGAGCAGATGCGAGTGCAGGCGCTCGACCTCGAGCATGATTGCGCGGATGTACTGGGCGCGCGGCGGGACATGGATGCCTTGGGCGCGCTCGACGGACTCGGCATAGGCCACCGAGTGGGCACAGCCGCAGATGCCGCAGATGCGGTCGGCGAGGAACGTCACGGCGTCATAGTTCAGGCGCGTCTCGGCAACCTTCTCCATGCCGCGGTGCACGTAGAACAGACGGTAGTCGGCGTCGACGATCGTCTCGCCCTCGACGAACAGGCGGAAGTGGCCGGGCTCGTCGGAGGTAATGTGCAGCGGCCCCATGGGGACGAGCGTCGTCTCCTTGCCCTTGGTATCGGCCAAGAACTCGTAGTTTTCCATGTCACTCGCGGGAGCGGGACGGAAGCGGTAGTCCATGGAGTCCTTGCGCAGCGGGTACAGGCCGCTGGGCCAATCGTCGGGCAGCACCAGGCGGCGACGATCGGGCAGACCCTCGGGGATCAGGCCGAACATGTCGCGAAGCTCGCGCTCGCCCCACACGCAGGCGGGGACGAACGGCGTCACGGACGGGAACGTCATCTTGGCGGGATCGACCTCGGCGCGGACGGTCACCCAGCCGGGATCCTCCCCCTCCATGGAGATGACGTAGTACACGGCGTAGCGGCCGCACAGACTGCGCTCATCGTTGCCGATGATCACGGGGATCCAGCCGTAGCGCTCGTAATACAGGTAGTGGACGGCCTCGGGCAGCTTGTCCTGCTTGACGGTAATCGTCAGCTGGTCCTCGCACTGCCACTCGACCTTCTCGATGCAGCCCGGAACGGCGTGGCGCAGGGCCTCGACATGGCTCTCGCAGCGACGGGCATACACCTTGTTCTCAGTTTCAATCATTCGTTACTCCACCTCGCTCTGAGCGGTCTCGGTACCGAACACAGCGCGGTACATCGGCGTCGCGTGAAGTTCCTCGGTGCCCTGCTCGAGCACGATGCCGGTCGCAGTCTCCACACCGTGCACGAGGGGCAGCGGGGTGGCGATGCCAAACCACAAGATCATGACAGCCAGGATAATTTCGGGGATAAGCATGAGCACCGGGGCCTCATGCTTATCCATGCCCTGGGGCGCATGGCCGAATACCGACTTGAGGGCGATGCGGGTGAGCGCGGATATGGCCACGGTAAGACCGAGGGCGACCACGACGACCAGCCACATGGGACCGGCGGTAACACCGGCGACAAAAGTCAGGAACTCGGAGATAAACATGCCAAAGGGCGGGAAAGCACCAAGACCGAGCAGCGCCAGGATGGCGAGCGCGGCGGTTGCGGGCGCAACCTCGACGACGCCCTGGATCTTGGCCAGGCTACGCGTGCCAAAGGCGTGCTGGATGTTGCCGGACACGCAGAAGGCAAGCGTCTTGGTAAAGCCGTGGAACACGCAGTGCAGCAGGGCCGCAGCGATACCCAGCGGGCCACCGATACCCAGGCACAGGGCGATAACGCCCACGTTCTCCACAGACGAATACGCAAAGCGGCGCTTGAGGTCGTCCTGGCGAAACATCGAAAGTGCCGCCACCAAAATGGACAGCGTGCCGACGATCAGCAGCAAAAGTTGCGGATACTCGGCGCCCACGGCCTGGATGGTAAAGCCGTAGAAGCGCATGATCACAAGCATGGCGCACTTAAGCAGCACGCCCGAGAGCAGGGCCGAGACAGGGCTCGGGGCCTGGGAGTGGGCATCGGGCAGCCAAGTGTGCATGGGGAACAGGCCGGCCTTGGTGCCAAAGCCGATCACGACAAACGCAAAGGCGAGGCGCATGAGCGTCGGGTCGAACTGGTCGGCATACGGCAGCACGCACGACAGGAATGCGGCCTCGTGGGCATTGGGAATCACGTCGGCGGCGTTGGCGTAGATCAGCAGCGTACCGAACAGGCCAAAGGCCACGCCGGCGGTGCAGACCATCGCGTACTTCCAAGAAGCCTCGAGGGCCGTCTTGTTCTTGTAGATACCCACGAGGAACACGGTGGAAAGTGTGGTTGCCTCCACGGCGGCCCACGTGAGGATCATGTTGTTGGACAGGCACGCGAGCAGCATGGTGAACACAAACAGGCTAAACAGCGCAAAATACTGCTTGGCGCGCTCGGCGGGCATGGAGCCCTCCTCGATATCGGCCTTTACATAGGGCAGCGAGAACAGCCCCGTAAGAAAACCGATAAAGCCGATGAGCAGCACAAAGATGGCGCCCAGCGAATCGAGGTGGAACCACAGGCCAAGAGCGCTCGCGGTTTCGCCGCTCATAAGGACGTCACCGGCCGTCATAATCGACAGCACCAGGACGGCTGCGACGGAGACCAGGTTGAGACCGGCAAACACGTTATAGGACGTGTTCTTGGGCAAAAACGCCATGACCAGCGAGAACACCAAAGGAGTCGCGAGCAGGGCGAGAATCAACGTTTCCATGGACTACCCCCTCAGCTCGGACAGGTCGCGCGCATCGAGCGAGTGGGAGTCGTCCCAAATGCGACGCACGACGATGGACATGATGATGACGGCAAAGATGGCGTCGGTGGCGATACCGATCTCGATGATCTCGGGAGCGGTGGGCGCCAAAAGCGCAAGCGTCACATGGCTGCCGTTTTCCATAAGGCAGTATCCAAAGATCTGCTTCATGATGTTGCGCTGCGAGATGATGCAGGTGAGGCCCACAAAGAAGTGAGCGAAGCTAATGGCGAGCGCAGGCGTTGCGACCTCGGCCGTGGGCAGGCTGATCTGCGTCACGACGGCAAAGCAGATCGCGACCTCCACGGCGATGATGCAGATGGCCCACGCGGGCTTAAGGCCGGCCTTGAGCGATGCGTCGCTCGGCTCGCCCATCTTCTTGTATGCGCGGTTGAGGATATAAGGGACCAGGACGACCTTGGTGATAAAGGCAGATCCGGCCCACATAAGCAGCTCCTGCGCACCGGTGGTGGCACCGAGCGTAGCGAGCAGTCCCACGAGCACCAGCGACTGCACCGCATACCAGTTGATGGCATGCTTGATGTTCTTGGAGACGACCACCATGGTGGACGTGACGATCAGAAGGCCGCCAAGGATGTTGACGATCGAATAACCCATGTCGTTCTACCTCCTAACCGATCCAGCTGGCCGAAAGCGGGCCGCTGACGATAACCATGATGATGAGCACGATGAACACGAATGCCATCGCGCGGGGAAGCGGGGCTCCCGCAGCGACCTCGTCGCTCGGCTCGCCGGGCAGGCAATAGCCCATCCACTTGAGGAACCAGGCGAAGGTGGCGACCGTCTCGGCAACCATGATGCACACGAGCACCAGGATCGCGACGTTGCCGGCACCCACAGAAAAGCCGCCGGCGATGATCTGGAACTTCGAGAAGAACGTGTTCATGGGCGGCACGCCAGCAATGGCGAGCGCCGCGACACCAAAGCCCACGCCCGAGATCGGGTACTTCTTTACGATGCCGCGAAGCTTGGGCAGCATACGCGTGCCGAGGGTAAAGGAGAACGAACCGGCGATCAGGAAGAACAGGGTCTTGGCGAAGGCGTGGTTAAAGATGTGGCACACGGCACCGTCAAAGGCCAGCTGGCTGCCAAAGACCGAAAGGCCCAGACCAAAGAACACATAGGAGAGCTGGGCGATCGTGGAGAAGGCCAGCAGGCGCTTCATGTCCTTTTGCGGCAGGTACATAAGGAAACCAAAGAGCATGGTGACCATGGCGTCGATAATGGCGACCCAGCCCACGATCTCGGGAATCTCGCCGGCAGAGACGAGTGCACGCGCGAACACGCACACGCCGACCTTGACCATCGAGGCGCCATGCAGGTAGGCCGAAACAGGCGTCGGCGCCTCCATGGCCGAAGGCAGCCACATGTACATGGGAACCTGTGCGGACTTGGCCCAGGCCGCAAACAGCACGAGTAAAAGGACGATAGCCTTGAGCTTGGCGTCGAGGCCGGCAATCGCGGTGATGGCGAAGGTACCGGTGTGGGCAAACACGATAGCAGCGCCCAGATACAGGCCGAGCGCACCGATATGCGTGATGATGAGGGCCTTCATGCCGGCCTTCTTGGCCGTAGGCGACATGTAGTAGCTAATGAGGCCCCAAGAGCACGCACCCGTGATCTCAAAGAACACGAGCTGGCCCAAAAGGGTCGAGCTGTACACAAGACCGGCCATGGCGCCGATGAAGGTCGCGAGGTACGCGTAGAAGCGACGACGCGGCGCGTCGGGATGCTCACGGTTATTCTCGCTCATATAGGGAATCGAATAGATCACGACAAGCAGGCCGATACCCACAAAGGCGGGCGCGAGCAGCGTGCTCATGCGATCGAAGGTGAATCCCATGACGAGGGTCTGCCCAAACGAGATCAGGGGGACCTGCGTGTCGGGCATGCCGGCGCCAGCGAAATTCGCGGCGAGGGCGATGGTGCAGACCGTCGAGACGGCGGCACCCAAAACGCTGAACCACTTGGCGTACGGACGGGGGAACAGGGCGACGAGCACCGAGGCCACCATCGGGGCCGCGATAGCGACCAAGCCGAGAAGGGACAGACTGACTGCAAATGACATTGTTTCTCCCTTCTCCTACACGCCGACGACCACGAAGACAAACGCCAGAACGGCGATGCCCACGACGGCCCAGGTCTGATTACCGAGCACCTTAAAACGCGAGCGCGAGCAGGAGTTCTCGATCACGCCGCATACGACAAAGTCGATCAGGCACTTCACCAGGAAGATGACGGCGCCCAGAACGGCAGCGGTGCCCACGGTCGCGGGCTCGCCCCAGGGGACGAAAATCGCGCAGAACCAGGCGACGACCAGGACCTGCTTCATGGACATGGCAAGCTTGGCCATGGCGAGCGACGGGCCGGAAAGCTCGGCGAGCGGACCTTCCTGAAGCTCCTGCTCGGCCTCGGCCTGATCAAACGGCAGCTTGCCGAGTTCCATGTAGCAGGCAATCGCAAAGGCGATGCCGGCGAGGATCAAGGCGACCGGCGCGTCGATGGCGCCCGTCATGATGTGCTGACCCATAGTGGCGATGTCGGTGGAGCCGCACACCAGGGCGGCGGCGAACAGCGCCAGCAGCATGGACGGCTCGATGAGCACGCTCATGAGCAGCTCGCGGACGCCGCCGATACCGGCGTAGGCGTTGGACGAATCCACACCGCAGAGGGCGAAGAAGAAGCGGGCGAGCGCCAGGCTGTACATGATGGTGATGGCGTCACCAAAGACCGGGATGGGGCTTTGTGCCGTAAAGAGCGGCAGACCCATCGCGAGCATAAAGGCGACGGCGAAAAACAGCGGCGGCATGATGCGCAGCGCAAAGCTCGCATCCTCGCTCTGGGACTCGGGGCGCGCAAAGAGCTTGGCCAGGTCGCGGTAGTCCTGCATGATGCTGGGGCCGCGACGGTTGTGCATCTTGGCGCGGATAACGCGACCGAGACCGGAGAAGAACGGCGCGACGGCCATAACGACCACGCCCTGCAGAACGGCAAGTACGATGTTGTTCATGCTCTCCCCTCCTTAACCCATTTGCACGGCGAGCACGAGGAACACCACGAGTGCCGCGACGATGTAGCAGATATAGATGCTGTAGTCGCCGCCCTCGAGCTTAGTCGCGAGGTCGGCGAGCTTCTCGACACCCTTATGCGGGGCATCGACGAGAACCTTGTCGGGTACGGGCTCCACAGCCTCGGCCACACCGGTGAGCTTCTGGAAGAAGTGCGCGATGGACCAGCAGACGGCCGTGCAGCGGTCGCGCAGCGTGTAGAGAGGCTGCATAAACCAGGACACCTCGGAGGCAAAGGTCGTGGCCACGACAGGCATATGCTCGTTGGGAGCATAGCCGCACGCCCACGGCTGGGACTTCTGCACCTTGCCGACGGTCTTGAGCTTGCGATAACCGCAGGCAAGGCCGACGAGCACCACGAGCGCAATGGCGATCGCGGGCGTGGAGGTGGCAGCGCCGGAGTATTGGTTCATGAGCTCCATGCCCTCGGCGGCAAACACGCCACCGTACGGATGCAGCACGGACGCGGCGACATCGACCAGCACGGGCGCGATCACGGGAGCGCCAATGCCCAGCACGACGCAGATGGCCGCGATCAGGCCCTGCGCAAACACCATAGGGGCGGGAACCTCCTTGGCATTGGCCGCTGCCTCGGAGCGGGGCGCGGAGGCAAAGGAGACGCCATAGGCCTTGACGAAGCACGTGACAGCCAGCGCGCCGGTAATGGCAAGCGCGACGGCAGCGAACACGGCCACGATCATGACGGCCTTGTCGCCCTGCATGGCGGCGTTAAACAGCGACTGGTAGGTAAACCACTCGGACACAAATCCGTTGAAGGGCGGGATGGCCGAGATGGCAAGCGCGCCAACGAGGAAGCAGATGGCCGTTGCCGGCATACGACGGAACAGACCGCCCATCTTCTCCATATTGCGCGTACCCGTGGAGTACAGCAGCGCACCGGCGCCCAAGAACAGCTCGCCCTTAAACATCGCGTGGTTAAACGTGTGGTAGAGGGCGGCCATCAGAGCCAGGACGGCGATGCCGACCGAGTTGAGCGCCATGGCGGCCATGGAGGCGCCAACGCCGAGCAGAATGATGCCGATGTTCTCGACGGAGTGATAGGCCAGCAGGCGCTTGATGTCATGCTCCTGCAGGGCGAAGGCCACGCCGAGGACCGACGAGATCGCACCGAAGACCATGACCATAAGGCCCCACCAGACCTGAACGCCCGAGGCGGAGAGCAGGTCGAGACCAACCTTGAGGATGCCGAAGATACCGATCTTGATCATGCCGCCGGACATGAGGGCCGACACGTTGGACGGCGCCTCGGGATGTGCCTTGGGCAGCCAGCCGTGCAGCGGGATGATACCGGCCTTGGCGCCAAAGCCAAAGAAGGCGAGCACGAAGCACACGGATGCGACCGCGGGACTAAACTGCGTAGCGCGGAAATCCGCAAAGGCAAACGAGCCACCGGCGAAGTTGGTCATGGTGAGGAAGCTCGCCATGATGAGCACAAAGCCCACGTGCGCGATCACAAAGTAGAGCCAACCGCCATGGATGGAGTTCTCGTTCTCCTCGATCACGACCAGGAAGTACGAGGTCAGCGACATAAGCTCAAAGGCCACCAGGAACCAAAACACGTTGTCGGCGGTGATGACGAGCATCATGGACGCCACGAAGGTGTTAAAGAAGAAGCCGGCGCGGCCCTTTTTGCCCGGGTACTCATCAAAGTAGTTGAGACCGTAGATCGAACCGGCAAACGCGAGCACCGAGATGAGCGCCACGAACAGGCCGGACAGCTGATTGAGCAGCAGCTGGAAATGGGCAAACGGGAAGAACACGATGGTGTCGACCGACGTGACATCGCCCAGCACGGCCTGGATACCGGCCACAAACGAAAGCACCGCGGCGACGGCGCCGATAAGGCAGCCGGCGGTCTTGGCGGCGTTATCGGCCTTGATCAGCAGAACCGAGGCGAGCGCACCGATGCACGAGACGGCAAGCGATGCGATAAACAGCGTCATGCTATCCATTGTTTACGCTCCCTTCTGCTTTCTCGGACAGGCCCTGGGCCACAGCGGTAACGTCGACGACTGGACCGTTTTCGATCGAGCGCAGGCGCTTGGCCTCGTCGAGCTCGCGATCGGCCGCGCCGCCCATGACGGTCAGCGCCTTGGTGGGGCACGCCGCCACACAATGCGGGCCGTCCGGATCGAAGGCACACAGGTCGCACTTGACGGCGCAGGTGTACTGGCCAGGAGCCCACGTAAGCAGGCTGCTCAGGGACTTAGGATACGAAGGCGTCGGGTCGCACATGCCTGCGACACCGGCGATAGACGTGCCATCGGGATGGATGGCTCCGAAGGGGCACGCGATGGCGCACAGCCTGCACCCGATGCACTCCTGCTCCTTGACGTGGATGCGATCGCCATCGTGCTCGATGGCATTCACCGGGCAAACCTCGGCGCAGGGAGCACCCTCGCAATGGTGGCAGGCAAGGGCGGCCGAAATACCGCCGGTCTTCACGAGCGCCAGGCGCGGCGTATCCTGAAGACCCTGCATCCGGTGGGCGTCGGCACAGGCGGACTGGCATGTTCCGCAGCCGATGCACCTCTCCGGGTTGATGTCGATGAAGCGGTTCATCCCCACTTCCTTTCAAAATAACGGGCCGGGCTCCCGAACGTACGGGACGCCCGGCCCAAAAAGCCAACGAGAACGGGACTACACGATTTGGTTCACGTGCGTCTCGTCGTCGAACTTGGCGGCGCCAGGCTCAACGTCCTGGGGAGCAGCGGCGTCCACCAGAGCCTGCTTGAGCTCGGTGTACTGACGCTCTACCTCGCCCTCTGCCCAAACCTGGTCGGCAATGGCGTCGACCTGGCAGGCGGAGAACTTGTCCTCGGGCGTATGCGAGACCGGGTCGACCTTGTGAATGGTCAGCTCGTTGCACTTGCCGATCCACCACTGGTAGGTCATGTAGACCGTGCCCTTATTGATGCGATCGCTCACGTCGGCGCGGCTGTATACCTGGCCGCGGCGGCTATGAATCGAGACGATGTCGCCGTTCTTGATGCCGCGCGCCTGGGCGTCCGCGGGATTCATGCGGACAAAGCCGGGCTCGTCGGCGAGCAGCGCCAGCGTCTTGCAGTTGCCGGTCATCGAGCGGCAGCTGTAGTGACCGACCTCGCGGACGGTGCACAGAATGAGCGGGTACTCATCGTCGGGAAGCTCGGAGGGCGCCTCCCAGTCGTGCGCCATCAGGTTGGCGCGGCCATCCTTGGTGGTGAACTTGCCGCCTGCGAACATGTCGGGCGTACCGTGGTCGTTCACATCGGTGCTCTTGACGGGCCACTGGGCGTAGCCGCCCTCGGGAGCCATCTTCTCGTAGGTCGCGCCCACAAAGTTGGGGCACAGGCTAATGCACTCGTTCCAGATCTGCTCGGTGTTGTCGTAGTGCATGGGATAGCCCATACGCGTGGACAGGTCCGCGAAGATCTCCCAGTCGTGACGGCACTCGCCCTTGGGCGGAACGGCCGCGTCAAAGTGCTGGAAGCTACGGTCGGATGCGGTAAAGACACCCTCGTGCTCGCCCCAAGAGGTAGCGGGCAGGATGACGTCGGCGAGCATGGTCGTCTGCGTCATAAAGATGTCCTGGCAAATGAACAGATCCAGCTCGGAGAGCGTCTTGCGCATACCGGCCGAATCGGGCTCGGTCTGCACCGGGTCCTCGCCGTAGTTGTAGAAGCAGTGCACCTTGCCCTCGTCGACCAGGTGGCCCAGGTCGGTGAGCTTGTAGCCCTCCTCGAGCGGGAGCTTTTCCTCGGGCACGCCCCAAGCCTTGGCAAACTTGGCACGCACTGCCGGGTCGGTGACCTTCTGGTAGCCAGGGTACAGGTTGGGCAGCATGCCCATATCGCAGGAGCCCTGGACGTTGTTCTGACCACGCACGGGCGCGAGGCCGGAATTGGGTTTGCCGATCTGGCCGGCAACGCAGGCGATGGAGGCGATGGTGTGCACCGTCTTCAGGTTCTGCTTCTGCTGGCATACGCCCATGCCCCAGCCAATGATGGCAGAGGGCTTCGCCGTGGCGTACATCTCGGCAGCTTGGTGGATCAACGCGGGCTCGACACCCGTGATGTCCTGTACGGATTCGGGAGTGTAGTTCTTGATGGTCTCCCACCACTCGTCAAAGCCGTTCGTGTGCTCGGCGACGAATTCCTTGTCGTAGAGGCCATCGTTGACCAAGCAGTTGGCAAAGGCGTTGAGGAACGCGACGTTGCAACCGTTCTTGATCGGAAGGTAAAGATCGGCGATACGCGCGGTTTCGATATGGCGCGGATCGGCGACGATGATCTTGCAACCCTTTTCTTTGGCTCGCACGATACGCCTTGCGACGATGGGGTGCGAATCGGCAGGGTTATAGCCGAAGAGGAAAATGCAGCCCGCATCCTCCATACCGGGGATGGAGCATGACATGCAACCTGAACCAACCGTGTCCATCAGACCGAGGACAGTAGGGCCGTGTCAAGTACGGGCGCAGTTGTCCACGCTGTGGGTGCCGATGCACGCACGCGTAAACTTCTGCATGACGTAGTTCGCCTCATTGCCGCCGCCTCGCGAAGAGCCGGTGGTCATGACAGCGTTAGGACCATATTCGTCAATTATGGCCTGCATCTTAGATGCGGTGAAATCCAGTGCCTCGTCCCAGCTTACGCGCTCAAGATCCGCGCCCTTAGTGCGGCGGATCATCGGGTGCAGTACGCGAGGAGTCAAGATCTTGGTGTCGTTGATGAAGTCGTAGCCGCTCATGCCCTTAAGGCACAGCTCGCTCTGGTTGGTGATGCCGTTGAGCGGTTCGGTGCCCACGACCTGGCCGTTTTGGACCAGGAGGTTAAACTGGCAACCGGCGCCGCAGTACGGGCAGATCACTTTATGCTTCTCCATGACACCCTCCTTCCTTTTTCTGCTACCGAATGCTCGGTACTTATTTGACAATCATTGGGCCTGTCGCCCGACGCTTACGCCTCGTTTTCGATGGTGGCGCGGGCACGCTCGGCAGTCAGTTCTGCCAGACGCTCCTCGTCTACCAGGGTGAGGCCCTTGGTCGGGCATGCCTCGGCACACGCCGGACCGCCGGGACGGTCCACGCACAGGTCGCACTTGAGCACGAAGCTCTTAGTCTGCGAACCGACGCGAACGTCACCCATCAAGACGGGGACCTGCGTGGTCGCCACGCTCACGGCGCCAAAGGGGCATGCCATGACGCAGCTCTTGCAGCCAATGCAGTTGTCCTCGTTGACGCCGATGCGATGGTTCTTTGGATCAAAGAACAAGGCGCCCGTAGGACAAGCCTTGGCGCACGGGGCATCCTCGCAGTGATGGCAAGCCACCGGTGCGGAGATCTCGTACGTACGCGTCACGCGCAGGCGCGGCGCGGCGATGTTGCCGGGAATATCGTGTGCCTCGATGCACGCCGCCATACAGGTTTGGCATCCAATGCAGCGTGAAGAATCAGCCACGACTCGTTTATTGCCCATGTTGTTCACTCCCTCCTGAATCCCATGCCGGAGAGACCCTGTCGACGTTGCCCCAAGCCGCCCGTGGCCTGGCGTCGGCATATCGAATGCATGCGGCGAAACAGACACTCGGTAGAATTTCTCCAACGGTATACAGGTTGAATATACGCAGTTGCAGGGGGCAAACTTGAGCATAACCCCTGCAATACGGGTGTATTGCAGGGGTTTTGGCAGGTTGTAATTATTCTCTAGAAGCTATAAAGGTGAGTGTATTACATGCGTACGCCTCAGAGATTTTTACGCGCTCTCATTTTAGATGTACTACGCTTGTATTCAAGTTAATGGTTATTTACTTGAGCGAAATAAAGTAATCGTTATAAGATGCTCAAGTATCGGCACATGCCGCATTTGACCGACTATATTGCACGCTCATTAAGGGGGCCAGTGATGTCATCGACTCAAAAACGAGCCATCCTGCAGGTGCGCATTCGCGAGGAAGACAAGCAGCATGCCGAACATCTCTACGACGCCATGGGCACATCGCTCGCCGAGGCCGTCCGTCTATTTGTCGCGCAGAGCATTTTGATGCGCAAGCTCCCCTTTCAGCCGGTCGCCGTGCGCTCAAAGGACGGCACCGCCGCCTATGGATCGCTCAAAGCATACGGTGACCCCAATCGCCGCTCCGAGGAGCGCAATGCCTGGATTGAATACCTAGCCACAGAAAGCGACGAGTCGGTTTTGGGTCCCGAGGAAGTAGATATCCATGAGTAGCACCATCATCGACGAGACCGTCATCCTGCGCTACCTGCTTGACGACGACGAGGTCCTGTCACCGCGCGCCGCCAAGGTCATCGCCACGCGCACCGCACGTGTCTACCCCGAAATCATCACGCGCGTCGTGGTCACGCTGCGCGACGTCTATAAGGTTCCCCGCGTTGAAATTGCTGCGGCCATGAAAAGGCTGCTCGATGACGTCATGGTCGACGAGCCCACCGTTGTCGCCCTTGCCGTCAAACTCTTCGGCAAGACCCATATGGACTTTACCGACTGCCTCCTCGCAGCCCGAACCGCCATCTACAACGATGATGTCGTGAGCTTTGGCAAGCCCATCATCCAAGGCATGATCGACTACCGCCGCCAGCGCCAAACCGCCGCCGACGCCCGCGACCGCGCCGCCGAAGCCCGCAGCCGAAGCACCGACTCCACCATCGACAAGCTCCGCCACCAATCCCGCCACTAACCGACAGGCAACGGCATCGCCCGCCACTCAGCCCCATCCCCTCTTAAGTTGCGGTGAAATAGTTCCTGGATTTAGGCTTATTCGAGCCTTTCAGGAACTATTCCACCGCAACTTTCTGTAAGGGTGGTTTTTAGTGCCGCCGAGGGGCACTAATCAACCGTTTGCCGATATGTTTGGCTACGACTCATGACTCTGACCTGCCCCGTCAAGCTTTTGGTCAGTTCATGGCAAGGTCAGGCGGGCCAAATATGGGATAGCGTAGTGTCATTCACTCCCCCTCGAGACCATGGGGTCGAAAATGAGTCATGATAAACGCTGTACCAAACCGCAATTAGAGCTGTTCTTCCGGTTATTCGAGGCCCATCATGGCGGGCACCTGTTTGTAGCTACCAAAAAATGGGATGAACGCTGTGCCTACGCGCTCATGCAAAAAGAGATGATTATTCGACTCTACAACCATGTCTACGCTGATCCCGCGTATTGGAATGACCTCGGCGTCGCAGATCGCATCTTTCAATTGGCATCCGCTATTGCGGTCGTTGAACCGAATGCCGTGTTTTGTGGAGCAACGGCGGCACTGCTCTATGGCATCGGTTCTGCATATTCGCTTCTCGACAAGGTGCAAGTGCTGTTGCCGCGTTCCACCAGACGCGATATGTACGAATTCGTTGAATACCGACGCTGGCGGCCGGGCGACGTATGGCAGCTCGGTCCTTTTACGTTAACGAATCCATATCGCACGGTGGTCGACATCGCCCGAACTAACGCTTTTCGATATGCACTAGGCTATGTCGACGGGTTGGCTCGTGAGTACGGTGTCGAGCGTGAAGAATTGCGTGCATATGCACAAACGAACTGCCGCGGACTGCACGGCATCGCGCGCGCATTTGACGTTTTTGAACACATGGATGGCAGATCGGATAACGGTGGAGAATCCGAGGCACGGGCGGCAATGATTCTGGCGGGAGTTGCCGCTCCCGAACTTCAGGTTGAAATCACTCGACCGGGAAACGCCGGCTATTATTTGGCAGATTACGGCTGGCAGATGCCAAACGGCTCTTGGATGCTGGCTGAGCTGCATGGACTAGGCAAGTTTGAGGACGATGCCCAAAATGATCCGGAACATACTGCGGCAAAAACCTATCGAGCTGCCCTCGTGCGCGACGCGAACCTGCGTGCCATGGGCCACAACGTCATTCATTTCAAGCTCTCAGACACCCTCGATGTCAAAGCGTTCGGCTCCATGATGCGCGGCTACGGTATACCAACCACAAAACCCTACACAGACTCCTGACCGGCTGCCCTCATCTTCTCGACAACAGAACCCATCATCGACCCAGCCCGCTCGGCCTCAATAAGTTGCGGTGAAATAGTTCCTGGATAACAGCTTTTGCGGCTAATCGGGAACTATTTCACCGCAACTTAGGAGGGGATGTGGGGTCCCCGGCATGTATATGAAAACGGCTCTGGCACCAAAAGGAGCCAAAGCCGTTAAAGATATCCTATGGAGCGGGCGACGGGAATCGAACCCGCGTCATCAGCTTGGAAGGCTGGGGTTCTACCATTGAACTACGCCCGCAAGATATGGTCGGGACGACAGGATTTGAACCTGCGACATCCTGCTCCCAAAGCAGGCGCGCTACCAAACTGCGCCACGTCCCGAAGGTGTTGAGCAGCTAAGGTCTAAACCTTGCGTGTCCCAAAGCGAAGGAAATTATAGGGGAGACTCCCCGCCTGTGCAAGCGCAGAAACCCTAGCTCCTCGAATGTGCGACAAAACGACTATGGAGCAGGCCGATCACAAATGCCACCACGGCAACCGGCGCCCACGCGGCACCGATATCCGCCAACGGCAGCGCATCAAACGGCAGCCACGTGCCCCCAAAGAACGCATCGCGGACCGAGGTGATCACGCTCTGCACGGCAACCACACCGCCAACCCAGACCCACACCTGCGGATGAGCGTCGCAAAAGCCGTGTACCAAACCCATGAGAACCAGCACGATGGCGACGGGATACAAGGCGTTAAGCATGGGCACCGAGAACATAAGGATCACGTCGAGGCCCACGTTGGAGAGCACGCACGAAAACGCCGCGAACACAAAGGCAAGGATCGCGAAGGGGCGGCGCATGGCCCCCTCGGAAGCCTCCGCTCCCCCTTCAACTACGTACGTCTCACAGAAATAGCGCGAGCAGCAGCTAATAAGACCGATGCACACGTTCATGCAGGCGAGGAAAAAGATCGCGAAGACCACGACCGTGCCAGCAAGCCCAAAATGCATGGAGGCCGAACGAGCGAGGATGGC
Source organism: uncultured Collinsella sp. (assembly GCA_902470805.1). GTDB lineage: Bacteria > Actinomycetota > Coriobacteriia > Coriobacteriales > Coriobacteriaceae > Collinsella. The sequence goes on along the minus strand of CABRHX010000005.1, from coordinate 56,241 downwards.
AGCGCCGTTGGTGGCATCGGGCATAACCGTGCCGAGTTGCATTCCGGCAAGCGCCAGGCCGCAGTAGATGATGGCCATGAGCACGCCGGCGATCACACCCGAACGCGAGATCTCGAAGGCCACGCGCCTATCGTCGGTAACGCCCAACTCGTGGATGGTCTCGGCGATGATGATGCCGAAGGCGAGCGACGCGAGCAGGTCCATGGTCTGATAGCCAGTCAAAAAGCCCTGCACGGCGGCGCCTGCATCGTAGGGAGCCTGAGGCGCGGCAGCCGGTCCCAGTGGCGAGACCACGGCGGCACCCACGACCAACACGATGAGCACAATGAGCGCGGGGCCCGTAATGCGGCCGAGCACGCGCGTGATGACACCCGGGCGCAGCGTGAGAGCAAACGCGACGACAAAGAAGCCAACGGCAAACACCAGGCGAGCCGTGCCAAGCGAAACGCCCTCGGGCAGCAGCGGCACCAGCATCTCGAAGGCCGTGGAGCTCGTACGCGGAATGGCCAGGCACGGGCCGATGGCCAGATACACCGCCGCAACAAAGAACTCACCGAACTTGGGGTGCACGCGGCCGGCAAGCTCGCGCGCCGTTCCGGCAAGCGCCACGGCGATAAAGCCCATGACGGGCAGGCCGATGGCGGCGATGAGAAAGCCGAGCATGGCGACCGGCGTGGCTGAACCTGCTTGCAGCGCCAGCAGTGGCGGAATGATAAGGTTGCCGGCGCCAAAGAGCATCGAGAACAGGGCGATGCCGACGGTAACGACATGGTCGGAGCGCAGGCCGCGCGAGGCGGATGAGGCCATAGACACACCTTTCGGGTCGAAACAAAAACGGGACGGGCAAAAGACCCGTCCCGCAAGTATATACGCTCTAGCAGGCTAAATCGCGCAAAGCGTCAATCGCGGTGTCGACTTCCTCGTCCGTGTTGAAATACCCAAACGAGAAGCGAACGACACCCTGACGCTCGGTCCCCAGCGCACGGTGCATGAGCGGGGCGCAATGGGCGCCGGGGCGCGTCGCAATCCCCCACCCTTGCATGAGTGCATCCGAGATCTCGGCAGAGTCGATATCGCCCACGTTGAGCGAGACGATCGCCGAGCGCGTCGGTTGGCCAAAGGCACCATAGAGCTTAATCCCCGGAATCTCGCGCACACCGGCAAGGAAGCGATCAGCGAGCGCACGCTCGTGGGCAGCAATCGCCTCGACCCCACCCTGGGCCTCGATAAAGTCGAGACCAGCGGAAAGGCCGGCGATACCGTGGCCGTTGAGCGTGCCCGCCTCAAGGCGCGTGGGCCACTCAAGCGGCTGCAACGCATCGAAACTGTGCACGCCCGTGCCGCCCATGGCCCACGGCGCCACGTCAATGCCCTCTGCTACGGCCAGGCCGCCGGTCCCCTGCGGACCCATGAGCCCCTTGTGGCCGGTAAAGCACACCACGTCGAGCCCCATGGCCTGCATATCGATATGCACCGTGCCGACAGACTGCGAGGCGTCGACGATCGCCAGCGCGCCGGCCGCATGCGCGATGGCAGCCACACGCGAAACGTCGACCGCGTTGCCGGTCACGTTGGAGGCATGCGTCACCACCACGGCGCGCGTACCCGGCGTGACAAGCCGCTCGAGTTCGTCGTAGTCGAGCACACCGTTAACGTCACAGCCCGCATGCTCAACGGTCACACCCCGTTCCGCTGCCAGGCGGTTGAGCGGACGCAGTACGGAGTTGTGCTCGAGCACCGTTGTGACCACATGGTCGCCGGGGCGCACCACCCCGTTGATGGCGGTGTTGAGCGCCGCCGTGGAGTTGGGCGTAAAGCACACATGGTCCGCCCTCGGGCAACCCAAAAGGCGCGCGAGCTTGGCACGGCAGCCGTGGATGGTACGCGCCGCGTCGAGCGCACCCGACGTGGCGCCGCGCCCGGCATTGCCGAGCGAGCACATCGCCTGCGTCACGGCATCGATGACCGTCTGCGGCTTGTGCATGGTCGTCGCTGCGTTATCCAGGTAGATCATCGCACGACCTCCCACATATCAATCACGGTATAGCCCTCGGTGGGAACGCCCGCCGCGGTAAGCTCGCTGCGCAGCAGCTCCTCATCGGCAGGCAACGCCTTCCACGCCAGACCGCAGCCGGCAGCGACCTCCCCGGGCACGGGAATCGTTCGCCCGGGAAGACCGCGCTCAATGCACAGGGTCTCGCACCCCATGGCGGCCGCCGTGGTGGGAAACGTGATGACAAGCGCCGGGCGCTTCTCCCTCATGGCAACTCCAACCAATACGCTACGGGCGCACGACGCGCACGGCCTGCTCCATCTTCTCCACGATCACGTACATGTTGGTGACCTCGCCTACTGCAAGCTGGTCCTTAATGCCATAGTGGTCGAGGCAGGTGCCACAGGTGAGAATCTCGACACCCTGCTCGGCCAGACCCTTCAGGTCATCGAGCACCGGCGAGCCCTCGACGGTGAGCTTGGCGCCGCCGTTGTAGAACAGCATGGTCGCGGGCAGCTCCTCCTGCTGCGTCACGGCAAAGATGAAGGCCTTCATGAGCTTGTGGCCCAGCTCGTCGTCGCCACGGCCCATGCAGTCGGTGTAGACGGAAATGACGAGCTTGCCCTTGCCGGCGCTGGCATCACAGAAGGCAGCGCCATCCTGCTCGGGATCGGCCACGGCAACGGCGCCAGAGGTCGCCACGGTCACGTGCCACTCGGCGTCAGAAACCTTCTCGACCGAGGCCGTGCAGCCCTTCTCCTGCGCCATCTTGGAGATGTTCTTGACGGCGGTCTCGTTATCGACCGAGGTCACGACGGTGCCCTCGCCATCGAGCTGCTTCAGGGCTTTGAGCGTCTTGACGACGGGCAGAGGGCAGGCATCGCCCATGGCATTGACTTCAATTTTGGTAGACATAGCTTTTCCTTTCGAATAAATCGTTTTAGAACGGTACATGGCTCAATAAACGTGTCGTTAACGGACAACGCGGACCGCAGGACCGCCCGGCTCCGCCTCGCACACGCGCCCGACAACGGCGGCAACGCGCCCCTCGGCATGCAAACGACGCGCAAGCTCATCCACGTCCACCGCGGGCGCCGCAATAAGCAAGCCGCCCGAGGTCTGCGGATCGTACAGCGCATCCAACATGCCCGGCTCCAGGTCCTCGTCGGCAGCCGCACGCGGGTCAAAGAAGTCCTGGTTGCGGTAGGAGCCCGCGGGAATAATGCCCAGGCGCGCCATGTCGAGCACCTGGTCAAAGAGCGGTACCGCTCCCGACGTAAGTTCGATCTGCACGCCCGAGCCCTCGGCCATCTCGCACGCATGCCCGATCAGACCAAAGCCCGTAATGTCGGTGCAGCCGTGAAGCTCGAGTCCCTCGGCCAAACGAATCGGGGCCTCGTTGAGGGTGCGCATCGAGTCGAACATCGGACCAGCCTCGTCCTGCTCGATAAGCTCGCCCTTAATGGCCGTGGTGATGATGCCCGAGCCGATCGCCTTGGTCAGCAGCAGGACATCGCCCACGCGCGCACCGCTATTGGCGAGCATGCGATCGAGCGCGACAAAGCCGCTCACGGACAGGCCGTACTTGGGCTCGTCGTCGTTGATGGTGTGGCCGCCCGCGATGGTGCAGCCGGCCTCAACGCACTTGTCGGCGCCGCCCGCCAGAATCTGACCGGCAACCTCGACGCCCAGGCAGCTCGGAATGCACAGCAGGTTCATGGCATGGCTCGGCCGCCCGCCCATGGCGTAGATGTCCGACAGTGAGTTTGCCGCGGCAATCTGGCCAAACAGGAACGGGTCGTCGACCATCGGTGGGAAGAAGTCGATGGACTGCACGAGCCCCAGGTTCTCCCCTACGCGGAAGACACTCGCATCGTCGGAGGTATCGAACCCCACGAGCAGATTGTCGTTATGCACATTGGGCAAGTCGCCCAGGACCTGGGCGAGGGCTCCGGGAGCCAACTTAGCGGCTCAACCGCTCGCGGCCGTCATGGATGTGAGCCTCATGGTGTCCTTAGCCATACGAACCCCCTTCCAACAAATCAACGACTTTAAGTATACGCCCCAGGCACGCTTCCCAAGAGACCGCCGACGGCTCGAACGTCGAAGGCGGCGCCGCAAGCGCCTGCGCGATAGCATCTGCCAGTGCGCGCTCAAACAACGGAAGGTCGGCCGCCGCGGGCGTGTCGACATCCGTCATACGCAGAGACGCCACCCACGTCACGGGAGCACCGGGAAGCATCGCCTCCATCCAGGGACGAACGCCGGGCAAATCGGTCGCCACAACTTTGCAGCCGCACGCGAGGGCCTCGATCGTCACGAGCGGCAGACCCTCATAAAACGAAGGCAGCACAAAGACGTCGGAACTGCGGTAGGCATGCACGAGTCCATCGCTATCCAGGCGCCCCGCCAGCTTCACCGGCACATCCGAGGCCGCGGCCAAGCGCTCGATACGCGCGTACTCGGCATCGTCCCCGCGACCGCCCACAAGTACCAAGCCAGATGGGCGGACGTCATCGTCAATCGGCAATGACACGGCTCGAACCAGCGACTCGACGCCCTTTTTAAAGCAAATCTTGCCCACGTACGCAAGCGATCCCGGCCGCCTCGCCACGCTTGCGTCGCGGCAGAAGACGCGATGGTCGTAGCCCGTCCCAATCACGTGGATGCGATCGGCATCGACGCCGCACACCAGGCCAATCTGCTCAGCCTGCTCAGCGTGGAGCGCAAAGACGGCATCGAGCCGACGAACCGCACTTACGATGCGATCGCGCTCGAGCGCATGCGAACGCAGCTGGCGCAGGTCGGTCGAATGGCACACGGCAACAACCGGCACGCCCCGGACGCACTCGCGCGCCAATGCGGTCACAAGATACAGGTGATGGCAGAGCACCAGATCGGGCCGAAACTCAGCCACCGCCCGATCGATTGCAGCAGCAAATGCCCGCTCAAATGCCTTGAGCATCGAAGGCGTCAGGTCACGATAGCGCGTGGAGGGATAGGGCATGACATCGGACATACCGCAGATGGGAAACGGCAGCTCGGGCGACTCGAACGGTACGGCAAACACGGCAGCACGCCGGTCCAGCTCGCCTTGGGTATCACCCGGTGCCGCGCCGCAAAGCACGGCGGCGCGATGCCCCGTCTCGATCTGTTCGCGTACGAGCGCGGCAAGGTAGGTGCCGCTGCCGGTGCTATCTGGTTTTTGCGCCGAGATATTGAGGATGCGCATGTCGCGGTACACCCCTAGGCCAAGGCGGCGGCGCGGACAGCCGCGCCGATCGCTCCGGCAAAGCGAGCTTGGGGCGAGGTGGTCACCGGCGACCCCAGTAGCTCGCCCAACCGCTCCACCACGAAGGCGTTCTCGCACAGGCCACCGGTCAGGTAGTACGGGGCGCCCGCGGCCTGCCCGGCCATGGTCGCCACGCGCGATACGACACTCTCAATCACACCACGGGCGATGTTCTCGCGCGGCTCACCACGGCCGATCAGGCTGATGACCTCGCTTTCGGCAAACACCGTGCACATGCTGCTGATCTTGGTGGGTTCGCCGGTGCGGGCGAGGTCCGTCATCTGCTGTTGGGAAATGCCTAGGCGGTCGGCCATGATCTCCAAAAAGCGCCCCGTGCCGGCGGCGCACTTGTCGTTCATGGCAAACTTGGCCACGCGGCCACTTTTAAGCTGAATGACCTTGGTGTCCTGGCCGCCTACGTCAATCACCGTGCCGTGATCGCCAAACAGGCGCACGGCACCGGTGCCGTGGCAGGTAATCTCGGTCACGACCTTATGCGCATAGGGCACGGCGACACGGCCGTAGCCAGTCGCGATCACGCGCACGTCGTCGGCAGCCACGTCGTAGCCAGCCGCTGCCAGTGCCTCGCGCAGCCGCTCGGAAGCATCGACCGAGGAGAACCCGGTTGGCTGCACGCACGTCCACGCCACCGAACCCTCCCCGTCGACCACAGCAGCCTTAGCCGCCGTAGACCCGATATCGATCCCGATCCCTATCATGGCTCTCTCCCAATCTAAACATCAAAGACAGTGGCACGTTCAGGCACCTTAGCTCTAGGTTTCTCAGGTGCCGGAGATTGCCCCGAAAGAGGAGCGCAGCGTACTTTGGGTACGCAAGCGACGGTTTGAGGAGCAAGATCCGGTGCCTGAGGAAGCTAGAGGGTTTCGATGAAGGCGGCGATGCGCGTCTCGATCTGGCCCATGTCACCGTTGCTGTAGTCGGTCTCGATCTTCATATACGGAATGCCCGCACCCTCGACAGCCTCCTGCATGCGCGCGCTCTCAACGTTGAAGGTGTGGCAGGCCTGCAGCACGCTCTCTACCACGGCATCGACATGGTACTTCTCGCACATAGCCAGCGTGTTTCCCATGCGACCGTCGTTGGGCGTCATGACCGAGCAGTTGATGTCCAGGTAGCGGTCGGCGATGGCGCGCAGGATATCGGGAGCCTCCGGGTCGATCATCATGGCCGCCGTGCGCTCGCCCGAGCAGTCGTCCATGCACACGACCACACCGCCGTTGAACTCGATAGTACGGCCGATCTTGTTGATCACGCCGCCCACCGGGCAGCCGGTGATCAGAATGCGCTTGGCGTCTGCTGCGACCGGGCGCTCACCCGCGTCGTAGGTCTCGCGCAGCTTGGCAACCTTTTGCTCCAGCTGCTGCGTATAAGCCTCGATATCAAAGCTGAACGTACCGGCGAACATGGTGCTCATCAGGTCGACACCGCTCATGGCCGCCGGCTGGTTGGCCTGAAGCGCAAACATCTCGAGCTGGGCCGCACGCAAGCGGTTGCGACGACGGACGGCAGCGCGCAGGTCATCGTCGGTAATCGTGATGCCGTAGAAGTTCTCGAGCTCCTCCTTGAGCAGACGGCACTCCTCGTACCAGCCCTCGCGCTCGTAGGCACGGTCGCGACCCTGCGGAAGATGCAGAATGTGCGTGCGCTTGAGCTCGTTGAGCAGCTCGTACATCTTCTTCTTGCCGTCGCAGGTGGTCTCGCCGATGATCATGTCGCTAAAGTACGTAAACGGGCACTTTTGCGAATAGGCAAAACCATACGTAGACTTGATGAGCGGGCACAGGTTTGCCGGCAGCACCTTCTCGGCCTCGGGAATCACCTCGTCGGACGTGCCGCACAGCGCCACGCTCGCAGCCCCCGCGGCATCGATAATCTCGAGCGGCGTGTAGCTGCACAGAAAACCGACCAGGCGATTACCCGCCTGCTTATAATCCTTGACGCGAATAAACGCCGCCTTGCGTTGCTCGTTGAACTCCTCAAACGTGGACGGCAACGGCTGCTCAATATTTTCCGACATATAACTCCTTAACAAACCTTTTAACCAACCAAGGAAACGGCTTTCCCAGGTGCCCGAGGTTGCCGTGAAAGAGGAGCGCCGCGTACTTTGGTATGCAAGCGATGGTTTGAACGGCAAGATCGGGTGCTTGGGGAAGCCGCTGGACCGGATAGCCCTAAATGGTTTCCAAGAAAGCCTCAATCCTGGTTTGCAGTTGGCCTGCATCCTCGCCGGCGTAGTCGGTCGTGATGTGCATAAACGGGATGCCGGCCTCTTCGGCGGCCTTCTCCACGGCAAACGACTCCATCTCGTAGAGCGTGCAGAACTGCAAGGCCACGTCGACGATGCCGTCGGCATGCAGGTCCTTGGCCATCTGGACAATGTCCTTCATACGCTGGTCGTTGGGCGTAAAGACGGCGCAGTTGATCTTAAAGTAGCGCTCGGCGATGGCGTCGAGCATCTCGTCAACCGTCTCACCGGACTCGTCGACCAGGTCCTTGTAGTAGCGCGAGCCCGTGCAGGACTCCTCGCCCACCACGACGCCGCCGGCCTTCTCGATGAGGTTGAACAGCTTCCAGTTGGGCACGGCCATGGGCGTACCGGTGTACAGGATGCGCTTGGTGCCCTTGGGCGCCACACCCTCGCCGGCCTCAACGCGCTGCTCGCACTCAGCCGCCATTTCGTTGATGGCGCCGGTCAGACGCGGCGTGTCATCCATAAAGGCGGCCTGAACGGTCAGCAGGCTGTCGAGACCGCTGATGGGCGCCGGATCGGCAGCGCGGGTCGCAGCCAGACGCTGCAGGGCGCGACGCTTCTCGTTGACGGCGTGGATGGCAGCCTTCAGGCGCTCAGGCGTAATCGTGACGCCGCACTCTTCCTCGATCTTGGCGGCAAGCTTTTTAACCTCGGCCTTCCAGGTCACGAGCGTCGACTCGTCGTGCACGTTGGGAATATCCATGACGTACATGTTCTTTTGCGTGGCAAAGAACTCGTAGGCCTTCTTCTTGCCATCGCAGGTGTTCTCGCCTACCACCAAGTCACTCGACTCAATGTAGGGGCAGACCTCGCCCAGCTTAAAGCCGGCAAAGCTCTTGATGAGCGGGCAGGTGTTGCGCGGCAGATGCTCCTCGACCTTGTCGGTCGCCCAGTCGGCACCCGAGCACAGACCAACGGGAATGCCGTCACAGGCAAGTACGATCTCCTCGGGCACGTACACACAGAACGAACCGACGATCTTGGTGGCCTCGCCGGCCTCCTTCTTGTCGAGCATCTCCTTAATACGGCCGCTGTGGATGTTGGTGGCCACAAAGTCCAGGTAGGACGTGGACTTGGGGCGATTGTTCTGCGTCAGGAACATGTCGCCGTACATCTGGCCCACGGCGCCCAGCAGCATGTCGTGATCGGCAAGATTCATGCCGAGGGTCTCCCACATCGGATGGAAATCGAATTCTTCAGCCATAACGGTTCCCCTCTCGAACCAAAAATGAATAGCTACGGTATTGCTGCACGGTGGGTGGCGAAAACCCAGCCGCGCCTAAACCCGGAATTTTGGGGAACCTGCTTTGCGGTCGATTATTTAGTTGTGCGTCGTCTCTCCCGGAGCCGTGAACATACCTGCTCATATGCGGCTCCGAGCCATATATAGGGCACGCGCGGCAACGCGGCGAATGTATGTCGTCTGCGGCATGTGCGCACCCTCCTTTACAAGTTGAGGTCAACTATATCAACGGTCGTCGACCATGCGAACACCGTTGACATTCGTACGACAGCGCCGTGTGTCGTCGTTTAATAAATAATTATCTTGATTGATAAGAGTTTGTCATCCCTCATTCGGCGAGCGGCAAGGCAAAGCCGCCGAGGCTTATATCCCCGACGGCATTACCCGGCGCTATCGACAAACCAAATGGATCCTACTCGCATCGAAGTGCATGCGCAGTGTCTCGCCTGCTTGCGGCAGTTCGTCGACAGGCACGCCCACCTTGTTGACCTTCCACTGCAGACGCGTGGGCGCATCGGCGCGCGGCACGTCCAACAGCACCAAGCGCTCAAAACGCGAATCACTCACCCGGGCCACATGCAGGTCGTAGCTGTTGCGACCCCGCTCAGCACGGTTGTCCACATGGAAGTAGCTCGCACGAATGCCCAGATATGCCACCTCATCGGGCACCTCACGACCCACGCTAAAGGTCATGCCCCAATCGAGCGCCTCAACTTCTTGGGATCCGATCTTGCGCGCCCGGCTTGTGTTCTTGCAGCCCGTCAGGCGCAGCGCCGCCAGCGTCTGCGGACAGCGGACCACGTCCTCGACGGAACCGATCTCCTCGACGTGCCCGTTATGCATCACGCAGATGCGCTGGCACAGGCGACATGCCTCGTCGATATCGTGGCTCACGTAGAGCACGGTGCGGTTGCACACATCGAACAGGTCGAGCATGTTCTGCTCGAGGGCGCTCTTAAGATAGGAATCGAGTGCGCTCATGGGCTCGTCGAACATAAAAATGCCCGGATGCGCCGCCACCATGCGCGCAAGCGCCACACGTTGCTGCTGACCGCCCGAGAGTCGCGCGGGATAGCGGTCGGCAAAGTCGGCCAGACCGAAAATGCCCAGATAGCGCTCGGCCAGCCTTTTGCGCGCCGCGGCGTCGCCCGCATCCTTTACGCCAGCGCACACGTTATCGGCCACCGTCATATTGGGAAACAGCTGATAGTTTTGGAACAGCAGAGCGCATTTGCGCTCCTGAGGCGACAGGTTAATGCCCGCGGCCGAGTCAAAAAATGTCACGCCGTTGACGACGATCTTGCCCTCGTCGGGCGTCTCCACACCGGCAATGCAGCGCAGTGTGCAGCTCTTGCCGCAACCCGAGGCGCCCAGCAGCGCCACGCGCTCCTCGCCGGCCTCAAGCTGTATGTCGAGCACAAACCCGGGATAACGTTTCTTAATATCCAAAACGAGCGACATAGCTTATCGACCTCCCTGCTGCGCCGCATCATCGCGCATGAGCTCGGCCAACGCCTCGCGATCGATACGTAGCGCATCGCCGCCGACTGGGTCGAGCGAATCGCCCTGTCCGGAGAGATCTTTGGCCTGTTTGCGCTCCGCACGGGACAGGCCCCGCTCGCGATACTTTTGCGAATGCGCGGTGTACATGTTGATGAACAGGATGACCAGGAAACTAAACGCAATTACGACCACGACCCAAAAGAGGGCCACCGACGTATTACCGCCCATCCACTCAAAGTAGATGGCGATGGGAATGGTCTGCGTAATACCGGCGTAGTTGCCCGCAAAGAACAGTGTGCAGCCAAACTCGCCCATCGCGCGGGCAAAGGCGAGCACCGTGCCGGCGGCGATGGAGGGCCAGCCGAGCGGCATCATGAGCTTGGCAAAGATGCGACGTTCGGACCATCCCAAGGTTCGCGCGGCGTCGAGCATCTGCGTATCGAGGCTCTCGAAGGCACCGAGCGCCGTACGGTAGACCAGGGGAAACGACACCACCACGGCAGAGATCACCGCCGCCGGCCACGTAAAGACGATCGAGATGCCGTGCGCGATGAGCCACTGGCCCACCCCGGTCGAGCGGCCAAACAGCATGAGGAGCAGAAAACCGCAGACCGTGGGCGGCAGCACCATAGGAATCGTTAAGACCGAATCGAGCAGGCCCTTGATGCGACTCGAGGTACCCATAGTCTTCCATGCGGCAAACAGGCCCAGTGCAAAGGCAATCACCAGGGCAAGGCCACTCGTTTTGATAGACACCCAAAACGGGCGGTAGTCGATGTCGCCCAATAAGGAGGCCAGAGAGGTCAAGGGCCCCTGCTCATCCCGCAACACGACAGACGATGCTTCTACCATTTGAGCGCTATCAAGCCAACGCGCGCCGCCTTTGGCATCACCCGAGGCTGATGCAATCACCACATAGCGGTCCCCATCCGTACCGCGCTCGTCAAAGCCATAGGTATACCCACCGGAATCAAACGTTGTTTCCGCCGTGACATACCAAGGAAGATCCACGTCCCCCAGCTGCGCACCTCCCATGCAGTTTGCGCTGTCGAGCTTACAGACGAGGGCCTTGAGACCCGATACGCACTCGTTGTCCTGCGGATCCAATCCATACTTCTCGACCGCCTTGGGCGATATCCACACCACAACGCGATCGGCAGCAGGCGCCACCACAAGGTCCACGTCCTCGTCAACGGGAAACCGGTAGCCCTCAGGCTGGCCCTCCATGGCACGAGCGGTCCCCTTGGCCAACCGCTCAAAACCCTCGATCCCATAGGAAAGCCCATGAGCGGTCGCAGCAGCCTGGGCCCCGTCCTCAGCGTCCCCAGCAAACGCAAATCCCGGCACCCAGCAAAGCGCGAAGGTCAAAGCACAGACGACAAGCATGCGGAATCTATTAAGCACGAAAAGCTCCAAGCGAATACAAGGACGGAGTGAAACACAAAACGATGGAATTATCGCGCCAAGCCGCACTACGCGGAAAGCTCAAAGCCGTACTTGGCCCAAATCTTCTGAGCCTTCTTGTTGGTCAGGCAGAAGTCGATGAACGCCTTGGCCTCGTCGGCGTGCTCGGAGCTCTCGGCAACGGCACCCGGGTACACGATGGGCTTGTGCGAGTCCTCGGGGCACACGAAGGCCTCCTCGATGCCGTCGTAGCGGTAGATGTCAGAACTGTAGACAAAACCGGCCACGCAGTCGCCTGTGGACACATAGGCGGCGGCGGTGCCCACCTTATCGGCCAGTGCGACCTTGTCGGCAATCTCGGGAGCATACTCACCGTCGTCGCCCTCGGTGCCGGTGTAGAGGCCCACGGAGGCCAACGCCTGGTTGGCGTACTTTCCGGCAGGGACGGTCTTGGCGTCTCCGATGGCGATCTTGCCGTCCAGATTCGCGACGTCGGCGATGGCCTCGACCTTGGTGTCGGAGCCCTCGGCGCGAATGATCACAAGGTCGTTGACGAACATGTCCTCACGCGTGTCGGCGTCGACGAGCTCGGCGGCCTCGGCGTCGTCCATGGTGCCCTTGGAAGCCGTGATGAGCACGTCGACGGCGGCACCGGCGCGCATCTGCTCGACAAGGTCGCCAGACGCCTTAAACTGCGTGTCGGCAAAGGTGGTGCCGGTCTGCTCGGTGTAGAGCTCCTGAACCTCGGGCAGGGCCTTCTCGAGCGAGTTGGCGGCAAAGACCTGCAGCTCGACAGCTTTCTTCTTAGAGGAAGACTTGGCGGAGCCGGTATCGGAACCAGCGAGCTCGGACGTCTTGTTGCCCGAGCAGCCAGCAAGGCCAAGGCCGGCGGCAGCGGCAGCAGAAAGCGAGACAAAACCGCGGCGAGAAACCATATCGAACATATTCAACCCTTTCGGACCTTGTGCCCGGGTACCGCACCGCGGGCTTTAATCTGCAATCAGATTATACTTCTGCGAGAATAATGATAGTGAGAAATTATTCTCGTCAGAGAATATAGTTTCAAGTTACCGTGCACCTCGGCGTCGCTTCGGCGGAAAACAAAAGCGGAGCAGCCGTTCAGGTCGCCCCGCCGCAGGTAAACCACCTAGTTGGTATGTCCGCCGCCCGCTGTCATCTGAGCCGCATGCTCCAGCTGGTCCGCTATGGCCTCCCAGCTTTCGCGGGCGGCCTTCGTAGAACCGGGAATGTTTACGACAAGTGTATGACCTCGTTGCATGCAAATAGCACGCGAGAGCATTGCGCGGCGCGTCTTGGTCATCGAGTACGCGCGAATCGCCTCGGCAATACCCGGCACATCGCGGTCGCAGACGGAACGCGTCGCCTCGGGCGTTACATCGCGCATCGAAAGACCCGTGCCGCCGCAGGTGAGCACGACATTGGCGTGGCACTCATCGGCGGCTTCCACAATGGCATCACCGATTTCGCTGACGTCGTCGCGCACGACCACATGTGAGGCGACCGTCCAGCCCTGCGCCTCGATAAGCTCCTCGAGCGCGGCACCCGCCTCGTCCTGCGCAAGATCGCGCGTGTCCGAACACGTCACAATCGAAATCTTCAGCTCCATAGTCTTCCTCCTACAGCACCGTTCCCTCGGGCAGGTCGACACGCACGACATCCACGACGTCGCCCGCCTTGAGCTCGCACGGTCCTTCGTCAATACGCAGCAGGCAATTGGCCCGCTGCATCGTGCCGAGCAGCGCCGAATTCTGCGTATTGGCCTCGGTCACCAACAGCTCACCGGTCTCGGGGTCGCGCAAAACCGTGGCGCGATCGAAGAAGCGGCGACGCTGTCGCTTCTTCACGCCGTGCGTGAGCGTCGCCTGCTGCACGGGACGCACGCCCTCGGCAAAGCCGCGCATCTTGCGAATCGCCGGACGGGCGAGCATCTCAAAGCCCACATACGCCGCGGCCGGATTGCCTGAAAGCCCTAGGTAGGGCTTGCCCCCGAGCAAGCCAAACGTGATGGCCTTGCCCGGACGCATCGAGATGCGATCGAACAGCACCACGCCCTCGCGCCGGACGAGCGCCGTCACGTAGTCGTAATCGCCCGCCGAGGCGCCGCCGCTCGTAATGACAAAATCGCACTCTCGCGTGGCGCGATGCACCAGCTCGCCAATCGCCTGCTCATCGTCGGGCGCAATACCGTAGAACACGGGCTCGGCGCCGGCATCGAGCGCCTCGGCCATCAGCGCCGAGGAGTTGGAATCGCGAATCTGACCGCGCGCCGGTACCTTACTCGGTGCGACCAGTTCCGTGCCCAGCGAGATGATGCCCACACGTGGGGCAGCGTGCACCTTCACGCTCGCGTATCCGGCGCTTGCCAGCAAGCCGGCGCCCGCCGGAGCCACGACCTCGCCGGCATGCATCACAACATCGCCGGCATGGGCCTCCTCGGCGGCAGAGCGAACGTTCTCCCCTACCTTGGCAGGCGCCAAGAAGCGAACGTGCGAGCCCTCGTTGCCGTCGCCATCGAGTACGTCGACGATCTCGTACTTCACCACGGCATCGGCACCTTCGGGCACCGGCGCGCCCGTCATGATGCGGACGGTCTCGCCCGCGCCGATTGTGCCCTCAAAGACATGGCCCGCGGCCTCGTGTCCGATAACGTCGAGCGTCACCGGCGCCTCGCCAGATGCCTGCGCCAAGTCCGCCGAGCGCACGGCATATCCGTCCATAGCGCTGTTGGCAAACGGCGAGATGTCGATATCGGCCACCGCGTCCTCGGCCAAGGGAAGACCGGAGGCCTGCCACACGGGAATCTCGACGAGATCGGTCGGAGCAACGTGCGACAGAACAATCGACTGCGCGTCCTCCAGCGGAATGAGTTTCTCTGCCATATGCACCTCTTAATGCCACGGCGCACAACAGGGGCGCCGATTCTTTATGCTTGTCTCAGTATAATCCCCCGATGCACGACCGCGACTCGGCCTGTACCCGCAAATACACCTGTCGGTTGCAAGCCGCGAAACAGAATGGAAACCGACCCACCGGCTCGTCGCGTTTACCGCGTTTTATAATGCTTGCGTTGCAACCTAAAAGAGGAACGTATGGCTCATAACGACAAACCCGAAAGCGCAAACGAAGCGCAGGATCATTCCCAGCCGCTCGACGAAGGCGGTTTTTTCTCCCTGAACGACGTCATCACGGCGGGCAGGCATCAGCTCACCCGCTCTGAGCAGCTCTTGGCTGCCGACACGCGCCGCAACGCCCGCAACCTACTCGCGAGCGCCAAGTTGCTCGTACTCGTCGTCATCGTCTCGCTCGCCATGGGCGTTGCCGCTTGGGCGTTTTTGGCCTCGCTGAATATCGCGACCGACTATCGCGAGCACCATGCGTGGATTTACGCGCTGCTTCCCGTTGTGGGCGTTGCCACCGCATGGGTGTACAAAAACCACGGTCTCGCCGCCAAGCGTGGCAACAACCTGGTCATCGACTCCGCTCTGGGCACACGCCTCATCCATATGCGCATGGCCGTCCTCACCTTCGTCTGCTCCACGCTCACGCACCTAACGGGCGGATCGGCCGGTCGCGAGGGAGCTGCGGTGCAGATTGGCGGCACCATCGCCAGCAACATCTCGAGCCTCGCCCACCTCAAAAAGCATGACCACCACGACCTCATGCTCGCCGGCATCTCGTCGGCCTTTGGCGCCGTATTCGGCTCGCCCCTTGCCGGAGCTTTCTTTGGCATGGAGATGTGCTTTATCGGCAAGATCGACTACACCGCGGGCATCTACTGCCTGGTCGCCTCGTTTACCGGCTACTTTACATCACTCGCCCTAGGTACCGAGTACGAAGCGAATGTCATCGCCAGCGTTCCCGCTATGACGCCCAAAACGGTCGTCATCGTTGTTATCAGCGCAATTATCTTCGGTCTGACGGCACGCCTCTTTGCCTGGTCGGTTCGAACCGTCAAGAGCCTATACGGTCGCTTTATCACCAACTACCTCGTTCGCGCACTCATAGGCGCACTCGTGGTTTTGGCCGCCTATGCCCTCCTCGACGCCTGGGACTACGCCGGCCTTTCCACGTGGCTTTCCGGCGCCGGATTTGCCGGCAACACCACCCTGGCGGACGCAGCCATCAAGTTGGTCGTCACAGCGCTTACCCTGGGCGCGGGCTTCCAAGGCGGCGAGGTCACGCCCCTGTTTGGCATCGGCGCGGCACTCGGTGGCTGGATCGGTTGCCTTACCGGGCTCGACCCCAGTTTTCTGGCGGCTCTCGGCATGCTCGGAGTGTTCTGCGCCGGCCTCAACGTGCCCATCACCACCTGCATGATGGCCATCGACCTGTTCCACGGCACGGCCGCCGGGTTCTTTGTCATCGTGGCCTTTATCAGCTACTTAACCGGCGGGCACCGCGGCGTGTACCCTGCCCAGCGCATCATCTCTCCCAAGCGCCGTTCGCTTATTGTGGATGAGGGCGGTACGGTAGCGGATGCTATCGAGCGCCACAACGACCTGATAGAGTAGATGTAATAATCGCCGTGCAGCCACAATCAGGGGCAATTCGACCTGAACGCGACCGCACTGCCATGTCACACGCCGGGAGTCGCCCCATGCACGCAACTGATTTTGGTCGCACGCTCATCATCGCCAACCCAGCCGCCCAGTCGGGTGCGGCGCGCGAAGTTGCCGAGCACCTGCAGCGCTTTTTGGACATGACCGCACGCGCATCCCAGTTTGACCTGGTGTTGACCGAGCGTATGGGACACGCCAAGGAGCTGGCCGCACAGGCTCAGGACTATCGCACCGTTATCGCCCTTGGCGGCGACGGCGTGATTCACGAGGTCGTCAACGGGCTTATGACGCAAAAGGAGGACGCCCGCCCCGCTCTTGCCGTCCTGCCCGTGGGCTCCGGCAACGATTTTGCCCAGACGCTCGGCATCGACGATTTCTCCGGCAAGGATTTTGGCGCGCTGCTCACCTGCGAGCTGCAGCGTCAGGACATCGGGCGCATTCGCTCTTGGAGCCCTGCGAGCGGCAGCGGCGAGGCTACCGTTGAGTACTACGACCAGACGCTTTCGATCGGCATCGATGCCGCCATCGGCCTGGGCACCACCGAGCTGCGCAAAAAGACGGGTCTCACCGGTACGCCGCTCTACACCCTCTCGGGACTTGAGCAGTTTGGCCTACGCTATCGCAACTACCCCATGACAGTCAGCTTTGACGGGGCGCCCGCCGAGCGCGTGAGGGCAATCATCATGGCAATTCAGCTGGGCCCCACCTATGGCTCGGGCTATCGCATCTGTCCCGATGCCAATCCCTGCGACGGCATACTCGACGTCTGCTACGCCTGCGGCCCCGTTCCGCGCGCGGTCGCGCTTCCCATGTTCCTTTCGGCCAAAGATGGCCACCACACCAAGCTGCCACCGGTTCGCATGCGACGCTGTCGCCATGCCGAGCTCACCTTTGAGGAGCCCGAGTACCCCATCCAGGCCGACGGCGAGCCCGTTGTCGCCTCGCGCATCGAGGTAGACATCCTTCCCGCCGTCCTCGAGGTCTGGCACCCAACCCGCTAACCCCACCTAAGTTGCGGTGAAATAGGGACTGTTTATGCAGCTAAAGCCGCAAAACAATCCCTATTTCACCGCAACTTATGAGGAAGCTATTCGTCGCTGCCCGGCTTGCGACGGTTGGCCTTTTTAATGGCGTTGAAGTGCTTGTCATTGAGCCTGCGCTGGCGAGAGCGCTGAGGCACCTTGGTCTTTACGCGTCGGCGCGGCGGACGGCCACGACGCTCAAGCTCTGCCCTCAGCTTACGCAGGCAGCTCGCACGATTCTGAAACTGACTACGGCTCTCGCGCGCCGTCACGGTAATCCCCGTGGGCCCATGCTTCATGCGCACCGCCGAGTCCGTCGTGTTCACGCCCTGCCCACCCGGGCCCGTCGCGCGAAACACCTGCACCTCGCAATCGCGCGCCAACTCCTCGACCGACATCTCGGCATAGTGCGCATACTCACGCCATCCCATCTTGTTCTCATCCATATCAACACCTCCCCTCATACAAAAAATGTGACAAAGGGAAAGTCCCTTTGTCACATCGCATACCAATCGCTTGTGCTGCGCGCTTAGGCGAAGGTGATCTCGCCGGTCTCGCAGTCCATATCGGCGATACGGGCCAGGCTCTCGACGCGGAAGCCGCGCTCGCGAAGCTTATCGCCACCGCCCTGGAAGCCCTTCTCAACGGCGATGCCAATGCCGGCAACCTCGGCACCCGCAGCCTCGCAGATCTTGATAAGACCCTCGAGCGCGCACCCGTTGGCCAAGAAGTCGTCGATGATCAGGACCTTGTCGCCCTCGGACAGGAAGCGCTTGCCAACGATGACCGGGTACTCCTTCTGCTTGGTAAAGGAGTAAATGGTCGTGGCATACTGCTCGCCGTCAAGGTTGATGGACTGGGCCTTCTTGGCAAAGACCACCGGCACGCCGCCAAAATGCTGGGCTGCAATGCAAGCCATGCCAATGCCCGAAGCCTCGATCGTCAGGATCTTGTTGATCTCGACACCCTCGAACAGACGGGCCCACTCGGCGCCCATGTGGTCGAACAGCTCAACGTCGCATTGGTGGTTGAGGAAGGCATCAACCTTAAGGACGTTACCGGCCTTTACGATGCCGTCATGGCGAATACGATCCTCAAGCTCCTGCATGGCGCAACCCCTTCTCACGGCAACGATACCGCGCGATTAATAAACGTTGTTCGATAGTCTACCACGGACCGACCCCCGCCCGCCCCACAAGCCGCATCGCACCACAAACCAGTCTTTTTGGGACGGCGCGAATCGTGGCAGACAGCCTCCCAAAAAGCTAATGGCGGGCGCGCACCCTCACCAAGCGCACCATGGCGAGCGCAAAGCCCACAGCGGCCACAGCCATAAGCACATAGAACACCGATCGAAAGCCGAATAGGAATACATCCGGACGGCCTACAACAAAACTGGTCACGGCCTCGCCCATCGCCACGCTCATCTGCCCATAGAGGATATGCGAACCTGCCGTAATACCCAGCGCCATGCCCGCATAGCGCGCCAAGCTGCCCAGACTGCCTGCAAAGCCAAGCGCTTCGCGCGGAGCCGAGCCCATATACAGCGAGTTATTGGGGCTCTGGAAAATCGAAGTACCACACGACATAAACGCGACACAGCACACGATCACAGGGATGGAAGAATGCTCGTCAAGTGTGCTTACCGCAAAAAGACCGCATACGTACACGCCCAGGCCGACTGCCGTGGGGCCCTCGCAGCCAACACGGTCCGAAACCGTACCCGAAAGCGGGCCGATAAAGGCATTCACCATTGGCAGCGCCAAAAAGAGCAATCCGGAAATGTCGGAACCGAAGCCGTGGGCGTCCTGAAAATAGAACGGCAGGATAAACTCAGATGCGCCAATACCAACGAACACGATGAGCATGCAGGCAAGGTTGATGGTGAAGGCCGAATTTGCAAAGCAGCGACGAGCGGCCTCGATCAGGGACATGGGGCGCTCGCCGGCCTCCGGCTTAACATGCGGCAGCGTGTAGAGCCCCACGATAAACGAGATGACGCCAATGGGCAGGTTGATGAGGAAGATGCTCTCCCAAGGAAAGCTTGCCACCAGCATGCCGCCGAGCACGGGGCCACACATCATGCCGAGGGCCACAAAGGTCGCGAGAATACCCATGGCACGGCCTCGTTCGCGCGCCGGAAACGACTCGGTGATGATACCCATGTTGTTAGCCATGGCCGCCGCGCAACCGACGCCCTGAACAATGCGTGCCAGGATAAGAACCTCGAGCGAGGCCGAAAGGCCGCACAGCAACGAACCGACCGAAAAGACGATGACGCCCAACTGGAACACATTCACCTTGCCGCGCACGTCGCCCAGACGGCCAAACGGCAACATAGCCACGCAAGTCGCAAGCAGATACACCGAGCTTACCAGCTGAATGCGATCGAGGCCCACGCCCAGCTCCTTTTGCATCACGGGCAGCGCCACGGTCACGACGGTCGAATCCAGACACACCATAAACGTCATGATGAGCACGGTAAACAGAATCGCCCACTTGTTCTTGCCATGGGTGTCGCCCTCTAGGGCAATGTGCTCGCGGCGCAGCTGCTCTGCAGTTTTCTCCATATCCATCCTTTCGAGTGGTCCAACGCAAAAAACGGGGCCCCAATCGCCTGTAAACAGTCGCGATTGGGGTCCCGCCTACGGAATCGGAACGAAAGGCCACCGAAGCTTTCTGCCAGCATCGGCGCCTTGTGCGAACGCTAGCCTAGCACTGCTCGAGCGCCTGCTCAAGGTCGGCAATCAGATCGGCCGTGTCCTCGAGGCCGCACGACAGGCGCACCATGTCGGCGGAGATACCGCAGGCGATGAGCTCCTCATCGTTCATCTGGCGGTGCGTAGCGTTAGCGGGATGCAGGCAGCAGGTGCGGGCGTCGGCCACATGCGTGGCGATCTGGGCGAGCTTGAGGCTCTTCATAAAGGTCTCGGCCGCCGCGCGACCACCGTTAAAGCCAAAGCTCACAACGCCGCAGGTACCGTTGGGCATGTACTTCTGAGCGATGTCATAGTACTTATCGCCCTCCAGGCCCGGATAGCTCACGAAGCGCACCTTGGGATGGCTCTGCAGGAACTTGGCAACGGCCAGGCCGTTCTCGCAATGACGCGGCATGCGCACATGCAGGCTCTCGAGCGAGCTGTTCAGGAAGAAGGCCGCCTGCGGATTCTGCATAGGACCAAGATCGCGCATGAGCTGAGCGGTTGCCTTGGTAATGAAGGCACCCTCGCGACCAAACTTCTCGGCATAGGTCACGCCGTGGTAGCTCTCATCGGGCGTGGTGAGACCCGGGAACTTCTCCGCATGAGCCATCCAGTCAAACTGGCCGTGGTCAACGATCACGCCGCCCAGGTAGGCAGCATGTCCATCCATGTACTTGGTGGTGGAGTGCGTAACGATGTCGGCGCCCCACTCAAAGGGACGGCACATCACAGGCGTCGGGAAGGTGTTGTCGACCATCAGCGGCACGCCGTGGTCATGTGCGGCCTTGGCAAAGCGCTCAATATCGAGCACGGCAAGGGCGGGGTTGGCAATCGTCTCGCCAAAGACGAGCTTGGTATTGGGCTCAAAGGCTGCCTCGAGCTCCTCATCGGTGCAGTCGGGGGCAACGAACGTGCAGGTCACGCCCATGCGGCCCATGGTGTGGGCGAGCAGGTTATACGTACCGCCGTAAATGGCAGAGCTAGCGACCACATGATCGCCGGCACCGGCCACGTTAAAGATCGCGAGGAAGTTCGCAGCCATGCCCGAGCTCGTGAGCATCGCGGCGGTGCCTCCCTCCATCTCGCAGATCTTGGCGGCAACCAGATCGCACGTGGGGTTCTGCAGGCGGCTGTAGAAGTAGCCCGACTCCTCCAGGTCAAACAGCTTACCCATATGCTCCGACGTGTCGTACTTCCACGTGGTGGACTGGTAAATGGGCACCTGGCGCGGCTCGGCATCTCCCGGGTGATAGCCGCCCTGAACACATGTGGTACCGATAGTCTGCTCGCTCATATCTAGCTCCCTTGCCTGGGTTTTAGTTTTATTCGGTTCACGATACCGCTACCCTGCACCCCTCTCAACCCATCCCCAAGGTAGGTTATGAGACAAATGCATCAAGGGTGTTTGTCTCAACCTTAGGCATTTGTTCGATAGATAGAAATGAGGCATAGATGGAGCTCTCGATGGTTACATGTACCGGCACGGGTACCATAGGCGGGTACACCGTGACCAAGGAGACAACGATGAAGCAAATCGATACGGCCCAGCTCGACATCAACGCCTGTCAGGCACAGGCTGCCGAATACCACGCCCGTGGTTTTAACTGCGCACAGGCCGTCGCCTGCACGCTCGCGCCCGCCGTCGGGCTCGACCCCCAGGTCGCCTTTACCCTCACCGAGGGCTTTGGCGCCGGCATGGGCGGCATGACCGAAACCTGCGGCGCCATCTCGGGCGCCGTGGCCATCATGGGCTTTGTAATGAGCGACGGCATGGAAAATCCCAAGACCAAGGGCCAGACCTACAAGCTGTCGCGCGAAATCGCCAAGCGTTTTGGCGAGAAGAACACGACGACCGTCTGCGGTACGCTCAAGGGCATCGGATCGGACAAGGGTCCGCTCCGCAGCTGCCCCGGTTGCATCGACGATGCCGTCGAAATCGTCTGCGATGTGCTAAAGCAGCTCGCCGAGTAGACGGCAGCAGCATAAAACGACGGCCGGCGCGCTTGGGATCCATCCAAAAGCACGCCGGCCGTCGCCGTTAGAACTCGGCAAATTCGGGAGCGCCGGCCTCAATCTCCTCGCGCCCCGCCATAAGCTCGCGCATCTTAGCGCAAAACGGCTCCTGCTCCCCCGCCTTAAACACCAAATGAATTGTCACGGCATCCGCGTAATCGGTATCCGAAACCTTGGCACCCGAATCCTGCGCCAAACGAAGCACCTGCTCATACTGCGGATAGGCCACGTGCACGTCAACAGGCACGACGCTCGCCATCTCGACGATCTGCCCGGCCTCCTGAGCCGCGGCCACCGCCGCCTGCGTCGCCGCGGTATAGGCGCGTACCAAGCCACCAGGCCCCAACAACGTGCCACCAAAATAGCGCGTCACTACGCAGCAAACATTTTTGAGCCCCGCGCCGCGCAGCACCTCGAGCGTCGGCATACCGCTCGTGCGGCTCGGCTCACCGTCATCGCTCTGGCGTTCGCGTCCATCGACCAAAATCCACGCGGGAACATTGTGTCGAGCGTCGTAATGACGCTTGCGAACCATCTCGATAAAGGCATTCGCCTCATCCTCGGACTCAATATGGACCAGCTGGGCAATAAACCGGCTCTTGCGGTCCACAAACTCGCCCGAAGCCTCAATATTCGACTGCAGAGTAAAATAGCTGTCCAACAAAGCCCCTCAACAACAAGCAAAGCAACAAACAGCCTCAATAATACGGCAGAAACCGTACCGTTGCCCTCGCCAACAAGAACGGAAACGCCAATGATGCCGTCGCCAACAGCGAGACGGCGTCAGCTGAGTCGATTTGGCCCGAAAGAGGAGGGAGCACGCCTTATGGCGGCGACCGACGAATGAGCGCCAAATCGGCCAGCTGACGCCGTCGCAGCGTCAACATAGTTGCCGAGTGGGCCTATAAGCCGGGTTCTGTCGTGAACGGTCATTTATCTTGTCTGCACGTTACCGTGCAGCTCCACGCACGCTACCCGAACGCGGACCGGGCCGGCCCATAGCGTTCCTATTCGCGCTTGCTCCGGATGGGGCTTGCCAAGCCGCCGTGTTACCACGACGCTGGTGGTCTCTTACACCACCGTTTCAGCTTTTCCCTTTACGCCTTGCGGCGCAGGTGGGAGTCTTCTTTTCTGCGGCGCTTTCCGTCGGATCACTCCGCCCGGCCGTTAGCCGGCATCCCGCCCTCTGGAGCCCGGACTTTCCTCACGCGTGCTGCAAGCAGCACATCGCGCGACCGTCTGGCCCACTCAGCAGTGCAAGAGTGTAGCACACCGTTGCCGCAGGCAATGGCACAACACAAGCGTTCGACACGATAAACCAAGAACCGCGCTATGCAGTACAATAGGGGTGTCGATGGGCAACGTCGCCAGTCGAGACGCGACCGCGCTCCGCACCCCTCCGTCTACTCGGTGCGTTCCCGCCTCCTCCCCGAGGCGGGATGTCGGCATTTTTCATGCACCGACAACCAAATAGCTTGTGGATAGCATGGGCAGCATCATGCATCTTGGCACCAAATGCAAAAAGGGACCCGTCCATTGCGGACGGGTCCCTTAAAACAAGTGATCGTCAAACCGATTTACTCGGCGTCGGTCTCCTCGTCCTTCTTCTCGGAAGGCAGCGGGGTAACCTCGATCTCGACGCCCAGAGTCTCAGCAGCGGACTTCATGGACAGGGAGATACGACGACGGTCGAGGTCGATCTCCATGACCTTGACCTGAACCTTGTCGCCCACATGGGTGACCTGAGAAGGCTGATCGACGTGCTTGTTGGCCATCTCGGAGATGTGCACCAGGCCCTCGATGCCCTCGCCCAGGTCGACGAAAGCGCCGAACGGGACAAGCTTGGTCACAGTGCCCTCGACGATAGCGCCGACGGGGTACTTCTTGACCAGTGCGCGCCACGGATCCTCGGTGGTCTGCTTGAGACCCAGGGAGATGCGCTCGCGGTTGAGATCGACGTCGAGAACCTCGACCTCGACCTCCTGGCCGACCTTGACAACCTCGGAAGGATGGTTGACGTGGTTCCAGGAAAGCTCGGAGATGTGGATGAGGCCGTCGATACCGCCGAGGTCGACGAAGGCGCCGAAGTCGACGATGGAGGAAACGGTGCCCTGGAGACGCATGCCAGACTTGAGCTTGGACAGGATCTCGGAGCGCTCGGCCTTACGGGACTCCTCGAGCACGACGCGACGGGAGAGGACGACGTTGTTGCGGTTGCGGTCCATCTCGATGACGCGGGCCTCGATGCGGGTGCCCATGTAAGAGGTGAGGTCCTTAACGCGACGGAGGTCGACGAGGGAAGCAGGCAGGAAGCCACGCAGGCCGATGTCGAGAATCAGGCCGCCCTTGACAACCTCGATAACCTCGCCCTCGACGTTCTCGCCGGAGTTGAACTTCTCCTCGATGCGGTTCCAAGCACGCTCGTACTCGGCACGCTTTTTGGACAGGACCAGACGACCGTCCTTGTCCTCCTTCTGGAGAACCAGAGCCTCGATGGGATCACCGAGTGCAACGATGTCTGCAGGGTTAGCGTCCTTGCGGATGGACAGCTCGCGGACCGGGATAACGCCCTCGGACTTGAATCCGATGTCAACGAGCACCTCGTCATGCTCGATCTTAACGACAGTGCCGTTAACGAGATCGCCCTCATCAAAGTCGGTAATCGTACCGTCGATGAGGTTGTTCATCTCCTCCTCGTTGACATCGTCAAGAGAGAAAATGGACGAGTTCTGAATCTCACTCAAAGGTGGACCCCTTTCGAACTACGGGGCCCCGATTGCTAGGACCTACAGAAGGGTGCGACAAGCACACAACGTTTAGGAACACTCGGGAGCCGACAGATACTAATGTGACGCTTATGCAATCACGTTCGTATAGGTTACGGGGAAATGAGTTCGATTTCAAGCGTGAACTGCGATTTTTTACTCGTGTGGAGACTTTTTCGTAATCTTATGAACACACGTCTCCGCAACTTGACGATAACCAGCCAGGCAATTCGCTTTGGGGTAAAGTATCCGGAGCCAACGACTCTAGATCAAATTTACGAGAAAGGTGCCCGCGTGCTCAAAGCAGTCGTTTTCGATATGGACGAAACGCTTCTTAGCATCAACCTCAACGCGTTCATCCTTCGCTATTTTAAGGATGTCTCTTCGATGCTCGCGGATATCGGGCGCCGCAGCCGCGGTGGCACGATGGCACGCCTCGGCACCATCCTGGTCGACCTCAACGCCAATCGCCGCAGCGGCACGGACAACCGCACCAATCTTGAGTTTTACCAAGAAGAGGTCGAGCGCCGATGCGGGATCCGCCTCTCCGATCCCCTCATCTACGAGGCGTTTACCTACTATGACCGCGAAGTTCTTCCGTACAAGAACGACGATGTCATTAACGCCCACGCCATGCCGGGCGCACACGCCGCGCTCCAGGCCGTACAGGACGCAGGGCTGCGTTGTGCGCTCTTTACCAACCCCAGCTTTCCCCAGGGGGCCATCGAGTGCCGCATGGGTTGGGGCGACCTGGCCGACGCTCCCTTTGAGCTCGTCACGCACATGGGAAACACCACCCGCTGCAAGCCCGATGCCACCTACTATCTAGAGCAGCTTCAGGTGATGGGGCTCGAGCCGCACGAGGTCCTTATGGTGGGCAACGATCCCAAGCGCGACTTCCCCAGTCCCGCCTGCGGCATTCAAACTGCCTATGTTGGCCAG
Source organism: uncultured Collinsella sp. (assembly GCA_902470805.1). Taxonomy (GTDB): domain Bacteria; phylum Actinomycetota; class Coriobacteriia; order Coriobacteriales; family Coriobacteriaceae; genus Collinsella. Next base: position 30,510 of record CABRHX010000005.1, on the reverse strand, counting down.
GGAAAACCCGGCCGAGCCACCTGGCGCGGAACCATGGAAGACTTCGCCCGCGACTTTAACGCCGTAGTAGAAGCCTTCTACGAACACCAAGTAGCCGACGAACTGTCTTAACAGACCTGGGTTTTGCCGATCATGATGTTGAGGATCTCGACGTCGGTGTCCTTCATGCCCACGCGGCCTACGTAGCCCATACTGGCGATCGTCTGCTCAACGGTATCCTGGATCAGGCCCTCGCCGGCGCGGAAGCCGCGGCCTTGCATGGCCATATCGTGGCCCAGAATCGCCGCATCGACGGCAGCCGAGATCTTGGCGGCACAGCTCGCCTTGGCGCCGTCGCACACGATGCCGCCCACGTTGCCAAGCGTATTCGAGACCGTCGCGCCAATCTGTTCGCGCGTGCCACCGCACAGCCAGGTAATCGCAGCGCCGGCGCCGCACGCAGCGCAAATAGCACCGCAAAACGCCGAGAGCGCACCAATATAGCTCTTGATATGCACGGCGATAAGATCGGACAGCATCACGGCGCGCACCAGGCGCTCGTGGTCGCAACGCAGGTACTCGGCATACTCCATGACGGGCAATGCGCAGGTAATGCCCTGATTGCCCGAGCCGCACACAATGGCGACCGGCAGCGCGCAACCGTTCATGCGGGCGTCGGACCCGGCGGCCGCACGGGCACGGGCGCGGCAGGCGACGTCATCGGCACGAGCACCCAGCAGCGTACGGCCCACCTCGGCGCCCCAAGCGTGCGCGAGGCCCTCAGCACTGATCGCGCCATTCAGCTCAATCTGACGCTCAACGGCAGCGCGGGCGTCCTCAATGTCACCGTCCTCGATAAAGTCGATGATGGCCTCGATCGACATGGGCGTGTCGGCGTTATCTGCCGCACGCTCGGCCACCACGCGCTCGGCGCAGGCGGCGCACTCCCCCGCCGACTTACCGCATACCGGAATACCGTCGAGCGTATGGCACGTGACATTAGTGTGGTGATCGGTAATCTCGACGACCGCGGTATGGCCCCCGGCCGTCGCAGTCACCTTGATGTAGAGGTTGGGCACACCCTCGACAAGCGACACATCGCAGTAGTCCGCATCGGCAAGCAGCTCGGCCACGCGGGCGCGGTCCGCGTCATCGACGCTCTCGAGCACCTCGAGCGCGCTCTTGGCGTCGCCGCCCACGGCACCCAGCACGGCCGCGGCTTCAATACCATGCATTCCGCCCGAGTTGGGCACGGTCACGCTCTTGACGTTCTTGATGATGTTGCCCGAGCAGGCAACATCCATATGATCGGGCTCGCAACCGAGCGTCTGGCTCGCCAGCGCCGCTGCATAGGCAACGGCAATGGGCTCGGTGCAGCCGAGTGCACAGACAAGTTCGCGGTTCAAAACATCGCAAAACGCGGCATCACGGATGGAATCGGTAGGCATAGGTATCTCCTGCTTGCATAACGGGCTGGGCTCTCAAAAAAGTTACCTCCTTTATTTGATAACAATGCATCAAAAACCGCAACCATGGTTCCGGCGGACGGCGCTCGAGCACAAATTGGTGGCATTATTCATGAGAAGCCAATCTTGTTGCATGCTAAAGCGTTTGACCAAAAAACGCCCGAGCGTTTACGCAAGAGTCGCGTTATCATGCAGTCGAAAGCGGTAAACACCTTTAGCATTTGCGCCGCACAGACCAGAGAGGAACCATCCATGAAGATCGGTATCGGTAACGACCACGCCGCCGTCGAGCTCAAGAACATCATCTCCGAGCACCTGAAGGAGCGCGGCTACGAGGTCGTGAACTTTGGCACCGACACCTCCGAGAGCTTTGACTACCCCATCGCCGGCTACAAAGTGGGTAAGGCCGTTGCCAACGGCGACGTCGACCTAGGCATCCTGATCTGCGGCACCGGCGTCGGTATCAGCCTGGCTGCCAACAAGGTAGAGGGCGTGCGCGCCGTCGTGTGCTCCGAGCCCTTCAGTGCCAAGCTCTCCCGCATGCACAACAACACCAACGTGCTCGCCTTTGGCGCCCGCGTCGTGGGCTCCGAGCTCGCCAAGATGATTGTCGACGAGTGGCTCGACGCCGAGTTTGAGGGCGGCCGCCACGAGCGTCGCGTCAATCTCCTCAACGAGATCGACCACACGCGCGGCCTCAAGGTCGTCGACGAGGCCTAAACCACTCAGTCCCACAAGCTAACAGCAGGGGCCCGCTCGGAACACATGCCCGAGCGGGCCCCTTCATAGATTCTGGAATAAAAGGGCGCCGCGGATGGAGTTCCGCGGCGCCCAAGCCACACGCTAACAGCTTTAAGGAGTCAAAGCTGGTTTAGCCAAAGAAGCGCTTGATCTCGATCTCGGCGTTCTCCAGGCAGTCGGAGCCGTGAATCACGTTGGCGTTGACATCGACAGCGAAATCGCCGCGAATGGTGCCGGGAGCAGCGTCAAGCGGGTTGGTAGCGCCCATGAGAGTGCGCATCTTGGAGACAGCGGAGAGACCGGAAACGACCATCTTGACGACCGGACCGCTCGTCATAAAGTCACAGAGACCGCCAAAGAAGGGCTTGTCGGCCAGATGGGCGTAGTGCTCCTCGACGGTAGCGCGCTCGAGCGTGGTCATCTCCATGCGCTCGATGACAAGGCCGCTGCGCTCAATGCGAGCAACGATCTCGCCGATCTTACGGTCGCGCACGGCGTCGGGCTTAATCATGATGAAGGTCTTCTCGATAGCCATAAGGTAGCCTTTCAAGTAGGTTCGCGCGTGCCCAAGTCCCATTCCGGCACCCGCCTGGACTGCATCGTAACAGAGTTTTAGCTGCAGTTAAACAAAAAGCTGTTTATTGAAACGCTGCAATTTATTAAAGCGCTCCATATGTGTCACTTCTGTTTCGAAGCCCGATTAGAGTACCATCCGACCGCCCATCAACCGCATCGAACAGAGCAGACGGTCGGTTGCCACCCGCGAACGTATCCCCTTCACAACCTGCCCAAAGGTTCTACAGAAGTTCTCGACAAGCCCCTCCCCCATAGCAACAAAATACGGGCGCCCGCAACAGAAGGCGCCCGTAAAAGCAAAACGATTTATCGATAAAAGGGCAATACGGCTTCAGCCAAACCCCTACTTTGCCCCGTATCCCATCTCGACTACCTTGGTCAGCGATCCAAACGCGCCCTCGTCGGCCACGAGCTGTGACTCGGCACGCTGCAGCTGCGCGGCAACGGCGGCAGGAGCGGTGCCGCCCTCGGTCGTGCGCGCGGCGACAATCGACGGGATGTCGAGCGCCTCGGTAATGTCGCGCTCAAAGAGCGGGCTTGCCTCCTGGAACACCTCAAACGGCAGGTCCTCAAGATTACAGCCGCGCTTCTCGCACATCAGGACCAGATGCCCCACCACGGCATGTGCCTCGCGGAACGGCAGGCCACGCTTGGCCAGGTAATCGGCAACATCGGTGGCGGCAAGGTGTCCCACGCCGCACTCGCGCGCCATGGCATCCTCGTTGACGGTCCAAGTCGAAATCATTCCGGCCATAACGGACAGGCACTGCATGAGCGTATGGGCGGTATCGAGCGCGCCCTCCTTGTCCTCCTGCAAGTCCTTGTTATAGGCGAGCGGCAAGCCCTTCATGGTCACGAGCAACTGCACCAGGTTGCCGTACACGCGACCGCTCTTGCCGCGGATAAGCTCGGCAAAGTCGGGGTTCTTCTTCTGCGGCATGATAGACGAGCCGGTGGAGTAAGAGTCTGAAAGCGTGATAAAGCCAAATTCGGAGCTCGACCACAGCACGATCTCCTCGGAAAGACGCGACAGGTGCATGGCCATGACGGAGCCGGCGTAATGCAGGTCGAGCAGGAAATCACGGTCGGAAACCGCATCGAGCGAGTTGGGAATCACGCCTGCAAAGCCAAGTTCGGCAGCCGTCATCTGGCGATCGAGCGGATAGCTCGTACCGGCAAGCGCGGCAGCACCTAGTGGACAGTTGTCGGCGGCATCAAAGGCGGCCTTCAGGCGCGTAAAGTCACGCGCGAACATCCAGGAATATGCCAGCAGATGATGCGACAGCAGCACGGGCTGAGCGTGCTGCATGTGCGTGTAGCCCGGCAGAATCACCTTGTCGTACTTCTTGGCCGCATCCACCAGCACATGACGCAGCTCAAGATTAGCCTCCATGAGCTCCTTGGCCAGCGCCTTGACGCCCAGGCGCGTATCGGTCGCCACCTGGTCGTTACGCGAACGCCCGGTATGCAGGCGCTTACCAGCCTCGCCGATGCGGCGCGTCAGCTCGCTTTCGATGGACATGTGAATGTCCTCGTCGTTGATGTCGAAGGTGAAGTTGCCGGCATCGATATCCTGTTCGATTCCGGTCAGACCCTCGGCAATCGCCTGCTCGTCCTCGGCGTTGATAATGCCCTGGGCCGCCAGCATCTTGGCATGTGCCTTAGAGCCGGCGATATCCTGCTTATAGAGATGTTTGTCGACCGGCAACGACGCGCCAAACTCCTGCGTGACCTCGGCCACGCCCGCCTCAAAACGACCGCCCCAAAGAGCCATGGAACCGTCCCCTTTCATCGAATACCAAAACAAGCGCCCAAAGCAGTGCGCCATGTCGCTAAAGCAATTTTTCAACCGCTAGTTTTACACACTCCCTGCCGTGCGCGGGGCCATGTAGCTAATTTGCAAAGAAGTGACGCACCATGCACTTGGCGCCCAACGTCTCCCTCCGGATGTTGCCCTGCGAACCATCGATCCAGGCCTTCAGGCTCATAGGGACGTCCACGACCTTTGCAGCATCGATCTCGGGCGCGAGGGCAAGTAAAGCATGCGCAATAGCATTGAACATAATGGATACTCCTTATATATAGGCGCAGAGCCGTCAAATTGATAGAAGGAGCCCCGCCGGACAACCCCGGCGGGGCTCGGACTCAGCCGCAGTCGCGGCATCATATATGCGGGCGGAACGTAGGGGCCACCGATGTTAAGAAGTGTCAGCAAGCATAACGAAAGGTAGGGACCCCGTGCGCCCGTTATGTATCACGCGGATGGGCCGCGCGGATACCAAGGAAAGGAAGGCTTAAGCCTGGGCGGCGGCGGAGCTGGGGCCCTGGACCTTAGCCCACGTCTTGAGCGACAGCGTATCGATCTCGATAAAGCCGGCGCTGGCCTTCTCGTCAAACGTGGTGTCGCGGTCGTAGGTGGCCAGACCGTAGTCGTAGAGGCTGAAGGGGCTCTTGCGGCCAACGACATGGCAGTTGCCCTTAAAGAACTTCAGGCGGACGGTGCCGGTCACGAACTTCTGGGTGTCGGCCATAAAAGCGTCGAGCGCGTTTTTGAGCGGGCTGTACCACTGGCCGTTGTACACGGCGGTGGCCCAATCCTGCTCGAGCTTAATCTTGGTCTTGAGCAGGTCGCCCTCAACGCAGATGTCCTCAAGCGCCTTGTGGGCGGTGATGAGCGTCAGGGCACCGGGAACCTCATAGCACTCGCGGCTTTTGAGTCCCACCAGACGATCCTCGACCAGGTCGAGACGGCCAAAGCCGTTGTCGCCCGAAATCTTGTTGAGCGCGATGACGATCTCGGAGAGCTTCATCCTCTTGCCGTCGACGGCGACGGGCTTGCCGGCCTCAAACTCAATCTCGGTGTAGGTCGGGGTGTCGGGCGTGTCCTCGGGATTCTTGGTCATAACCCAGGCGTCGTCGAGCGGCTCGTTCCAGGGATCCTCCAGGTGGCCGCACTCAATGGCACGACCCCACAGGTTGTCGTCGATGGAATAGGGGTTGTCGTTGGCACCCTCGGGAACCGGCACGTTGTGGGCATGGGCATAGGCGACCTCATCGGGACGGCACTTCAGATCCCACTCGCGAACCGGGGCGATAACCTTAAGCTCGGGGTCGAGGGCCTTGACGGCAGCCTCGAAGCGGACCTGGTCGTTACCCTTACCGGTGCAGCCGTGGGCAACGTAAGTCGCGCCAAACTCGTGAGCGACCTCGACAAGCTTCTTGGCGAGCAGCGGGCGAGACAGGGCGGAGAGCAGCGGGTACTTGTTCTCGTACATAGAGTTGGCGGCGATGGCCTTAGTCAGGAACTCGTCGGAGAACTCGTCGCGCAGGTCGAGCACCTGGCAATCAAGAACGCCCAGGTCGAGCGCCTTCTGTTTCTTGGCATCCAGGCCGGTCTCCTCCTGGCCCACGTTGCCGCAGACGCAAACGACATCGAGATTCTTCTCGTCCTGGAGCCACTTGACACATACGGATGTATCAAGACCACCGGAATATGCGAGAACGACTTTTTCCTTGCTCATGGCTGTTTCCTTTCGCCCTTGGTAGCTAGTTAGAACAACGGTCAGTTGCAAGTCATTTCAAGGTCGAATACCGTGCAATATTAGGTTATTCAGCAGAATGCATCACAGGCATGCCCTAGAAACATGCGGCTATGTCGTGCTTAAACCCAACGACCTCAAAATGACTCTGTTGAGGCATTGCGCCCCATGCGGACAGAGACGATTGTTATCGTCGTCGGGAAATTGCGCGCTGGCGTCGGATGGCATTGTCTGCAGTGGTGATGATCTTTACGAACTGCATCTGCCTCTCCTTTCACGTATCGCCGAGCGCAATTCAAATATCGCAAACGGTACCTTATGTTCGGTAAGCGGTTGTTTTTCCGCCTCCGTTTTCGATGGTCGCTATATTACGCTAAAGTGCCCGCGGCGCAAGCGACAAATTCAAATTTCTGAAAAGTTTTTTCATTAGTTTGTGAATTGCAGTGCAAATACGCACCATTCCTGCGAAAATACGCTCGACTACTAGTTGATGGTTATAACGTCTGAAACAATCTCGAAACGAAAGGCGCATTTTTATGCAAACTTACGAATCGGACGCCAACATCGGCAACATTAAGATTCTCGCCGTCGATATGGACAAGACGCTGCTGACCGACGAGCGCGTGCTGCCCCAGGGTCTCGACGAGCGTCTGGACAAGCTCGCCGACGCAGGCATCGTATTCTGCCCCGCCAGCGGACGTCCCGCCCCCAAGCTCGAGGAAATGTTCGAGGGCATTAAGAACCGCCTCGCTTTTTGTCCCGATAACGGAGCGTGCGTGATCTATCGCGGTAGCTATATCTATAAGAGCAATATTGACGTGGAGCTGTATCAGCAGGTCTTGAGCCGTGCCTCGGAGGATCCTCGCGCTGTCCCCGTCCTGTGCTGCTTCGACGAGTTCTACGTACTTGCCCGCGACCATCAATACCACGACGAGATCAGCGTCTACTACAACACAATCAACTACGTCGACAGCTTTGAGGGCATTGATCTCGAGTCCAACAAGATTTCGATCTTCTTCCCCGGCTACGACGCCGAGCCCGCTTTCCGCGAGGCCTATAGCCCCGAGTTCTCGGACAAGCTCTACGTCACCAACGCCGGGCGCGAGTGGATCGACTTTATGAACCTGGGTGTCGACAAGGGCGCCGGCGTCGCGCACCTGTGCGAGCACCTGGGCATCGATATTGCCGATGCTGCCGCCGTGGGCGACACCTACAACGACATCCCCATGCTGGAGCGCGTCGGTCACAGCTTTATCGTGGACAATGCCGAGGAGCACATGAACGCACATGCCAAGTGGCGCATTCCGAGCAACAACGACGGGGGCGTACTGACGCTCATCGACGCCATCTTGGCGGCTCGTTAACGTGGCTCGTTGGGCCTGGCCGGGCGGCACGGGTTAACTTTTCGCTCGGTCAGGTCCTGCGCAAGACGAAAGCCACATTAAGTGGCTTTCTTTGCGTGCGGAATCTACGAAAAGTTAACCCGTGCCGCCCGGCCAGGCCCTAGGTTTACTTACCTGCCGCCAAGATGGCGTCTTGAGTGTCTAGATACTTAGGCTGAATTTAATTGAACGAAGGACGCTCCTTGTTGATGAGGGGCGTCCTTCTGGTTTTGGTTACTTTGGAATTGTGGTCGTGCCCTTACTTGGCGTCTGCCCAGGTCACTCCAGTCGAAGCTTCGGCGATTAGGGGGACGTGGAGGTCTACTACGTGTTCCATGACGTCGCGGACCATGGTGGTTAGGCGCTCGACTTCGTCGATGGGGCACTCAAAGTCCAGTTCGTCGTGCACTTGCAGGATCATGTGGGCGGCAAAGCCTTCTTCTTCCAGACGGCGGCTTACGCGGGCCATCGCGATCTTGATGATGTCGGCCGCGGTGCCCTGCATGGGATGGTTCATGGCCGTGCGCTCGCCAAAGCCGCGAAGTTGCGGATTTTTGGCCTTGAGCTCGGGAATATGGCGTCTGCGGCCATACATGGTCTCGGCGTAGCCCGTCTGCTTGGCGCGCGCCACCACGTTGTCGAGGAACGTGCGCACGCCCGGGTAGGCCTCGTAGTAGCGGTCGATCATGTCGCGCGCCTCGGCCATCGAGATGTGCAGCGACTGCGACAGGCCGTACGCCTGCTGACCGTACACGATGCCAAAGTTCACGGCCTTGGCGCGGCTGCGCAGGTCGAGCGTTACCTCGGACACGGGAACGCCAAACACGCGTGCGGCCGTCTCGGCATGGAAGTCCTCACCCTCGTTAAAGGCACGTACCAGATGTTCATCACCCGAAAGATGCGCGAGTAGGCGCAACTCGATCTGCGAGTAGTCCACCGCCAAAAAGACGCTGCCCTCGCCCGCCGAAAACGCCGTCTTGACGGTACGACCAAGCTCAGAGCGCGTCGGGATGTTCTGTAGGTTCGGGTCGCTCGAGGACAGGCGGCCCGTCGCCGTGATGGTCTGGTTGTAGGTGGTGTGCACGCGGCCATCGCCACGACGCAGCGGGCCCAGCGTATCCAGGTAAGTGGACTTGATCTTGGACTTCTCACGCCAATCCAAGATCAGACGCACGATCTCGTGGTCACGGGCAAGGTCGCTCAGCACCTTGGCGTTGGTCGAATAGTAGCCGCGCTTGGTCTTCTTGAGGCCCTTGGTCGGAAGCCCCATAACGTCAAACAGCACATGCGAGAGCTGCATGGGGCTGCCGATGTTAAAGGTCTCGTCACCCGCCAGGTCTCGAATGTTTCGCTCGACCTCGGCAATCTGGGTAGCAAGCCCCTCGGACAGACTATGCAGACGGTCGGGGTCCACGAGCATGCCCGCGCGCTCCATCTTGGCAAGCACCGGCACGAGTGGCATCTCGATGCCATCGAACACGTTGACGGCGTTCTCGCGGGCCATGCGGTCGCGCAACGGTGCGACCAGCGCCAGCGCCAGAGCCGCAGTACGGGCGGCAGGCGCAGGAGCGTCCTCGCCGGCACCCTCTGCACCGCGCGCCGCAGGCAGCGCCATCTGCAGATAAGTATCGGCCAGATACGCCTCGTCAAACTCGGAGCGGTCGGAATCCAACAGGTAGGCGGCGACCACGGTGTCGAAGATGCGCGTGGAGTCGACTGCCAGCGGATCCATGAGCTCGGGCTCCGAAGAATCGATGGGCGAAAGCTCATGCAGCAGCGCTTTCATATCCGGGCTCGCCATGCGGCCCTCCATAAACAGGCGCGCAAGCACGCCGGCAATCACGCCGTGGGCGAAGTTGAAACCATCGACCACAGCAGTGGTACCTCCGTCGCCCTCCTCAAGCGCAAGCAGCCCCTTGGACGTCGTCAGCCACAGCGTGCGTGTCAAGCCAAAAAGCGCGCCCTCCTCCTTGTCATCGTCCACCACGGCGGCAATCCACTCGCCTGCCTCGATCGCACGCGAAACCTCGGACGCAACGGCAGCAAGTGCCCCAGCATCGCCGGCGGCAGCGCGCATAACGGCGGGAATCTCAAACGTGCTGGCAGAGGCCGCAGCCCCACCCTTGCCACCAATCAGTGACAAGAAACGGTTCTGCATGGCCGTAATGCCGAGTACGCCCAGCGCCGCGGACACTTCGTCGGCAGAAAACGCCGGGAAGGACGTTTCGTCAAAGTCGAGCTCGACAGGTGCATCGGTGCGAATGGTTGCGACCTTGCGGCTCAGCAGGGCATCGTCGATGTGTGCACGCAGGTTCTCGCCCATCTTGCCCTTGACCTCGTCGGCGTGTGCGATAACCTCGTCCAGGCTACCGTACTGCGCAATGAGCGCGCTCGCCTTTTTGGGGCCGATGCCCGGCACGCCGGGGATGTTATCGGACGTGTCGCCCTTCAGACCGTAAAAATCGGGCACGAGCGCCGGCGTAATGCCGTGATACAGGTCATCCACGCTCTCGGGCGTCATAATCGCCACGTCGGAAAGGCCTTTGCGAGTCGATACCACGTTGACGTGCTCGGTCACGAGTTGATACATGTCGCGGTCGCCGGTCACCAGCAGCATGTCGCAGCCGGCCTCCTCGCCCAGGCGCGCCATGGTTCCCAGGATATCGTCGCCTTCCCAGCCCTCGGACTGCAGAATCGGCACGTTGAGCGCGGTGAGCAGCTCCTTAATCATCGGAAACTGCGCGTGCAGATCGGGGTCCATGGGCGGGCGCTGCGCCTTATACTGCGGCAGCATCTCCATGCGCACGCGCGGCTTGCCCTTGTCAAACGCCACGACCACACCGTCGGGGTTAAAGGCATCAATCATCTTGAGGAACATATTCAGAAAGCCAAAGATCGCGTTGGTGGGGCGACCGTCCGGCGCGTTCATGGTCGGCGGCACGGCGTGGAAGGCGCGGTGCATGAGCGAGTTGCCGTCGATAACGGCAAAGGTGCGGCGCTTGTCAGACATATTGAATACCTCGCTTTGGGCTGGGCACGGTTTGCTCACACCAGTTTACACGCTCCCCGCCCTGCGGCCACCACACATCAAGCTCCCCCGCCACCGTGAGCCCGCGCGTGATACGATGGCTCACGGTACATCAACCAGCACGATCGATCCGAAAGGAGCCTGCGTCATGGAGCGTCCCTGCGCATGGAAAAAGTACACGCCACAGCAAATCGAGGAGCTCGAGAAGCTTTGCCGCGGCTATAAGCAGTTTTTGAGCGAGAACAAGACCGAGCGCCTGTGCGTCAAAACCGGCATCAAGATGGCCGAGGAGGCGGGCTACGTCGACCTGGAGACCGTGATCGCCGAGGGCCGCGAGCTCAAGGCAGGCGACAAGGTGTACGCCGCCAACCACGGCAAGGACCTTATGCTCGTCAACCTGGGCACTGCCCCGCTCGAGCAGGGCTTTAACATCCTGGGCGCCCACGTGGACTCGCCGCGCCTGGACCTCAAACAAAACCCCGCCTTCGAGGCCGGCGACATGGCTTATCTCGACACGCACTACTATGGCGGCGTCAAGAGCTACCACTGGGTCGCTTCCCCGCTCGCACTCGTGGGCGTCATCTGCAAAAAGGACGGCACCACCGTCGACATCAACATCGGCGACAAGGCAGACGATCCGGTCTTTACCATCTCCGACCTGCTGATCCACCTCTCGAGCGAGCAGATGGCCAAGCCCGCCAAGGACGCCGTCGACGCCGAGATCCTCGACGTGATCGTGGGCGGCCGCCCCGTCAAGTTTGACGAGGACGACAAGGACGCTCCCAAGGAGCCCGTCAAGCAGATGTTCCTGGATATCCTCAAGGAGCAGTACGACGTCGAGGAGGAGGACTTCCTCTCCGCCGAGATCGAGGTCGTGCCCGCCGGCCCCGCCCGTGACATGGGCCTCGACCGCTCCATGATTCTGGGCTATGGCCACGACGACCGTGTCTGCGCCTATCCGTCCATGCTCGCCCAGATCAACGTCGCCAACGTGGAACGCACGAGCATCACACTCATCGTCGACAAGGAGGAGATCGGTTCCGTAGGTGCCACCGGCATGACGAGCCGCTTCTTCGAGAACACCGTCGCCGAGATCATGACGCTCGCCGGCGAGGATAGCCCGCTGGCCCTGCGCCGCGCGCTCGCCCGCAGCCGCATGCTCTCCTCCGACGTGTCCGCCGGCTTCGACCCGGGCTACGCCGGCAAGTTCGAAACCAAGAACGCAGCCTTTATGGGTCGCGGCCTGTGCTTTAACAAGTACACGGGCAGCCGCGGCAAGGGCGGCTCTAACGACGCCGACGCCGAGTATGTGGCCCTCATCCGCGGCATCATGGACGAGGCCGGCGTGGACTTCCAGACCTGCGAGCTTGGTCGCGTCAACGCGGGCGGCGGCGGCACCATCGCATACATCATGGCTAAGTACGGCATGAACGTCATCGACTCTGGCGTTGCCGTCCTGTCCATGCACGCCCTGTGGGAGGTCGCTAACAAGGCCGATATCTACGAGGCCTACCGCGGCTACAAGGCCTTCCTCGAGCGCGCCTAACCAAACCCTTGTAACTTGCGGTGAAATACGGATTCATCAGGCCTTCCAACGGGGAAAGCGGTCTGTATTTCACCGCAACTTTTTTAGCGGGAGGAGGATTCCGTGCTACAGGTCGTCATTTCGCCCGCCAAACAGATGCGGACAGCTCAAGATGCCTTTGACGTTTTGGGCATACCGCCTTTTGCACATCAGACGGCCCGGCTCCATCAGGCACTGCTGGGCATCGAACGCGAGGATGGCGCAGCAGGTCTTCAGGCCCTTTGGAACGTGAGCGACAGGCTGCTTACAACGTGCCTGGATACGCTTCACGAATTTATGCCCGCCCTGAGCGATGCCGACCTCGCCGATCCCGATATCGCGCGCCGAATCTCCCCCGCCGTCATGTCCTACCACGGCATCCAATACCAAAGCATGGCGCCCGAGGTCATGGATGCTGCACAGCTCGACTGGCTGCAAAACCATCTCTGGATCCTCTCCGGATTGTACGGATGTGTGCGGCCTTTCCATGGCGTTGAGCCCTATCGGCTCGAAATGGGAGCCAAGCTAGCCGTCAACAACGCCCGTGACCTCTATGCGTTTTGGGGCGACAAACTTGCATGCGCCATTGCGCCGACCGGCTCCAACACCACGGTCGTCAACCTTGCCAGCGCGGAGTACGCCAAGGCCGTTCTACCCCATCTCGCAGGCAACGCCACAACCGTCACTTGTCTCTTTGGCGAAGGTGTCCGCAACGGCAAGCCCATCCAGCGCTCGACCGCCAGCAAAAAGGCGCGCGGCTCCATGGTGCGCTGGATGGCAAAAAACAAGCTCGAGGACGCCGCCGGTCTTACCGAGTTCAACATCGGCTATCGCCACGCCCCCGAGATCTCATACCCAGGCACCCTCGTGTTCATCAACGAACAGATGCTCTAGACCCGCCACCCAAAACTGACCCGCTCAGCCTTCTCTATATAACTTGCGGTGGAATAGTTCCTATTTGAGCCTTTTATCGCACAATCAGGAACTATTCCACCGCAACTTTTATGAATTGGCTGGCTAGGCTCGACACCTATTCTGCTAGACCGTCGGCCTTTGCAATCCCGTTTGTCGAACCGTCCTGATAGATAATCTTGACGTGCTCAACCTCGGAAACCGCAACACCCGTCGGAGGCTCCAGACGCCATTCCGTCAGGGCGATATCCATGGTCGTGGGCACATCTCCTTGATCTTTGAGCTTCACCGTCAGCGTTTTGAGCGCCGCGTCAAACGTCACGCGTTCGATTTCTTCGCCCGGAATGGACCCACCACTCAGCTGCAACTGCACAAACTCATCGCGCGGGTACCAATAATCGCCCGGAATGGCGAGCGTATTGGCATTACCGCCAGTACTCCTCACCGTCATAATCGGTAGGCTATCATCAGCCTCGAACTCCCATGCAGCGCCGCCGCGACCACCAAACGTCCAGATACAACAGGCAATCACCATCACGACAAGGATCGCAAAACCAATCGCGACAAGGCCATGGTGCGCACGGCCCTCCTCGGCCGATACGTCCCATTGCATCTCTCGATACAGATGCTTGTCTTCCATGTTCGCCTCCCCACGGGCATGCTCATCGCGTCAATCGTACCCATTCGAGCTATACTTGAGCCCACCACATAAACGGGGAGCTTGCAGGACAAGACGGCAGGCTGAGACTGGGCGCGCCCGCCCTGACCCGCAAACCTGATATGGGTAATGCCAACGAAGGGAGCCGTGCCAATGAGCACACAGACCGAGCCCAAGCTCGTCACGCAAATCGACTTCGCCCGCGCTGGGCAGATCACACCTCAGATGAAAGAGGTCGCCGAGCGCGAGCATCGCGACCCCGAGTACATCCGCGAGCGCGTGGCAGACGGCCGCATCGCCATTCCCGCCAACATCGTGCATATCAAAAAGGGCATGCGCGCCTTTGGTGTCGGCGAGGGCCTGTCCACCAAGGTCAACGTGAACTTGGGCATCTCGGGCGACAAGGCCGATGCCGCCGAGGAATGGAAGAAGGTCAAGATTGCCGAGGACTTTGGCGCCGACGCCATCATGGACCTCTCCAACTCGGGCAAGACGCGCCAGTTCCGCCAGCAGCTCATCGACGAGACGCCGCTTATGGTGGGCACCGTCCCCATGTACGACGCCATCGGCTACATGGAAAAGCCGCTGGTCAAGCTCACCAAGGACGACCTGCTCGAGGTCGTGCGCGCGCATGCCGAGGACGGCGTGGACTTTATGACCATCCACTGCGGCATAAACAAGTCGGTCACCAAGACCTTTAAGGAGACCGGCCGCCTGATGAACATCGTGAGCCGTGGCGGCTCACTGCTGTTTGGCTGGATGGAGGTCACCGGTAACGAGAACCCATTCTATGAGTTCTACGACGAGTTGCTCGAGATTTGCCACGAGTACGACGTGACGATTTCGCTCGGCGACTCCTGCCGCCCGGGCTGCCTCTACGACTCCAACGACGCCACCGAGACCGCTGAGATGATCGAGCTGGGCAAGCTGTGCAAGCGCGCTTGGGCCGCCGGCGTCCAGGTCATGGTCGAGGGCCCGGGTCACATGGCGCTCGACGAGATCGCCGCCAACATGAAACTGCAGAAGCGCCTGTGCCACAATGCTCCGTTCTATGTGCTCGGGCCGCTGGTGACCGATATCGGCGTTGGTTACGACCACATCACCGCTGCCATCGGCGGCGCCATCTCCGCCAGCTCCGGTGCCGACTTCCTGTGCTACGTGACACCGGCAGAGCACCTATGCCTGCCCAACGCCCAGGATGTGCTCGACGGCCTCATGGCCACCAAGATCGCCGCACACGCCGCCGACATCGCCAAAAAGGTGCCCCACGCCCGCGACATGGACGACAAGATGGGCCAGGCACGCCGCAAGCTCGACTGGGACGCTATGTGGAAGTGCGCGCTCGACCCGGTTACGGGCAAGAAGCGCTACGAGGAGTCCCCCGCCGCCACCGAGGGCACTTGCACCATGTGTGGCAAGATGTGTGCCGTCCGCACCGTCAACAAGATCTTCGAGGGCACCACGATCGACCTCGGCATGGAGGACTAGCCCTGTCGCCGCGGCCGCTTCTGGCGGCAAGCTGGTGCCTGTCAATTGTTGACGTGTGAACATTTGCTTGCATTTGCGTAAAGATTGCATCGCCCGCCCGGGTTCGACATAGAGTCGGCCCGGGCATCTTTATAATGCTGGCTTATAGACCCATTTGATTCCGACCGAACAAGGGAGCGAACATGGATCGCAGTAAGGTACCTGCCGTTCTATCCATCGCAGGATCCGATTCCAGCGGTGGCGCCGGCATTCAGGCCGACATCAAGACCATCACGGCGCACCGCCTGTATGCCGAGACGGCCATCACCGCCATCACCGCACAGAACACCCTGGGCGTCACCGCCGTGCAGAACATCTCCCCGGATATTGTCGCGGCGCAGATCGATGCCGTTTTTGACGATATCCGCCCCAAAGCCGTCAAGATTGGCATGGTTTCCTCTGCCGAGATTATCGATGTTATCGCCGACCGCCTGAGCTCCTGGAACGCGACAAACGTGGTCGTCGACCCCGTCATGGTAGCCACCTCGGGCGCACGGCTGATTGCCGAAGATGCCGCCGAGGCGCTCACCCGCCGCCTGTTCCCGCTAGCGACGGTTATCACGCCCAATATTCCCGAGGCCATGGCCCTGCTCGACTACGAGGTCGACTCCGAGCGCACGCAGCAAAATGCCGCCATGCTCCTCACCCGCCGCTTTGGCTGCGCATCCCTCGTTAAGGGTGGGCATCTTGTCAACGAGGCCAACGATGTACTGGCCGAACCCGCGCCACTCGATGACGAGGGCAACCATCTGGGAGATCCACTCACCACGTGGTTCCGCCACAAGCGCATCGAGACCGACAACACGCACGGCACCGGCTGCACGCTCTCGTCCGCCATCGCCTGCGCGCTGGCCCAGGGCATGGATCTTGCCGACGCCGTCAACGCGGGCAAGGCATACCTGACAGGCGCTCTGGCCGCCGGCCTGAACATGGGCAAAGGTTCCGGCCCCGTCAATCACATGTGGCAGTATTAAGATTCGCAGCCCAAACCGCCGCAAAGGGGACAGACACCTTTGCGGCGGCTTGGGATCGCACTACTCACCGAGCATCTCTTGGAGCTTGGCTGCCACGGCGTGACCCAGGCTCTCGTGGCTTTCGGGCATCATATGCAGATAGTCGATATCGCCCGGCTCGGCAAAGTCGGCGGCATTCAAAAAGTCGCAGCCAAACTGCTCAGCCACATGTGCGTAGTACTCACCAAAATGCTCCGAGGCCTCGACAGAACGCTCGTCAAAATCGGTCATATATACATCGGCGATTTGCGGCTTGATCTTGATAGGTGCCATCAGCAGAATACGCGGGCAGGGTGCGGCATTGGTCCAGGGAAATGCACGCACCGCGCGAATCAGCGCCATAGTGCCACGGGCAATATCGGAGGCCGTCACACCAAAGACCGTCTTGCAATCGTTAGTTCCCAGCATAATAACGATCGCATCCAGCGGCTTATGGGCCTCGAGTAGCATCGGCAGCGCGCGGATGCCGTTAAGATTGGTGTCCAAATGGCACATGTCGTCGCGTACCGTCGTGCGGCCGTTGAGGCCTTCTTCAATTACATGCCAGCCCTCGCCTAAGTCACGTTGGGCCACGCCACACCAGCGCACATCCCGCGCATAGCGCACCGCGGTGCCGTCGCGCATGCCCGCCGGATCGTAACCATAGGTGTTGCTATCGCCAAAGCATAGAACGTTTTTCATCGTAAGCCCCTCGCTCGGTAAAAAGCCGACGGGAGCAGCCTCTCCCGCCGGCTCGACCTATCTGTCAGCACGTACCGATTACAGGTACTTGCGCCAATCGTCCTCGTCCTCATCATCCTCGGTAGCAGCCTGGGCCTGCTCGGCGGCGCGAGCTGCCGCAGCGCGAGCGGCAACCTGGGCATAGGACTCCTCGTTGCGCTCGGGGAAGTTTGCCAGCACGTGCTCGAACTTGGCAAAATCCTCATCCCAGCGCGTAGAAGGCACGGCAAAGAAGACTTGCTTGACCTTAAAGTCGCCCGACGCGAGCTCCTTGCGGAAGAGCTCGGCCACGGCCTCGGCGTCAAAGCCGTTGTTGTCGCAGCCCCATGCGCCCAGCACGAGCTTCTCGCGACCCAACTCGTCGCAGATAGCGAGAACAAAGCGGATGCGGTCGCGCAGGGCGTCCAGCAGGGCATCGTCGCTCACGCGATACTCCTGGCGGGCGCGCTTAACGTTGGGCGCGGCGGCCACGATCACGTCGGCGTATGCATGCGCGTGGTTGCGGTCGAAGCGCACCGCAGGCACCACTAGGGCGCGGTTACGATAGAGCTCGCAGTTGATGTTGCGGCGACGGTTCTCGCCGTACCACTTACGCTGCTTATCGAGAACGTTGTACAGAAACGAATCGGCGCACAGCGTGGCCTCCTGGCCCAGATAACCCTGAATATAGCCACCGCCCGGGTTGGTGAACGAGGCAAAGGCGAGCACGGCCATGTCGCAGAACTGCGCATAGCCACGACCGTTGTCCAGGATGGCCTGCGTGGCGGAGGCATCGAGCACAGTGACCTCGGGCAGAGCCGGAGCGGGCTCCTCAGCAGGCGCGGACTCAGCTTCAGCGATTTCCTCGGCAGGCTCCTCGACGGGCTCGAGCGCTGCCTCGACCTCGGCAGCCTCCGCGCCCTCGACGTCCTCGGCAACCTGTTCTTCGGTGGCCACAGCACTCTGAACCTTGGCCTTCATCGCCGAGACAAAGCCGGCAGGCACACCGTCAAACTCGCGAACACCGGCAAGCGAACGCTCGATATCCTTGGCGCACGCTTCGGACACAGTTGCCACGTGACGCTCGGCGGCCTTGGCACGGGCCTCGCGCTTGGGATTGGGCTGACCCGCTCGGTTGGACCTGCGGTTACGGTTCCTGTTGTCGACGTCTGCCATAAGTGGTCACCTTTCTCGGTCTCTGCCGCTATCGGCTTTTTCCATCCATGATACCCCGCCGCGTACAAAAAAGACGGCCCCGAAGGACCGCCTTTCGCATCGATTTGCATGCACGGCAAGCACCGCCGCAATTCGCCACTAGTCGCGACGGCCGAGGATGTTCAGAATGCGCAGGAACACGTTGATAATATCCACGAACAGGTTAGAGGCCATAAGCACGGCGTTGGGCAGCGTAGGCGGCACCGTCGTGGCAACATAGGTGTCGTAGCCAATGAAGCCGGCGAACACCACGATCACGATCAGGTCGGTGATGGTCTGTGAGACGCCCATGAACATCAGCACGATCTCAACCAGAATAGTAGCGAGCAGAATGCCAAAACCGATGCCATATACGCGCTGGAAAAACTTGGGGAACGTCACACCCAAGGCGCCAAAGACAAAGGTGATGGCGGCCGTGGCGATAAAGGCAGTGTTGATGGTGGGCAGGTCGTAGTTGGCAAGGCCAAACGACGCGGTCAGGCCAAAGGTGCTCGCAAAGATTACGTAGCCCACAAGGGACAGGCCCACGGACTGCTTGCTGGCGGCGGCCGACATCATGACCATGCCGACGATGGTCAAAATAAATGAGCCAAAGACCAGCGGCAAAGCGGCGCCGCTCATCATCATGCGCGCAAACGACATGGTGCTCGTAAAGTAAGCACCGACGCCCATGGCGCAAAAGCCCAAAAAGATCAGGGCAGACATGACAAGGTTGTACGCGCGCGGCGACATCTCCTTGGCACGGCTTGCACCGGTCTCGATGGGGCCGTTCTGATAGCCCTGGATATCGTTCATACTTCGTCCTTTCAAAAAGCGCACGACAGCGCCGTAGGTGACAAGATTCCTGCCATTGTACCCGAATGCCGCACGTCCTTACCTACGGCGCTCGCCCTCAAGCGTACGATCAAAGGCCCAGACCCACCAACGCATCACGTGTGCCTGCGAGCCGTCTGCCCGCTCGCGCGTCTGGTCCTCCAGATACAACTCGGTCGCGTGCCCGCCAAAACGCACCTTATATGTTGCCGTACGGATGCCGTAGACCATCAGGCCAAACCCGGTGGTCGAGATAATTTCGTCGATCGTAAAACAACGGCCGTCGACCCAGCAGACGGTGACCGGCACGACCTGTCCGCCCGCGAGGATGCGGGCCACGACGTCCACATACTGCTTGTGCACGCGCCGAGTTTTGCCGTCTGTCTGTCGATATTCCATGCCTCCTATTATCGAACGCATGTTTGTATGTTGTAAAGCGAACAGACTGTGGTTTTGGAGTGTCGTAGTAATCGCACGTGTCCGCATGGCGTGTTAGCAAAAAGAACACCCGCGGTCAACAGGGCTAATATTCAATTTTAGTGCCAAAAAGTCCACTTCTCCCATCAGAACTCGGTAAAGAGACCCGCAGGAGGTGATACGATTTATCATGTTTTTGTAACGTGTCTGCAAACTTCGAGAAAGCCCATATATGGACGTAACGTTCTCAACCTTCCTCGGCCAAATTGTGTCGAACCCAGTCCTTGCCGTCACCGTGATCCTCGCGTTGGGCGCCATCTTCGTCAATGGATGGACCGACGCGCCCAACGCCATCGCGACCTGCGTCACTACGCGTTGCATGCCCGCCCGCGCCGCCATTCTCATGAGCGCCGCATTCAACTTCCTCGGCGTGCTCATCATGACGCACTTTAACGCGAGCGTCGCCAACACCATCTCACATATCGTCGACTTTGGCGGAAACAGCACCATGGCGCTCGCCTGCCTATGCGCGGCGCTGTTCTCCATCGTCGTCTACGGCGCCACAGCGTCGCGTTTTGGCATCCCCACCTCGCAAAGCCACAGCCTTATCGCCGGCCTGACCGGTGCCGCCATCGCCCTCGGCGGTGCGAGCAGCGTCAACGTCCACGAGTGGATGAAGGTCATCTACGGCCTGGCGCTCTCCATCGGCCTGGGCTTTGTCATGGGCTGGGTCCTGTGCAAGCTCGTCTCGATTCTTTTCGCCGCCGCCAACAGGCGACGTGCCAATGTCTTCTTTAAATACGCTCAGATCGCGAGCGCTGCGGCCATGAGCTTTATGCACGGCGCGCAGGATGGACAGAAGTTCATCGGCGTGCTCTTTTTAGGCGTGGCCTTTGCCAGCGGCCAGACGAGCGTCGGCGATGCAGGCATCCCCATCTGGATTATGCTGCTGTGCTCGGCCACCATGGGTATCGGCACCAGCGTGGGCGGTGAGCGCATCATCAAGTCCGTCGGCCAGAGCATGGTTAAGCTCGAGAAGTATCAGGGCTTCTCCGCCGACCTCGCGGGCGCCGCGAACCTGCTGCTTGCCACCCTTACCGGCATCCCCGTGTCCTCCACACACATCAAGACCTGCGCCATCATGGGCGTCGGTGCCGTCAAGCGCCTCTCGGCCATCAACTTCGGCGTCGTCAAGGACATGATGTTCACCTGGTTCTTCACCTTCCCCGCCTGCGGACTCATCAGCTTTGTCATGGCCAAGCTGTTCATGATGTTCCTCTAGTCAAACCGAACGTCCATCTGGACCGCAACACTTCGCCCACCCGTCTTCGCCTCGAAAGGACCCACCCATGGCAAAGAAACCCGATTCGTTCTACTTTGACAACTACGTCGCCTGTGCCGACCTTGCTGTCCAGGCCGCAGAGTTGCTCATCAAGATTTTTGAGAACTTTGATCCCGCGCAGATCCACGACATGCTCGAGGAGATGCATGCGATTGAGCATGCGGCAGACAAGAAGCACCACGAGCTCGAAGACGCCCTGCTCACCGCCTTTATCACCCCGCTCGAGCGCGAGGATCTGGATCTGATGAGCTGCGCGCTCGACACCGTGCTCGACCGTATTGAGGGCGTCGTGCAGCGCGTCTACTTCACCAACATTCAGAGCATCCATCCCGACGCCATCGTCATCGCCCACAAGGTGACTGACGCCTGCCGCGCCATGAAAGACCTGATGGTCGAGCTTCCCAACTACCGCAAGTCCAAAACGCTGCGCGAGCTGGTCATCCAGATCAACACCATCGAGTCCGAGGCCGACGAGCTCTACATCAACGCCATGCGCAACCTGCACGTTAACGGCAAGGATCCGCTCGAGGTCATCGCTTGGCGTGACGTCTACGCCTTCCTGGAGTACTGCGCCGACTGCTGCGAGAATGTGGCCGATGTTGTGGATTCGATTGTCATGAAGAACAGTTAATTGGGGGTACGTGTCCCGGCGGCGAAGGGCCGGCCACGGTTTGCTTTCTCACTCCGGCTGCTTTGCAGAGTCGTTCGAAAGCAAACCGTGGCCGGCCCTTCGCCTTACGTACCACCATTGGGAACTTTGGCTGATACTTTGAAAGCAATGAGGCTTTTGTTGACAGGGCCTTTGAGCCCGATTGGGAACTTTGGGACCGCCTTAAACGTTTGGCTGGATCGGGCTTTGGGTACCCTTTGTTTTGCTTTGGGTTGATACACTGAATTTGGAGGGCTTGGTTGTGAGTTATTTGGATCTGGCTCGGGGTCGGTATTCTTGTCGTGAGTTTGAAGATCGGGCTGTGGAGCAGGCTGTGGTGGATGCCATTGTTGAGGCTGGGCGGATTGCTCCTTCTGCTTGTAATAATCATCCTTCTCGTGTGATGGTGCTGGATACGCCTGAGCTTCTGGAGAAGGCTGCTGCTTGTCAGCCTCGGTTTGCTCGTGATGGATCTATCTTTGGCGCTCCGCTCATCTTCCTTATTTGTAGCGTTACCGAAGACGCTTGGGTGCGCCCGTATGACCAGATGAATTCCAGTGAAATCGATACGTCCATAGTGTGCGATCAGATGATGATGGAGGCCACCGAGCAGGGCCTGGGAACGTGTTGGGTATGCCATTTTAAGCCCGAGGTGGCACAGGAGCAGTTCAACCTGCCCGAGGGCGTCTATCCCTATCACATGCTCGTCTGCGGCTATCCTGCCGACCATATTGCCGACCCCGAGCATCGCGAGGCCCGCACCATTCCCCTCCCCGACTTCCTCCTCAAGTAGATTTTTGGGACATGCGATAAAAAAGGACCCGCAACTTGCGGGTCCTTTTTTATCGACTGATTGTAATCCGGCGTTAGTCCAGATCGTCGGCAGCGAAGTTGTCGATCGGAGCGAAAGGATCGGCCACGGGGACAACCGGGTCAGCGACGGGCAGCGGCTCGGCGGGAACAGTCACCGCAGGAGAAGCGGCAGAACCGACCGGCGTGGAGGCCATGAGGTCGGCCGGGAAGGAGTTCTGGGCATCGTCCATGAAGTGCTGGATGAGCTTGAGATACTCGGCCTTGAACTCCTCACGAGAAGCCTTGAGACGATCGATCTCCTCGAGCTCAGCCTGCTTTTCGGTCAGAGCCTGGCGGATAACCTCGCGGGCCTTGGCGTCAGCCTCGTTGCGAATACGCTCAGCGTTCTCATTGGCATCGTTGACGATGGTCTCAGCGGTCTGCTGGGCAGCGATCAGGGCAGCGGAAATCTGGCGCTCCTGAGCGGAGAAGTCAGGGGCGGGAGCAGCCACGGGGGCGGCAGGAACGGCCTGGGCGGGGGCATCCTGAGCCTGGGCAAGCTGAGCCTGCGCATCGGCAAGCTGCTGCTCGGTAGCAGTCAGACGACCCTTAAGGTCGACGATCTTAGCGAGCATAGCGTCAACCTCAGAGGACAGCGTCTCCAAGAAGACGTCGACCTCAGCAGGATCGTAGCCACGCTTGGCCTCAGAGAAAGTCTGAGCCTGGATGTCTGCAGGGGTAATAGCCATAACAAGTCTCCTTTTTCATCGCCTCGGCGCTACACGCCCGACGTAAGTTACTAAGACAGTTCTACACGAGTATACCTATAAGAAGCTGCAGAACCAGCCTCTGCACCAACTGCAACGCAATAATCGCAACGACCGGCGAAAAATCGATACCGCCCATCGGCGGGATGAAACGACGGAACAGGTTGAGCCACGGACCGCACACGCTATCAAGCACCGCGGCAATATCCTGAAGCAAACCACCCTGCTTCATGGGAATCCACGTCATAAAGCAGTAGACGACAATGAGCGTGGAATAGAAGTTGAACAGCGTATTGACCAGCTGGACGATAGTGTAGATGTTGATGGGAATCTCCTCGTCTTGTCTTTACTTAAGGTAGCCGTCGGCACGAAGCTTCTTGAGATCGGAATCTTTGACCTCGCAACCGGCGGGCAGCACCATGAACACGCGGTCGCCCACCTCCTTGACCGTGGCACCCAGACCGCAGGCAAAGCCGTAAGAGAAGTCCAAGACGCGCTTGGCAACTTCGGTGCGTACGCCCACAAAAATCAGTGCGACAGGCTGCTTGGTGCGAACGCGGCGCACCACGGTCTCCACGTCGTCATAGCTCTCGGGGCGCAGGACATAGGCCGGCAGCTGCGGTGTGGCGTTGATGATATTGCTCGCATAGGCCGAGGCATCGCTCGGTGCAGGCGCAGGCGCAGCGGCGGCACGGGCGCGGGTGTTCTCGGCGTAGCTCGACGGCGTGTCATAGGCACCAGGACGATAACCGCTCGCAACACTGTCCTGCGAGCGCGAAGGCGGGTTATACGTCGTGGCATGGCGGGAGTCATCGCCGACCAGCTGCCCGGAGCGTGTATACACGGCAACCGACTCAGCTTCACCACGGCGCGTCTGACCAAGCAGGCCGTTGCTCGGCTCGTCTTGGGTGTAGAAGCCCTCGCCCGAAGCACCGCTGTAGCCGTTGCCCTGATAGCCATCGTCATAGCCATCATCGTAGCCGTAGTCGTCGTCCTGGCCATAACCCTGGTCGTAACCCTGCTGGCCGCCCAGGTGCATCTTATTTTTAATCTCGTCAAGGAAGCCCATGGTTGTGTCCTCTCGCGGTTTAGTGCAGGCGCCCCGATAATCAGTGCGCACTTCAGAGCCTTATTTTACTGCAAACTCCGGGCTAAATACTACCCTGCCCAGGCGAACGAGCGTAGAGCCCTCCTCAAGGGCAGGCTCAAAGTCTTCGCTCATGCCGCAGGAAAGCTCAGGCAGGTTCAAATCGGGATGCGCCGCCTCCAGCTCATCCCTCAGCTCACGAAGCCCCGCAAAGGTGCGGCGTGCCACATCCTTATTCCCCCGGGGCGCCATAGTCATAAGCCCCTGTACGCAAATTCCCTCAAGTTCCGCAAGCTCACCCGCGGCGGCGCGAATCTCATCGGGCGAAAAGCCTCCCTTCGACTCCTCACCACTCACATTGACCTCAATGAGCACACGCTGGGGGCCGGCGAGTTCGCCTGCCTCAATCTTGCGGGCAGCACGGCTCGAGATCGCCTGCGCCAGATGCAGCGAACCCACCGAGTGAATCAGCTCGGCTGAGCCCAGCACCGCATTGATCTTATTGGTCTGCAGGTTGCCGATCATATCGAAGCGCACCTCGGGCAGCTCCGGATGCTCCGCCAAACCTGTGAGCTTGCGAACCAGCTCCTGCGGGCGATTCTCGGCAAAATGGCGATACCCCGCCTGGATGGCGGCAACGGTCTCATCGACACCAACGGTCTTGGACACGGCAATGAGGCGCGCGGCGTCGTGGGGACGGCCCGCGCGATCGAGCGCCGCATAAAAACGTTCCAGAATCTGCTCGCGGCGAGCGCGCATCAAGTCCAAATAGTTATCCATTGCCAATCGCCTCCGCTGACAGCCAAACAAGTAGTCCCATGCTAACGCAAGAGCGCGGCCCCGCATGTGCAAGGCCGCGCTCACTTAGGTATTTACAATCTTTCGACGAACGGGGTTACTTACTCCTCGTCGTCCTCGCCATCGTCCTCATCCTCAAGATGATCGAGCAGGTAGCGAAGACCCTCGCTGACCTCGTTAACGGGCACCTTGGCAACGTAGCGTGCATCGACGGCGGGCCTCATGATAACACCCTCGCCCGAAGGCACGCGCATGCTCTCGAGCTCATCCTCATCAGTGCAGGCGATATCACCGGCAGTCATACGCTGTCCGGTCAACAGGAAGGTCAGACGGCAGGCGGCATCGATGGAAATCGAGGCGATGCGATCGAGATAGCGCGATACCATGATGGCGCGGCGCAGGTCGTCATAGTTGCTGTCGTCGTCCATAAAATCGCCCGTGTCCATGCGGTTAAAGGTGCGGAAGAACTTCTCGTAGGCGGCGTGCACTGGCTCGTCCTCGACGGCCAAGTTGCAGATGATGGACATGTCGTTGGTGACGAGCGCAGAAAGCGAAGAGCCCAGCACCTGGTAGACGGCCTCAGCCTCGGCCTCGACCGTGCCGACAAGCTCCTTGGGCAGCGAGATGTCGGCCTTGATCATATGACGCGTGGCGCGGCAAATCTGGCGAACCTTATCGGTCATGCGCTGCAGGTTAAAGTCGACGTAGATGATCGTCTGCAGCAAGCGGAAGTCGGAGGCGACCGGTGACTGCGTGGCAATCAGGTTGTAGCAGACGGCCTCCAGGTTGGCGCAGCGTGCGTCAATCGAAAGCGTACGCTTCTTGGTCTTGGTGGCGAGCTTGCGGTCGTCGGTCACATAGGCCTTCACGGCATCGTGGAGGGCCAGATCGACGGCCTCGTAGATGCTCAGCATCTCGTGACGGGCCTCGATGAGCTGACGGGAAAACAGTTTGCGCATGGTTCACTCCAATCAGTTGGGTGCGGTCATGCCGCCCGCACAGTGAATACGCACCGGACCAGATCCGATCGGCTTGGGACTAGTCGCACCGATCAGCCAAAGCGGCCGGTGATATAGTCTTCCGTCCGCGAGTCCACCGGGCTGGTGAAGATCGCGTCGGTTTGACCATACTCGATGAGCGTAGCGGGCTCGCCGGCAACTTCCTGCAAGAAGAACGCGGTGTAGTCACTGATACGAGCTGCCTGCTGCATTGAATGCGTGACGATGATAATCGTCATCTCGGGCGCCAGCTCGGCCATCAGATCCTCGACCTTAGAGACGGAAGTGGGGTCGATGGCGGAGCAGGGCTCGTCCATCAGGAGGACATCGGGTTGCACCGCAAGCACGCGCGCGATGCACAGACGCTGCTGCTGACCGCCCGAGAGCGCCAAACCATCCTTGTTGAGCTGATTGGATACCTCTTTCCAGAGGTTGGCGCGCTTGAGCGATTCTTCCACGATGTCATCGAGGTCGCTTTTGCTAGTCACGCCCTGCAGACGAGGGCCAAAGGCGACATTCTCGTAGATGGATTTGGGAAACGGGTTGGGCTGCTGAAAGATCATGCCCACACGACGACGGAGGTCGACCGGGTCGACACCCTCGGCATAGATATCATTGCCGTCTAGCGTCATGGTGCCCGCGACGCGCGTACCCTCGATCAGATCATTCATGCGGTTGATGCAGCGCAAAAACGTCGACTTGCCGCAGCCCGAAGGGCCAATGAAGGAGGTGATGGCGTTTTTGGCGATGTTGAGGTCAAGCCCCGTCAGCGCATGAAAGTCACCGTACCAAAAGTTGAAATCCTTGGCCGTAATGGCCGCTTGCTCCAGCGTGGGAGCGGACTGATAAACGGACATGGGACTCCTTAACTAGCGACGCTTGCGCGACAGGAAGCGCGCAAACAGGTTGAAGGCCAGAATGATCACCATCAGCAAGAGCGCGGTGCCATAGGCTGCGTTCATGTTGATGCCGTCGTTGGCAAGCAGGTACAGGTGAACCGTCATGGGGCGGCCGGAATCGAGCGGCGAAATAGGTAGATTGATGGCCTGGCCCATGGTGTAGAGCACCACGGCGGTCTCGCCGATGGCACGGCCGATGGCAAGGACGATGCCCGTGGCAATGCGGCCAAAGGCCGAAGGAAGCACGATCTTGGAGACGACCTGCCACTTGGTAGCGCCCAGGCCGTACGCGCCCCAACGGATATAGCGCGGAACGGCGCGAATGGCTTCTTCGGTGGTGCGCATGACGATGGGAAGCATCAAGAGCGCGAGCGCCAGAGCGGCCGAGACCATCGAAAGGCCCAGGCCCATAGCCTCGACAAACAAGGCGTAGCCAAACAGGCCCATAACGATGGAGGGCACCGAGGCCAAAGCGTCAGCAGCGTAGCGAATGAGCTCGACGACCTTGCCCTGCTTGGCGTACTCGGCCAGATAGACGGCTGCCAGCACAGCGATCGGCGTGCAGATAAGCATGGCGAGCGCCGTCACGTAGACGGTCGAGACGATCGTGGGCCAAATTCCGCCCTCGGCGTTGACGCCCTGGGGCCAACCGAAGATAAAGTCGAGCGAGATGTGTGGCAGGCCGTTGATGACCACGTAGGCGATGATAGCGACCAGCACCAGCGTGGTGATGTAGGCAGCGGCACGAAACACGCCAAGCATGATCTTGTTGGACAGGTCCTTGTTGATGCGGCCCTTCTTGCCGTGGGAAAGGGCACGCTTGATGCGCTCGCGCGACGAGGTCGTATCG
Organism: uncultured Collinsella sp.; assembly: GCA_902470805.1. Taxonomy (GTDB): domain Bacteria; phylum Actinomycetota; class Coriobacteriia; order Coriobacteriales; family Coriobacteriaceae; genus Collinsella. The sequence continues at coordinate 2,799 of CABRHX010000005.1, read as the reverse complement.
ACCGTCGTGTCAACGGAATCGGACATAGCCTACCCCCTCTTCTTCTTGGAAATCAGACGAACGATACCCACCAGCGTGGCGGAGATGATAAACAGGACCACACCCATGCCGAACAGCGCCGAGCGGTGCAGACCCGAGGAATAGCTCATGTCGAGCGCAATCTGGCTCGTGAGCGTCGAGATGGGGCTCGCAATGCTGTCGGGAATAACCGGGGCGTTACCTACGACCATGAGCACGGCCATGGTCTCGCCGATGGCACGGCCCATACCCAGCACGATGGCATCAACGATACCCAGCTTCGCGGCAGGTAGCACGACCTTATAGATGGTCTGCCACTTTGTGGCGCCCATGGCATACGATGCCTCGCGAATGCCCATGGGAATGGAATTGAGAGCATCGATGGTGAGCGTGGTGATGGTAGGGACGATCATGATGGCGAGCACAAACCACGCCGTCAGCGCACCAAAACCAAGGCCGCCGGTCAGTTGTGCGATAAACGGGCGGATGATGATCATGCCAAAGAAGCCGTAGATGATGGAGGGTATGCCCGCCAGCAGGTCAACGGCGGGGCTGATGAGCTTGCGCACGCGCTTGCTGGCAATCTCGACCAGGTAAACGGCCGTACCCACGCCCAGCGGCACGCCCATGGCGAGCGCACCGACGGTCACCAGACCCGAGCCAGCAAGCAGCGACAAGATGCCGTAGTGGCCCTCGGAAGGCGCCCACGTAAAGCTAAAGAAGTCAGCCAGACCGATGTCAGTAAAGACGGGCAGCGCCGAGTACGTGGTAAAGACAAAAATCAGGATGACGGTAACGACCGCCAAGAACGCGCAGGCAAAGAAGATCCACTGCAGCGCCTTCTCCTTGATATAGGTACTGCGCGATACGAGCGCCAGCTCGCGCTTCTTGGGCGTCTGAACATTCTGCTCAGTCTGGGAGTTTTCCTGTGCTTCCATGCTACTCACTCCCCTTCTCGTCGTTGGTGACGGGAATAAAGCCCGCCTCGCGAATCTGCTTGTCCATCTTTTCGGACGTCACATAGTCGATGTAATCCTGCGCCTGCTGCGAAGGCACACCCTTCACAAAGAAGTAAAGGTCGCGCGAGATGGGATAGCCGCCACTCGCGACCGTCTTCTCGGACGCCTCAACATGATTGACCGAGACGGCCTTGACCGAGGTCTTGGCGTTGAGGCTATCGACGAAGCCCAGCGAAATGTAGCCGATGGCCCCACGCGAACGAGATACAACGTCGCGCACCTGGCCCGTACCCGAAAGAACGGCCGAGCGGCGATCGAACGGCGTGCCATCCATCACGATGGTACGGAAGGCCTCGCGCGTACCGGACGCCTCGTCTCGGTTGATGACCTGAATCCTCAGGTCCTCGCCACCGACCTCTTTCCAATTGGTAATCTTGCCGGCGTAGATATCGCGGAGCTGCTCGGTCGAGAGGTTATCGACGGGGTTGTCGTCGTTCACGATGACCGCAATACCGTCGTGGGCAATGACAATGGGAGTCAGGCCCAGATCCTGTTCGTCGGCATTGAGTCCACGGGAGGAGCTGGCGATATCGGCCGTGCCGGCGCTGACGGCCTCAATCCCAGCGGAAGAACCCAAACCGGAAACGAGCACGTCGATGCCGGTCTCCTCCTTAAAGCCCTCGGCCGCAATCTCGGCGATAGGAAGGCAGGTCGTGGAGCCGGCCACGGTAATGGAAGAGCTAGAAGATCCCGAAGAACAGGCGCACAGCGTAAGCGTAAGCACAGCGGCGCTCAGGACCGATACGATCTTTCTCATAGCATCACGCCGATCGCAGCATGGCGCCCACAGGTGCCGTCCTCGTTACGGTAGGAATAAAAGCGGTCGTTCTGACGCACGGTCGAAAGCTGGGTATCCACGATATTATCCGCGTCGACACCGACATCTACCAGCGCCTCGCGAATGGCAGCGGAAAGATCGAGCATGCGAGAGGTATTCGCATCGATGCAAGAGAACTCGGCGGCAAAGCGATCCATGAGTTCCTGGGATACCTCATATTCGTCACCCAAGATATGGGGGCCGATATAGGCGGAAACGTCGCTCACATCGCAACCGGCAGCATCGCAAAGCGCCTGGCACGCCTTGGCGGAAATACGTGCAATCGTGCCCTTCCAACCGGAGTGTACCACGGCAAATCCGCCGGGGGCCACCAGCACCACGGGAACGCAGTCGGCAAAGCAGAGCAGCACGGGTACGTTATGCGCCGTACAGACGATGGCATCGCAGCCCTCGGCAATCTGCTCGCGGACGTCCTCAAGGTCATCGGCGCCGTTCGAGGTCACCGCAACGATATGGTCACCATGGACCTGATTGGGAACGAGCAAGTTGTGCTCGCACTCGGCGGCACCCATAGCCTCGAGCACGCGACGACGATTTTCTTGAACAGCAAAGGGGTCATCGCCAACATGCGAGCCCAAATTGAGTGAGGAGTACGCATCTTCGGAAACACCACCGGCGCGCTCGGTGAAGGCAAAGCGAACATCGGATGTCGCGCCTTCCACCAACGTAACTCCATCATGGTCGACACGCGAAACGTTGTCCGCACGTGCTGCCATACTAAAGCCTCCTAATAACACAAGTACCGCGGCATCGCCGCTACAGCCCGCGTTTATACGGCTGTCATACTTCTCTAAAAGGATACCTGCTGCACTGGAGGCAATCGTAAAGGGAACGTAAAGAGATTGGAGGTTCTAGTTTACAAAGTCGAAATCAAAACCACCCCTAAAAGGGGTGGTTTGCTCTTAGGGTATAACCCTTGGATTT
>CABRHX010000004.1 GCA_902470805.1 uncultured Collinsella sp. | reverse complement strand
AAATCCAAGGGTTATACCCTAAGAGCAAACCACCCCTTTTAGGGGTGGTTTTGATTATTGACATTAATTTTGAATCAGCTGCTACCTGTCCCATTTTTTACGGCCAAAATAAGGGGTCCTTGTCTCGTGAATCAGACAAGGACCCCTCAAAATATGCTGAGTAATTGTTAGGTACCTAATAACCTACATTTTCCCATTGGTTGCTAACCCAACTTTGGTTAATCTTGGGATTCTTCGTTACCTGAGCAGTACGCATGGCAACATCTTCGGTCATAACATCCATTTTCTTTTTGGAAGTATCGACGATATCTTGCGCGCCACGAAGCAAACGACCTCGCAGTTCATCGTCTGTCGCGATCTTATAGCCAGCAAAGGCACCAGCCACGACAGTCGTAGCCAATGCAATCGCTGTTAAAATCTTATTCCTCATCTTGGCCTCCTTGATCAAACTGAATCATTTCGCCAAGAATACGAGAGAGCTCTTCCTCGTCTTTAAACTCAATCTCAATCTTATTCTTTCCACGCGAGCTCTTCACACGCACGCTGGTATTAAATACCTGACGAAGTACACGGGCAGCCTTTTTAAAAGACTGAGGCGTTGCAGGTCTCGGCGTCTTAGGTGTCTCTCCGGCAGAAAACAACGGAGCAAGATTTTCTGTCGCTCTTACGGAAAGGCCCTCTGCAACAACTTTCTCTGCAAGTCGAATACGCGCGTCTTCATAGGGAACTGCAAGAATCGCACGTGCATGACCAGCAGTAAGTTTGCCCTCAAAAATCATCTGCTGAACTACTTCGGGGAGATCGAGAAGACGCAGTGAGTTTGTAATTGTAGAGCGTGACTTGCTTACTGCCTTCGACAATGCCTCTTGGGTCATACCGCTGGCATCGATAAGCTGACGATAGCCCTTGGCCTCTTCGACGGGATTCAGATCAGAACGCTGAAGGTTTTCGATAAGAGCAAGAGCAAGCATCTCTTCATCATTTACCTCTTTAATGATGACTGGCAATTCTTCAAGGCCAGCAAGCTTTGACGCCTGGTAACGACGCTCACCAGCGATGATCTCATAGCCGTTTCCATGCTTGCGAACCAAAAGCGGCTGCAAAACGCCATGTTCTTGGATTGACTCGCTCAACTCGCGAAGTTCGGTTTCGTTAAAGTGAATTCGCGGCTGGTTAGGGTTGGGAACAATATCCTCAATAGGTAGTTTCGTTTCAGATGCAGCCTTTGACGCGGATGCAGCCGAACCACCGGTCTCATACTCGGCCTCTGAGACCAAAGCATTGAGTCCACGTCCCAATCCACCACGTTTCTTTACACTAGGCACGCTTGATCACCTCTTTTGCAAGGTTCATATACGCTTTTGTACCCTTATTTTGAGGTGCATAGGTAATTACCGGTTCTCCAAAAGACGGTGCTTCGGAGATTTTAACCGTACGGGGGATCAGCGTCTTAAACGCCTTGTCACCAAAGTACGATTGAACCTCCTCAACAACCTGATTCGATAGAGAAGTACGCGAGTCATACATGGTCATAAGCACACCATAGGTGTCTAAGCCCTTGTTCAGACGTGATTTAACCATCTTCATTGACTCAAGCAGCTTCGTAACGCCCTCGAGTGCATAATACTCGCACTGGATCGGAATCAAAACGCTGTCTGCGGCGGTCAAGGCGTTGATAGTAAGCAGGCCGAGCGAAGGGGGACAGTCAATGAAAATAAAATCGAACTCGTCCTGAATCGGCTCAAGCAAATCTTTGAGGCGGGTTTCACGAGCGATTGCGCTTACGAGCTCAATTTCCGCGCCTGCAAGCTGAATTGTAGCCGGAATTACGAATACCTTTTTGCAATTTGTATCAAGAACAAGCGATTCTGCCGGCACATCATTCAACAATGCATCATAGATGCAGTGATCAAGGTCTTCTTTTTCAATTCCGAATCCACTGGTGCTGTTTCCCTGCGGATCAAAATCGACAATCAGTGTCTTACGACCCTGCTCGCCCAGTGCCGCCGCAAGGTTTACAGTCGTCGTTGACTTACCAACGCCGCCTTTTTGATTGATAATTGCAATGATACGCGTGTCTTTTGCGCTCTTAGAACGCTTAACGTCGCGAAATCCCACGGTCCCTCCTGGTGTGTATTGAAGCTGTCAAACGGAGGATGTTTCACGTGAAACATTCCGATTCAATATCAACCGCCATGTTTCACGTGAAACACTGCAAGTTGTTAGTATCTATTATGTTTCACGTGAAACATCTAGGCAAGCGGATTCTTCTTTGCCATGCCATTTGCACGAGGCAATGAAACAGATGCTGAATGACTCTTCTTAAGAACAATGAACTCCCTGTGACCCAAGCCTTCAGGCAAATCAATTGCGTCATTCAGAAGCAAAGTGAAGCCGCAAATCTTAGCTGCTGACATACCGGAAGCAAGCTCCTCATCCGAAGGATTGCCCTTGGTGATAACAAATAGCCCTCCATCCTTCAGGTACGGAGCCGCATACTCAACAAGAATCGGTAGAGGGGCCAGTGCGCGGGCGGTTACAACGGAGAACTGCTTCTTATGGCTTCGAGCATATTCTTCAAGACGATCATGAACCGCATGAGCATGTTTCAATCCAAGAGCATGGACAAAGGAATTAACCGCATCAACCTTCTTGCAAACAGAGTCAATATAAGTAGCTTTACGATGCGTGGTTATGGTTAATGGAATACCAGGGAAGCCCGCACCTGTTCCCATATCGAGCAAAGCTCCCTCAGGAGCCTTGTTGATATAGGGGAGCAAAACAAGTGAGTCGAGGATATGAAGTACTGCAGCATCTTCTACGTTAAGAATACGGGTGAGATTGGTTGTCTTATTTGTTTCTAGAACCAAATCCAAATGCTGAATACATTTCCTCAGCTTAACATCAGTTACGCTCAAGGAATACTCTTTGCAATAGGAAGTTAGACGACTCAACATCTCGTCAGCCTGCTGATCAGTAAGTACTAACAACGAAAGCTCCTTTCTGACAAAAATCAGTGTATCGAGAACTTTTGACAAAAAAAGGGGACGTGGAAACCACGTCCCCTTAGCATAAGCTCGAGTAGATTATCGAGCAACAATCACTACGTGACGATCAGGATCAGAACCCTCGGAATGGGTATCAACCGCATCGTTGCCACGAAGTGCGATATGAACCAGTCGGCGCTCATAGGCATTCATGGGCGGAAGCGAAACACTCTTGTGAGTGCGAACAGCACGCTCGGCAGCAGACTGAGCCATAGAGGCAACCTTGTCCTGACGGCGACTCTTGTATCCCTCAACGTCCACCACAACCGGATACCTAAAGCCAAGCTTACGGCTTACCAGAAGCGAGAACATAACCTGAAGGGCATCAAGCGTACGACCGTGACGGCCAATGAGAACAGCAAGGTCAGGAGCCGTTACATCCAGAATCAGCTCGCCCTCATCGCCCTCATACTCATCGATAGGAGAGTTGGCTGCATCGAAGTGCGAAAGGATGGAACGCAGAATAGAAATCGCAACATCGGCAATGGTGTCAAGCTCCTCATCGGTCAACTCTTCACCAGCCTTGTAGCGCTGTGCAATCTCGGGATAATCGCCCGCAACCTGCGGGGCAACCTCCTCAAGCATATCCTCGATGATCTCTTCAGACATAACGTACTCCAAAAATTAGGTACCTAAATAAGATTGATATCCCGACTACTTCTTCTTGTGCGGACGCGGCTTCTTCTCGCGGCGCGTAACCTCGACCTGCAGCGGGGCGTTCTTAAGACGCTCCTCCTCATCGGCCTTAGCCTTGTCGATGACCTTCTGCGTCACAAAGATCTGCTGGATGACCTGCCAAGCAGAGGACACGTCGTAGTACAGCAAAACGCCGACGGGAAGGCTCCAACCCATCCAAAGCATCATGACGGTCATGACGACGGCCATCATGCGCATGCTCTGGGCCTGCTGACCGGTCTGGTTACGCGACATGTACAGCTGCGGAATCAGGGTCAGGACGGCAAACAGGATCAGGCAGACCAGCGCAGGCAGTGCAACCATAAAGCCATCGGCAAAGGAAGCGCTCGGCGTGGTGGTCAGGTCGGGCAGGATGTTAAAGAACGAGAAGGTGCCCTCGTCAAAGTACTGCGGCAGGTTGCGCAGCAACGTGAACAGGGCGAACAGGATAGGCATCTGGATCAGCAGCGGCAGACAACCAGCCATGGGGTTGAACTTGTTCTCGCTGTAGAACTTCTGCATCTCCTCGGCCTGGCGCTGAGGATCGTCTGCATAGCGCTCCTGGATCTCGAGCATCTTGGGCTGCAGCACCTGCATGCGGGCCGTCGACTTGGTCGACTTAAGCATAAGCGGCGTCAGCAGCAGACGGATAATGACCACCAGGATGATGATGGACAGGCCCCAGTCGACCGCAAAGGTCTGGATGAGCTTGAGCAGCTCAAAAAGGATGTTAACGATCCAATCCCACATGTAAGTTTTCCTCCGATAGCGAGTGCCCGCTAGGGCACAGGGTCATAACCGCCGACGTGCAGGGGATTGCAGCGAGCGATGCGCCTCACGGCAAGCCAGCAGCCTCTCAAAACACCGTATTTCTCAATCGCCTGAACGGCGTATTGCGAACACGTTGGATAATAAATGCAGGCGTCAGGCAATAAGGGCGAAATAACCTGTTGATATATGCGAATAGGAGCGATGGCAACACGCCGCAAGACGTGATTGCTCATCGCTCCTCCCCGGCAACGCCGGCGCGTTTCATAAGCGAACGCAACGCCTTGTCCATCTCCTGCGGCGAGGAAACCCTCGTCTTGGGAGTTGCGAACAAGATGATGTCATAACCCGCAACGGGAAATCCGCAGCTGCGGGCGGCCTCGCGCATCACACGCTTAGAACGGTTGCGCACGACCGCACAACCGAGCCGTTTAGCACCAACGAAGGCGACCCTTCCGGAGTCGCCTTCGCCAACCGATTCACATATGGTCATTCGAATCAGAGGATGATTGAAACGACGCCCCTGACTGAACACATGCTCGAAATCTTGCCGAGACTTAATAGTCTTCATGCGAGATGTGTGTATCGCTGCTAGACAGTGAGACGCTTGCGGCCCTTGGCGCGACGACGGGCGAGCACGGCACGACCACCCTTAGTGGCCATACGGGCACGGAAGCCATGGGTCTTGGCACGCTTACGCTTATTAGGCTGATACGTACGCTTCATCTTAAGTTCCTCCTGCTGCATTTCGAGTGTCCGCGGGGACGCGGACGCAGATATAGACACGTGAGCTTGAAGATTGTAGGGAAATCAATGTTCAAATGTCAAGAAATCAAAGGTAAAAGGTTGCGCAGTTCACACGGTTCCCCCATAAGCCGAGCTCGATTTAGCGGTACATGGCAATTTTTCACGATATTTCATCGAGTTTTCAACAGGTCATGTTGGCAATGTTGAGAACTTTTCGTCCGTTTTCCAAAGTTTTCAACAGGTTTTGAAAAGTTGTCGAAAGATGAGAAACATTGCACGGTGAGCTACTATTTGTTCGAAACCTTTTGAAAGATTGCGAGCGGCATGTCTGACGACTTTTACACCATGGTCGATTCCGGAGACCCGGCACCCGACAACGAGCACATCACCGGCGTGCGCGAAGAGCGTGAGGAAGGCGAGCAGACGACCACGCAGGCGCCAAAAGCCATGTACGCCGCGCGCATCGCCGTCTATGATGACATGCTGTCGACACCGCGTGTGATCGTCATTGATCCGCAAGATGTCCGCACGTATTTGGAAGAGACGACCAACACCGTCTACCAGTGCATGAAAGAACAAGGTGGCCATATCTCGCTCATGGTCATCCGCGAGATTGTCGAAAACTTTATCCACGCGCACTTTGCCGAGCCCATCATCTCGATTCTGGACGGCGGAGACACCATCCGCTTTGCTGATCAAGGACCGGGCATCGATGACAAGGAACGCGCCTTCGACTTTGGCGTGACCAGCGCAAACAGCAAGATGAAGCGCTATATCCGTGGAACCGGAGCAGGGTTTCCCATGGTGCAAGAGTATTTGGAAAACGCCGGCGGGGCCGTGTCCATCGAGGACAACATGGGCAACGGCACCGTGGTTACGGTAAGCCTGGACCCTAAACGCGTGCAGGAAATAGAGCGTGCCGGCGGACGCGGTGCTGCCGTGCGGCCCGAGACGGAGCAGCCCACATATCCCCTGCCGGGAGCTTTTGCGCAGCAGCCCATGGCAACGCAGCAGATGCAGCCCCCCGTGGGACAGATGCAGCAGCCCGGAATGCTTCCTACACAAGAGCCCCAGGCGGCATCGATGTCGATGCCGCCAAACGCGCCAGGGGCCATGCCGCTGGCGGATCAGGATGCAGCAGCAATGCAGCAGGCGACGGGGGCACCGGGTGGCCAGCAAATGGGATATCAGCCGTACCAACAGGGATATCCATATCAGCAGATGCCGCCACTGGGGTATGGCCAGCAGTTCCCGCAACAGTACCAGCAGGGATATCAGCAGCCGTACCAGCAGATGCCGCAGCAGCAGTACAACCCCTGGGCCCAGCAGATGCCTCCGCAGCCTTACCAACAGTGGCCTCAAAGTTTTCAACAGCAAATGCCGCCGATGCAGAGTTCTCAACAACCAGCAGCTCAAATGATGTATCCTAATGCAGCAAATCAGTATGCGCAGCCACAACCGGACGTGTTCGTAAGCGATCGCGGCAACGCCGCGCTGGGCTATCTGGCGCAAAATCAAGCGTGCGGTGCAACCGATCTGGCGAGGACGTTTGGAAACTCGGCCCCCACTTGGTCACGCACGCTCAATGACTTGGCGCAGGCCGGCTTGGTCATCAAGCATGGCCAGAAATACCATCTGACCGAACTCGGCGCCGCTCGCGTGCGAGCTCAGAGCTAAAGAACGGGAGAGACAGTGGACGAGGAAGCAAGCATCATCCTGGGGGATGCCATCGCCTTTTGCCAGCGCGACGGCCAAGATGCACGCCTCATCAACATGCTGGGGCAATCGCGCGCCATAAGCCTGACCGAAGATACGCTCACGATCGAGGCGCCCTCGCGCTTTGCCATCGCGCAGCTCAAAAAGCATCAGCCGACTATTGAGGCCTATCTGGAAGAAATCGCCTTTGCACCGATTGCGCTCGACATCGTGGCACCGCAAGGCGCCGCGACGGAATCCGCTGCCGCGACGGCGCCCGCCACGGCTCCCGCTGCTTCCCCGGCGGTGCCGGCCTCCACAGGCGACGCGCCGACAATCGAGCACCAGCACGGTGATGTTTCCCGTGAAACCATGGCACCATTGCCGACCGCGGCGGCGACGTCAACGAACGCACCCGTCACGCACATGCCCATCGCTCACGACGCAGCGGCGGGCGCTGATTCGGGCATTGCAATCAAGAACACGCTCTCGGCCGATGATTTTCGTCGCATGATGAACCAGATGAAGGGTGGAGCGCCGACTAAATCCACGCAAGCTGCGACCCCCGCTTCACCCATGCCAGCACCAACCGTGCCGGCCGAGCAGAATACGGATGGAGCCCCACTCGCCGCGAACTCAAAATTTACCTTTGAGAACTTTGTCTACGGCCCCGAGAACAGCCATGCCTATCGCTCGGCACTCAAGTTTGCCGCCCTCGCGGACGAGCGCGGCACGTGCACATCACTGTTCATCTACGGCAAATCGGGCCTGGGCAAGACCCACCTGTTGCTCGCTATCAAAAACGAGCTCGCCGAGAAGTCGCCCGAGATCAAGGTCAAGTATGCCAACTCCCAGGCATATCTGGACGACCTGATGACCGAGTTCGACCGCCAAAAGAAGAGCAACGCCCCCATCATGCAGGCGTACCACGGCGTGGACGTGCTCATCATCGATGACATCCAAAACATCATCGGCAAGCGCGCGAGCGTGGACTACTTTTTCCAGCTCATGGACGAGTTCATCCGCAACAACAAGAAGGTCGTCATCGCGGCAGACCGCGCCCCCAAGGACCTGAGCATGGACGAGCGTCTGACCAGCCGCTTCAACGCCGGCATGCTCTGCCTGGTCGCAGAGCCCAGCTACGAGATGAAATACAAGATCTTGCAGCGCTATTACGAGAACACCATCGTCGCCGCTCCCGAGGCAGGCGACGACTCACTGCTGGCGGCCTACGGGGGCGACGGCGGGCACCTGACCGACGAGCACTTTAAACACATGGCCGAGGTCTCGGGCACCAACATCCGCGAACTCGAGAGCTTTTGCGAGCGCTGCGCCGGCGAGGCGGGCGACCGCGAGCGCGAGGGCGGGGAACTCACCTTTGACGATATCGACGCCATCGCCAACCAGTACTTCGACACATCGGCCAAAAAGATCAACGTCCAGACGGTTCAGTCCGTCATCGAAGAGCAGTACGGCGTGACGCACGAGGAGCTCATCGGCCCGCGTCGCAACGCCAATATCGCCAAAGCACGCCATATCGCTATCTACCTGGCCATCGAGATGTGCGAGATGACGACCACGGCGGTGGGCGCCGAATTTGGCAACCGCAACCACTCGACCGTCAGCACGAGCTACAAAAAGGTCCAGAAGATGATCCAGGAAGACCGCACCGTCACCGAAGACCTCAAATCGCTGCGCGATAAAATTACACTGCGTTCGTAGGGAAATAGAGACACCTGTTGAAAACTTGTCGAAACCATGGGCATAAGGTGTCTAAAACCCAACCCGCGGTGGTGAAAAGTTTTGCGCAGGTTTTGAACGTGGAAAACCACCCCCGTTGCACACAGGTTGCTGTCGATTCTCTTTCTGGGTCTGACCTGCGTCTTTGGGAGTAATCAACAGTTTCGTCAGTACTATTACTATTATTAAGATATTTATATCTACAGAAAGGTATTAAAAGATGAAGTTCACCGTCAGCCAGAGCTCGCTTACACAAGCCATCGGCGTCGTTATGAAGGGTGTCGCTTCGGCATCCACCCTCCCCATCCTGTCGGGCGTGCTCGTTAAGGCCCAAGACGGCATCTTGGAATTTCAGACCTCTAACTACACCATCTCGATCCGTCATCGCATCGCGGCGCATGTCGAAGAAGAGGGCGAGATGGTTATCCCCTGTAAGATGCTCTCCAATATCACCAAGACCCTCCCCGATGCCCCGGTCACCTTTGAGCTGTCCGAGCGCCAGGTGCTGATTGGTTGCGAGAAGAGCTCTTTCCGCCTGAACACGCTTGATGCTAATGACTTCCCCGAGTTTCCGGCCTATGCCATCGAGAGCGCCGTGGAACTGCCGACCGATATCTTGTCCGAGATGGTCGGCCGCGTGTGGCGCGTCACCTCGACCGACAAGGCTCGCCCCATCCTGGGCGGCGTGCACATGAAGGTCGAGAACAACACCGTGCGCCTGGTGGCGACCGATTCCTTCCGCTTGGCCGTGTGCGATACGCAGGTCGAGACCTCGACCCTCGAGGGCTCCTTTGAGCTCAACGTTCCGGCTGACGCCTTTAACGACGCACTGAACATCATGGCCAGCCAGGCGACCATCATGATCGGGGCTACCGACACCCAGGTCGTCTTTGAGGCCGGCAACACCACCTACGTGTCGCGTCGCATCGAGGGCGTGTACCCCAACTACAAGCAGCTCATCCCCGATTCGTGCGTGACGAGCGTCAAGATCGACGTCGCCGCCTTTAACGCCGCCCTCAAGCGCGTGGCCGTTATCGCGAGCGCCAACCCCGCCGTCAAGTTCGAGATCGATGTCGAGAACGGGCAGATGGGCCTGTCCTCCATTTCCAATGACCAGGACCTTGCGCAGGAGACGATCGATGTCGAGGCCGAGGGCGAGTCGGGTACCATCGCCTTCAACTACCATTACATCTTCGGCTGCCTCAATGCCCTGTCCAAGGAGAAGGAGATCACGCTGGAGCTCAAGAGCTACTCGCAGGCGGGCATCTTTAAGTCCTACGATAAGATCAACTACCTGTACCTGGTCATGCCGGTCCGCATCTAGCGCTGCGCCATGACCATGTTCGCCCGCGATCTTTCCGTCGCGCACTACCGCAGTTTCGATAGCTATCGCCTTGCCCTGGACGAGGGCGTGACGATACTTGCGGGACCCAACGCGGCGGGAAAGACCAATCTCATAGAGGCGCTGCAGCTGCTGACGAGCGGCGCCTCGTTTAGGCATCCGACCGCAGCCGAGCTCGTCCATGACGGCGTGGGCTCGTGCAAGATCGAGCTGAGGCTCGAGGGCGACGGCCGCGTGCTTGATATGGGATTGAGCGCGGAGGACGGTAAGCGCTCGTTTAGCCGCAACGGCAAGAGATGCTCTGCCGCCGGTGTGCGCGGAGTTCTGCCGAGCGTGCTGTTTTGCCCCGACCATCTGGACATGGTTAAGCGAGGCGCCAGTGTGCGCCGCGCCGCCCTCGATGACTTTGGCATGCAACTGAGCGCACGCTATGCCGATCTTGCGAGCACCTATGGGCGCTGCTTGACCCAGCGTAACGCCTTGCTCAAGGAGACCTGGTGCTGCCGCGAGATGCTCGGCGCGTGGAACGATTCGATTGCCCGCGCGGGCTCGGCCCTGCTCGTGCACCGGTTGGCCCTGCTCGACCGGCTGGCGGGCCATGTGCGTACTGCCTACGGGCAAGTGGCGTCCGGTGAAGCCGCCAACGTGTCCTATGCGTCCACGCTGGGGGATTTGCCCCAGGTCGAGGATCGCGAAGAGCTGAAGGGCTGGGCGTACGAGCGCATGCTGGCCGCCCTTGATGAGCACGCCGACGAGGAAATTCGCCGCGGCGTGACGTTGGTGGGACCGCATCGCGACGAGATTGAATTTACCGTGGCGGGTCGCTCCGCCCGCTCATTTGCCAGCCAAGGTCAGCAGCGAACGTTGGTTCTGGCCTGGAAGGTGGCGGAGGTGGCCGTGGCTCGCGATGTTCTGGGTACTGCTCCGCTGTTGCTTCTGGACGACGTGATGAGCGAGCTCGACGGCGAGCGCCGCACCGCTTTTCTGCAGCTGATCGGCGACGACATCCAGACGGTCATAACCACGACCAACCTGGGATACTTTACCGATGACCTGCTTGATCGAGCCAAGGTGGTGAGCATGGGTGAGACGTGCTAATTACGAGCGCGAGAGCGAGACGGTCGCCTTCAGTGGGTTTTTGAACGCAGAGCGCCAGCGCATCCTGGCGGCCGCGACACCTGAGCGCCGTGCGCAGATGGAGGCTGCAGAGGAATCTCGTGCGGTCTATCGCGCGTGGAACGCGGTGTGCTCGGGCACGCGCGAGGGGCGGCATGTGACGGGTCTGCGCTACCTGCCCGAGTCCAATGAGCTGCTGGTATATCTCGATTCGCCCTCGTGGACACAGGAAATGACGCTGTTGCGCGAGATCATCCGCGCGCGCATGGAGCGCGCCGGTGCGCATGTGGACGGCCTGGTGTTCAAAACCACCGCGCCCGGTCACACGCCGCCCGCTGCCAAGGAGCGCCTGCGCCCGGCGACGACTGAGCGCCCGCCGGCTCCGCACGCCGACCTCAGTGAGGCCGAGCGCACCGAGATTGAGTGCCAAGTGGCGCCCATCGAAGACCAAAAACTGCGCGAGGCCCTCGAGAACGCCATGAGAGCCAGCGCCGAGTGGGCCAAGGGCGTGAAAAGCAAAAAAGAGCCTTAAATCGCATCTGGTGGCCTTGTAGAGCCAAATACCCTCGTTCCCGAGGGTATTTTTTTACGATAAACTAGAAAGGCTGTACACATTTTCTTGACTGAAGGAGGACGTGTGGCAAACGAAAACGATTACGATGGCGGCGAGATTAAGATTCTCGAAGGTCTCGAGGCCGTTCGTAAGCGCCCGGGCATGTATATCGGCTCGACGAGCGCCAGCGGTCTGCATCACCTGGTGTGGGAGATCGTTGACAACTCCGTCGACGAGGCCATGGCCGGTTTCTGCACCGAGATCCAGGTGACGGTCCACGCCGACAACTCCATCACGGTCGTCGACAACGGGCGCGGCATCCCCGTCGACGAGCACCCTGTTAAAAAGATCCCGACGCTCGAGGTCGTCATGACGATCTTGCACGCCGGCGGTAAGTTCGATAACTCGGCCTATAAGGTCTCGGGCGGCCTGCACGGCGTTGGCATCTCCGTCGTCAACGCACTGTCCAAGCGCGTGGTCGTTCAGGTTCGTCGCGACGGCAACACCTACGAGATGGAGTTCTCGCGCGGCAAGACCGTCAAGAAGATGGAGGTCGTGGGCACCTCGGATTCGACGGGCACCACCGTCACCTTCTGGCCCGACGACGAGATCTTCGAGACTTGCATCTACGATTTCGATACGCTGCACAACCGTCTGCAGGAGACGGCGTTCCTCAATAAGAACCTCAAAATCGTGCTGACCGACGAGCGCGAGGCGACTCCCCATGTGGAGGAGTTTTGCTACGAGGGCGGCATCATCGACTTCGTCAAGTTCCTCAACGAGGGCAAGGACGTCCCCGAGGCCTTTAAGGAGCCCATCTACATCGAGGGCAAATCGGATCCGGACGCGCCTGTGACCAAGATGGGCGAGGTCGAGGTTTCCCTGCAGTGGAATAGCGGCTACGGCGAGAACGTCATGTCGTTTGCCAACGACATCTACACTCCCGAGGGCGGCATGCACCTTGAGGGCTTCCGCACCGCGCTCACCCGCGTGATCAACGACTACGCGCGCAAACAGAACCTGCTCAAGGAAAAAGACGCCAACCTGACCGGCGACGATGTGCGCGAGGGCCTTTCGGCCGTTATCTCGGTCAAGCTGCCCGATCCGCAGTTTGAGGGCCAGACCAAGGCCAAGCTCGGCAGCTCCTACATGCGCGCGCTCACACTCAAGATTGTGACCGACGGCCTTGCCGATTACCTCGAGGAGCACCCCAAGCCCGCCCGCGAGATCGTCAAGAAGGCGCAACAGGCCTGCAAGGCGCGCAACGCCGCCCGCAAGGCGCGCGAGGCGACCCGCCGCAAGAGCCTGCTCGAGACGGCGTCCCTGCCCGGTAAGCTCGCTGACTGCTCGGTGCGCGATGCCGAGCTGACCGAGCTCTTCATCGTAGAGGGCGACTCGGCAGGCGGTTCGGCCAAGGACGGCCGTCGCCGAGACATCCAGGCGATTCTGCCCCTGCGCGGCAAGATTCTGAACGTCGAACGCGTTGGTGACCATCGCGCGTTCTCGAGTGACACCATCCAGTCGCTGATTACCGCGATCGGCTGCGGCGTCACGACGAGTGCCGGCGACGGCGGCGACTTCGATATCACCAAGGCGCGCTACCACAAGATCATCATCATGACCGATGCAGACGTCGACGGTGCGCATATCCGCATCCTGCTGCTGACGTTCTTCTACAAGTACATGCGTCCGCTGATCGATGCCGGCTACGTCTATGTTGCCTGCCCGCCCATCTTTGGCATTAAGGTGCGCAACAAGATTCACTACGTGTATCCCAACGGCCGCCAGCCCGAAGACGAGATCCTGCGCGACACCATCCAGAGTCTGGGCCTGAACCCCGACGATAACGACGAGGACGGCAAGGCCAAAGACGGCAAGATCACCAAAAAGCGCAAGGGCTATACCGTCCAGCGCTACAAGGGCCTGGGCGAGATGGACCCCAAGCAGCTCGCCTCGACGACGATGGACCCCAAGACCCGCATCCTGCAGCGTGTGTCGATCGAGGACGCCGTGGTGGCGGACCGCGCCGTGCGCGAGCTGATGGGTTCCGAGGTCGGCTATCGCCGCGAGTACATCGAGAAGCATGCACATGATGCACGATTCCTTGACGCTTAAGAGGAGGCAACGTGGCAGACGATATCAACAATAACGAGGGTATGGACGAGGCCGGCGATGCCGGTATGCCCGATGATCTGAAGCGCCTGCTTGCCCGTGCTGAGCAGGGCGAGGACGGCGATCCGGACGCCTATAACCCCGATGCCGATGATGATGAGGAAGAAGACGACGACGCCGAGCTCGAGGAGAGCTTTGGCGAAGTCGATCGCGGCGCCTCGGCCGGCGAGGATATCAACGGCGGCCAGCTCCAGATTTCGGAGTTCGGTCGCGAGATGAAGCAGTCGTTCATCGAGTATTCGATGTCGGTTATCACGGCGCGCGCCCTGCCGGACGTGCGCGACGGCTTAAAGCCGGTGCACCGCCGCATCCTGTACGCGATGAACGAGAGCGGCATCTACCCCAACCGACCGCACAAGAAGTCGGCCTGGACGGTCGGCGAAGTTATCGGTAAGTACCACCCGCACGGCGATTCCGCGGTCTATGAGGCCATGGTCCGCCTGGCGCAGTGGTTCTCCATGCGCACGCCGCTCATCGACGGTCACGGCAACTTCGGCAACATCGACGGCGACGGCGCGGCGGCCATGCGTTACACCGAGAGCCGCCTGGCAAAGCCCGCCATGGAACTGCTGCGCGACCTGCAGAAGGATACCGTCGACTGGCAGCCCAACTACGACGAATCGCTTGCCGAGCCCGTGGCGCTGCCTGCGCGCTTCCCCAACCTGCTGGTCAACGGCAGCCAGGGCATCGCCGTCGGCATGGCCACCAACATCGCCCCGCATAACCTCACCGAGGCGATCGAGGCCACCTGCTACCTGATCGACAACCCCGACGCCACCGTTGACGAGCTCATGCAGATCATGCCAGGTCCGGACTTCCCCACCGGCGCCATCATCATGGGCAGCGCCGGCATTAAGCAGAGCTACGAGACCGGCCGCGGCTCCATTACCGTGCGTGCTAAGGCACATGTGGAGTCCACCAAGACCGGCCGCAACCGCCTGGTCTTTACCGAGATTCCCTACATGGTCAACAAGGGCACCCTGCAGGAGAAGATCGCCCAGCTCGTCAACGACAAACGCATCGAGGGCATCTCGGATATGCGCGATGAGTCCAACCAGAAGGGCATCCGTCTGGTCATCGAGCTCAAGAAGGGCGTCATTCCGCAGGTCGTGCTCAACAACCTGTATAAGTACACCTCGCTGCAGACGACCTTTGGCGCCAACAACCTGGCACTCGTCAACGGCGTTCCCAAATGCCTGAGCCTGCGCGAGATGCTGCAGCACTACATCGACCACCAGGTCGACGTCGTCACCCGCCGCACCCGCTTCGACCTTAAGAAAGCCCAGGCCCGCGCTCATATCCTCGAGGGTTACCTGATGGCCCTTGACCATATCGACGAGGTCATTAGCATCATCCGCTCCTCGCAGACCGACTCCGAGGCCAGCAGCCGCCTGATCGAGCGCTTTGGCTTTACGCCCGAGCAGACCACGGCCATCCTCGAGATGAAGCTGCGCCGCCTGACCGGCCTGGAGCGCGACAAGATCCAAGAAGAGTTGGACGGCCTGCGCCGCGCCATCGCCTACTACGAGGACCTGCTGGCGCACGAGGAGAAGATCCTGGGCGTCATCAAGGAAGAGATGCGCGAGATCTCCAAGAAGTTTGGCGACAAGCGCCGCACCGAGATCAGCCAGGTTGAGAAGGACCTGGATGTCGAGGACCTCATCGCCGACGAGGATATGGTCGTGACCATCACCCACACCGGCTACGTTAAGCGTATCCCGGTGGCTGCCTACCGTGCCCAGAAGCGCGGTGGCAAGGGCGTGTCGGGCGTCAACCTCAAAGAGGATGACGTTATCGATGAGATGTTCATCGCGTCCACGCACGAGTACGTGCTGTTCTTCTCGAGCAAGGGCAAGGTCTATCGTCTGAAGGTGCACGAGCTGCCGGTGGGTACGCGCCAGGCGCGCGGTACCGCGATCGTCAACCTGCTGCCCTTCGAGGAGGGCGAGAAGATCGCGAGCGTCATCAGCTGCCGCGAGTTCCCGGCCGACGAGTACCTGATGTTTGCCACAAAGAGCGGCATGGTCAAGAAGACCGTGATGAGCGCATATGACCGCAGCCGTCGCGACGGCCTGATCGCTATCAACCTGCGTGACGACGACGCGCTGCTGAATGTGCGCCGCGTGCGCGAGGGCGACAAGATTATCCTGGCCACCACCGCAGGCAAGGCGATCATGTTCTCCGAGGAGCAGGTGCGCGCCACCGGCCGCGATACCAGCGGCGTTCGCGGTATCGGTATGAAGGACGGCGTGAGCGTTCTGGGCATGGAAGTCACTAACGGCAACGGTGATCTGTTCGTCATCACCGAGCGCGGCTACGGCAAGCGCACGCCGGTCGCGGACTACCCGGAGCAGAATCGCGGCGGTCAGGGCGTCTACACCATTCAAATGACCGAGCGTAAGGGTAACCTCGCGGCCATGAAGACGGTGGGCCCGCAGCACGAGCTGTTCATCGTGACGGAGGGCGCGACGGTCATTCGCGTCAAGACCGACGAGATCAGCCAAACCGGCCGAGCCACCCAGGGCGTCAAGATGATGACCGTGGACGACAACGACCGCGTATGCGCCGTAGCCCGCATGACGGCCGCCAAAGAGAAGCCCGAAGGCGAAGGTGCCGAGGCCGCAGCCGACACCGAAGAGGCCCCAGTCGACCTAGGCGACGGCAACGACATGCCAGAAGATCTCCTCGACGAGTAAGAGGAACTAGCTGGTAAAAATCATCAGACCCCTTATATCGGCGGTCGGCGCACTGCGCGCCGACCGCTTTTTTGAAAACCTTTGAACCTCACGTCGACCCCGGCTGCCCGGCGGCATGCGAAGTCGATCGCGAGTTCCGCACGAGCCGGAGAGCACTTAATGTGCTCTCCGTGCGAGCAGGACTGTCTGAGCAGGCGACTTCGCATGCCGCCGGGCAGCCGGGGCCGACACCCTCCAAAGTTTTTCAAAAAAGTTGTTGACGCGCGCGTAACGACTCGTCTAATATATCCCTTGCGCGATGGACCTGTAGCTCAGTTGGTTAGAGCGTCCGGCTGATAACCGGGAGGTCACAAGTTCGAATCTTGTCAGGTCCACCACTTTCTTTCGCAATAAACACCCCAGCGAGAGCCGAGTCGCCGCTGGGGTGTTTATTACTGTCTCCGTGGGGGTTTAGCTCAGCTGGGAGAGCGCGGGCTTTGCAAGCCTGAGGTCAGGGGTTCGATCCCCCTAACCTCCACCATGATGGACCTGTAGCTCAGTTGGTTAGAGCGTCCGGCTGATAACCGGGAGGTCACAAGTTCGAATCTTGTCAGGTCCACCATCAGAACTGTGAAGAGCCCTGGGGCGTTGCCTCGGGGCTTTTTCTTGTCTGTGATAAATCTCATTTTGGTTTTGTGTGCTGTGCGAAAGATTGGGTAGTATAGCTATTCAATGCGGCGACCCTGCCGTGTGTTAACCGCTACGTACCGGAGGTGTTCCATGGTTCGTGTCGACATAGAGACCATCGTCATGGCCGCCGGTCCCGTGCCATCGCTTATCGTGCTTCGCGAGCGCTGCAGCAAATCGGACACGCCCGCGCCGTTGCGTTCCCTTTCCATTCAGACTGGTTCGTTTGAAGCTGCTGCCATTAGCCGCGGCATCGATAGCGGCCGCGCCGAGCGCCCGATTACCCATGACCTGCTGCTCGATACTGTTAGCGCCCTGGGCGCCAAGCTCGAGCGCATCGAGATCGTTCGCGCCGAGCCGCCAGTGTTCTACGCGACGATCGTCGTACTGGTCGATGGTGACGAGCGCAAGATCGATGCCCGTCCCAGTGATGCCATTGCCCTTGCCGTGCGCAGCAATGCCCCCATGTTTGTGGAGGACGACATCATGAATCGCCTGGGCACCGTTTCTGCCCATGCCGAGGAAGTTGACGACGAGCAGGAGTTCGAGAAGTTCGACGAGTTCGTCCATACGCTCTCCCCCGATGACTTCTAAATGCGGGGCGGCCAGGCTGCGGAGCGTTCGCTGATGGCCAGCGGTATGTCGGCTGAGGCGGCTGCGATCGCCCGTGAGGCTCAGATGCGCTCGGAGGCTTCTGAGGCGGCTCGCATTGCCTATGTGACGCAGGCCCGCACACTTCGCGAGCGCCGCGGCTCGTTTATCAAGATGGTTGTCGTCTCCGCCCTTGTCGCGGCAATCTGCTCGCGCCTTCGTGGTACAGTTGGTGCGCTTGGGTTTTCGATTTCAACAGGCTTGGTAATCTGGGGTGTGGTCGATGCGGTGATGCTGACCAACCAGATCAAGGTGCTCGACAAGCGCGCGATGGATATGATGCGCGCCCGCGACGCTGCCGCCAAGATCGCTGCCGAGGCACAAGAACTGTAACGACGCCGGATTCGATGGGAAGGTCTAAAGATGGCACAGGATATGCAGGACGCCGGTAACGTCTCCGCCGAGCTCGACGCCATGGTGTGTGACCTGATTGGTGCGTTCTTGGACGACCTTGCTGCCGGCGAGAATCCGGGCGTAGTTGTGGCGATCGAGGACGCTGCTTCCAACCGTTATCTGGCGGCACTCGACGAGGACGGCGAGGAGGCGTGCCTGGAGGCGGCCACCAACTTTATCTCCGAGCACAAGATGGGTCTTAAGGACGAGGGCCTGGGCCGTATCGCCCGCTATGCCATCGGCTACACCGGCTGCGTCGAGATTGACGGCGGCTACCACGATGCTCTGCTTGTGAGCTTCTTTGAAACCACGCTCGAGAGCGGTTTTTCGGCATACGTGCTGTATGAGGGCATGGGTGCCGGCGATGGTTTTATGTGGAGCGACCCTGAACCTGCAGGTGAGGAAACCCCTCTTATCTAAAATCGCTAAAATAAACGAGTTTTCGGTAAAAGGCTCAATATTCCCGCTGAGCGTTGTGTTGCTGGGCGGGTCGCATACGCGTGCCGTTTGTATATGGATAGAAGATAGGGGAACTACATGCGCGTAGACAATCTGAGGAACATCGCCATCATCGCTCACGTCGACCACGGCAAGACGACGATGGTCGACAAGCTCCTGCGTGCCACGGACGCCTTCCGTGCCAACCAGCAGGTCGAGGACCGCGTCCTGGACTCTAACGACCAGGAGCGCGAGCGCGGCATTACGATTCTCGCCAAGAACATCTCTATCGAGTACAAAGACGTTAAGATCAACGTCATCGACACCCCGGGCCACGCTGACTTTGGCGGCGAGGTCGAGCGCGTGCTGCGTATGGCTGATGGCGCCCTGCTGCTGGTCGACGCTTTTGAGGGCCCCATGCCCCAGACCCGCTTCGTGCTGCGTCACGCTATCGACACCGGCCTCAAGATCATGATCGTCATCAACAAGATCGATCGTCCGGGCGCCAACCCCGAGAAGGCCTACAACGACTGCCTGGACCTCATGGCCGATCTGGGCGCCACCGACGACCAGCTTGAGTTTGCCATGGAGCACGTGGTCTACGCCAGCGCCATGAATGGCTTTGCCCGCCTTGACCCCAACGACGGCAACACGGACATGTACCCGCTGCTCGACATGATCATCGACGACATGCCCGCTCCCGAGGTTGACGAGAACGCCCCGCTGGCCATGCAGTGCGTGACTATCGACCACTCCAACTTCGTTGGCCGTATCGGCATCGGTCGCGTGTACTCCGGTACCATCCACCAGGGCGATCAGATCCTGGTTGTGAAGAACGACGGCTCCAGCGCTACCGCTACCGTCAAGCAGCTCTTTACCTTCGACTACCTGGGCCGCACCGAGTGCCAGGAAGTCGGCGCTGGCGACATCGCCGCCGTCGTGGGCATCGACCGCACCGATATCGGCGATGTCTACACCGACCCCGAGAACCCCGTCGAGCTCGAGCCCATCGAGATCGATCCGCCGACCCTGTCCATCGTCTTTGAGGCTTCGACCTCCCCGCTCGTCGGCCGCGACGGCGACATCGTGGGCGCCCGTCAGCTCAAGGAGCGCCTGTTCAACGAGGCCGAGAACAACGTGACCATGAAGATCGAGGAGCTCGAGGACAAGAGCGGCGTCGAGGTCTCGGGTCGCGGCATTCTGCACCTGTCCGTCCTGATGGAGTCCATGCGCCGCGAGGGCTTTGAGTTCCAGGTCGGCCGTCCCCGCGTTCTGTTTAAGAAGGACGAGAACGGCAACAAGATGGAGCCCGTCGAGCAGGCCGTCGTCGAGTGCCCGGACGAGTACTCGGGCAAGGTCGTCGAGGTCTTCGGTACCTCCGGCGGCATCATGACGAGCATGGACACCTCGGGCATCGTGACCCACCTCGAGTTCAAGATCCCGACGCGCGGCATCATGGGTCTTAAGAACCGCATCATGAACGTCACCCACGGCGAGGGCGTGTTCTACCACACCTTCCTGGAGTATGGCCCCTACGCCGGCGAGATCGGCAACCGTCAGAACGGCGCCATGATCTCCATGACCACCGAGAAGGCCGTTGCCTACGCTCTGGGTACGCTGCAGGAGCGCGGCCAGCTGTTTGTTGAGCCGGGCACTGAGTGCTACGAGGGCATGATCGTGGGCGAGCGCAGCAAGGCCGGCGACATGGTCGTTAACATCGCCCGTACCAAGAACCTGGGCAACCAGCGTTCCTCGACCTCCGACATCTCCGTGCAGCTGGTGCCGCCCCGCACCTTCTCGCTGGAGGAGGCGCTGGAGTACATCGCCGACGACGAGCTGGTCGAGATCACCCCCAAGAACATTCGCCTGCGCAAGCGTCTGCTCAACGCCACCGACCGCAAGAAGGCTGCCGTCCGCGCCGGCCAGGTCAACAAATAAGCGCTGAGCTTTATAGCCGCCAATAAGAAAGGGCGTCGACCGCAATGGTCGGCGCCCTTTTTGGTGTAAGGGGGGCAGATTGGCTTGCACCACGGCGGAGGCGATGTCCTTTTCTAGGCTATTCCGGGTAAAGTTAGGTTGTTTAAACATATACAGGAATCATTGAAATACAACCGCTTTGATACAAAACTGTTAACAGGTAAATATCAACTGATATTAAATTAAAAGACCTCTTTACCTGCGGTTTACATGACTGGTATCTATAATGTATTTTATGCATTGTGGCATAGACGAACCGTCTTAGAAGTTGCTCCCCAATGGGTTCTTGCAATGCGCTAGGTGGGTTCTTGTTGATGTTGGGGTTTGTGTTCGATCCGACGATTCGCCGTATTCCACACTGTGTTGTAGGAATTAGGGGACAACTATGAACGCACACCGCTCACGGTCGCTGGGTATGGCGGCCCTGATCTTCATTTTAATTAGCCTCACCGCCGCAGTTTTTCACGGCGCAGCCCCCGTGCGCGCCGAGGATGCGACGACGCCGACGCCGATTGTGATTGATGAGAATACGGCGACGGTTGATGTCAGGCTGTATACCGATAAGAATCGTACTCAAGAACTCAAGGATCCTGTAACGTCCACTTCGACGCTCTATGGAGCTTTCTCGGCAAAGTTCATAAGTGGTAAGGCGCCTTCGCCTGGGAACAACATCGCTGTCTATGAGCTACCAGACACCATCGTCGTTGACGACGCAGGTGGCAACCTCTTGGAGGGCACGGAAGCTTCTGCCGCCCAAGCTGGCACGTGGAAGATCGAGGGTAATAAGGTTGTCTTTACGTTTGACGAGGCGTGGCTCGCAAAAAACCCTGCGAATATCCATGTCGCGGCAAACTTCTCGTTCCAGCTTAAAAACAAGAATGTTGGTTCCGGTAGCAACGCATCTGTCGTGTTCCCTGGTGTGGGAACGATCAATATCCCCACCAAGGACGGTAATGTCACGGGGAAGAAATCGGGGACCTTCTCCCAGGGAGCCGACGGCGTGGCCAAGGTTACCTGGACCGTTACGCTTACCGTTGAGTCGTACGCCACGAACGTTAGCTTCACCGATGCGCTGGGCGACAACTTCAACTTTGTGATAGGCAGCTTCGCACTCGACGGCACGAAGCTCGAAACCCAGCCGAAGATCGACAGCCAGGTCGCGACCCTCGACAGCCTGGGCAATCTTTCCCAGGGCGACCACACGATCACGTACGAAACGGAGCTGAAGAGCGGCGTTTCGGCAAA
This sequence comes from uncultured Collinsella sp., assembly GCA_902470805.1. Lineage (GTDB taxonomy): Bacteria > Actinomycetota > Coriobacteriia > Coriobacteriales > Coriobacteriaceae > Collinsella. Next base: position 97,900 of record CABRHX010000004.1, on the reverse strand, counting down.
CAGCGGCGATTTGATCAAAGCTGACAATACGGCAATGTGGAATTGGGCTGGTTCAACCGACGGCGACAACAAAACAGCTACGGCTGAGCCTGTTACATTCGGCTACGACATGATTGACAAGTCCAACGGATCGGGCACACCGTCGGACATCAAGTGGACGGTCAGACTCAACCAAGGCAAGCTCAAGGCCGACATGAGCGGCTACGTGTTCACCGATTATCTGGACGGAAAACAGGCGTATACGGGCAACTACTTTACGGTTTACAAAGGCGACTCGGAGGCGAGCGGAGTCGAGATTGAGAAAGGCAACCTTGACCCAAAGGAACAATCCTTTTCCTATAAGTTCCGGGATAACCTTGAGGATAAGTACGCCACCTACTGCATCGTTTATCACACAAAGATGAACGACACGAGCTCGTACGACACCGTGCGCAACAACGCGACCATCGAGCGTGAAGGCTCCGTTTCCGGTACCGATGAAGGCAGTTTCACGCCGCAGCTGACGGGTGTTGTGCCGATCACCAAGAGGCTCGTGAGATCCAATGAGGCGACGACGGGCAGGGCGACATGGGAGACGAAGGTCGCGCTGAAGGCGATCGTCAATGCGGTCCATCCAGACGAGGTGACGGTGAAGGACACGTTTCAGTCGGCATGGTCGCAGAAACTTGGTGTCGACGAAAGCTCCATTACCATTAAAATCGGCGATACCGTGCTGGAACGGGGCGCCGACTGGAATCCAACGGCTAGCTTTCCGGGTAATGAAACAAAGGAAAACTACGACCTCAAAATCATCGTTACCAACAAAGTGAAGGACGCCCTCGAGAAAGAGGACTACGCCGTTATCACCTACGACACCACATCAGAAGCGCTGTCGGGCTGGTACTCAAACTTTGCGTCGGTCAGCGCGCCGGGCCTGAAATTAAAGTGGCCGTTCACCGAACCCGTCAAGTACGTTGTCAACCAAGAAACGAAGCCCGCGGTCGAGAAGCCGGAAGCGGAGTCGAAGGTGTCTTGGGTTGAGAACTTCGATTGGCATACCGTTGACGGCTCGGATGAGAAGGGCGCCTGGATCGTCGACTGGACGGTGCATGCAAACCGCCAAAAGGGTAATAAGGGCGCAAATGGCGAGTTCGAATACTTTGGAGCTGGAAAGCTGGGCGGGAAACCGCTGAATATCATCGACACCCTTCCGGACGGTATGAGCTATGTCGCGAATTCCGCCAAGTTCACGCTCGTGCAGAATCCCTACGATCAACATACGGGGCTTGGGCGCGGAGGCGAGGCCAAGGAGGTCGTTAAGAGTCGGACACTTGCCGCTGGCAACGTTAGCAGCAGAGGCAACACGGTCACTTTCTCCATCCCCACGACGGAACTCGGCGACTACGCCGGTTACGCTAAGCTTACGTATCAGACGGCGGTCAAGCGTGGCAAGCTCGATACCTCCACGAACGAGGTGAAGTTTACCAACTCTGCCAGCGCCGAGTCGGGGAGCAAGGAGTTTGGCTCCGGCAGCGGTACTGTTACCATTAAGAACAACGTCATCAAGAAGACCGGCGAACAGGTCGATAATAGCAATCGCATCAAGTACACCATTCTGGTTAACGAGTCTGCGGTTGCCCTTAAGAGCGGCACTGACTTCCTCGAGCTCGTCGACACCATGGATGCCAAGTGCACGTTGGTGCCGTCGTCGCTTAAGGTCTACGAGCACGTGAACGGTGCTTGGGTTGCGCTACCCCAGGAGGACTATTCGTCGAAGATGGAGCAGCTTAACGACGAATCGGGCTCGCGCACGAAGCTGACGCTTAATGTGCCCGATGGCAAGTACCTCAAAGTCGAGTACGAGGTCATCCCGAGTGGAAATCCTAGCGACAAGGTTCCTCTTTCCAACACCGCCACGCTTACGGGGGTGAAGGACGGTTCTGCGACTGATGATCAAACATGGACTGTCCAGAGTACTTCTGCAACCGCGGGCGGCAACGGCTACGGCATCACGATGACCAAGTACGACGCCCAGCAGGTCGGCACACCGCTCGAGGGTGCTGAGTTTACGCTCTACAGTGTGGCCATGGATGGCGCCGGTGGGACTGAGAAGAAATTCCAGACTGCCAAGACCGATGGCAGCGGAAAAATCTCGTTCGGCACGAGCACCAAAAAGATGGCTAATTGCGTGCTCTACAAGCTTGTGGAGTCGAAGGCGCCTGAGGGGTACGACACAACAAGTCCCACGTGGATCATGCTTAAGGGTGAAGCAAGTAATGAGGTGTATCAAGCCGCGCTCGAAAAGGCGAAGGCTATCGTCGGCAACGCGAAGATTATCGGCGATGACAAAAAGGACGAGATCTGGGTCTACGATAATCGCCTAGAGGGATCCGCGACAATCCGGGCTAGGAAGGTACTTGAAGGTGGCACCTTCAAGGCGGGGCAGTTCTCGTTTGAACTTAAGGATGGCGAAGGCAGGGTACTCCAAACGGAGACGAACGACGCCGATGGCAGCGTGTCCTTCAGTGTTGATTACAACGAGGCCAAAGAGTACCACTACACCATCTCTGAGGTCGTCCCCGATGGCGCCAAGGATAACGTGAAGGACCACATCACCTATGACACGACCCCGCGTAACGTTACGGTTAAGGTAACTAATGGCACGAACCGGCTCGACGCCGTAGTTACCTATGGCGATGACTCTCAGGATCCGCCGACCTTTACCAACAAGTACTCGACCACACTTCCCGAGGCGGGCGGCGCTGGCTTGACTATGACGTATCTGGCTGGCGCTTCGATGCTGTGCTTCGCGGCGACGTGGATGCATGCTCGCCGCCATCGCGATCTGGATCGAGGTGGTCGTCGTGAGTAAGTCGCTCCGCCATACGTTGGCCGTTGTGGTGATGGCCATGGTTGCTGCCTTCTCTTTCGCGATTGCCCCCGGGACGGCCCGTGCCACCGACGCCGGATCCATTACGGTGGACGGTAAAGTTGCGACGCGATATGACGCGTATCAGCTCTTTTCGGCGACCGTTATTGACGACGCCGATGCCGACCAAAAGGTCGCAACTGACATAACGTGGGCAAATGACGCCGTTCGCCAAGCTGTTCTCCCTGTGCTTCATGATGCGGGACTTGATAGCTCGGCATCGACGGCGCAAGAGGCTGCCGAGTGGATAAATGCCGACGGGCACATGACGACCGCGCTGACGGCAAAGCTTGCTCGCGCGATTGTCAAAGCAGGCGTCGTGCCCGTGGCCCTTAACGCGGGCACGACGGCCGAGCTGCCCTGTGGATACTGGCTCATCGTCGCCGACGACGACGCCATCGCCCAGAACGAGGTCGGCACCGCGCCGATCATGGTCCTGGTCGGCGGCAGCGCCGTCGCCGTCAAGCCCAAGGCCGCGACGCCCAAGGTCGCCAAGCACGTGCTGGAGGACGGCACCGCCGCATGGCAGAAGGCCGCCGACGCAACGGTCGGCGACGACCTGTACTGGCGTCTCTCGGCCACGGTCCCGGCGGGCCTTGCCGCCTACGACGCCTACGCGGTGCAGTTCGTCGACACCATGAGCGCGGGGCTCGACCCCTCCGAGGTCGCCGCGAGCATGCGCGTGTACGTGGCGGCGGGCGCGGACGGCGGCTTCGACGCCGTCGCATGTGAGGGCGGCCGCGCCGGCATCGAGCCCGCCAAGGGCTGGACCGACATCACGGCCCAGTGCAAGGTCTCGGTCGAGGGGAACTCCTTCACCGTGCGCACCGGCGACCTCATCGCCGCACTCGGCGGGGCCGACGCTTTCGCCGCGGGCGCCCGTGTGGTCGCGGTCTACAGCGCACCCTTGGGGGCCAACTGCAATCGAGGGGTCACAAAGGGCAACCCCAACGAGGTCTATCTGCGCTACCCGCGCTCTCCTCTCGCCGACCAGTCCGGCGACGCTGGCTTCACCCGCACGCCAAGCGATGACGCGACGGCCTACACCTGGGGACTCAATCTTATCAAACGCTCAAGCTCCGATGACAAGCCTCTTGCGGACGCCAAGCTGTGCATCACTGATGACCGCGGCCGCACGCTGGCGGCCGACGGTGCGTGGACGACGGATGCCGACGGGTATGTCGTGTCTGGCGAAGACGGACGCGTGGAGCTGAACGGCGTGGACGCGGGCGTCTATACCGTCGAGGAGGTCGCGGCACCCAAGGGCTACACCGCCTTTGAGGGCAAGCGAACAGTGACGATTGCGGCCGATGGCCTGGACGTCAAACAGGTAGCCGCCGCGAAGCCCAAGGTGACCGTATCGTCCGAAAGCCCCCTGCGGGTTGATGCTGCCGATGCCGGGACGGGCTCGATCGAGCTGTCGGTGCTCAACACCCCAAGCAAAGAAGCAAGTCGAGGCTTTATGCCCTCGACGGGAGATAGAACGTTGGTGCTGGTGGCGGCTTTGGCTGTCATTGGAGTAGCGGCTATTGTCGTCGCGCTCGTCATCAAGTGGGGAGGAGGTCGCCGTGATAAATAATTGTCCCCCCCCCTTGCTCAGTGGTGTACTGCCTCCGTAGCGATTTAGGCGCAGGGATATTACCTGCCGACTTTTGGCATCGACAAGTTTTAAAGCAACCTCCAAGAAAGAGGACCAAACATGAAGACAACCAAGAACATCGCCCGCTTGGCAGTAACGGCAGGCCTCACGGCAGCTCTGAGTTTTGGCGGAGTCATGGCGCCGGTGACTATGGCGTTTGCCGAGGATACGGCAACCGCTGCTGATAGCATCAAAATTAACCCTTCCAAGGGCAATGAGAACAACCAGTACAAGGCATACCAGATTTTTACGGCCGATGTTATTGATGGAGATAATGGTAAGGTCGTTTCGAATGTTGCTTGGGCAAGTCCGGAGGCAAAGCAAGCTGTTCTTGGCTACCTTAAAACAGTGACCGGGTCCGACATCACTGAAGATTCTACAGAGCAGGATGTCATAAATTACCTGACCGGCAACTCCTCCGGCACTGGTAGCACGACTGCCATCAAAAATGACAATTTGTTCAATGAGTTGGCAAAGAAGATTGAAACGAGCGTGACTCAGGCGGGTTCTTTTGGCGCTCGTGATACTTTCCAGCCCACGAATAATGAGGGTAACGCTCTGCAGGGCTATTATCTTATTGTGACCGATATGACTTCGATTACCAGGGACGATACGAAGGATACTAGTACGGCCACCTCGCCGATTTTCGCCATTGTGGGCGCTGGAGGCGTTACGGTCGACGAGAAGACCAGCATCCCTACCGTCAGCAAGGCTGTCTACGACGATGGTGATAAGAACTGGATGTCTAACGGCGGCGACATCCTTACTTCTCCCAATAAGGCCGCTGACTCCGCTATGGACGATTGGGTCGATTATAAGCTCGTCGGTACGGTTGCGAGTAATATCGACACCTATAGCGACTATAAATACGTCTTCACGGACAAACTGCCCAATTCCATGACGCCCAAGTTCGTTGATGGCAGCGGGAATAATGTTCCGGATGTCACGGTTAAGATCGATAACCAGATCGTTAAGAAAGATGCCGAGCATGGCTACACTAAGAGCTTCTCGGCGGACAACGTGCTTACCGTTGGCTTCAAGAATCTTAAGGATTGCGTTGACGTTAAAGATAACCACATTACCGTCAACGCTGACTCTAAGGTGACCGTCGAGTACAAGGCAAAGCTCGACTCTACAAAGATCTTTGATAATGACGGTAAAATCAAGGGAATCTTTGATGGATTGGTTGGTAAAGCCCAGACTAATACGGTTAAGCTGACTTATTCCAACAACCCGCACGTCGAGGGTACTGGCGACACGGTCGTTCATCCCGCCTACGACTACACCTACGGCATTGATGTCACCAAGGTGGGTAGCGATAAGGATGAAAATGATAAGTATCCCGCTCTCGGAAACGTCGAGTTCACTCTTCAGGAGGTTGTTGGTGGCAGTGCTCAAGAGCAATACATCGATGCTAAGGGCGTGAAGCACATCGATGCTAAGGATGCCCTGCTCAAGACGGACCAGGATGGTAAGATTAGCGTCGTGGGTCTTGATGAAGGCACCTACATCCTCAAAGAGGTAACCCCGGCACCTGGGTACAACAATTCCGCCAAGGATGGCGTCACCTTTACCATCAGACGTACGCTCAATCAGGTCGGTCAGGATGTGGCGCCTAGTGGTTCTACCATTGTTGATGGTCTAGAGGTTACCAAGGATGCTACCACAACGACTGAGGTCGGCAAACTTAGCTTCACCATTGTCGACAAGAAGGGTTCCAACCTCCCGCTCACCGGTTTCAACGGTGTGACCTTTACCTGGATCGCTGGTGGTGCGGTACTGTGCATTGGCGTGGCACATCTTATCCGTAGCCGTAAGCGCGACGAGGGCTCTGAGGAGTAGCCGTTCGTCTCGACCGTCAACACGAGACATGAAAAAGCGGGGCAAAGAAACCTGGCTCCTTTGCACCACCACAAAGGTGCCTGGCCCCTTTGTGGTGGTTTTGCCAGCTTAAGCGGTGGGGAGTCCCGGCGTGTTAGCCGGCTGCTGCGGCTTGAGGCGGGCGTTGTGCCAGATGATTTGGATGATGTAGCCGAGCATAAAGACAAAGGCCACGCCGCTGATGAAGCCGCCTACGAGGGGAAGCCCCGTGAGGGCGCCTGCGATTACGCCACCAACGGCTGCCATGGCGTAGCGGTTCTGGCTGTGTCCGACCATGCGTGCAATCGCGCACCCTGCAAAGGCATTCGACACCAGCGCGATGCCAATGACACCGCACATGAGGGCTCCGGCAAGCGACAGACCGGCGATAGAGATAATCAGCAGTAGGACGGCGGGGACGATAGCAATCGTGCCCAGAAGACCGCTCACCCACAGGGGCATGGGGCGCTGGTGGAGCATGCCGGCGGCACTGGCGGTCGCACGCGGAAAGACGAGCTCGAGCAGCAGGGCGACAAAGCAGGTCGAGAGTGCCGCGGCGACGATGCCGCCGATGACGTCGTTAACGGTGGAAGTATCCTTGTTCTCGGTGCGGTCGATCTTGAGCGCGCCGACCTCGGCTCCCGCGGCGCGCTCGGGGTCCTCGGAGACGTGCGCGTTCACGGTGCCGGTGATGTGGGCGTTTTTGCCCAGGACGAGCTTGTCGGCCCAAACCTCGACATCGCCCTCGACGGTGCCATCGATAGTCACCGTATCGCCCGCGAGCGCTGCCGACTTGGTAGAGCCGCGCAGGGCAACCGTCTTGCCTATCGCATAGAAACAGTTGGCGGTGCTGTCGGAATTGAGCACGACATGCTGGCCAGCGACGGTCACGCTGCCATCAACCGTAGTCTTGGCAATGTCGACGGTGCGCGCCGCAAGACGAATGGCGCCGCCCACCGTGCAGTCGCGGATGGAGAGGCTCTCGCCTGCTGCGATTATGTCGCGGCCGATGGACGCATCGTCCAAGTTGAGGGCCTGACCTGCCCAGTACAGGTCGCCTTCGACGCCGGACGAATTGGCATCATTGTCGGTCGCAAGTACGTTGCCTGCGGTGTCCGTGCCGGCGAACGACGCCGTGGGAAGTGCAGTGAGCGCGAGCGCGATGAGCGCGAATGCCATAAGCAGGCAGCGACGCATCTTGTGTGACGGCGCCGCCGCGGTTTGATTGAAAGCCATAGTTGATCCTTTTGTTAGGTGTTCGGCATATACCTAACAGGGTACCCAACGCGAGGGCGCTCTAAAAGAACCTCTCGGTTGCATTTCGAAGGATGAGCCCGCGCCACCTACTTTTTGCGGTGCAAAAAGCGTGCGATGTCTTCCTCAGTGGGGCTTTTGATGTCAAAGCGCAGTGAGAGCCAGCGCAGACCCATGGTCACGACAACGCATACGACCAACGCGACGACATTGCTGACCAAGCCACTCATAACGAGGCTTACATAGCTTGCCGATCCGGCGATGGCCGCGATGGCATAAAAGTTAGTGCGTTGGAAAATGGCCGGAACCACGCCCATAAAACCGTCGCGCAGCATGCCTCCGCCCACCGCGGTAAAAAAGCCCATCATGATGCACACCGCCGGCGCAAAGCCGTAGACCAGCGCCTTGTCTGCTCCAGTGGCGGCGTAGATACCGACCGAGATAATGTCGAGCAGGGGAATGAGTTTTTCGGGTTTGTCGACGATTGCCGGGAAAATATAGATGATGGCTGCCGTGGCGATGGAGAGCGGCAGCGCCATTGGCTGGTTGAGGATGTAGACGTTGCCCACCTGCAGCGTCATATCGCGCAAAAGACCGCCGCCCAGACCGCAGACCACCGCGAGCGCGACCGCGCCCACCAGGTCGAGCTTGTGCTCGCGCGCAACCAGCACACCCGAGATCGATGCAGCGACAACGGCGAACATCTCGAGCCAAAACGGAATAGCGACCATGGCATCCGATGCATGCGAGGTAATGGTCATAGCGGCGACGACGGGCAAGATGGGGTCCTTTGAGTTACGGGTTTAGACAATGCCCGTACATAGTACATGCTTGCCGGCCACAGCGGCCCCATTCCTCGGTAAGCGGTCGGGACTGAGTGCGGGCGTGGCGTTGCTGGAATGCCAGGGGTCCAAAACATGTACGTCAGCCTCCAAAAATGTCAAAAAATGTCGTTTTTGAAGGGTGATGTACATGTTTTTGCGAGGGGCGAGTGGGTTCGCCGTTACTCAGAAGGCGACTCTTCGGCTTGATTGCTCTTCCAGTTGCGGATGAGTATCTTGCGCAGTTCGTTTTGTTTTCGCTGGTACTCGGCATCTACGCAACGAGGCATGCCGAGCGCTTCGCGGATATTGTTCATGGCACGGTGAAAAGCGAGTTGGCTGGCAAATTGCGTTGAGGTGAGCGTAACGATTCGAAATCCCATTTGGGCGAGCACGGCCTCTCGTTCCGCATCTGCTCCCTTGCGCTCGGTCTCATCGTGAAAGCCGCCCTTATATTCGATGCCGAGTTCCCTGCGCTGATAAGTAACAAGAGCGTCGATTTTGAGCGTTCGGGCTTTTGTGCAATGCCAGAGACGCTGAGGGATTTCGAGCGGTTTGTTGAGTTCGATGCCTCGGATACCAACGCCGCCTTCGCTTGTTGGGAGTGAGAGGGCGATGGACGATGCGGTCTCCATGGGCGAGGCTGAGTGGTCGTAGATGTGTCTGAGCGCGAGTCTGGCGCGTGTGGCGCCGGGTTTGCCAGGGTGCCGATCGAGTAGCTCGACAATTTCGTCCTTGGAGGTGGTGGCTGGTTGCTCAGTGTAAGGGTCAGAGAGATTGAGCCCCATGCGATAGTCGCCGCAAACTTCGTAACCATACTCGAGGTATTCGATCCTGTCCATCCACTCGGCAGCGAGCACGAAGGTGAAGGCTTCGTCGGTGATAAAGATGCCGGGCGTAAGCTCGACAATATGGTCGTAGGGTAGGTTTTGGCCGAGAACGTGGCAAGTGACACCGTTGGCGCGAATTCGCTCGAAAGCAAATACTACGGAGATGTCGATAGTCTTGAGCATGGTGGACGGAATGCCGCAGTCGGTAAGTGCCTGCCGAATGCGCGCGATGCGTTGCTGGGTAGAGAGGCCCCGCACACCTATCTGGTAGTCGCGTTGTGCGACGGCTTGAACCAGATTCCGCGGTGCATGATGGATGAGCCACGCCGTTTTATGCGAAATGAGAACAGGAGTATCCATTGGGGACCTCTCGCTTCGAGCTGACACCAAACTCTTATGTCCGTTGAGGTGGGGAAATATACCGGATGCGAGCAAATCGACTCATGCTCGGTGCGCGTCATACGCAAACATGTACATCACACTCCAAAAACGACATTTTTTGACATCTTTGGAGGGTGGTGTACATGTTTGAGATATGGGCTGGGATCGACCGCGATGGGGGCGTGGCTGAATAGGAGGGATGTCCAAATTTTGAGCAGCGCTCAAAATTTATCCGGTCGGCTTACGCCGACCGCGCTGCGCTAAAAACGCGCAACTGGCGCGTTTTCTTTACGCTTTGCGCCCTGGCGAGTTCGAATCCCTCCTCCTCCGCCGTATTTGCTTGTAAGGGACTTAAAAGAAAAAAGCCCCCAATCTGGGAGCTTTCTCAATCTAAATGGCGGAGGAGGAGGGATTCGAACCCTCGTGACCTTATACAGGCCAAACGGTTTTCGAGACCGCCGCATTCAACCACTCTGCCACCCCTCCGCGTGGGGTAAAAACAAAGCAGGCTCAAAGGCCTGCTTTGGAATTAACTGGCGGAGAGTCAGGGATTTGAACCCTGGAGACGCTTTTGACGCCTACACGATTTCCAATCGTGCTCCTTCGGCCACTCGGACAACTCTCCGTTAAATGCGAAAGTTAGTATACACGAGGAATCGCAAGGTGCAAGCCGAAAACTTAGCATTTTTTAAAACGCTTGGCCGCACTTGGCGTTGCAGTGGGGTTTGAGGTGCCAAAAAACGGCTTCCGACCAGCGTGGTTGATCAACTCAATTGTTCAAAAAGGGTATTCATAAGCGACTTGGCAATGAATTTAAAAATCTATGGGTGGTACTGTGGGCCACTGGTATGTATTTTGCGACCACAACCATGCGCCCGCTGACCTGCGGCTTAACCCAGTTTGTCCTCGCGGTGCCGTATCTTGTCCACAAATCCGTCAAGCTCTTGGTCGGCATTTGGTTGGAATGCGCATGAAACGTCGTGCGAGTATGGACATATGTGGAGGTCATGAGGTTGTAGCTGCATATTCTTGCGGCATGGGAGGTTGAAAGATATTATTACCAAGTCTTTTCCTGCTTCAGGCGCACCTTCACGACCTGAAGCCACATTTGCCCAGAGGAGGTGACAATATGAAGGCTTATGAACTGCTGTTCTTTGTTGACCCGTCGCTCGACCCCGAGACTCGTCTCGCTGTTATGAAGCGTATCGATACCACGATCGCTGAGGGCGCTGGCAAGGTCGACTCCGTTGACGAGTGGGGCAAGCGCAAGCTCGCCTACGAGATCAACGACCTCACCGATGGTGACTACACCCTCATCAACTTCCACGCAGATCCTACCCAGATCGCCGAGCTTGATCGCGTCCTGCGCATCACCGACGCTGTGGTCCGCCACATGATCGTCCGTCGCGACGACCAGGAGTAAGACTGTCGTTTTGGACTGGGCTTGTGCCCCAAGAGGAAGTAGTGAGTTATGAGCATCAATCGAGTGAACATCACCGGTAACCTCACCCGCGATCCCGAGCTGCGCGCCACCGCCGGCGGAACCCAGGTTCTGTCCTTTGGCGTCGCCGTGAACGATCGTCGCCGCAATGCGCAGACTGGCGAGTGGGAGGACTATCCCAACTTTGTCGACTGCACTATGTTCGGCACCCGCGCCGAGGCCGTGAGCCGTTTCCTGGCAAAGGGAAACAAGGTCGCGATCGAGGGCAAGCTGCGCTACAGCTCTTGGGAGCGCGACGGCCAGCGCCGGAGCAAGCTTGAGGTCATCGTCGATGAGATCGAGTTTATGAGCTCCCGTGGTGGCCAGGGTGGCTACGACCAGGGCGGTTACGCCCCCGCAGCTCCCGCGCCCGCAGCACGTCCTGCCGCACCGGTGGCTACGCCGCCCGCGGTCGACGTCTACGATGAGGACATCCCGTTCTAAGGGTTGTTCACCTATTTTTGAGTGAGAGGCGGCTTCGGTTCGCCGAAGTTGCCAAATGAAAGGTATTTTGACATGGCTAATGATTTTTCTGCACGTCAGCCGCGTCGTAAGTACTGCCAGTTCTGCAAGGAGAACACTGAGTTCATTGACTATAAGGACACTCAGCTTCTCCGTAAGTACATGACCGACCGTGGCAAGATCAAGCCCCGTCGCGTCACTGGCGCTTGCACGCAGCATCAGCATGACATCGCCAACGCCATCAAGCGCGCCCGCGAGATGGCTCTCCTGCCGTACACCGTCCCCGTGGTTTCCTCTCGTGGCAACCGCGACCGCGGCTAAGAAGGGAGACGCATCATGAAGGTTATTCTTCTCGATGAGATCAAGGGCAAGGGCGGCGAGGGTGACGTCGTAGAGGTCGCTCAGGGTTACGCTGAGAACTTCCTGTTCCCCAAGAAGCTCGCTGTTGCCGCCACCAAGGGCAACCTCAAGCAGCTTGACGAGCGTCGCAACAACATCGCCAAGCGCGAGGCCGTCCGTCTGGCTACCGCCAACGAGACCAAGGCTGCCTTCGAGGGCAAGACGGTCACCGTTGACGTCAAGGTCGGCGACGAGGGCATCCTCTTTGGCTCCGTTACCGCCGCTATGATCGCTGATGCCATCAAGGCTCAGCTCGGTATGGACATCGACCGCAAGCGCGTCGAGCTCGGTAAGCCCATCAAGGTTGCCGGTGCCCACACCGTTGCCATCTCGCTGTACCGCGAGATCAAGGCCGAGGTTGTCGTTCTCGTCGGCGTTACCGCCGAGGAGCTCGCTGCCGAGGCTGAGGTCGAGGAGGCCGCTGAGGTCGCCGAGGTCGAGACTGAGGCTGCTGCCGAGTAGCATTTGCTGCAACGCAACAATCTTGTTCTAAGAAGGGCGCTCTGGGAAACCAGGGCGCCCTTTTTGCTTTTTAGCGCGATGCGAGCGCCATAGAGGGCGTTGCGGTGAGGTCTATTCGTGGGACCGTTCATCCGTTTGGTTCGGTGATGATTGGCCGCGCGCGGCGCGTTTTGGGACCGTGGCTGATACTATGGATGCTCGCAAGCGATATGAATGAGGATGCTCATGGCATATGACGATAGGGAGATCGGGCTGACGGTCGAGGACCGCGGCTCAAAGTTGGGTCTTCCCCAAAACCAAGATGCAGAGGCCAATGTACTGGCCGCTATGCTGCTATCGCCCGAGGTGGTCGAAGAGGCCCAGGTCGAGCTGCAGCCCGATGACTTCTACCGGCCCATTCATAAGACCATCTATACTGCGATGGTCGATATGTACAACAGCCGCATTCCCATCGACTCCATCTCGCTGATCGATTACCTGCGCAGCATCAACAAGCTCGATGCCGTGGGCGGCGAGGCGTACATTTTGGAGTTGATGGGTCAGACCCTGTCGCTCGTCAACTGGCAGCACCATGCCGCCATCGTTCGCCGCGACTCGATGCTGCGCGAGCTGATCGGCGCCACTAACGAGATCAACGCGCTGGCATATAACGCCCCCACCGACACCAAAGAGGTTGTCGAGCTGGCCGAGAGCAAGCTGCTCAAGGTTACGGCGCGCGAGGTCAAGTCGAGCTACAAGACGTTGACCGAGTTTATGGTCGAGGCCTATAACGAGGCCGAGGAAGTGTGCCAGGCCGGTGGCCAGGCTGCGGGCGTGCCCACGGGCTTTCCGTCACTCGACCGCATGCTCATGGGTTTTCGCGAGGGCCAGCTCATCATCATCGGCGCCCGTCCTGCTGTAGGAAAGACGTCGTTCGCTCTGAACCTGGCGCTCAACGCTGCCGCTGCTGGTTATACCGTCGGCTTCTTCTCGCTGGAGATGTCGGGCAAGGAAATTGCCCAGCGTCTGATTTGCGCCTACGCCATGATCTCGATCAGTGACTTCCGCATGGGCCGCATTAGCCCCGAGCAGTGGGCCAATATCAACGAGGCCACGCAGACCTTGTCTAAGCTCGATATTCTGATTGACGATACGCCCGGCACCACAGTGACCGAGATTCGCGCCAAGAGCCGCCGTATGCTCCATAACAAGGAGAAGGCAATTATCATCCTGGACTACCTGCAGCTGGTGAGTCCTCCGCCGGGCCGTCGTTCCGAGAGCCGTACCGTCGAGGTTTCGGAGATGTCGCGTGGTCTGAAGATCATGGCCAAGGAGCTCAAGATCCCGCTCATCGCGCTGTCGCAGCTCTCGCGTCAGGTCGAATCCCGTACCGGCAAGCGCCCGCAGCTTTCCGACCTTCGTGAATCGGGCTCCATCGAGCAGGACGCCGATATCGTTATGTTCTTGGACCGCTCCGCCGACGAGGCCGAAGCCTCGCGTGACGATCGACCCGACGAGGGCGTTACGCGTATCGTCGTGGCCAAGAACCGTTCGGGCCCGATCGGCGACGTCGACCTGATGTTCCTGCCGGCATCCACCAAGTTCTATGAGCTTGATGGGGCACATGCCGAGGAGTAGGACAGGCGCCCGTTGCACGGGTATACTGGGAATGTTTTGTGCTTCTGCGTGCCGGCGTGGCGCGTAGACAGTCCATGAATGTAAGGAGTAAACATGCCGTCAACCGTTTTGGTCGGTGCCCAGTGGGGCGATGAGGGCAAGGGTAAGATTTGCGACCTGGTCGCCGGCGACTTCGATGCCGTCGTGCGCTACTCGGGCGGCAACAACGCCGGTCACACCATCGTCGTCAACGGCAAGAAGTACGGCCTGCACCAGGTGCCCTCCGGCATCATGTATTCCGACCACGTGTCGGTGATCGGTAACGGCTGCGTCGTCAACCCCAAGGTTGTCCTTGAGGAGATCGATATGTTCGAGGCCGACGGCATCACCACCAAGAACCTCAAGATTAGCGGCAACGCGCATGTCATCATGCCGTACCACATCGATCTGGATGGCGCCTTTGAGCAGAAGCTCGGCAAGAAGAACATCGGTACCACCAAGCGCGGCATCGGTCCGTGCTATCAGGACAAGATGGCTCGCATCGGCCTGCGCATGCAGGACATGCTGGACGAGGCACTGTTCCGCGACAAGCTGGAGACCGCTCTCGCCCGCGTGAACCCCGAGCTCGAGCTCATCTACAACCTGCCCACCTACACCGTGGACCAGATTTGCGACGAGTACCTGCCGATGGCCGAGCGCCTGCGTCCCTACATCACCGAGACGAGCCTGCTGCTCAACAACATGATCGACGAGGGCAAGGACCTGCTGTTTGAGGGCGCCCAGGCGACGCTGCTCGACATCGACCACGGCACCTATCCGTACGTGACGTCCTCCAACTGCACCGCCGGCGGTGCCATCACCGGATCCGGCGTCGGTATGAAGAATGTCGACCGCGTGCTGGGCGTCATGAAGGCCTATATCACCCGCGTCGGTTCGGGCCCCATGCCCACCGAGCTTTCCTATGAGTCCGAGGCCGGTCACACGCTGACCGAGGAGGGCTACGAGTACGGCGTGACCACCGGTCGCCGTCGTCGCTGCGGCTGGTTCGACGGCCCCATCGCCAACTACGCCTCGCGCGTCAACGGCCTCACCGATATCGCCATGACCAAGCTCGACGTGCTTTCGGCTTTCGACACCATCAAGGTGTGCGTGGCCTACGACGTCGATGGCGAGCGCTATACCAGCGTGCCCGAGCATCAGGTTCGCTTTGAGCACGCCAAGCCCATCTACGAGGAGCTTCCTGGCTGGAAGTGCGATATCACCGGCTGCCGCAGCTTTGAGGAGCTGCCGCAGGAGGCTCAGGACTACGTGGCGTTTATCGAGGATCTGGCACACACCCGCGTGACGTTCATTGGCGTTGGCGCTGGTCGCGAGCAGATCATCAACCGATTCTGGAAGTAATCGGGACTATTTGGTTATTGCGATATACCCCTTTGCAGCCCGGACGGGCGGCCGAGGGGTATATTTGCTTGCAAAGGGCTCGCGCGGAGCGGGCCATTCATCCATAGAGGAGGCACCCTTGAAGGCGGACACTCAAACCATCGACATCCTGTTGTTGGGCAGCGGCGGCCGTGAGCATGCTTTGGCAGCTAAGCTCGCAGCATCACCGCGCGCCGGCAAGCTCTACATCGCGCCGGGCAACGGCGGCACCGCGAGCTGCGGCGAGAACGTTGTTCTCGACGACTGCGATCCTGCGGCCGTGGCGGCGTTTGCGCAGAGCCACGGATGCGGACTCGTGGTAATTGGCCCCGAGGCTCCGCTTGTGGCGGGCGTGGCCGACGCCGTGCGCGCGGCGGGTATTCCCTGCTTTGGCCCGGGTGCCGAGGGTGCCCAGATGGAGGGCTCCAAGCTGTTCTCCAAGCAGCTCATGGAGCGCGCCGGTATTCCGACGGCAGCCTATGGTTCGTTTACCGACGAGGCTTCGGCTCTCGCCTACGTACGCGAGCAGGGCGCCCCGCTGGTCGTGAAGGCTGACGGCCTTGCCGCCGGCAAGGGCGTTATCGTGGCGACCGAACTTGAGCAGGCCGAGGAAGCCGTGCGCGAGTGCTTTGGCGGCACCTTTGGCGATGCCGGCAACACCGTGGTCATCGAGGAGATGCTGACCGGCCCCGAGTGCTCGCTGCTGGCCTTTACCGACGGCAAGACCGTGCGCCCCATGGCTACCTCGCAGGACCACAAGCGCGCGCTTGAGGGCGACCTTGGTCCCAACACCGGCGGCATGGGCGTCTACAGCCCGGTGCCCATCGTGACTGACGAGGAGCACGCCACCATGGTGGCGGTCATGGAGCAGACCGTGGCCGAGCTCGCTGCCGAGGGTATCGACTACCGCGGCTGCCTGTACGGCGGCTTTATGCTCACCCCCGCCGGTCCCAAGGTGCTGGAGTTCAATGCCCGCTTTGGCGACCCCGAGACGCAGGTCGTGCTGCCGCGCCTTAAGAACGACCTGGTCGAGGTCATGCTGGCTTGTGCCAACTGCGAGCTCGATCAGATTGAGCTCGACTGGCGTGACGAGTGGGCCGTGGCCGTTGTCCTGACGAGCGCGGGCTACCCCGGCAGCTACGAGAAAGGAAAGGTCATCACCGGTATTGAGGATGCCGAGGCCATGGAGAACGTGACCGTGTACCATGCGGGAACTGCCGTGGTGGACGGTCAGCTCGTGACCAATGGCGGCCGCGTGCTTGCCGTGACCGCTCTGGGCGACACGTTCGAGAACGCTCGCAACCTTGCCTACGAGGCCTGCGAGAAGATTGATTTTGAGGGCAAGACCCTGCGTCACGACATCGGCCTGCGCGCGCTGCGCGGCCGCGACGCCTGGGATGCCTAAAATCCGAGAGGAATGAGACGGATGGACGAGAAGAACGAAGAGCTCGTGGACGCGCAGATCGTCGAAGAGGACAGCCGCGTGTATGGGCACGCCGAGGGCGAGCCTGGTGGCGAGGTCGCTGACGAGCCGGCGCTGGTGCTGGGCGATGACGACCCGCACGATGCCGAGCTGCACGAGAAGATTCTTTCGGAGGAGTGCGCCTGGAAGGGCAAGATCCTCGACGTCCACCGTCTTGAGGTTGAGCTGCCCAACGGTCGCCGTAGCGCCCGCGATATCGTTCGCCATCCGGGTGCGGCGGCTGTTGTGGCACTGACCGAGAGCGGCAAGATCGTACTGGTGCGCCAGTACCGCACCGCCATCGACCGCGTGACGGTCGAGATTCCCGCCGGCAAGCTCGATCCAGGCGAGGACCCGCTCGATTGCGCCAAGCGCGAGCTGCATGAGGAGACGGGCTTTAGGGCCGGTCGCATTCGCTTTTTGACGTCGATTGTCACGTCCTGCGGCTTCTGCGACGAGATCATTCACATCTACCTGGCCACCAAGCTCGAGTTCGATGCACCCAACCCCGATGATGACGAGTTTGTCAACGTGGACCTCGTGCCGCTGCACGAGCTGATCGACGCCGTGCTCGACGGCAAGATCGAAGACGCCAAGACCGTCGTAGGCGCGCTTGCCTGCGACAGCATCGCGCACCGCCTTGGGGGCACGGAGCTTTAACGAGTGGGGATAGCCCTGGGACAAGTACTACTGATTGCTTTGTCCCAGGGCCTTACGTTGCTGATATTTCTTTGAGGATCACATGCTGAAGAGGTTTCTTTCGTACTACAAGCCCCAGATGGGGCTTTTTGTTGCTGATACTGTTTGTGCTCTGGTGCTTGCCGCCATTGACCTGGCGTTCCCCATTATCCTGCGCAATTTGACCGGTGGGCTATTTACTCAGGGTCAGGCTGCCATTATGCAGGCGCTCGGCATGATCGCGGTGGGCTTGGTGCTGATGTATGCCGTCCGCTGCGCCTGCCGCTACTTTGTGAGCTATTGGGGTCACGTGATGGGTGCGCGCATGGAGTCCAAAATGCGCGAGGACCTGTTCGACCAGTATGAGCGCTTTAGCTTTGCGTACTTCGACCGCAACAGCTCCGGCGACATGATGAGCCGCGTGGTCAACGACCTGTTCGATATCTGCGAGGCGGCGCACCACGTGCCCGAGTGGATCATCATCTGCGGCATCGAGATTATCGGCTCGTTTGTGATCCTCTTTACCATCGCCCCGGTGCTGGCGCTCGCCATGGCCGTGGTGACGGCGGCGTTTGCGGTCATCATGTTTTGGCAAAACATGCGTATGCGCGAGGTCTTTAGCGACAACCGCAAAAAGATCAGCGGCATCAATGCGCAGCTGCAGGATTCGCTGGCGGGCATGCGCGTGGTCAAGAGCTTTGCCAACGAGGAGACCGAACGCTTCAAGTTCCGCGCCTCCAACAATCGCTATCTTTCGTCCAAGGAGAACATGTATCACGCCATGGGCGTCTATACCGCGACGTATGGCCTGCTCTCGGGTGTGCTCTATGTGATCGTGGTGCTGCTGGGCGGCTGGCTGGTCGCCCAGGGACAGCTACAGGCGGTCGATATGGCGACCTTTGCACTCTATATTTCGCTGTTCTGCACGCCGCTTGAGACGCTCGTCAATTCGGCCGAAACGTATCAGAAGGCTATCGCCGGCTTTAAGCGTATGGACGAGGTGCTCTCGACCGCGCCGGATATCCAGGACAAGCCGGGCGCCACTGATCTGCAGGTGACTGCCGGCGCCGTGGAGTATCACGACGTGTGCTTTAACTACGAGGACGTTGAGCTGGGCGAGGGCTATGCCGACGAGCGTCCCGTTATCGACCATATGGACCTGTCCATCAAGCCCGGGCAGACCATCGCTTTGGTTGGCCCTTCGGGCGGCGGCAAGTCCACGACCTGTTCGCTGCTGCCGCGCTTTTATGACGTGGCTACCGGATCCATTAGCATCGACGGTCAGGACGTGCGCGATGTGACGCAGCAGAGCCTGCGCCGCGCCATCGGCCTGGTGCAGCAGGATGTCTATCTGTTTGACGGTACGATTGGCGAGAACATCGCCTACGGCAAGCCGGGCGCTACGGCGGAAGAGATCGCCGAGGCCGCCCGTCGCGCCAACATCGATGCCTTTATCGAGTCGCTTCCGCAGGGCTACGACACCGTGGTGGGCGAGCGCGGCAGCCGTCTTTCGGGCGGACAGAAGCAGCGCGTTGCCATCGCGCGCGTGTTTCTCAAGAACCCCAAGATCCTTATTTTGGATGAGGCGACGAGTGCTTTGGATAACGAGAGCGAGGAGGCGGTGCAGGAGTCGCTCGAAGAGCTGGCACGCGGCCGCACCACGATCATCATCGCCCATCGTCTCTCGACCATTAAGCACGCCGATGAGATTGCGACCGTTGAGCATGGTCGCGTTGTGGAGCGTGGCACGCACGAGGAGCTTCTCGCCCGTGGCGGCACCTATGCCCGTTACTATCGAATGCAGTTCGAAGGTGCGCGTGCGCACGAGCTCGACTGATTGATATGACAGGAAGTTTATGGCTGACAAGAACCCTTTGACTCCGGAAGAAGTGACGGAGTTATTCTCCGAAATCGATGCATCCGGTGTCTTGGATCCCACGCTCGCCAAAAAGCGTACCGAGCGCATGCGTGAGAAGGAGGCTGCGGCCAAGCGCGGTGATAAAGCGGCGCTAGCGCAGCTGCGCAGCGAGGACCGCGCGAGCCAGGCAAAACATATCGACCCGCTGTCCGAGGACGATCCTTCGGGCTCGCAGGTGAGCCATACCATTACGAAGACCGCGATGGCCGTGGTCATCGGTATTTTGGTGCTGATCGTGGGCATGCAGATTGGCTACGGCGTGATGCGTCGTCTGAACACCGCCAACCTGTCCGAGAGCGTTTCGGTCGATACCGTTTCGACCGCGCTCAAGGGTGGCCTTGAGTGGGGTAACGGCTTTACGCAGTTCCCGCTCGATTTTACCGTCGATGAAGCCGATGAACGCACGGGCACGGTCGAGGTGACGGTGTTGGACACATCGTCTGCCAACGAGCTCGAGCTGCTGTCCAACGGGCAGATCCAGGCCGCGGCGCTTGCGACCAACGCGTTGCTCAACGATAAGATCGACCGCGTGGTGTATAACGTTCACGCCTATATCGACGAGGATAGCAACATTCAGCACGATTCCTTCTTTGGCATGTTCCCCGCGCGCGGCCACCAGAGCGCCATTTTGACGTTCGTGTGGACCAAGAGCTCATCCAACGCCACGAGTATCGACTGGAAGATGCGCATCGTGAGTATGGACGACACCATCGCCGAGCGCATTCAGAAGCAGGTGAACTCGGTGTCGTCGTTGATTGAGGACCCGGTGGTGAGCCAGACCAAGATTGACGAGGAAAAGGCCGAGCGCGATCTGGAGCATCGTCTGCATGGCCGCGAGATTTTCCGCGGCGGCAAGCCCGATCGCACACCGTCCGAACTGCTGGAGCAGGACAAGAAAAAATAAGACGCCATCATCCCGCGTGAGCCACAAGCCCCGCGGGATGATTTTTTGGGACGGGATTAAAAAACATTATGCATAGAAAGTCATAATTATCATTTCGTAAACATTTCGATGAAATTAACGCCATGAGGCATGCTTGCGGTTACAATACCGCGAGGCCTAACTACACACCTTTAAGCCGGTCCTGTGAGACCGGGAAGGAGAATTATGGCGAACAACCATACCGCGGGCGCTGCCGCCCGCACCTTCGCGCCTAGCGAGCTTTGCCAGCGTATGCTGGCCAAAACCAGCAAGGGCACCTGCGGTCCCTGCATCCTGTATCTTGAGGATGGGACCATTTTTTATGGACGTGCATGCGGCGCTGAGGGCACCGCGACCGGCGAAGTCTGCTTCAACACCTCGCTCGAGGGCTACTTTGAGGTCATGACCGACCCGAGTTATGCCGGCCAAATCGTAACCATGACCTATCCGCAGATCGGCAACTACGGTATCGACGAGACCGACGTCCAGTCGGCCTTCCCCGGCGACGCTGTGCGCCCTGCGAGCGCTCCGGCCATGCGCGGCATGATCGTTCGCGACATGTGCGCCACGCCTTCTAACTGGCGCTCGGCCGTCAGCGTGCCGGAGTACCTGCGCGCTCACGGCATCGTCGCTATCGAGGGTGTCGACACTCGCGCCCTGGTGCGCCACCTGCGCGACAATGGTTCCAAGATGGGCATTATTTCGACCGAGATCTTCGACGTCGACGAGCTTGCCGAGCGTCTGGCCGCTGCGCCCACGCTGGTAGGCGAGAACCTGGTCAAGACCGTAAGTTGCCCCGTACCTCACGAGTTTGTGGCCGCCGACCTGCCTGCCACGCATGACTTTGCGCTTACGGCTGCCGCTCCTGCCCGTCACAAAGTGGTCGCCTACGACTGCGGTGTGAAGCGCGGCATTCTGGAGGGTCTGGTCCGCGCCGGCTGCGACCTTACCGTCGTGCCGTGGGATACGCCCGCGAGTGAGGTGCTCGACATGAATCCCGACGGTGTCTTTTTGTCCAATGGTCCCGGCGACCCCGACGCCGTGGTGGAGACCTACGAGCAGGTGCAGCAGCTGATCGGCAAGGTGCCGGTCTTTGGTATTTGTCTTGGTCACCAGATGATCAGCCTGGCCTGCGGCGCTCAGATGGAAAAGCTTAAGTTCGGTCACCGCGGTGGCAACCAGCCGGTCATGAACCTGGTAAGCCGCCGTGTGGAGATCACCGCGCAAAACCATGGCTTTGGCCTGCTGTTCCCCAGCTTGGGCAAGCTTGTCCCCGAGCTTTCCGGCGGCGAGACCGAGCATGCGGCCGATGGAGATCTGCGCGTCTGGGTGCGCCGCGGAATCGCGCCGGTCGTGATGAACGAGCGCTTTGGTCGCATTCGCCTGACGCATGTGAACCTCAACGACGGCACCGCCGAGGGCATCCAGCTGCTCGACGCCCCGTGCTTCTCGGTCCAGTACCACCCCGAGGCCTCGCCTGGCCCCACCGATGCCCACTATCTCTTTACCGCCTTTACGCGACTCATGGACGGCGAGGAGAACTACCTGGATATCGACACCGCGAAGGACCGCCTTGCCGGCTGGAACTTTGCTGAGTCCGAGACCGCTGAGACCGAGGAGAACTAATATGCCTAAACGTACTGACATCAAGCGCATCCTCGTCATTGGTTCGGGCCCCATCGTTATCGGCCAGGCCTGCGAGTTCGACTACTCCGGCGCCCAGGCCTGCAAGGTGCTCAAGGAGGATGGCTTTGAGGTCATCCTGGTCAACTCCAACCCGGCGACCATCATGACCGACCCGGGTCTTGCCGATCGTACCTATGTCGAGCCCATCACCGCCGAGTTTATCGAGCGCGTAATCAAGAAAGAGCGCCCGGACGCGCTGCTGCCCACGCTGGGCGGCCAGACCGGTCTGAACGCCGCCGTCGAGCTGGCGAAAGACGGTACGCTCGACAAGTACGGCGTCGAGATGATCGGCTGTGACCTTGCCGCCATCGAGCGCGGCGAGGACCGCAAGCTCTTTAACGAGGCCATGGCCGAGATCGGCCTGGAGGTCGCGCGCTCGGGCTATGCCTACAGCGTGGCCGACGCCGAGGCCATCGCCGAGCGCGTGGGCTATCCCTGCGTACTGCGCCCGAGCTTTACCCTCGGCGGCGCCGGTGGCGGCATCGCTCATACCCACGAGGAGCTCGTCTCCATCGTGAGCCAGGGCCTTGAGCTCTCGCCTGCCCATGAGGTGCTGGTCGAGGAGTCCATCGAGGGCTGGAAAGAGTACGAGATGGAGGTCATGCGCGACCACGCCGGCAACGGCATCATCGTGTGCTCCATCGAGAACCTCGACCCCATGGGCGTGCATACCGGCGACTCCATCACCGTGGCGCCGGCGCAGACCCTCTCCGACCTGGAGTATCAGCGCATGCGTGTCGCCTCGCTCGCCATCTTGGAGAAGATCGGCGTCGAGACCGGCGGCTCCAACGTGCAGTTTGCCGTGAACCCCCAGACCGGCCGCCTGATCGTCATCGAGATGAACCCGCGCGTGAGCCGCTCGTCCGCACTGGCCTCCAAGGCCACGGGCTTCCCCATCGCCAAGGCCGCCGCTCGCCTGGCCGTGGGCTACACGCTCGACGAGATCGTCAACGACATTACCAAGGCAACACCCGCCTGCTTTGAGCCCACGATCGACTACTGCGTGGTCAAGGTGCCACGCTTTGCCTTCGAGAAGTTCAAGGGCACCGACCCCACGCTCACCACGCGCATGAAGGCCGTGGGCGAGATTATGGCGATCGGTCGCACCTTTGAGGAGGCCTTCGGCAAGGCCATGCGCTCGCTGGAGGACGGACACCAGGGCATTTGCGCCGGTGGCAAGGAGGGTGCCGACAAGCTGAGCGACGACGAGCTCGCCCAGGCCGTGGGCACCCCGACCGAGCACCGCATCTTCTTTGTGGTCGAGGCCCTGCGCCGCGGCTGGGACATCACCCGCATCCATGCCATCTGCGGCATCGATCCGTGGTACCTCAACCGTATCAACGACATGGTGCAGGTCCAGGAAAGCATCCGCGGCCTGCGTGTGGAGGATATCGACGCCGACGCGATGCGCCTGCTCAAGCAGTACGGCACGAGCGACGCCGAGATTGCCGCGCTGACCGGCTCGGACGAGCGCTTTGTTCGCGCTTATCGCAAGGGCCTGGGCGTGGTTCCCAGCATGAAGACGGTCGATACCTGCGCTGCGGAGTTCTCGAGCGCCACGGAGTACCACTACAAGACGTACGAGAACATCTACCGCACGAGCCCGGATGCCAAGAAGCGCGTAGCTCCCGACGAGACCACGCCGGCGGACAAGCCCAAGGCGATGATTCTGGGTGCCGGCCCCAACCGTATTGGCCAGGGTATTGAGTTCGATTACTGCTGCGTGCACGCGAGCTACGCGCTGGCGGCCCGCGGCTTTGAGACCATCATGGTCAACTGCAACCCCGAGACCGTTTCGACCGACTACGACACGTCCGACCGCCTTTACTTTGAGCCGCTCACCTACGAGGACGTCATGGACGTTATCGATGTTGAGCGCCCCGACGGCGTCGTGGTGACGCTTGGCGGCCAGACCCCGCTTAAGCTGGCGCGCATGCTCGAGGAGAGTGGCGTCAACATCATGGGCACCAAGCCCGATGCCATCGACTTTGCCGAGGACCGCGAGCGCTTTGCCGCCCTGCTCGACAAGCTGGGCATCATGTACCCGCCGGCGGGTCAGGCCACCTCGTTTGAGGAGGCCGAGGCCGTTGCCGCACACATTGGCTACCCGCTGCTGGTACGTCCGAGCTACGTGCTGGGCGGCCGCGGCATGATGATCGCCTACGATGCCGAGCACCTGCGCGATTACATGGCCGAGGCCGCGCGCATTAGCCCCGACTACCCGGTGTATCTGGACCGCTTCCTGGAGGGTGCGATCGAGTCCGATGTCGACGCCCTGTGCGATGGCGAAGAGGTCTACATTGGCGGCATTCTGGAGCATATCGAGGAGGCCGGTATCCACTCTGGCGACTCCGCGACCTGCATCCCGCCGTTCAGCTTTAGCGAGAGCCTGCAGGCAAAGCTTCGCGAGACCACGCGCCGCATCGCGATGGCGCTGGGCGTACGCGGCCTGGTCAACGTGCAGTACGCCATCAAGGGCGAGACCGTCTACGTGATCGAGGCCAACCCGCGTGCCAGCCGCACTGTGCCGTTTATCTCCAAGGCCACCGGCGTGCCGCTCGCCAAGTGTGCCGCACGTATCATGGCGGGCCATTCCATCTCGAGCTTGGGCCTGCCGAGCGACGAGCGTCAGCTGGACTGGTTCTGCATGAAGGAAGCCGTTATGCCCTGGGGTCGTTTCCCGGGCGCCGACGTTATCCTGGGGCCCGAGATGAAGTCGACGGGCGAGGTCATGGGTATCGCCAAGAGCTATCCCGAGGCATACGCTAAGACGCAGCTGGCGATTGACTACAAGCTGCCCGACCCGAGCGCCGGCAAGGTGTTCATCAGCGTGTGCGACCGCGACAAGCGTCATATCCTTTCGGTCGCGCGTATCCTTCGCTACCTGGGCTTTGATATCTGCTCCACCGAGGGTACGGCGCGCGTCCTGCGCGGCGGCAACGTGACGTGCGAAGTCGTGGAGAAGATCAGCGGCCCGCACGACGGCGAGTGCCCCAACATCGGCGACCTCATCGCCGATGGCAAGATTGCGGTGATCATCAACACGCCGTACGGCCCGGGTTCTCGTGGCGACGGCTACCTGCTGCGCACCGAGGCCGTGCGCCGCGGCGTGACCTGCGTGACGGCGATGTCTGCGGCCAACACGTACGTGAGCGCCATCGAGGCCGTGCGCGAGGACCAGCAGGGTCACGGCAGCGCCAACGACATGGGCATGGACGTCATCGCCCTGCAGGACCTGCCGCAGCACACGGTGTAGTTGACCTGGCCGGCCGGGGCGGGAGGGGCCGAGATTTCCCCCTTTCGCTCCGGCTGCAAGCAGAGTCGCTCAGGAGGAAACTCGGCCCCTCCCGCCCCGGCCTGCGGTGACTTGGCTGCACCGTGTGCTGCCGAAGGGGCTTTGCGCGATGACTAGGGCTGAATAAAAAGTGAGTGTGGGATCCGCCGTTCGTTCGAACGGCGGATCCCACGTTAATATTTCAGCCAACGTACGTCATGGCAATTCCCGGTAGGTCGAGGGTGCCCCGCGGCGGTCTGGTATTTTCATCTGAACGACTTTGCGAAGCAACCGGAGTGAAGATGAAAACACCAGACCGCCGCGGGGCACCCGCAGACCGCAGGGACGGGAGCAGCTATACTACTCTCAGTAGTTAAGGGTCGCGGATTCGCCGCGTCACCGCTCTCAACAGGAGGTCTTTGTTTATGGCAGATCAGAAGCCGGTTGTCGGGATCATCATGGGCTCCAAGTCCGATCTGGGCGTTATGGAAGGTTGCACCGCCGAGCTCGAGGCACTGGGCGTGCCCTATGAGCTCGTGATTGCAAGTGCACACCGCACACCGGCGAAGGTCCATGAGTGGGCCTCGACCGCTGCCGACCGCGGCATCAAGGTGATTATCGCTGCCGCCGGCAAGGCTGCTCACCTGGGCGGCGTCGTGGCTGCGTTTACGCCACTGCCGGTCATCGGCGTGCCTATGAAGACGAGCGATCTGGGTGGTATGGACTCGCTGCTGTCGATGGTACAGATGCCTTCGGGCGTGCCCGTTGCCTGTGTGGCCATCAACGGTGCCAAGAACGCTGCCATTTACGCCACGCAGATTCTGGGCGCATGCGACCCCGAGTACCGCAAGGTTATCGAGAAGATGAAGCAGGAGATGGCTGACGCCTAAGCGCTCTGCCAGTCCATTTGTAGCATAAGGAGAGCCATGTCCGACTATCAGGGAAAGCGTTTTTCGGCTTCTCGGATTCCCGATCCAGCCAAGTCGGGAGCAGCCCGCGCGCCGCAGCAGGGTCGGACATCCTCTCCTCAACAGCCGCGCGCGCCGCGCCCCGTGACGCCGGCGAAGCATCGCCGTCAGGATACGCTGGCTGCATATCATCCTTCGTCATACAGTACGGCCAAGAAGTCACCTCGCTCTTCGGCGCATACCGCGCCATCGAGCTATACCGAGCCGCCGCGCAAAAAGCGCCGCTCCGTCATTCCCATTCTGCTCATCATCATCGGCATTGGCCTGATCGTTGCTGCGGCCGCCATCTTTATCAACGCGCAGATTGGCTATAAGCAGGCGAGCGAGTCGTATCAAAAAATCGAAAAGCAATATGTGAGCGACAAGGACGCAAGCGGCGTGCCAATTATCGACTTCAATGCGCTTGCCCAGACAAATCCCGAGGTTGTGGGTTGGATTTACGCGCCCGGCACCAACATCAACTACCCCGTGGTGCAGACCAACAACAACTCCAAGTACCTCAACACGCTGTTCGACGGCACCGCCAATGCCTCGGGAGCCATCTTCTTGGATAGCGACGACACCGCGCCGGGTATGGTGGATCAGCAGACTACGATCTATGGTCACCACATGAACGACGGATCGATGTTCAACGTGATTTCGGACACCACTGATCAGGCGACGTTTGATAGCATCGAGTTTGTGTATTACATCACACGGGATGCTACGTATAAGCTGCGACCACTGGCGACCAAAGTTGTCGAGGACACGTATGCCAAGGCGCGCACGCCTAATTTTGATGGCGATGATGGGCTCAAGAACTACCTGTCCGAGATGCTCGACGGTGCTTCTGCCGTGGCGAGCGATGCCACCGATCGTGCCGCTTCGGCAACCAAGGTCGTAACGCTTGTGACCTGTCGTTCGTTATCGCTGAGCAACACACGTGCCGTCATGGTGCTCACGCCGGTCGAGGAATAAAGTGTCCGGGAGCCCCGTCCCAAAAAGACTACCCTGGAAATCAAAAGGAGATATGATGCTTGAAAGCGGCAAATCGATGCCTTCGGTTGATGCTTGGCTGCGCGAAGCCAAGGCCGATGTTTCGGCGGCTGATTGTGGGATGTACCTGACACACAATGGCGTGGTGCGTGCGACGCCTAAGTCCGAGGTGCGTGGGGTCGAGACAGATGGTGTGGCGCCTGGACATAAGGTGGGCGGCATGGTGTTTGGCTTCGATGCCGAAAAGGTGCAGGCTGCTATCGAGGCCACGAGCGCGATGCCGGGTATCGGCTATGTGCGCGTGTGGCTGGCGAGTGGCGAGCTTACCGTGGGCGACGACATCATGCTCGTGCTCATTGGCGGAGACATTCGCCCGCATGTGGTCGATGCGCTGCAGGCGCTCGTCGGTACCATCAAAAATGAGTGTGTGAGCGAGGTCGAGCGCGAGGCGTAAGGCCGGCAGCAGCACTCGACAACAAAAAGCCCGCTGGCAGTTCACAGTCTGCCAGCGGGCTTTTCTGTGCGTTGGATAATCTCGGCATTGCGTGGCGCTACACGCGCGTCGCATCCTTGGGGCTCATGGTCATGCTCTGGAAGCGGTTCTCCATGTAATCGTTATCGAAATACTTGCCGTAGAACTGCGCGACGGGAATATCCGGCTCCGTGCCGTTGACGCGCTGGTACCAGTAGTCGAGCGACTGTAGCGTCATGACGCCGTCGGCCAGCATAATGACGGTAAAGATGACGGTAGCCGAGTAGCGGCTTTTCCACGGAATCATGTTGATGAGCTTGAGCAGCCTCGGCAGCAGCAGCTTGATCCAGATAAGGCCACCCAGGCCCCACAGGCAGGCAAAGCCCGTACAGGTGCGTCCGCCCGTAAGGACGGCGAGTGGGTCGGGCATGCCGAACAGTTTCATGTGCGAGTAGCTCCACGACACCACGCCAAATGAGGTCTGCATAAACCAGCCTACAAACACCTCGAAAGCGCCGCCGATCAGGGCACTTACCAGGAAAATGATCAGAGGATTCTTTTTATAGAAGCGGTTGAGCGCCATGGTCATGAGCACCGCGCCAAATCCGTAGATGGGGCTAAAGGGGCCAAATAGCATACCGGCACGGTCCTGATAGACGCCGGGATCGACGACGACCATATGCCAGACTTCCTCGAGAATGAGACCTAACACGCTGCAGACGAAGAATACCCAGAACAGGTTGAAGTAGTTGAGCTTGATGTAGCCCTCGCCGGTTTCGTCGCGGCCGAGCATCCCCTCGGCGGCGGCATCGCGGTCGAGCATCTCTTGCAGACGGCGCTGCAGTTCGCGCTCCTGGCGTAGCGTGGGGTCGACGGTGGCCGACAGCGCAATGAGGATACCGAGCTGAATGGCGGGGCGCAGCAGGAAGGGTCCGATACCCTGGAGCATCACGTCAACTAAAAGCTCCACGACGGTAAATGCGATGAGGACGTAAGACAGGCGGGCGGCATTGCGCCGCTGGTCCTTGATGAGGTCCAGGCCAAAGACGATCAAGATGATCGCGCTTGCCGCCGAGAGCATAATGCCGGCGACGATAAGGCCAACCGCGACCAGGGTGTTATCACCGAGTTTAGCGGCGGCGTTGCCGTTAATGAGTGCGGTGATGACCTGCCACATAAAGACGGCGACCGACGGGAGTGTGCCCACGCCGGACAGGATGCACAGGACGGCGTACACTTTAATGATGAGGGGAATCTTCTTGACCTCCGTGGCGCTGGGGACGCTGGGGTCGAGTTCGTTTCGATCCATACAGAACCTTTCTCGCTTTGTCCTAGGTTACTAGGATACGCCGCCGACCTGCTAAAAGACAGGACGAACGTCCCAATTGCAACTTTGCAATCCCCAACGGTGGACGCGGCGGCCATATGGGGGCGCGGGCGCTTGCACTGGGCAGACCAATAAAATGTTTGGCCGCAAAACGGATTATTAGCTCGGTGGGCTTTTAAAAAGCGCTGCTCATGCGCTGGGGAGCGCGTCGCGCCGTGCGTATAATAAGGCGGGTAACGCCAAAATACGAGGCTCTGAGGGGATGCCATGTCTCAAGAAACCATCCGCGCGGCCGAGCGCGCCGCGGGACAGGTGAACGCCATGTCGACGTATGATCCGGACTCTGACCAGCTGCATGAGGAATGCGGCGTTTTTGGTGTCTGGGCGCCCGATCGCGACGTGGCTCGACTGACGTACTTTGGCCTGCGTGCACTGCAGCACCGTGGCCAAGAATCGGCGGGAATCGCTGTTGGTGACGGCGGTACGGTTATGGTCCGCAAGGATCTGGGCCTGCTCGACCGCGTGTTCTCCAATGCCGACTTGTCGACGCTCTCCGGTCAGCTGGCCGTGGGTCATGTGCGCTACGGCACCGCCGGCGCCAAGAGCTGGGAAGCCTCTCAGCCGCACCTCTCTACCATCAATAGCGTCATTATCGCGCTCGCGCACAACGGCACCCTCGTCAACACCGACGAGCTGCGCCGCCAGCTGATCGAGCTGGGCGTGCCGTTCCTCTCCAACTCGGATTCCGAGGTCGCGACCAAACTCATCGGCTACTTTACCCAGCGTACGGGCCACCTGCGCGAGGGCATTCGTAAGACCATGGAGCTCGTGCGCGGCGGCTACGCCATGACGCTCATCAACGAGCAGGCGCTCTACGCATTCCGCGATCCGCATGGCATTCGCCCGCTGGTGCTGGGCAAGCTCGTGGACGAGGGCCTGGACCAGGCCGATGCCGCTTCCGTTTCGCAACTGCCGTCGCAAGACGACGCCGCGACGGTCGACGCTGCCACCCATGTCACCCGCGCCGGCGGCTGGGTCGTCGCTTCTGAGACCTGTGCACTCGATATCGTGGGCGCCGAGTACGTCCGCGACGTCCGTCCCGGTGAGATTTTGCGCATCAGCGCCGAGGGCCTTGTGTCCGAGCAGGGCGTGCCTGCCGCCGAAGAGCCTGCTAACTGCATCTTTGAGCAGGTCTACTTCGCTCGCCCCGACTCCATCATGAACGGCAAGAGTGTCTACGCTTGCCGTTATGACATGGGTCGTCAGCTGGCACATGAGGAGCCCGTCGAGGCCGACCTGGTCATCGGCGTGCCCGACTCCGGCCTGCCGCCCGCGGAGGGCTATTCGCACGAGAGCGGCATTCCCTTTGGCGAGGGCCTCATCAAGAATCGTTATGTGGGCCGTACGTTTATCGAGCCCACGCAGGAGCTGCGAGCCATGGGCGTGCGCATGAAGCTCAATCCGCTGCGCGACAACATCGAGGGCAAGCGCCTGGTCGTCATCGACGACTCCATCGTGCGCGGCACCACCATGGTGCAGCTCGTCAAGATGCTGCGCAACGCCGGCGCCAAGGAGATTCACATCCGCATCAACTCGCCCGAGGTCATCTGGCCGTGCTTCTACGGTATCGATACCGACGTGCAGTCGCAGCTCATCAGCGCCAACAAGACGGTCGAGGAGATCTGCGAGTACATCGGCGCCGATTCGCTGGCCTTCCTTTCGGTCGAGGGCCTGCTGAAGGTCATGCCCAAGGGCGGCTACTGCGATGCGTGCTTTACCGGACGCTACCCCGTGGCGATTCCCGAGAGCTTTGGCCGCGACAAGTTCATGGAGGGCTTTAAGCCCCGCAACCTGGATAAGCCGCTGCATTTTGACGACGACGCCGTGGTCGAGAAATACGATGACCGCAGCTGGGAAGAGGAGCACGGCGAGGCCTAAAACCTGCCATGTGGGGACAGGTTTATTTTGGTAGGTTTTACCTGCTGTTTTGTTGATATGACGGCGCGTGCTGTTATGGCGTGCGCCGAAATGAACGCAACTATGAGCACCGTTTGGCGCCCGCGCGGCGCCACGGTAGTGGGAGAGGAAGGCTCAGATGAGCGACAGCAAGCATGTGACGTACGAGGACGCCGGCGTCGATACCGCCGAGGGTGGCCGCGCCGTCGACGCTATTAAGCAGATGGTCAAGGACACCAACCGCCCCGAGGTTATCGGCGGCATCGGTGGCTTTGGTGGCCTGTTCTCGGCCGCCGCGCTCAAGGATATGGAAGACCCGATCCTGATCAGCGGCACCGACGGCGTGGGCACCAAGCTTGTGCTCGCCCAGATTATGGACCGTCACGAGACGGTGGGCCAGGACCTGGTCGCCATGTGCGTCAATGACATTTTGGCTTCGGGCGCCGAGCCGCTGTTCTTCCTGGATTACGTTGCCATCGGTCACATTGAGGCCGAGCACATGGCAAAGATCATCAAGGGCGTGGCCGACGGCTGCAAGCTCGCGGGCTGCGCGCTCGTGGGCGGCGAGATGGCCGAGCACCCGGGCGTCATGGCTCCCGCCGATTACGACCTCGCCGGCTTTACCGTGGGTGTTGTCGATCGTCCCAAGATGCTCGACCCCGCGAACGTTCGCCCCGGCGATGTGATCCTGGGCCTGCCCTCCACCGGCGTGCACTCCAACGGCTACTCGCTCGTGCGCAAGGTTATCGGTGTCGACGGCATCAAGCCGGGCACGCCCGAGGCCGCCGCTAAGGCCGAGGAGCTAAGCCGTCCGCTCGAGGAGCTCGGCGGTGCTTCGCTGGCCGACGCTCTGCTGGCTCCCACGCGCATCTACGTCAAGCCGATTCTGGAGCTGCTCCGCGGTGGCGCCAACGTTCATGCCATTGCCCATATCACCGGCGGCGGTATTACCGAGAACCTCAACCGCGCGCTCGCCGACGACGTCGATGCCGTGGTCATCCGCAATGGCGCCGAGATGGGCTGGGATGTTCCGCCCGTCATCACCTACGTGTCGCGTCAGGCCGAGCTCGCGCCCAATGAGGCGTGCAAGACCTTCAACATGGGCGTCGGCCTGTGCCTGATCGTCGCCCCCGAGGACGAGGCTGCCGTGACCGAGGCTCTGGTCGCGCTGGGCGAGAAGCCGTTCCGCGTGGGCGAGTGCGTCGAGGGTTCCGGTAAGGTCGTGTACTCCGATGAGCGCTAACGAGCAGATGGCTGCCGCCGAGGGCCTGGGCTTTGTGCCCTACACCCGTCCGACCGGTACCGATACGGCCGAGCCGCTCAAGATCGGCGTGCTCATCAGCGGTTCGGGTACCAACCTGCAGGCGCTGATCGACCTGATCGCCGCCGGCAAGCTCAACGCCTCGATTGAGCTTGTGGTGTCGAGCCGTCCTTCGGCCAAGGGCCTGCAGCGTGCCGAGCGTGCGGGCATCCAGACGCTCACGCTGTCCAAGGATGTCTATGCTGACCCCATCGCAGCTGACGAGATTATCGCGCATGAGCTGCTCGAACGCGGTTGCGAGTACGTGGTGATGGCCGGCTATATGCGCATGGTGCACACGCCGCTGCTAGCAGCGTTTCCCAATCGCGTGGTCAACCTACATCCGGCGCTGCTGCCGAGCTTTACCGGCGCCCATGCGATCGACGATGCGTTTGCTCGCGGCGTCAAGGTGACCGGCGTGACCGTGCACTTTGCCAACGAGATCTACGACAACGGCCCCATCATCGCCCAGCGTGCGCTGGCTGTTGAGGAGAGCTGGGACGTCGACACGCTCGAGGAGCACATCCATGCGATCGAGCATGTGCTGTATCCCGAGGTCGTGCAGATGCTCGCCGACGGTCGCGTTCACGTGCTGGAGAGCGGCAAGGTCGCAATTGATGCGCCTCGCGGCTAGTGGCACACAGTACAATTTAGCCGAGTAGTCAGGGTGGTCATTGGCGCCAAGGCGCAAGTGGCCATCCTTTGTTTTAGGTAGTCATTGGGGACGTTCTTAAACGACTAGTCGTTTAAGAACGTCCCAGGTGACTAGGTGAGAGAGGTGAGCGTGTGGCGGATAACGAAGCGCTGTTTACGCCCGAGCTGGTGTTTTTTGATTGGGAGTGCGCGACGCCGGGCGAGGTGTTTGCGCGGCTCGAGGGCGAGCTTGCCCCGCGCGGCTACATTGCCGAGGGTTGGCTCAACGCCGTCCGCACGCGCGAGGATGCCTATCCCACGGGTCTCGCTATGCCGGCGGCAAACATTGCCATTCCGCATACCGATCCGGGGTTTGTGGCCAAGCCCTATATCGCGGTGGTGAAGCCCGCCGCGCCCGTGACATTTAACGCTATGGCTGGCATGAGCGCTCCGGTGCCGGCGCAGATCGTCATCAATCTGGGCATCGCCGAGCCGGGCGGCCAGGTCGAGGCCCTGCAGGCACTCATGAACATCTTTATGGGCGCCGATGCCGCAGCCGACGTGCTCGGCCAGACCACGCCCCAGGGCATGGTCGACGCCATCCGCCGCCACTTCTAAGGTGGGGCTGAGTCGGCACTTGGGGACTGTCCCTAACTGCCGGCTGCCAGAGCTGTCCCCTTTGCACCAAAATGGTGCAGATTAATCTGTCCCCAATGCACCAAGCGTGCCGCGGGGGCTGCGTTGTGACACAATGGCGTTTGTTCGATTCGTTATGCGAAAGGCCAACTATGGCAAATAAGAAAAAGAACTCCGAGGCCGCGCCGACGCCCGAGCAGCAGGCCCGCGCTGCCTCCAGCTCTCGCAAGAAGCAGCGCAAGACGTACGTGTCTAAGACCGTCAAGATCGTTCTGGTGGTCATCGGCGTGCTGGCGATGCTGCTTTCCGTCTCGGCGATGGCGTGCTCCGGCCTTATGTCGCAGGCTGAGGACACCTCGAGCTACAAGCTGACCGGCGGTGTTGCTGCCACTATCAACGGCACCAACCTTACCGAGGACACCGTGACCAAGCAGATCATGAGCATGCGCACGTCCTACGGCTACACCAAGGATGAGGATTGGGCGCAGTATCTGGTTGACAACGACCTCACGCCCAAGAAGTACCGCAAGCAACTCATCGACTCCTACACGCAGCAGATTCTGCTTCAACAGGCACAGAAGGAGAACGGCGTGACGGTGTCGGACGAGGAGGTCGAGAAGGCTTGGAAGGACGCGTGCAAGAGCGCGGGCGGAGCCAAGGCCTTTAAGAAGACCCTCAAGACCTACGGCTATACCGAGGACACCTACAAGGACTCGCTCAAGGAGAGTCTGGCGCAACAGAAACTCAAGGATGCCGTCGCGCCCACGAGCAAGCCCAAGGACAGCGAGATTGTCGATTACATCAACGAAAATCTGTCCAGCTACAACGACGCCCGCCGCTCGTCGAACATCCTGATCAAGGTTGATTCCGACGCTTCCGACGAGGACAAGGCTGCCGCCAAGGCCAAGGCGCAGGAGTGCCTGGACAAGATCAACTCCGGTGAGCTGAGCTTTGAGGACGCCGTTGAGCAGTACTCCGAGGACACCGGTTCCAAGGAGAAGAAGGGCGATGTGGGCTGGGATAAGCTCACCACCTTTGTCGACAGCTACCAGACGGCGCTCGAGGGACTCAACAAGGGCGACGTGAGCGAAGTCGTCGAGTCGACCTATGGCTACCACATCATCAAGTGCACCGACTACTTCCATGTCGATAATCAGGTTGATGACATCAACCAGGTGCCCAAGGACATCAAAAAGTACGTCTCCAACGTGGTGAAGACGCAAGCGGCCAGCACCGCGTACAGCGAGTGGCTGGAGCAGTACAAGAAGGATGCCGACATCACCGTCAACCCCATGCCCAAAGACGTACCCTATAACGTGAGTCTGAAGGGTGTCACCAAGAGTTCGACCGACGATTCGTCGACGACTGAGTAATCATGGGGCGGTGCTCGCGCGAGTGCCGCCCACACTATTGAGGAGGATTTGCAGATGACCAACGAAGAGCTGCAGAAGGAAATGATTGCGGCCATGAAGGCCAAGGACAAGGTTCGCCTGTCCATCATTCGCCAGGTTAAGGCCGAGGTGAAGAATATCGAGGTCAATGAGCGCCGCGATGTGACCGAGGAAGACGTCAACAGCATGATCAAGCGTCTGATCAAGCAGACGAGCGAGACGCTGGAGATGTCCATCAAGGCCGGCACCGACCAGGAGCGTACCGACAACCTGACCGAGCAGGTCAAGATTCTGGAGAGCCTGCTGCCCGCGCAGGTTTCGGGCGAGGAGCTCGAGGCCCTGATCGAGCAGGTTATCGCCGAGCTGGGCGCCACGTCCAAGAAGCAGATGGGCCAGGTTATGGGCGCACTCGGCAAGGCCACCGGTGGCAACTTCGATAAGCCGGCCGCGGCAAAGATCGTCGGAGCCAAACTCGCGTAGGGGCCGAGCGGTACATAGTTGATGTTTAGGGGGGCGTGGCCGTCATGGTCGCGCCCCTTTTTGCTGGGCTGGGCACTCATTGGGGACAGGCTTAAATGAGTGCCCGGGCTACGCTCATTGGGGACGGGCTTAAATGAGTGCCCAATGAGCAGGTACTCATTTAAGTCTGTCCCCAATGACTAGGTGGAAGGTTGCGGGTTCTTTACGGGAATGTAGTGTGGGCTGCGGAAACGTGATTCTTTCCGTACAATAGTTCAACTCGTGTAAACGCAGGGAAGGGACATTCATGGCAGACATGATCGAGATCAAGCATCTCAACAAGTACTTTGGCGACCTGCATGTGCTCAAAGATATCAACCTCACCGTCAAACGCGGCGAGAAGCTCGTAATGATCGGGCCTTCCGGCTCGGGTAAATCGACGCTCATCCGTTGCGTCGATTATCTGGAGGAGCCCACGTCGGGCGAGGTTGTCATCGACGGTACGCCGCTCACCAAAAAGAATCACCTGGAGATGGCTCGCAAGTATAGTTCCATGGTGTTTCAGCAGTTCAACCTGTATCCCAACATGACGGTGCTGGGCAACCTGACGCTCGCGCCCATCAAACTGCAAAAGAAGAGCAAGGAGGAGGCGACCGAGATCGCCATCGCTGCGCTCAAGCGCGTCGGCATGGCACATAAGGCCGGCGAGTATCCGCAGAATCTCTCGGGTGGTCAGCAGCAGCGCATCGCCATCGCCCGTGCCCTGTGCACCAAGCAGCCTATCATCCTGTTTGACGAGCCGACCTCGGCACTCGACCCCGAGATGGTCCAGGAAGTCCTGGACGTTATGATTGAGCTCGCGCAGGAGGACATCACCATGATCTGCGTGACGCACGAGATGGGCTTTGCGCGCCAGGTGGCCGACCGCGTCATCTTTATGGAGGACGGCCGCATCCTGGAGGAGGGCACGCCCGAGCACTTCTTCGATAACCCCGAGAACCCGCGTTGCCGCGAGTTCCTGTCCAAGATTCTGCACTAGGCGCGGTGATGGACATGACGGATATGACGAGGGCGGCCGTGTCGCGCCGTCACTTTTTGCAGCTGGCGGGCGCCGGTATGCTTACGCTGACGGGGGCCGCGCTTACCGGTTGCGGCAACTCCACCAGCGGCGAGGGCTCCGACAAGGGGTCCAAGCTTGCGGCCATTAAGTCGCGCGGCCATCTGAATGCCGGCGTTAAGAAGGATGTTCCCGGCTACGGCTATTACGACACCGCCAAGGGTCGCTTTGAGGGCATGGAAGTCGATTTGTGCTACCAGATCGCCGCTGCCGTCTTTGGCGTGAGTTACAAGGAGGCCCGCGCCCAGGAGCTTGTCGAGTTTGCCGACGTAACGCCCAAGACGCGCGGTCCGCTGATCGATAACGGCCAACTTGACGTGGTCGCGGCGACCTACACCATCACCGACGAGCGCAAGAAGAGCTGGGATTTCTCGACGCCGTACCGCACCGACTACGTGGGACTCATGGTCAAGAAGCGTTCGGGCTTTACCTCGATTGAGGATCTGGATGGTAAGGTCATTGGTGTGAGCCAGGGTGCCACCACGCAGGGCCTGATCGAGCAGATGATCAAGGACAACGGCTTTAGCTGCAAGCCCGAGTTTAGGGCCTTTAGCGGCTACCCCATCATCAAGAGCTCGCTCGACGCCGGCAATATCGACGTCTTCGCCATGGACCGCTCCACGCTGGCCGGTTACATGAACGAGACCGTTGAGCTGCTGCAGCCCGAGGTCAAGTTTGGCGAGCAGGGCTACGGCGTGGCAACCAAGAAGGGCTGCGACCTTTCGGCCGTGGTCGATCAGGTGATTTGCGATCGCCTGGCCGACGGCTGGCTCGACCAAGAGGTCAAGACCTGGGGTCTTGTATAGGCGCATCGTCCAAGGAAGGAATCAAATGCTCGAAGGATTATTTGACGCCGACCGTTGGTCGACGACATTTCAAAACATGGGGCCCTTCTGGGAGGGCTTTGGCGTGACGCTGCAGGTGGTCGTTGCCGGTCTGCTGCTGTCGCTGGTGCTGGGCACGCTGCTGGGCGTGTTCTCCACCACTCGTTCGCGCGTGCTGCGCGCCATAAGCCGCGTGTACGTGGAGTTTTACCAGAACACCCCGTTGCCCGTGCA
Source organism: uncultured Collinsella sp. (assembly GCA_902470805.1). GTDB lineage: Bacteria > Actinomycetota > Coriobacteriia > Coriobacteriales > Coriobacteriaceae > Collinsella. Next base: position 60,157 of record CABRHX010000004.1, on the reverse strand, counting down.
GGTGCTCTTTATGTACATGGCCGGTCCACAGTTTTTGCAGGCCATAACCGGTGCCGACCAGCCGGTGCGTATCGCGCCGTTCGTGCTGGGCTTCTTGGGCGTGGGTCTGTATCACGCGGCCTACATCTCGGAGGTCATCCGCACTGGTATCGAGGCGGTTCCGCGCGGTCAGATGGAGGCGGCCCAGAGCCAGGGCTTCACCCGTGCGCAGGCGTACTGGTACATCGTGCTGCCCCAGACATTCAAAATCATTCTTCCGCCGCTGTGTAACCAGGCGCTCAACCTGGTCAAGAATACGTCGGTGCTGGCGCTTGTGGCCGGCGGCGACCTTATGTACCGTTCCGACAACTTCGTGAGTCTGTACGGTTACCTGCAGGGGTACATCGTCTGCTGCCTTATGTACTTCATCATCTGCTTTCCGCTCGCCATGCTGGTGCAGTGGCTCGAGCGCCGCTCCAAGGAGCGTCCGCGCGGCGTGAGCCTGGCCGAGCTGGGGCTCGACAACGTAGAGGAGGCCTAGCGCATGGAAATCTTCAACGCGACCAACCTGCTCTACATCTGGGGCGGCTTTGTTAAGACCATCGAGATCTCGGCGCTGTCGATCTTTTTCTCGCTCATCTTTGGCACGGTGCTGGCGCTCGTTAAGAGCTATGCGCCCCGCCCGTTCCGTATTTTGGTGAGCGCCTATATCGAGCTGTTCCGCTGCACGCCAAACCTGCTGTGGATCCTGTTTATCTACTTTACGGTGCAGGGTTTGGACATTGTGATTTCGACCATCGCCTTTACGCTGTTTACCAGCGCTGTTATGGCCGAGATTGTGCGTGGCGGTCTCAACTCGATTCCGCGCGGCCAGTTTGAGGCAGCGCAGAGCCAGGGCTTTGGCTTCTTTGCCACCATGCGCTACATCATTCTGCCGCAGACGTTTAAGACGATCATTCCGGCGCTGTTTAGCCAGTGCACGACTGTCATCAAGGACAGCTCGTATCTTTCGGGTATTAACGTGGCCGAGCTCATGTACACGGCCAACGTTGTGATGGCCCACGCGATCGATCTGTCGCAGGTGCTTATGCTCTACGGCCTGGTGTTTGCGATGTACTTTGTGCTCAACTTTGGTATCTCGCTGCTGGTGAGGGCATATCAACGTCGCATCGTGGCAGCGTAGAATGTGGCAAAGGGACAGCCCCTTTGTCACATAGAGAAAGGAATCGCGATGAGCGATCTGGAGAACAAGAAGAATCCTGTGGTCATTACCATCGCGCGCGACTTTGGCGCCGAGGGCCACGAGATTGGCCGCATGCTTGCCGACGAGTTGGGGATTCCGCTGTACGATAACGAGCTGCTGGTGCGCGCATCGCTGCGCGCGGGCGAGTCGCTCGATAAGATGGCCGCCTATGACGAGCGTCTGGCCGTGGAGAACATGGCGTTTCTGCCCGACCGCTACGATGCGCGTTCGTACTCGGATAAGTTGTTCCAAAAGATGAGCCAGGTGATTTTGGATCTGGGTGAGACCGAGAGCTGCATTATCGAAGGCCGTCTGTCCGATTACCTGCTGCGTAACAACCCCAACCACATTGCCGTGTTGGTGACCGCACCCTTTGAGGACCGCGTCGAGATCGTGCGTAAGAAGCGTGGCCTCAACAAAAAGAAGGGCGCTAAGCTGGTCAAGCAGCAGCAGAAGGCGCGCGAGGCGTTCTATAAGCGCTACAGCACCGGCAAGTGGAAGATGACGAGCGGTAAAGACATCGTCGTCAACCGCGCCAAGCTGGGCCGCGAGGGCTGCAAGGACGTCATCGCCGCTGCCTACCGCTACAAAGTGGCGCAGCTCGAAGGCTAGCCGATCAAAACCACCACAAAGGGGACAGCACCTTTGTGGTGGTTTTTGTTTTAGGCAGAGGGGAAGGCTTTGGCGAGACCGGCGCGCGTCTGCGTGTCGGTCTTTTGGTAGATAGAGCTCAGGTGGCGCTGCACCATGCGCATCGAGATACCGAGCTCCTCGGCGACCTGCTTGAGCGGGCGTTCATCCTGGGTCACGGCTATGAGCACGTCGACTTCGCGCGGGGTGAGGGCGTGGTTGGCGATGAAGGCCTGGCGCTGCTCCTCGACGGTGGGCGCGGCGAGCACTTCTTCTGCCAGCTGCTCGCGCTCGCGCTCCTGCTCGGTTTGGGGTAGGCGGAACAGGCCGGCTGCCACGAATGCCGCGCAGGCGGCGACGAGCAAAACGAGCGCACCGATCATGATGAGGGCAACGTTGCCCGAGGTCACAAGGGCAAGCGAGATGCCCGATGTAGTGAATGCGCATGCATTGTTGGCGGCGCGTCCCATGCCGGCCCAGAGAGCGGGCGCATGCATGTGCGGTGCCAGCTGTGTAAAGGTGGCGGTAAAGAACGTGACAAAAAAGCCCGAGCTCAGGTAAAAGACGACAAGGCCCAGGTTGGGATCGGCACCGGCCTCGACGGCCAGGATGGAAATGGTCGAGAGCACGGCAATGCCGAGCATGACAAGCCCCATGTATCGGCGCTCGGCAAGATCAAAGATAAGACCGGCGGCAAGGCCGCTTGCCGCCAAAAAGAGGCGCGGCCAGGTCTGCACGGCAATGGTGCCGTGGGCGTTGGAGAGTGTGACCACGTTGTCGAGGGTCGAGAACAAGCAGGCAAGAATCATGACGAGCGCGATGCTCCAGCATGCCTGTTTGGCGAGGGCATGAGAGGGCTCAACAAAGGGATTGATGGCGGGGCTGGAGCTCTCGGCAGCCTTTTGGGGAACGACGCTGAGGGCGGAGATGGCGATCGTCGCTGTGCCAAGGACGATGAGCTCTGCGATACCGCCGCAATTGAGCAGGTTGACGGCGAACTGCATCAGGATGCCCGCGGCATAGGCCGCTCCCGCACCGGTGGCGAGCTTGGGATCATCCTGAAATGCCAACGAAAAGGCGTGGTGAGTGGCGGCGCCCAGCAGGCCGAGTCCAAAGAACGCCACGCACCCCAGAATCTCGAGGGCAAGCGGGCCCGTGGGGGACTGGATCTGGGTCAATCCCAGGATGGCGACGGGAACAGCGGCGTTGGCGGCTGCCAATGAGTGGCCTTTGCGCTGTGCGAGCCCGAGCAGCGGCGCATATCCGATAAAGCCGAGTACACTCGCGCCCAGAATAAAGCCCTGTGCGATCACAACGCGTTCGGCACCGGCGAGCAGCCCGACGTTGACGTCGAAGCGAAACTCGGCGGCAAGGAAGGCGAAGGTAAACAGTGCGAGTGCCAGAAGCGCGTTGATTTTAGGCTTGCTCAGATTCAAGGACAGTCCTTTGGGTGGACGGAATAGTCGTGTCCTCGATTGTAGCGTCCCTGGGACGCGTGTGACGACAACGAAATCATATTGAATTAAACCGCAGGTAGAGGCCTAGGTTCGCATCTACGAACCTAGGCATATGGAGTCATTTGGCACATCTTGGTGGTACAGGACCGCCACAAAGGGGACAGGCACCTTTGTGGCGGTATGTCCCTACGACCAAGGAGGCCGTTATGAACGGAAGTCACTTCGATAAGCAAACTCAGCGTGAGCGCACCTGCTCGCTGGTTCACGGTACTTGGCGTTGTGTGGGTGCCAAAATCGCTTGCGCCGGCGCGTGTGCGCTTATGGTCGGTCAGTTGCTGCTGCCGAGCGTGGCGCTGGCGACGGAATGCGCCGATCCCGCCGCTGGGACGGATGAGGTTGCCGCGGCTCCGGTGACGCCGACGGTTGCGGAGGATGCGGCCGCAACGACCGCGCCTGCAACCGATGCTGCTCCGGCGGCGCAAGCCACCGCTGAGCCTCAGCAGACGGCCCCGACTGGCGCCACCGATGAATCCAACGATGCGGCACCCGCTGAACAAAATACTCCCAGCGACAACGCCGCCACGCCGGCGAATGACGCCATCATGCCCCGCGGTGTGACTGATGTTGTTGGCGGCAGCGACGTTAGGGTCAATACGACCGTGGTTTCCCGCTACACGGACTGCGCGCTTCCGAGCAATGTCACACTCGAAAAGGGCCAGTCGTATACCTATGATTTTCCCGATGTTGAGGGCGGCATGCCGGATGAGCCGCTCTGCGAACTTGTCGAAACCAAGTACTACCGGGCCGATGCTGCTTCGGGCACCCTGGCTGAAGTCCAGGACACATCTATGTCCGATGTGACGGCCCGCTTTGAGCCTGTTGGCGATTACATGAGGCTGACGCTGACCTTTACGGGTGGCGCGGCAGGCGGCTCGTATCGACTCACGCGCAATGAGGCTCTCTATATTGGCACGGCACTGGAGTATACCGGAACTGACTATGAAGGCAGCTCGACTATCCTCAACGAAACCAGGTACGATTATTACCTCCGCTACGTCATCAAGAGCGAAATTACGCTCGTTGCATCGGAAAACGAAGCCCTCCATAACCTGGACGTCAACGACGTGAAGACCGACTACGCGCCCGGCGAGGCGCCGCGCGCGACCGCGACGATCCCCGCTGCTGACGCCGACAAGTACGAGATCGCCTATGAGTGCTGGGAAGAGATGGAGCTCGATATGGAATCCGGGGAGTCGGTACCCGTTGCCTTCTGGTATTCCGACCCCGCGAAGTACACGCCGGGCATGAAGAAGATTGACCACTTCGAAGAGGGAAAGTTCTACATGTACTCCGTTGAGCTGAGGCTCAAGGGCGACAATACCGTGGCCGATGACTGCAATATGAACGTCAACGGTCATTGAGCGCACCACATCAAGACCGTCAACGGCGTCTTCGCGCCAAACGCTGACAATATGCTGTGCGAGCAGCCGATCGACGAATGGCGGGCCATCGACGTTATCGAGATCAACGGTGCCACGACCACCTTCAAGGCGGGCGATAAGCCGGTCTTTACGGCGAATGTTCCGACGGGCTCCAACTCCCTTCCTCAGTGTGAGTTCTGGACGGGCAGCGATGGCAGCGAAGTGAACTCTCAGAAGTTCTGGGATCAGAACATCACGAACCACATCGATGCCTTTAAGCCTGGCGTGACCTATCGCTACGGCATCTACCTTAAGTCGGCGCGCGGCTTCTACTTTACGCCCAACACCAAGCTGGTGATCAACGGCCAGGAGTGCGGCTACCAGGTCGCGGATAGCGTATCCGATGAGGACAGCGGCTGGATTTACACCCTGTGGCTCAACACCGATCTGACCTTTACGCTTGAAGCCACGCCGACTCCCGATCCGCAGCCTACGCCGGATCCCAAGCCGACACCGCGGCCTGAGGTTAAGCCCGAGACCAAGCCCGAAGTGAAGCCCGAGACCAAACCCGCGGCCAAGTCGCCCACGACAACCGCCACGACCAAGACGGTTGAGAAAACCACGCAGGCCAAGAAGAGCGATGCTGTCCTGGCTGCCACGGGGGATACCACCGCGATGACGGTCGCCGCCCTAGGCATCGCCGGCGCAACCGTCGCCGCCGCCGGCCTCGCCGCGACAAAGCGCCGCAAACGTTAGAGCTGGGTGACGGCTCTCGTTCTCGGCCTCAGCAAAATCTCAATCTGTAACACCAAACTGCCCAAAACGCCTCTAGATGTTACAGATTGAGATGAACCGAATGGCCGCCAATCTAATGTCTCGATCTGTAACACCAAGCGGGGAATTTGACCTCTAACTGTTACAGATTGAGACAAAGCGGGGGCGGCTGGCACAATATCTCGATCTGCAACAACTACAAGGCTCAACGGGCTCCAGGTGTTACAGATTGAGACAAAACGAGCAAGCAAGTCCCAAACCACCACAAAAGTGCCTGTCCCCTTTGTGGTGGTTTGGGCGGCCGGCATAGAAAAAGTCCCCGCCGGGCGTGTGCTCGACGGGGACTTTGCCGTTTGATGGCTAGCGCTGTAGGTGATTACTCGCCCAGCAAGCTCTTGGTGATCGAAGCGGCGGCCTTCTTGCCGGCGCCCATCGCCAGAATGACCGTAGCGGCACCGGTGACGATGTCGCCGCCGGCCCAGATGCGGGGATCGGTGGTCTGGCCGGTCTCCTCGTCGGCGACGATGTAGCCCCACTTGTTGAGCTCCATCTTGCCGCCGATCTTCTTTGCGAAGGGGTTGGCGTTTGTGCCGATAGCCGAGATCGCGACGTCGCAGGGGATCTCCTCGATGGCGCCCTCGATGGGCACCGGGCGACGACGGCCGGACTCGTCAGGCTCGCCGAGCTCCATCTTCTGGACCTTGACGGCGCACACGGAGCCGTCCTCGCCAGCGACAAACTCGAGCGGGGAAACGAGCGGCAGAACCTCGACGCCCTCGGCCTTGGCGTGGTGCAGCTCGGCACGACGGCAGGGCATCTCGTCCTCGGTACGACGGTAGGCGATGATGGCGTGCTCGGCGCCCAGACGCTTGGCGGTACGGACGGCGTCCATAGCCACGTTGCCGCCACCAAAGACAACGACGTTCTTGCCGTGCTTGGTGGGGGTGTCGTACTCGGGGAACTTGTTGGCCTTCATCAGGTTCACGCGGGTGAGGTACTCGTTCGCGAAGAAGACGTTGGGCAGGTTCTCGCCGGGGACGTTGAGGAACTTGGGCAGGCCAGCGCCGGTCGCCACGTAGATGGCGTCGAAGCCCTGCTCGAACAGCTCCTCGGCCGTGGCCATGTTGCCCACGACGGAGTTGTACTCAAACTTGACACCCATGTCCTCCAGGCCGTCAATCTCGCGCTTGACGACTGCCTTGGGCAGACGGAACTCGGGGATGCCGTAGACCAGCACGCCGCCGCCGGTAAAGAAGGCCTCAAAGACGGTAACGTCAAAGCCGTTGCGGGCGAGCTCGCCGGCGCAGGTGATGCCGGACGGGCCGGAGCCGACGACGGCGACCTTCTTGCCGTTCTTGGGAGCCATCTTGGGCGTGGAAGCGAGCTCGGGGCGATCACCCAGGAAGCGCTCGAGCTGGCCGATGGCCACGGGCTCGGACTTCTTACCACGGATGCACTTGCCCTCGCACTGGTTCTCCTGCGGGCAGACGCGGCCGCAGATGGCGGGAAGCATGGAGTCCTCGCGGATGGTATCGAGAGCGCCGCCGAAGTCCTTCGCGCGGATCTGCTCGATAAAGCGGGGAATGTTGATGTTGACGGGGCAGCCCTCAACACAGAACGGCTTCTTGCAGTTGAGGCAGCGCTCGGCCTCGGCCAGCGCCATCTCCTCGGTGAAGCCCTTGTCGACGGGGCGGAAGTCGCAGGCGCGCTCGGCAGCCGGCTCCTCGTTATCGGGGGTGCGGGGCGACTTCATATCGGCAACGAAACGACCGTTAACTAGTGGCATGCGCAGCTCTTTTCCTCATAGGCCTTGAGGGACTCGCCCTCTTCGGAACGGTAAGCGGCCTGGCGGGCACGAAGGTCATCCCAGTCGACCAGGGTGGCATCGAAGTCGGGGCCGTCGACGCAAGCGAACTTGGTCACGCCGCCCACCTCGACGCGGCAGCAGCCGCACATGCCGGTGCCGTCAACCATGATGGGGTTGAGCGACGCGGTGATGGGGGTGTCGTACTTCTGGGCGGTGAGGGTCGAGAACTTCATCATCGGAACGGGGCCGACGCAGAAGACCTGGCTCACGGCCTTGTCCTGCAGCAGGCGCTCCAGCGGAGCGGTGACAACGCCCTGCTCGCCGTAGGAACCGTCGTCAGTGGTGATGTGGATGTGGTCCTCGTCGAGGAGCTCGCGGAACTGGTCCTCCATGAGCAGGAGGTCCTTGGTGCGGGCGCCCATGATGGCGTGCACCTCGTGGCCGGTCTCGACCAGGTGCTTGGCGACCGGGAAGGCAATTGCCAGGCCGACGCCGCCGCCAATGACGGCGCAGGGGCCCTCGGCCATCTCGGTGGGAACGCCCAGCGGGCCCACGACGTCGCGCAGCGACTCGCCGGCCTCGTAGGTGGAAAGCATCTCGGTGGTCTTGCCGATCACCATGAAGATGAACTCGACCCAGCCCTCGTCACCGTTCCAGCCAGCTAAGGTAAACGGGACACGCTCGCCCGTCTCGTTGGCGCGAACCATGAGGAACTGTCCAGCGTGCGCATGCTTGGCGATTGCGGGCGCCTCGATGCGGAACTTGAACACCTTCTCCGAGAACTGCGTCTTCTCCAGGATCTTATACATAGAACCCCTCTCTTGTTAGGGCTGCCGAACCGTGCCTCCACGGAAATGGACGGTAGCCCGAGTAAAACCGTACGCGCACAGGCGTTGTGCAGACATACGGTGCAAATTATACCCTCATGGCAATGTCGCTTACGTGTATCTTTGGCAGGCGGGAAAAGTGACCTGCCAAAAAGGGACAGGTTTATTTTGGTCGGTTTTATCAGGCAAAACGGCAAAGGGGGCCGGCCTCGCGCTTCGTTGAGGCCGGCCCCCTTTGGGGCGTTATGCATGTATGGTGGCAGCATGTTTATTGCGATGTATCGACTGCGGCGTTTCCGCAGATAAAAGCTGCCAAAATAAACCTGTCCCTAAATGGTAGGTTTTAGTGCTTCCCGTTGGCGGAAGCGGCGCCGTTTACGTGATCGCGGGCGTAGATTACGCCGTGGACGATGGCCAGACCGGCGGCATCTGCGGCGCGGGCGCAGGTGTCCTGGAAATCCTCGGCTTCGCGGGCGCGCAGCTGCTTGAGCACGTAGTCTGCCACGGCCATCTTGCCGGGAGGGTTGCCGATGCCGGTGCGGATACGGCTAAAGTCGCGGCTGCCCATCTTGTCGATGATGGAGCGCAGGCCGTTATGGCCAGCATGGCCGCCGCCCACCTTAACACGCACGTCGCCGGCGGGAATATCGAGCTCGTCGTGGATTACGAGTAGCTCCTCGGCCTTGATTTTGTATTCGCGGCAAAGCTTGGAGATGGGGCCACCCGAGGTATTCATGTACGACTGCGGCTTGACCAGCACGATCTGGCGCTTGCCGCCCTCTTCCTCGGCATCGTTGATATTGATGAGCGCGACCTCGGCGCCTGCTTGGTTTTTCCAGTACGTGACGCCGGCCTGACGGGCCAGCTCGTCGATCGCCTTAAAACCGGCGTTGTGGCGGGTCTCGGCATACTCATCGCCAGGGTTGCCAAGTCCGGCAACCATGCGAATCTTAAGCGGCTGTGCAGCTGCCATGTTCATCCTTTCGTTACACAAAAGTTCAATCAACGACAAAGGCTACCACGCCCGCCGAAGGCGAGGAAAGGTTGCAGCAAAGTCATTTCAGAAAACAGCTGCCCCGAGACAGCAGGAAGCCCCGGACACGCCGGGAGGGGTTATCAAAGCGAACATCCCGCAGCCGCAAAGCGGCGAGGACGTTCGCGTGATAACCCCGCAGGCGTGTCCGGGGCTTCCGGAGGGATGCGAGGGTCGAGCGACTACAGCGCGAAGTCGCCGCCGACGAGCGTGGAGACGGGCTCCTCGTGGTAAACGGCGGAGATGGCCTGAGCGAACTCCTCGGCGACCGAGATGGTCTTGATCTTGCCACCGACCTCGACGGGAATGGCGTCGGTGACGAGGCACTCGACGATGGGGGCGTCGTTCAGACGCTCGATGGCCGGACCGGAGAAGATGCCGTGGGTGGCGCAGACGTAGATATCGCCAGCGCCCATAGCCTTGAGCTCCTTGACGTTGGCGCACAGGGTGCCAGCGGTGTCGATCATGTCGTCGTTGATGATGCAGGTCTTGCCCTTGATGTCACCGATGATGCCCATGACCTCGGCGGCGTTGTGGCGCGGACGGCCCTTGTGGGCGATGGCCAGGTCGCAGCCGAGCATGTCGGACAGCTTCTTGGCGGCCTTGGCGCGGCCCACATCGGGGGAGACGACAACCAGGTTGTCGGTGTCGAAGTGCATGTCGTTGTAGTACTGGCCAAACAGCGGCAGCGCGGACAGGTGGTTAACCGGGATATCGAAGAAGCCCTGAATCTGGCCCTGGTGCAGGTCGAGGGTGATGATGCGGTTGACGCCGGCGCGCTCGAGCAGGTTGGCGACGAGGCGGGCGGTGATGGGCTCGCGCGGGCCGGCCTTGCGGTCCTGGCGGGCATAGCCGTAGTGGGTGATAACGGCGGTGATGGAGCGGGCGGATGCGCGCTTGGCAGCGTCGGTGGCGATGAGCAGCTCCATGAGCATGTCGTTGACGTTGCCGCCGGCCACGGACTGAATCAGGAAGACGTCGGCGCCGCGGACGGTCTCGTCGTAGCGGGCGTAAATCTCACCGTTGGCGAACTGCTTTAGCGTAAGGCCCGAAAGCTCGACCCCAAGGAACTCAGCGATCTTCTGAGCGAGGGGACGGTTGGAGGAACCGGAATACACGCGGATGGACTTGCGCATATTCTCCGACTTCTCGGGATCATTAATCGGCATTACCCTTCTCCTTTATATCGAATGCCATATAGATGCCTTGTTGCATTGTAACCGCGCGGCGGGGTTTATCGAGTCTTGATAACGTCTTTACCGTCAACGGACACGAACCGACCACTCATCCGGCCGCGCAGGTCAGCATAGAAAAAGGAGCCGTCCCCACGGAAGCGGCTCCTTAGATGCTTGGTAAAACGTTATACCTCGTCGTCCTCGTGCAGGCGGCGGCGATAATCGGCGGCCCAGCCCTCAATATTTACCTGACGGGCGCGGCCCAGACCGAGTGCGTCTGCCGGGACCGGCTCAGTGATGACGGAGCCGGCGGCCACGAGCGCGCCGTCGCCAATCTGGGCGGGCGCGACCATCATGGTATCGGAACCGATGAAGGCATCCTTGCCGATGACGGTTTTGTGCTTGTGTACGCCGTCGTAGTTGCAGGTGATGGAGCCGGCGCCCACGTTGACGCCGGAGCCCATGGTCGTGTCGCCGATGTAGGACAGGTGCGGCACCTTGGAGCCCTCGCCGATCGTGGACTTCTTGATCTCCACGTGCGTGCCGGCCTTGGAGCCGTCGAGCATGTGGGTACCCGGGCGCAGGTAGGCGCGCGGGCCGCAGTCGACGCCGTTCTCGATGACGGCCTCGATGGCGATGGTCTCATCGATGATGCAGCCGCTGCCGACGGTGGTGTCGGTGAGACGGCTGTTGGGGCCGAGCTGGCACTCCTCGCCCACGGTGACGTGGCCGATCAGGTGCGTCTGCGGCCACACGACGGTGTCGCGGCCGATGGTGGCGTCGGGGCCGATCCAGGCCTGCGTGGGGTCGATGAAGGTAACGCCCTCGGCCATCCAGTGCTCGTTGATGCGGTCGCGCGCGATGGCGGTGAGCTGCGCGAGCTGGATGCGGCTGTTGACGCCCAGGCCGTCGCGGTAGTCATCGCAGTGGAAGATGGAGACTGCCTGGCCGTGGCCCTTGAGGATCTCGAGCATGTCGGGCAGATAGTACTCGGACTGCGCGTTGTCGTTGCCGATCTCGTCAATGTGCGCGGCGAGCTGCGCGCCGTCGAAGGCGTAGCAGCCGGCGTTGCACTCGAGCAGCGTGGCGGCCTGCTCGGGTGTGCAGTCCTTCTGCTCGATGATGCGTTCGATCTGGCCGTCGGCACCCAGCTTGATGCGGCCGTAGCCGAAGGGGTCGGGCGGGGTCATGGTCATGACGGTGCAGGCGAGCTCGCCGGTGGCGACGGTCTGCGCGAACTTGGCGACGGTGTCGGCGGTGATGAGCGGCAGGTCGCCGTTGAGCACGACGACGGGGCCTTGCGTGATGCCGCGGGCCTCGAGCGCGACCTTCACGGCGTGACCGGTGCCCAGGCGCTCGGTCTGCTCAACGCACTCGACCTTGGTGGCGCTGTTGGCATAGGCGCCGTCGATGAGGGCGCGCATCTCGTCGGCGTGGCTGCCGATGACGACCACGACGCGGCTGCAGCCGGCCTTGATGGTGGCGTCGACGATCCACTGGACCATGGGCTTGCCCAGGATCTTGTGCGAAACCTTGCAGTGGTTCGACTTCATGCGGGTGCCCTCGCCGGCAGCGAGGATAATTGCGGTTGCGTCCATGTGATCTCCTGTTACGTTATAGAGACGTGTGTTTGGAAACGATACACGGCGCAATATGATACCGCAGGCATATGTTGAGCGCGTAGCGATTGGCTCATGGCGGCCGATGTCGGTGCCGCCGGCGTGGCGTTTGCGCTGCTTGCGTGCGGCGTTGGCGGTGCTGCGGAGCTGTCGTTTGAGCGAGGGGACGGGGGTGCCCGTGGACAACATACAAGAGGAGTTTGGCGGCGAGCCCGTCGCGGCATTCTCGATGTCGCATCCGGCTGTGCCGGCCCTCTACATGGTGCTGACGCTGGGGCTCACCATGTTCTCGATGCAGCCGGTGCTGATTGCGCTGTCACTTGCGGGCGGGCTGGCGTATGGATTTGCGACGCGCGGGGCTGCCCGCACGCTGGGCGCACTCCGCTGGCAGCTGCCGGTGATTTTGATTATCGCGCTGGTCAATCCGCTGTTTAGCGCCTCGGGCTCGACGGAGCTGTTCCGTATTGGCATGCGCGCGGTGTATCTGGAAAGCATGGTATACGGCCTGTGCATGGGCGGGCTGTTTGTGGCGAGCGTGCTGTGGTTTGAGGCCGCGGCGTCGATGCTCGAATACGACAAGGTGCTCGCGCTGCTGGGCAATGCCGCACCGGTGATTGCGCTCATGATCTCGATGTGCATGAGGCTTATCCCGCAGTTTTTACGCCGCGGTCGTACGGTGCTGGCGGTGCAGGATGCGATTGATGTGCCGGGCCGCGCGCCCACCGATCCCGTGCGATCGCGCCTGCGGGCGTCGAGCGTGTTGATGGGCTGGGGCATGGAAGATTCGCTGGAGCGTGCGGACGCCATGCGCTCCCGTGGGTGGGGCGCCGCGACGCGTCGAACGACGTATGCGCGGTATCGGCTGGGGCGCGGCGATGTTGCCGCGCTGGTTGGACTTGCGCTGTTTGGCATGGCCACGACGGCAGTGGCGTGGACTGCGACGATGCAGTATTCGTTTTACCCGCAACTATCGGTGCCGGCGCCGTGGCTGGGCTATGTCGTGTACGCTGCCTGGATGATGCTGCCTTGCGCGTCGCACGCGATTGATGAGAAGAGGTTTGGCTGATGGCTCGGTTGGATAGGAGCTCGGCGGCGGGTGTGGCATATGGCTCGGCCGCGCCGGCGATTGAGGTGCGAGGCCTTAGTTTTGCCTATCCCGGGGCCGAGGCACCGGTGCTCGAGGGGCTTGATTGGCGTGTTTCCCAAGGTGCGTTTGCACTGCTTGTTGGCGGTACCGGTTCGGGCAAGTCGACGCTGCTGTCGCTGCTCAAGCCCGAGATCGCGCCGGCGGGTACGCGCTCCGGCGAGCTGCGCGTGCTGGGCGAGCCCGTCGCCGACATGGATGTGCGGGCATCGGCGGAGCGCGTGGGCTATGTGTTCCAGGATCCCGAGAACCAGATCGTGTGCGAAACCGTGTGGCACGAGATGGCGTTTGGCCTGGAAAACTTGGGGCTAGCACGTGATGAGATGCGCCGTCGCGTAGCTGAGACCAGCTATTTCTTTGGGCTGGAAGATTGGCTTCACCGCGATACTGACACGCTTTCGGGTGGTCGCAAACAGTTGCTGTCGTTGGCGGCCGTTCTGGCGTTGCGCCCGCGCGTGCTGCTGCTCGACGAGCCCACGTCTCAGCTTGATCCGGTTGCGGAGAAGAATTTCCTGCACGCGCTGTTTCGTGTGAATCGCGAGCTGGGCTGCACGGTTGTTGTGGCGACGCATCAGCCGCGGCCGATGCTCGAGTATGCGACGTGTACGCACCGGATTGAGGGCGGTCGCGTGCGCGAGGTGGCGGATATGTCTTCTTTGGGACGCCGAGAATCGCTGTTTTCCGATGACATGTTGGGGTGGGGTGCCATCCGATGTGCAAAAAACGGAGTATTCAGCAGGCGTGAGGACAATTTGGGTTCTCTGGAGCCGCCCGGGGACGTATCGAGCGCGAAAAAAAGTTCGGAATTGGACAAATCGTCCGAATTTGTGGCGCAAACGTCGCTCGAGAACGGCTCGGAAGCCTTCTCGCGCACGGATGGAAGCAGAATACTCCAAAAAATGCACGGCGGGTCGGCTACCACCCTGTCGGAAGGCTGGTTTCGCTACGATCGAGCGTCCGGCTGGGTGTTGCGTGGGCTCGATGCGTCGTTTTCGGCCGGTGCGGTGCATGCGGTTGTTGGCGGTAACGGCTGCGGCAAGTCGACGATGCTCTCGGTGCTGGCGAAGACCGCCAAGCTGCAGCGCGGCCGCATGGTGCGCGGAGCGGCCTCGGCGGCGCTGCTGCCTCAGAATCCCAAAGCATTGCTGGTTGCCGAGACGGTTCGCGATGAGCTGATGGAATGGGCCTCGACCTGCGGATATGACGAGAACTTGGCGCGGGAGCGTGCGGCGAGCTTGGGGTTGTCGGGTCTGGATGGACGCCATCCGTACGATCTTTCGGGCGGGCAGCGTCAACTGCTTGCATTGGCAAAACTGCTGCTAATCGGCCCCGAACTGCTATTGCTCGATGAGCCCACCAAGGGTCTAGACCTGTTCAGCCGCCGCATCATTGCCCGCGCCCTGCGTGACCATGCGAAGGCTGGCGGCACCGTCATCATGGCTACGCACGATTTGGACTTTGCCGAGCAGGTAGCCGACGACGTCGTCATGATGTTTGACGGCGAGATTGCCTGCATGGAGCCGCCGGCCGACTTCTTTGCCGATAACGTGTTTTATAGGGCGTGATGGGATGACGGATTATCGCGTCGCGCGCTTGCTTGCAAAACTGGAGGTCCCGCTGTTGTTGGCGGTGCCGGCGGTGATGGCTGCCGCGTTGCTGTCGGGTGTTGAGCAGGCAGCATTGGCCATGCTGGTTGTGGTGGCGCTGGTGCTCGCGCTGTTCTTTGCGGGTTACGAGGCATCTCGTCCGGGTTTGCGCCAGATTATGCCCACGCTGGTTCTGGCAGCATTGGCCGCGGCGGGGCGCATCTTGTTTGGCCCCATTCCCGACTTTAAACCCGTGAGTGCCATCGCCATTATCGCGGGGGCGACGCTTGGTCGCCGCAATGGTTTTATGGTCGGTGCGTTGGCGGCGCTGACCAGCAATTTCTTTTTTGGGCAGGGCATGTGGACGCCGTGGCAGATGTATGCCTGGGGGCTCGTGGGATACGTTGGCGGTGCGCTGGCGCATGCCGGCGCTTTTGATCGCGCCGATGGCACCGTGCGTATGCCGGCGCTGCTGACCTACGGCTTTGCTTCGGGTTTGCTGTACGGCGTTGTGATCAACGCCTACGACATTATCGGTTTTGTTCAACCGCTCACGTGGGCGGGTGCCATGGCACGTCTTGCCACGGCAGTGCCGTTCGATATCACACACGGCCTCGCGACCTGCGTGTTCTTGGCTGCCTTGTACAAGCCTTGGTGCCGTCGCATTAACCGTGTCGTCGTGAAATACGGGCTGTAAGGCATTTCGCGTTCCCTCACGAGCTTGCGGTGGAATGGTTCTCGTTTTTGGCTATTTGCTGCCCAAACAGGAACTATTCCACCGCACCTTATAGAGGGAGAGGGGTCACATGATCTGTTTTCCTCTGTCCCCTAGAGGAATTACTTGGGGCTAGAGCTCTAGCGTGAGGGTGACGGGGCAGTGGTCGCTGCCGAAGATGTCGCCGCGGATGCCGGTGTCGCGTACGTTGTCGGCGATTGCGTCGCTTACCAGGAAGTAGTCGATGCGCCAGCCTGCGTTGTTCTTGCGGGCATTAAAGCGGTAGCTCCACCAGCTGTAGACGCCCTCGACGTCGGGGTTTGCCGCGCGCCAGGTATCGGTAAACCCGGCGTTGAGCAGCTCGGTAAACTTGCCGCGCTCCTCGTCCGAAAAACCGGCGTTGCCGCGGTTGGACTTGGGGTTCTTAAGGTCGATCTCCTCGTGCGCCACGTTAAAGTCGCCGCAGGTTACGACGGGCTTGCCGGTTTCGTGCTCAAGCGCGCCCAAAAAGCCGCGATAGGCATCGTCCCAGGCCATACGCACGTCGATGCGCGCGAGCTCATTTTGTGCGTTGGGCGTGTAGACATCCACAAACCAGAATTTGTCGAACTCGAGCGCGCAGACGCGGCCCTCGGTTGCGGCTTGGGCGACGAGCACGGCCGCCTCGCCCTCGCCGGCGTAGGGCAGCAGCGCATCGGCGCGCAGTACGCGCAGCGGTTCCTGGCGGCTAAAGACCGCGGTGCCCGAGTAGCCCTTGCGCTCGGCGTAGCTCCAGGTTTGGTGATAGCCGGGCAGGTCGATATCGACCTGGCCTTCTTGCAACTTGGTCTCTTGCAGCGCCAAGACATCGACATCGAGGTCCTGCGCGATCTGGATAAAGCTCGGGTCCTTTTTGAGCACGGCGCGCAGGCCGTTGACGTTCCACGAGGCGAAAGTGTAAGTCTGAGGCATGGTGTCCTTTCGACGGGGTTGGCAGGCTTAAGATTAGCGCAACAGGGGCGGTGTGGGCTCCGCGCATGCTGACTTAGAGGCCGCATGCTGGGACGTCGCTCAACGCTGCCCGACTAACAAGGACGGAGGACTCATATGACGCAGGCAATAACGGATCCCAAGCAGGCCTCCGCCGCGCTGGCGGAGCTGTTCGGCACCCATAAGCGCGTGGTCTTCTTTGGCGGCGCGGGTGTTTCCACGGCGAGTGGCATCCCCGATTTCCGCAGCGTGGACGGCCTGTATCACCAGCAGTTTGCCTATCCGCCCGAGACCATGCTGTCGCATAGCTTTTACGAGGCGCATCCTGCGGAGTTCTTCGACTTTTACCGCACCAAGATGATCGCGCTTAACGCTAAGCCCAACCGCTGTCACACCAAGCTCGCCGAGCTGGAGCGAGCCGGCAAGCTCGACGCCGTGGTGACGCAAAACATCGACGGCCTGCATCAGATGGCCGGCTCGCAGCGCGTGTTCGAGCTGCACGGATCGGTCCATCGCAACATTTGCCAGTCGTGCGGCGCGGTCTATAGCGCCGAGTGGATTTGCTCGCGCGAGCACGAGGATGCCGCGGGCGTGCCTGCGTGCCCCGCGTGCGGCGGCCGCATCAAGCCCGATGTAGTGCTCTACGAGGAGCCGCTCGACGAGCATGTGTTGACCGGTGCCGTTGCCGCCATCGCCGCGGCCGATGCCCTCATTGTGGGCGGGACCTCGCTCGTGGTGTATCCGGCGGCAGGCCTTACGCGTTACTTTACCGGCGATACGCTGGCCATATGCAACCTTGCTCCCACCGATCAGGATGCAAATGCCGACCTGCTGATTTCTTGCGACATCGCGGCCGCGTTTGCGTTCTAGCCCGCGCGCGCGGATACAATAGAAAGACTGAGTGCAAAGCGACCCCGCCGCCAGCTCCCCAAGCTCGGCGGCGTGGGCATTTTAGGAGGATGTTCATGGCGAACGACAGCAAGACATGGCGGTGCGGAAAGTACGAGCTCAGCTTTGACCGTCCGCGCATCATGGGCGTCCTCAACGTGACGCCCGATTCGTTTAGCGATGGCGGGGAGCACTTCGACCCGGACGCCGCCATCGAGTACGGCCTAGCGATGCTCGACGCCGGCGCCGACATCATCGACGTGGGCGGCGAGTCCACGCGCCCTGGTTTTACCCCGGTCAACCCCGACGAGGAGGCTCGCCGCGTGCTGCCCGTGGTGCGCGCGCTGGCCAAGGAGGGCGCCATCGTCTCGATCGACACGCGTCATGTGGCGGTTGCCAAGGCGGCCGTGCGCTGCGGCGCCTCGATCGTCAACGACGTGACCGGCTTCACCGATCCCAAGATGGTCGAGTTTGTTAAGACGAGCACTTGCGGCGTCATCGTGATGCATGCCGGCGAGGTCGCCGCGCCCGCACGCACGCACGCAACGGTGCAGCTCGATACCTCGGCAGCGGCGTTTGTTGCCGAGAAGGCGCGCGAGGCGGCTGCCGAGGCCGCGCGTGAGGCCGAGAAGCCGGCTCGCCGCCGTCGCGGCAAGTTGCTAGGCGAGCCTAAGCCGGAGGCCAAGCTTCCGGGCGGCGTGGTGCAGCCCTCGTTGCCGTTTGGCGAACCGGAGCCCACGTCCGAGCCTTCAAGCGAGCAGGAGACGCCGGCCGCCGAGCAGGCTACTGCCGCCGAGACCGTCGCGCCCGCGCCCGAGGCCGCGCCCGCAGCCACCGAGGCCGCATCGGAGTCCAATGACCGCCTGGCCGCCATGATGCGCCGCAGCGCCCGCCGCGAGGAAGCCTACGTGCCCACCTCGCAGCTCCGCCGCTTCACCCTGCCCGATTCGGCGCCCATCATGCGCCGCGTTATGGGCTTTCTGTCCGACCAGGCCCGCACGCTCATCCATGCCGGCGTGTCGCGCGACCGCATCTGCATCGATCCCGGTCCGGGCTTTGGCAAGTCGGCTAACGAGGATATCGTCATCCAGCGCGAGACCGCCAAGATGGCATCGCTGGGCTATCCGCTCATGTGCGCCGTGTCGCGCAAGCGCTTTGTGGGCGCCGTCTCGGGCGTGACCGAGGCCGCCGAGCGCGATGCCGCCACGTTTGGTGTGTGCCTGGGTGCGATCCAGGCCGGCGCCAACATCGTGCGCGTGCACGACGCCGCGGGTTTTGCGCAGTTCCTGAACGGCTACTGGGCGGTTGCCAAGCCGCAGCCGCGCCGCGCGTTTGTGGCCGTGGGCTCCAACCTGGGGCATCGCTGTGACAACATCCGCGCCGCACGCGACATGATCGCCGAGATTCCACTCACCTGCGTGTCCAACTCCTCCAAGATCTACGAGAGCGAGCCGGCCTACGAGACACGCCAGGACGCGTTTGCCAACGCCGTCATCGAGATCAAGACCGAGCTGGCGCCGCTGGTGCTGCTCGACGAGCTCATGAAGATCGAGGCCGAGCTGGGCCGCGACCGTTCCAAAAAGGCCAAGGCCAACGGCCCGCGCACCATCGACTTGGACCTGCTGTGGATGGACGGCGAGACCCACGGCGGCAAAAAGCTGCGCCTGCCGCATCCGCTGATCGGCGAGCGCGACTTTGTGCTGGTGCCGCTCGAGGATCTGATGCACGACCCGGCGCGGTTCTTCCGCTACAACGGCGTCGAGGTCAAGGAGCCCGAGGATCGCGTGGGCCATATCGTGGGCGAATTGGGGCGTATGTAGATGATCGAGATGAATGCTGTTGCCGCCGGCACCGAGCTCGACGCGGCGCGTAACGCGGGCCGCGAGGGCGTGTCCGCGGGCTGGTGCGCGTGGAGCGCGGGCGATGCTTCGCTGACGTTTTCGCTGGTCGTGCGTCCGGATGTGAATATGCACGCCTTCCACGGCCTGCCGTTTGTGGCCGCGATGGGCATGATGGATGCGCTTGTGGGCACAGTGTCGACGCCGGGCCTGGGCCTTGCCGGCAAGGTGGGTATCCGGTGGCCGAGCGATATCGTGTGCGGTGCGCCTGCGTTTGAGACGTCGCTCGCGCGTGTTGCCGTGAACGGCGGTGCCGGTGCCGCGGGCATGTTCGGTGCCGTGACGGTGGATATTGAGCGTTCGGCGTTGAGCGAGCTTGGTGTGGACGTGGCTGACGAAGCGCTGGTCGAGGCGCTGGCCGCCGCCGTGCTGGCCCGCGTGGACGCCTGGGCGGTTGTTGCCAACACGCCGCAAGGCGCCGCAGGGCCGTTGGCCCCCGTGTTGGGCGAGTACTTCGATATGGTGCCGCTGCTCGGTCGCCAAGTTGCGGCGGTGTCGCCCAACGGCTTGCCGCTTGCGGTCGGTGTGTTTGCGGGCCTGGACATCTGGGGTCGCGCGACCATCAAGACCGATGCCGGCGAGCAGGAGTTTCCGCCCGAGGCCGTACGGATTCGCGGACTGTAACGCGAGGCGCCCGCGCTCAAAGATAGCGATGACAACAAGACCCTCCTCGGCTGTGCCGGGGAGGGTCTTTACGCGACTACAGGGTGGCATCGCGGTTCTATTCCTCAAAATTGAAAATATTTCGATTTTGAGGAATAGAATTAAGCCAGCTCGGCCTTTAACGAGGTATATTCGTTGCAGAGTCTATTCCTCAAAACTGAATAATTTTCGTTTTTGAGGAATAGCGATAGAAGACCGCAGGGAGGCACCAATGAAACTCATCAATAGAACGTCATATATGGACACGTTGACGAGCCTTATTGGCGTACCGGACATCAAGGTCATAACGGGCATTCGCCGTAGCGGTAAGTCAAAATTGCTCGAGGCCCTCCGCGATTACGTGGAGGCAAATCTGTCCAATTCGAATGTCATCCATATCAATTACAACCTCGACGAGTTCGAGGGCCTGCTCGAATATCATGCCCTGCTCGCCTATGTGAAAGAGCATCGAGTGTCCGACAAGCAAAACTTCCTGCTTATCGACGAGGTTCAGATGTGCGACGGCTTTGAACGCGCGATCAACAGCCTCCATGCATCCGAGCAGTACGACATCTTCATTACCGGATCGAACGCCTTTTTGCTGTCAAGCGACCTGTCGACGCTCTTTACGGGGCGCACGTTCGAGATCGAGGTTTTCCCATTCTCGTTTGAAGAGTATCGCTCCTATAGTGACGAGGGCGAGGTCGATCGCGACTTCGATGAGTACGCGAGAACCGGCGGTATGTCCGGCTCTTACCCTTATCCACTGCAGGGGCAGCGCTACCAATATCTCTCCAATGTCTTCAAAACGCTCATCGTGAGGGATATCGTGCAGCGGCATAACGTGAGAAACGAATCGGCACTGCTGCGCATTGCCGATTACATGATGGACAACGTCTCCAACATAACGTCGGCACGCAACATTACAGATGTTTTGAATGCGGATGGGCTAAAGATTACGAACAAGACGGTCGGCACGTACATGGGGTACCTGTGCGATGCGTTTGCCTTCTATAAAGTTCGTCGGTACGACATTCGCGGCAAAAAATACCTTAAGAGCGGCGAGAAGTATTACCTGGCAGACCACGCGTTCAAATACGCACTGCTCGGTACACGCGATATGGACTGGGGTCGCGTGTACGAGAACATGGTGGCAATCGAGCTGCTGCGCCGCGGATATGAGGTATACGTCGGTGTGCTCTATAAAAAGGAAATAGACTTTGTGGCAATCAAGCGAAGCGAGAAGCTCTACATTCAGGTGAGCGACGACATCAGCTCGGATAAGACATTTGAACGCGAGATTTCGCCACTGCTGAGCATTGGCGATGCGTATCCCAAGATGATTCTTGCCCGCACGCATCACGAGGCCACGGATCGCGATGGGGTGCAGATCGTGGACCTGGCGAGGTGGTTGTGCGGCGAGGCCTAGCAGAAAGTCCTATTCCTCAAAAACGAAAAAATTTCGATTTTGAGGAATAGGACCGATGCGTTGCCTAGTTCGCCGCTCGCGCTCGACTTAAACCCCGCCTTACCCCTGCTCCTGCATGCGGCGGTAGATTTCGCAGACACCCTTGATGGTGAGCTGTCCGTCGACCACGTCGAAGGCATCGGTCGAATCGGCGACGATGCCGGCGAGACCGCCCGTGGCGATAACGGTGGCGTCCTCGCGGCCCAGCTCGCGCTTCATGCGCGCGACCAAGCCCTCGGCCATGGCGGCGGCGCCCATCACGGCGCCGACCTTGATGCACTCTTCGGTGTCGCGACCGATGGCGTGTTCGGGCGCCTCGAGCGGCACGCTGGCGAGCTTGGCGGCACGGGCGGCAAGCGCGTCCATGGAGATGCGGATGCCCGGCGCGATCGCCCCACCAATGTAATAACCGTCCTCATCGATGACGTCGATATTGGTCGCGGTGCCAAAGTCCACCACGATTGCCGGCGCGCCGTAGAAAGTCTCGGCCGCAACGGCGTTGGCGACGCGGTCGGCACCTACGGCCTGGGGGCGCGCCGCGCGCAGCTTGGTCACGGCGGCCGTCTGCGGCCCGATGACGATGGCGTCCGCCGCGATGCGGTCGGCCACGGCGTGCCACTCGCGCGAGAGCTGCGGCACCACGCCGGCAAAGGCGATCGCGTCGACCGCGTCGAGTGAGAGGTCGTACATCTTAAAGAAGCCCATCAGGCGCACGTGGATCTCGTCGGCGGTATAGGAGCGGTCGGTGGGCATGCGCCACGACTGCACCAGCTCGTCTCCGTCAAACAGGCCCATGGCCGTCTGCGTGTTTCCCATATCGATAGCGAGCAGCATGTCTACTCCAGGTGTCGGCGTAAAAGGACGCGCACCATTGTATACGTGCCGTCGACGGCGCTCGGCTGCGATTCGTTTACGGTGATAGGGGCTGAGGAGTTTAAATATGAAGGAATTATGCTCTACGAGATTTTTCTTGCCGTTTGCCGAACTCCCGCGTAATATTCTTTCTTGCGCACATGAGGCGCCCAGACATTGCGGGGTGGAGCAGTCTGGTAGCTCGCCGGGCTCATAACCCGGAGGTCGTAGGTTCAAATCCTGCCCCCGCGACCAAGAACTTGCAGCTCGTCGGCCTAGCCGGCGAGCTTTTTTGTTATTGCGGGACCGTGTTTTCGGTCCAATTCTCGGCCTCTCAAACAAAATCTCGATCTGTAACATCTAGACCCGATTTGGGCGGCTAGGTGTTACAGATTGAGATTTTCTAGCAGGCGGGTTTGGTTTGTCTCGATCTGTAACAGTAAGGGGCCAAAAGTCGGTCTAGATGTTACAGATTGAGATGTTTGGTCGGACCGAATTTGTTCGTCTCGATTTGTAACATCTAGGGTCGTTTTTGGCCTGTAGGTGTTACAGATCGAGATTTTCCGACGGAACGCTTCCGTTTGTCTTGATCTGTAACAGGTGGAGGCCAAAAGTCGGTCTAGATGTTACAGATTTAGATTGTTGAGGATGGGTCGAGAGGAATATCTCGATCTGTAACAGTAAGACCCGGTTTTGCTGAGTTGTTGTTACAGATCGAGACAAACCGACGGGCCGCCCCGCCCCATCCACCTACCGCTACCTGCTATCCGCCGATTTCCGTTGTGCCGTCGTGCTCTCATGCCATATCCTCTAGACAACTACGCGGCACCATCGCCGCCGCGCCTACAAGAGAGGAATGTCCATGACCGCACCTGCATCCAAGCTGCTCCAGCCCATTACGGTTGGCCCCCTTGAGCTCAAGAACCGCATTATGTTCCCGCCGCTGACCACCGGTTACGAGGAGCGCGACGGCTCCATTGGCGAGCGCAGCCTGGCCTTTTACGAGCGCCTGGCCCGTGGCGGCGTGAGCTACATCGTCATCGGCGACGTTGCTCCCGTCATGACCGCAAGCCCCACGCCCAAGCTGGCGACCGACGCCCAGATCCCCACGTTTAAGGCCCTGGCCGACGTCGTCCACAAGCACGGCGCCAAGGTCGCGCTGCAGCTGTTCCACCCCGAGTACGATGTGCCCGGTGTCGGCCGCATGGTCATGGGATCCATGGCCGCCGCCAAGGCCGCGCAGGAGGCCAAGGCCGCCGGCGACGAGGAGACCTTTGCCGCCAAGATGGCCGAGTCCAACGAGATCCGCAACCAGGCATACGCCAAGCTGCACCACGACATGCAGCACTTTGTGAACGAGGCCAGCGTGGAGCAGCTCACCCAGATTAAGGAGGCCATCGCTGCCTCGGCCGCTCGCGCGCAGCAGGCCGGGATCGATGCCATCGAGGTCCACGGCGACCGTCTGGTGGGTTCGCTGTGCTCGGCCATCCTCAACCATCGCACCGACGAGTACGGCGGCTCGTTCGAGAACCGCGTTCGCTACGCGCTGGAGGTCGTCGCCGCCATTAAGGAGGCCGCGCCGCAGCTGATGGTGGAGTACAAGCTCCCCGTGATCATGGAGAACCCCGACGGCACGCCGCGCGGCAAGGGTGGCCTGCAGCCCGACGAGGCCTGCGAGTTTGCCAAGCTGCTCGAGGGCGCGGGCATCGACATGATCCAGGTCGCGCAGGCCAACCACACCGGCAACATGGGCGACACCATTCCGCCCATGGGCGCCATGCCCTACAACTGGACGCTGCCCGTGGCCGAGCGCGTCAAGGCCCTGGTCTCCGTGCCGGTGGCAACCGTCGGCCGTGTTGTCTCGGTCGAGGCCGGCGAGAAGATTCTGGAAGACGGCGCCGCCGACATCATCGCCTATGGCCGCTCGCTCATGTGCGACCCCGACATTGCGCTGAAGGCTGCCACGGGCGAGCCCATCCGCGAGTGCCTCAACTGCAACAAGGGTTGCGTCGACGCGATTCAAAACCGCAAGTACATTTCGTGCGTGCTCAACGCCGAGAACGGCGACGAGGCGACCATCGCCATTAAGCCGGGCGAGGTCGACAAGAAGATTGCCGTGGTGGGCGGCGGCATCGCCGGCCTGGAGGCCGCGCGCGTGGCGGCCAAGCGCGGCTACGACGTGACCGTTTACGAGGCGAGCGACCATCTGGGCGGCCAGATTGTGCTGGCGGCCGCGCCCCCGCGCAAGGACGAGATCATGCGCTCGGTCGAGTATTACGAGAAGATTCTGCCTGACCTGGGTGTGAAGGTTGAGCTCAACCATGCCGCTACCGCTGAGGACCTCAACGCCGCCGACGCCGCGATTGTGGCCGTGGGCGCGCACGACGTGGTCATCCCCGTTCCGGGTGCCGACTCGGAGAAGGTCGTCTCGAGCTGGGACGTGCTGGCCGGCAAGGTGGAGCTCAGCGGCCGCGTCGCCGTCATTGGCGGTGGCCTGGTGGGCACCGAGACTGCCGAGTATCTGCTGCAGCACGGCTGCGAGGTGGCGATCGTGGAGATGCTCGACAAGATTGCCGCGGGCGAGTCCGAGACCATTCTGCCGCTGATTATGAGCGACTTTGCCGAGCACAACGTGGAGCAGCACGTGAAGACCCGCCTGACCGCCATTACCGACGAGGGCGTGGAGGCTGTTCGCACCACCGAGGACGGCGCCGAGGAGCCGGTGAAGATCGCCTGCGATTACGTGGTGATGGCCGTGGGCTCCAAGGCCAACGCGTTTGACCTGGATGGCGTGACGGTGCCCGTGACCTGCGTGGGCGACTGCTCGGGTGAGCGCACCGCCGACATCGCGAGCGCCATTCGCACGGCGTATCACGCGGCCAACGAGCTGTAGTTGAACATCGCGGCCAGGCGGGGCGGTAGCACGGATCCGTCTCGCCCGGCTGTGTCCCGTCGGGTGTCAACCGGTGCGGGGTCTGCAAGCGCAGCAGGTCCCGCCCTTTTTGTTTTGCTCCGGTGGATGGCAATGCGCGGTAATCATGAGGAGTGAGGACGTCTACTGTCTTGCAGATCACTCAAAATTATTGGGGGGAGGGGTTAATAACTATATCCTCTATACCAAAGGACATAGAGAGATGCCAATTTTGTTGACAAGCGAATGACGATTAGCTGCGAGTCAGCTACCAGCGTAAATAATCGATAAAGAAATGTCGTAATTTGGTGCCAAATGCCCAGATAACGCCGCGTCTATTTTAATTAACTGCTTTGAGCAAACAGTAAAATGCTACTATCTAACTTGCACGTAAGAAAGCAGATTAACGGTTAAGGCTAAGAAGTGGCAGGTATGTCGGAAGCAACTAGGACTCGCACGCATGCGCCCGAGGTTAGGCAGCGCGCCGTCGAGATCCTCCAAGAGGGGGTCGGTCATCGCGCCCTCGCCGCGGAGCTTGGCATTCCCCAGGCCACGGCTCGTCAGTGGGCCCGCGCGTATGCCGTGGGCGGTGCCGACGCCGTTCTCAACGCCGGTTCGCATCATCACACCTATTCGTACGAAGTTAAGCTCGCCGTGGTCAAGGACCGCTTGGAAAACGGCTTAACGGTTCGCGAGGCCATGATCAAGCACAAGATTCCCAGCGAGTCTTCGGTCAAGGCTTGGTGCCGCCAGTATCGCGAGAGCGGTGAGTCCGCGCTGGTCGATAAGCCGCGCGGTCGCAAGCCGCGCGTTAAAAAGGCGGAATAGCGAACGGGATGGTGCGCCCACAGGGGCGCATTTTTCTTGCCGCGCTAACTTTTTGGACCGTCGTGAGCCTACTGGAACATCCTCCAAAGTGGTTAATAAACCGCGCGCAGTGGCCCGTGCGCCCGCCGCCGCGATA
Organism: uncultured Collinsella sp.; assembly: GCA_902470805.1. Classification (GTDB taxonomy): domain Bacteria; phylum Actinomycetota; class Coriobacteriia; order Coriobacteriales; family Coriobacteriaceae; genus Collinsella. The sequence continues at coordinate 34,155 of CABRHX010000004.1, read as the reverse complement.
GGGGGAGCGTCGCCTCTCTGCTCCAAAGCGGACAGACTCCTTACCCCGTACGCCTAAAACTCCCCAGTTGACCGAAAACCCGCCGCCGCTACTCCTCAACTGAGCTATAACGTTAAACAATTGCAGCGTTTTTGCATGGGGGAGTGATGGTATGACGCTACTGTATTTCCTTACCCTGTTTCCGCTGGTACCGGCGCTGGGCATGCTGCTTGCGCGCGGTGACCGTGCCCGCGATGCGGTGGGGCTCATAGGTTCCGGCATTATTATGGCGGTGACAGTTGTAGTCGCCGTCATGTTTTTTGGCACGGGGCCGCAGAGCTTTGAGGTTGCCCCCGGCACCTCGCATGTGCTCTCGATCATCAGCTCCGTCATCGACATAATTCTGTGCGCCGTCATCCTGTACAACGCGTTCAAATACAGGAACGCGCTTACCACGGTGCTCGGCGTAGTCCAGCTGGTGGGTTCGCTCGCCTTTGCGGCCATGACGCTGCCCGCGGCCGAAGCCGTCACGGCGACGCCACTCTACCTAGACTACATGAGCGTGATCATGGTCCTCGCCGTCGGCATCGTCGGCAGCCTCATCTGCGTGTATGCCTTGGGTTATATGAAGGACTTCCAAGCGCACGATGAGCACGAGGCCGCGCTGCGCGGGCAGACCGCGCCCGACCGTCGCCCGCAGTTCCTGGCGCTTATGTTCCTGTTCCTCTCGGCCATGTTCGTCATCGTGACGAGCGACAACCTCGAGTGGCTGTTCTGCGGCTGGGAAATCACCACCGTGTGCTCGTTCCTTATGATTGGCTACACGCGCACGCCCGAGGCCATCAAGAACGCCTTTACCCAGATTATCCTAAACATGCTGGGCGGCATCGCGTTTTTGGCCGGACTCATGTATCTGTACGTTAACGGCATGCCGCTGACCATCTCGGGCATGATCGAGCTTTCCGGCGCCGGAACCGCGCAGTCCGCGCTGCTGGTGATGCCGGTCATCCTGTTGTCGCTCGCCGCACTCACCAAGGCCGCACAGATGCCGTTCCACACTTGGCTGTTGGGTGCCATGGTTGCCCCCACGCCCACGAGCGCCCTGCTGCACTCGTCCACCATGGTCAAGGCCGGCGTGTTCCTGATGGTCAAGCTCAGCCCGCTCTATGCCATCTATCCCGTGACTGGCTTTATGGTCACGAGTGTGGGTGCCATCACGTTTTTGCTCGCTGCCCTCATGGCCATCTCGCAGAGCAACGCCAAACGCGTGCTCGCGTACTCCACCATTTCCAACTTGGGCCTTATCAGTGCCTGCCTGGGCGTCGGCGCGCCCGAGGCCGTGTGGGCCGCGATCTTCCTGATCCTGTTCCACACGGTGGCCAAGTCGCTGCTGTTCCTGTGCGTGGGCACCGCCGAGCATCATATCGGCAGCCGCAATATCGAGGACATGGACGGTATGTTCAGCCGCATGCCGCACCTGACGCGCCTGATGATGCTGGGCATTATGGGCATGTTCGTGGCGCCGTTTGGCATGCTCGTGTCCAAGTGGGGCGCCCTGGTGGCGTTTGCGCAGACCGGCAACGTGCTCATGATCATGGTGCTTGCCTTTGGCTCGGCCGCGACGTTCTTCTTCTGGGGTAAATGGCTTGCCAAGCTTTCGGGCGTCGACCCCACGGCTCAAAACGTTGAGGTCAATGTCCATAAGACCGAATGGATGGCCCTCAACACCATCGCCGCGCTGCTGATTCTTTGCTGCGTGGCGTTCCCGCTCATCTCGAGCGGCCTGGTGTCGCCTTACTTGGCCATGGTGTTTGGCCGCGTGCCATACGTTATTGGCAAGGACTCCATGTATCTGATGGTGGTTATCGTGGCGTTTATCGCCGTGGTGCTGCTGACTTCATTCCGCGTGAGCAACAAACCGCACGTAAACGTATATCTTTCGGGCGTGGGAACCGACAATTACCGCCATTTCCGCGGCTCGATGGGACACGAGGTGAAGGCCGAAAAGCGCAATTGGTACTCGGAGGACGCCCTTGGCGAGAAGCGTATTGGCCCCGCGGGTAGCGTCGTGTGTTGCAGCATTATCTTGTTTGCGCTGCTGTGTTGCGCGTGGATTGGGCCCGAGAGACTTGCCATGAGCGCGCCCTCGGTGTTGCGCGGCAAGTATTTTGAAGGTTCGGGTGTCGTGGGCATCTTTATTGGTACCGTGGCGTTTGCCCTGTTGGCGCCGTTTGTGGGCGGCCTGATCGACGGCGTTGACCGCAAACTTTCGGCTCGCATGCAGGGCCGCGTGGGCCCGCGCCTGCTGCAGCCCTTCTACGACGTTGCCAAACTGCTGCGCAAGGCCCCTGCCAGCGTAAACACCATGGACGATACCTATATGGCGTGCGCGCTCATCTTTACCGTCGTGGGCGGCGGCATCTTTGTGTCGGGCTCCAACACGCTGCTGTGCGCTTTTATGGTGACGCTCGCCGCGATCTTTGTGGTGCTGGCGTCCGCCTCGACGCAAAGCCCGTTTGCGCAGGTCGGCGCCGATCGCGAGTTGCTGCAGGTTATGAGCTACGAGCCCGCCGTTCTGCTGATGAGCGTGGGCCTGTACCTTGCCACCGACAGCTTCGATTCCATCGCCGTGACGGGGCAGTCGGCCCCCATCATCGTGTACAGCGCGCCCATTTTCCTCGCGCTGCTCGCGGTGCTTACCATCAAGCTGCGCAAGTCGCCGTTTGACCTTTCGTACTCGCATCACGCGCATCAGGAGATCGTCCAGGGCGTCGCCACCGAGATGAGCGGCGGCACGCTGGCCAAGATGACCCTTATGCACTGGTGCGAGACCGTGCTGTTTTTGATGTGGGTGGGCATGTTCTTTGTTTGGGACAACCCCGTGAGCAGGGTTGTAGCCCTGGTCGTGATGGCCGCGACGTATTTTGTCGAGGTCCTGATCGACAACACCTTCGCACGCAGCACCTGGCGCAGCTGCTTTAGGCTCGGATGGGGCGTGGCGCTGGTGTTTGGCCTGCTCAACCTTATGCCCATCCTCGTCGACGTATTTATTTAGGAGGCGGCATCCATGGATCATAAAATGTCGCGCTCGCCGTGGGTTATTCATTACGACGGCTCGAGTTGCAACGGATGCGATATCGAGGTGCTGGCCTCGCTCACGCCGCTGTTCGATGCGGAGCGTTTTGGCGTGGTCAACACCGGCAACCCCAAGCATGCGGATATCTTTTTGGTGACGGGGTCGGTCAATGCCCAGAACCTGCCCGTCGTGCGCCAGATCTACAACCAGATGCTCGAGCCCAAGTGCGTGGTGGCTTGCGGTATCTGCGCGTGTTCGGGCGGCGTGTTCCGCGATGCCTATAACGTGATCGGCGGCGTGGACCGCGCGATTCCCGTGGATGTGTACGCGCCCGGGTGCGCCATTCGTCCCGAGACCGTGATCGATGCCATCGTGGAGGCGTGCGGCATCCTGGACCAGAAGGAGGCCGTGATGCGCGCCGGCGGCGACCCGCTCACCGTGGGCGGTGCCGCTACCTGGGACGGTGGCGTTGAGCTGGGCGAGGACGGGTTTGTGGCTGCGGGGGCCGGGGCTGGGGCCGCCGGTGACGCGCCTGACGGGAAGTCCGCTGCACCCGCCGCTGCAAAGGAGGCCGAGTAATGCAAAAGGCTATCTATACCACCGTCGGGATCGACGAGCTCCTGTCGCATGTCCAGGCGCTCAAGGGCGTCGGCGCGCGCTTTGTGCAAATGCACGCTGAGCGCAACGTAGATGACGGCTCGTACCGCTTGGTCTATACGTTTATCAACGTTCGTGCTGCTCAGGAGCATATTGCGCAGGACGGGAGCTATGCGATCGAGAACCTGGTGGTTGAGGGCATCGACCAGTACCAGGAGATTCCGTCCATCAGCTCATATTATCCGGCGGTGTTCCCGTTTGAAAATGAGGCTCACGACCTGTTTGGTCTTGCCATCACTGACATGCAGGTCGACTTTAACGGCTTTTTCTACCAGGTCTCGACTGCAGAACCCATGAGCGTTATCACGCCCGAGGTGAAGGCCGCGCGCGAGAAAGCCATGAAGGTCCGTGCCGCCGCCGAGGCCAAGGCGCGCAAGGCCGCGGCCGAGAGGGCTGCTGCTGCCACGGCCGCTGCGGGGGAGGGCGCTGCGAGTGCTGCTGCCGCCCAGCCCGCTGCGGCTGCCGGCTCCGATGCTCAGCACGATGAGGCTGCTGCGAAGGCCGCGCTCAAGGCTGCCGAGATGGAGGCAAAGCTCGCTGCCATGGATCCCGAGAAAGCGGCCAAGGTCCGCGCGGCGCTTGCCGCCAAGGCCGCCCGCGACAAGCAGAAAAAGGAGGCGTAAGGTCCATGGCTCATCGCTCCGTCATTCCGTTTGGCCCGCAGCACCCGGTGCTGCCCGAGCCGCTTCATCTGGACCTGGTGATCGAGGACGACCGCGTCATCGAGGCAATTCCGCAGATCGGTTTTGTGCACCGCGGACTCGAGAAGCTCACCGAAAAGCGTGACATGCACCAGTTTGGCTACATCGCCGAGCGCATCTGCGGCATTTGCGCCGTGGGCCACAGCTGCGGCTATGCCAGCGCCTGCGAGCGCATGCTCGACATCGAGGTGCCCGGCCGCGTGCAGTATATCCGCACTATTTTGCACGAGCTTTCGCGCATTCACTCGCACCTGCTGTGGCTGGGACTGCTCGCCGATGCCTTTGGTTTTGAGGCGCTGTTCTATCGTTCGTGGACCTTGCGCGAGCAGATTCTTAAGATCTTCGAGAGCACCTGCGGCGGTCGCGTGATTCTGTCGATCAACGAGATCGGCGGCCTTAAGCACGATATCGAGGATTCCGAGCTGGCCGGCATTGTCCAGACGCTCGATGCCATGCGCCCCGACTACGAGGCCCTGGTGCATACGTTTTTGGACGATGCCAGCTGCGGCGAGCGCCTGCATGGCGTGGGCGTGATCAGCAAAAAGGACGCGCTGGATCTGTCGATGGTCGGCCCGTTTGGGCGCGCCTCGGGCGTGGACTATGACGTGCGCATGTTTGGCGACGGCGCCTATGCGGACCTGGCCACGTTTGAGCCCATCGTTGCCATCGATGGCGACTGCTATGCCCGCTGCCAGGTGCGTTGTGCCGAGGTCACGCAGGCTATGGACATTATCAAGGAGCTTGTGGGCAAGATTCCGCACGACGGCATCGGTGGGCGCACCAAGCTCACGCCGGCCGACGGCGCGCGCGGCGAGGTTGTGATTGAGCAGCCGCGTGGCGAGGCGTATTACTATGTGCGCGGCAACGGCACCAAGAACCTGGACCGTTTCCGCGTGCGCACGCCGACGTCGCAGAACCTAGCGGGTCTGACGCATGCGCTGCAGGGCGTGCTCCTTGCCAACGTGCCCATGATTATCCTGACCATCGACCCCTGCATTAGCTGCACGGAAAGGTAGGCGCGGCATGAGTTTACTGACATTTGCCAAGACGGCCTTGGGCTCTATGGTCAAGCAGCCGGTAACGGTGTGCTATCCGCAGGAGAAGCTCGCGGCACCCGAGCGCTTGCGCGGGCATATCGTCAACGACATGGACGTGTGTATCTGCTGCGGCATGTGTGCGCGTCGCTGTCCGGCGGGCGCGCTCGCGGTCGATCGCAAGGGTGGAACGTGGTCGATCGACCCGTATGCCTGCGTGGTGTGTGGTGAGTGCATCGAGAGCTGCCCCAAGCACTGCCTGACTATGGACACCGCTCGTACTCCAGTTGCGGCGGACAAGACTCCCACGGTAGAAACCAAACCGGAATAGCGCTGGGATGGGGCCGGTGGGGCAAAAATGCCCCACCGGCCCCGCGCTTAAACGAGCGGTGGAGCCGCCGCGAACAAAACTATGCCGGTTTACTACGATAAATCGCCTACCCCCAACCACACCGCATTTGGCAAAATCAAAATCGCAGGTAGACGGCTTGCAGTTTTGCGAAAAAGTCACGCGTGGTCGGGGATCTCATTTTTATCGTAGTAAACCGGCATAGTTTTGAAATGTCACCATATCCGTAACAGCCCTTGATCTCCCGTGGACGGAGGAAAACGGATCATTTTGGCCCTGCGAGGGCCGCCACGTGACCCGTCAGCCACAAAATGGGCCCATCTACTATGTTCAGGCGGCAACCCCCGACCACGACAAATACTGCGAAAAGAAAACCGCAGGTAAAACGCTTGCCGTTTTTCACGAAACGCGGTTATGGTCGGTGGTATCGGGCCAAACGTAGTAGATGGGCCAGTTTTGTGGCGAGCACCACCAATAGATCCCCCGGGGACGGAGGAAAACGGGTTCTTTTGCCCCGTCCATCTTGAGTCGCACCCGTTTTCCTGCGAAAACACTCGTGTCTCAACTTTGGTGAGACATTTGTCTCACGCCTAAAAATGAATCTGGAACGTGTGTCACCTGCCCTAATTGTGTCTCATTTCGTAACTTTAGGCTGATGCAAGGTCTGAGCCTGCGAGAAGGGAGACGCGATGAGTAAGTACACGAGGGGTCTCTTGGCGGTGATGCTGGCCGTAGTGCTGGTGTTGCCGGCTGCAGCATTTGCCATGCTGCCCGAGGCCAACGCCAGGTCCAGTACCGGAATGGACGGACCGACAATGAGCGGAAAGGTCGTCGTCGATCCCGACACCAGCGGACGCTGGGAAATCTGGGCGGCCGGTCACAACGGTAATAAAGTAACGACTCAAAACATCGGCCGAATCTGGACCGACAAGACGGTCGAGGCAACTGAGGAAAACGAAGAGTCGGATTTTCTGACCACGCTTTCGGCCATGTCCTCGACGTCTAATTCAACCGTGACGGTTACTACGCCGCTCGACATCGTGATGGTGCTGGATGCATCTGGCTCGATGGATGATCCTATGGGTGGCGGAGATCGCACCAAGCGTATCGATGCGCTGAAGAGTGCTGCGAACAGCTTTATCGATACCATCGCAAAACAAAATGAGAGCACCGAGGGCGTCAATAGGCAGCATAGGGTTGCCATTGTTAAGTTTGCGGGCAAGAAGTCCAACGATATCGGCAACAATATGTATCGCGACGGAGGGTACTCCTACAATTACACCCAGGTTATGAAAGAGTTGACCTACTGTTCCGGCAGCAATGCGGATGATCTCAAGAAGAATACAATTAATCAAATTCAGCCTGCCGGTGCCACGCGCGCCGACTATGGCCTAGAGCTGGCCGAGAAAATCACTACCACTTATGGCCGCAAAGACGCCAAGAAGATTATTGTGTTCTTTACCGACGGCACGCCAACAAAGCAAAATAAATTCGATGCGGGTGTCGCCAACGCTGCTGTGACGGCTGCCAAGAACATGAAGGACAGCAAGGCTACCGTTTATACTGTCGGCATCTTTGATGGCGCGAACCCCAGCGCTGGTATCCAGGATTCGGGAAAAAGCCAAAAAGAGAACAAGTTCATGCAGGCCGTTTCGAGCAACTACCCCAATGCCACGGCATGGGATACTCACGGTACGCGCGCGGAAAACTTCGACTACTATAAGTCGGCGACCAATGCCGAAGAGCTCAAGAAGGTCTTCGACGACATCTCGCAGGCCATTACGTCGGAGAAACCTTATCCGACCGAAATCCATAAGGGATATGACGAGACCAAGTCTGGCTACATCACGTTTACCGATGAGCTGGGCGACTTTATGCAGGTTGACGGATTTACCGAAGTCGTTATCAACGGCACGCCGTTTACCAAGACGGACAAAACGGTCAATAAAGAAACCAATACCGACACCTACGAGTTCACCGACAAGGCGAAAGACCTGCTCATTACCGTGCAGCGTGCTGGCGCTGACAATCCCCAGAAGGGCGATATCGTAACGGTTAACATTCCTGCGTCGTTGATTCCGCTGAGCCACTTTAAGACCGTAGACGGCAAGCTTTCGGTCGACAGCGTTAAGCCCATTCAGGTGAAGTATGCCTCGAGCGTGAAGAGTGTTGCGCTCGACAACCTATTTACGCCTGAGAAGGTCACGGGGCTCAAGGCTTACATCGAAAAGAATACGACCGTTGCCGACGATGGCAGCAAGACCGTGAGCTTCTACGCAAACAAGTGGAAGACCGGTGCGTTGGGTGATACGGTTGCGAACTTTGAGCCGGCCGATACCAACCGCTACTACTACTTCCAGAAGCAGACTCCAATTTACACCGATAAGGAATGCACACAGCCTGCAAAGATTTCACTGGCAGAAAAAGGCACCTATTACTACAAGGATGAGTTTGAGGAGCAGGGCGAGAACAACGAGGCCAAGTCCGCCACTGCCGTCATCGAGTTTATCGGCGGCGACGCTGCGAAGTTTGACGGCGCTATTATTGCCGACAAGGACGGCAACCTTTCGTTTAGCGTGGGGACCGCGCGCCTGGCCTTTATCGACGAGCTCCACACTACCAAGGACAGCGTGGGCGGCAACAAGACCAGTACCGCGACCGACGTTCTCAACCCCATGTGGAACAACGTGTCCGCCAAGGCGGGTGCTACGCATGTCAATTCCTATTTGGGCAACAACGGCAAGATCAGCTATAAGTACGACATGACGCCGGCAAAGGTTGACACCAAGGCTAGCTTTGGCCTGACCAAGGTGCTCGAGGGTCGCGAGTGGACGAAAGAGGACAAGTTTGAGTTTGGTCTGACGTCCGAGAACGGTGCCCCGATGCCTGCGGCTACGACTGCGATCGTGCACAAGGCTGACCTGGACCAGGGCAAGGCTGCCATCGACTTCGGCACGATCGAATACGCCGAACCTGGCACGTACGTCTACAAGGTCAGCGAGAAGAACGCCGGCCAAACTATCGATGGCATCACTTACAGTGGGAATGTCGCGGAGATTACCGTGACGGTAACGCCCAACAAGAAGGGCGAGCTCAGCGCTGACGTACAGGTGACTTCGGGCGAGACTGAGTTCAAGAACATCTACGCTGCAAGCCCCGTCGATTCGAGCGTTACCGACGAGATCGAGGTCGTCAAGTCTCTGACCGGCCGTGGCCTCAAGGCCGACGAGTTCAGCTTTGAGCTGCGCGAGGCCAAGGGCGAGGACTCTGAGCTTATCGAGACCGTCAAGAATGACGCCAACGGTAACGTTACGTTCAAGGCCATCAAGTACACCGAGATCGGTCAGCACACCTACACGCTGCGCGAGGTCAAGGGCAATGCCGGCGGTGTCACCTACGACGAAAACTTCTACATCATCGTGACGACCATCAGCGATAACGGCAAGGGCCAGCTGGTGGCCACGCACAAGCTGAAGGGCGCCGAGGACGTCAAGAGTATCAAGTTCAAGAACGCCTACACCGCGAATGCTGCCGAGGCATCGCTTGCGGGCATCAAGAACCTGCAGTTCGCCGACGGTCTGACCCCGGCCGACATCAACGGCAAGTTCACCTTTACCGTGACCGGTGAAGAGGGCGTACCCATGCCCGCGAACGCGAGCGTGACCAATGATGCCAAGGGCAAGGTCGACTTTGGCAAGATTACCTTTACGCTCAAGGACCTCAACAAGGTCCTGGGCGAGAAGCCCGAGAAGCGCGAGCACACCTTTACCTACACCGTGACTGAGTCCGGTGAGGTCGCTGGCGTGACCAATGACGCCACGCCTTCGCGCGAGGTTTCCTTCACCGTGACCGATGACGGCAAGGGCAATCTGAGCGTGTCGCGCAAGCCGGACGGCGACGCGGCGTTTACGTTCACCAACGCCTACAAAGTGAAGCCTGTTGAGTCCAGCGTTACCAGCCAGATTGACGTGACCAAGCGCCTGACCGGGCGCAAGCTTGCAGCCGGTGAGTTCAGCTTTGAGCTGCGCGAGATCAAGGGCGAGGACTCTGAGCTTATCGAGACCGTTGAGAATGGCGCCGATGGTAAGGTGACGTTCAGCGCCATCGAGTACACCATGCCTGGCAAGCACACCTACACGCTGCGCGAGGTCAACGGCGGAACTACCAGCAAGGGCGTAACGTACAGTAACGCCCAGTACACCATCGAGACCACCATTACCGATAACGGCGACGGCACGCTCAGCGCTAAGCACGAGCTGAAGGGCGACAAGCCCGCTGAGTTCAAGAACGCCTACAGCGTGACCCCGATTGATGCAGAGCTCGACTTTGGTCTGAGCAAGGCTATCGACGGCCGCGACTGGACGGATGCCGACGAGTTCAGCTTTACCATCACCGCCCCCGAGGGTACCCCGCTGCCCGATCCCGCAACCGTAACCGTGAGCAAGCAGGACGTGAAGGACGGCGCCGCCGCCATTAAGTTCGGCAAGATTCACTACACGGCTGCCGGAACCTACAAGTACGAGATCCGCGAGAACGCGGGCAGTACGGTCGGCATGACGTATGACGCCCATGTCGCGACCGCCGAAGTGACCGTGACCGAGGACGGCGATGGCACCCTGACCGCCAACGTCACCAAGAAGGAAAACGGACGCTTTACCAACACGTACCGCACTGAGCTCAACTACACCGCGGCCGGCGGCCTCAAGCTCAGCAAGACCCTCCGCGGACGTCCCATGACCGAAGGCCAGTTCACCTTTACCGTGACGCCCGCCGACGAGGCTTCGGCCAACGCACTTGGCCTGCACGAGGGTGCCAACGTGTACAAGTCCCCTGCAGCGACAGAGGGAACCGTCGGCCTGATCGACATTCTGGCCGGCAAGGAGGTCAAGTTTACGCAGGCTGACGCCGGCAAGACCTTCAAATACACCGTGGCCGAGACGAACGACCACAAGCCCGGTTACACCTACGACGACGCTGTCCGCACCGTGACGATCGCCATCGCCGACGACACCGCCGGTACGCTTACCGCCACGACGACTGTCTCTGGCGGTTCCGAGGGCACGCCGCTGGTGACCGAGTACAAGACTGGTGCCGCTGCGGTCGAGAGCGCCGTGGTCCCGTTCGTCAACAGCTATAGCGCTACGACTAACACGACTGGCGGTGAAGCCGCTAAGGTCGTTGCCACCAAGACCCTGACCGGTCGCCCGATGGCCGACGGTGAGTTCTACTTTGGCATCGCCTACGCAGGCGAGAAGGAAGCCATTGAGGGCACGTGCACTACCAACATTAATGGGCAGGTAAGCTTCGGTTTCCTGCATTACACCACCGAGATGCTCGCCGACCTGGTAAACGCCAAGCGCGCTATCCGCACCGATACGGATGCCAAGCTTACATGGACCATCGGTTACACCGCCTTTGAGTTCACACCGCAGCTCGCGGCCAAGGGCATCACGGCCGCAACGCCGAGCTTTAGCTTTAAGGTCATTGTCGTCGATAACGGCGACGGTACCCTGACGGCGAAGCCTGTCTACGACGGCATCAAGCCCGAGTTCGAGAACGTCTACGGCACCGATGCCGTTGACGCCGCGCTTGCCGGCACCAAGAAGCTCCAGGCTGCCGAGGGCCTGACCCCGGCTGACATCGCGGGCAAGTTCACCTTTACCGTGGCCGCTGACGAGGCGGGAGCCCCGATGCCCGAGCGCGCGACCGCAACCAACGACGCGGCCGGCAACGTGGACTTTGGCAAGATCCACTTTACGCTCGACGATCTCAACCGCGCCCTGGGCGTGACGGACGATGCGGCCGACAAGACCGAAGCCGATGAAGTCGAAGCCGACGAGGCAGAGGTCGACGAGGCAAATGCCGACGAGGCAGAGACCGACGAGGCCGACGTTGACGTTAACGCTGATGAATCCGAGGACGAGAACGAGCCTGCCGCCGCTACTCCGCGCTCGCACACCTTTACCTACACGGTGACCGAGTCCGGTAGCGCCCCTGGCGTGGCCAATGACGCCAACGCCACGCGCAAGGTTTCCTACACCGTGACTGACGACGGTGCCGGACATCTGCGCGTCGTGCGCGAGGGTGACGACGGCGCGGCCTTCACGTTCACCAACACCTATAACGTGACGCCTACCGATTCTGTGGTGACCGATCAGGTCAAGACGGTCAAGCGCCTAACCGGACGCGACCTTGCATCAGGCGAGTTCACGTTTGAGCTGCTCGAGGACGGCGTGGTTGTCGCGAGTGGCACCAACGACGCCAACGGCACCGTCGCGCTGAGCCCGATCCGCTACGAGGCGCCCGGCACGCACACGTACATGCTGCGCGAGGCTTGCCCCAACGCGCTCGGCCTGTACAAGGGCGTCACCTATGACGGCACGACCTACACCGTCCTGACCACCGTCTCCGACAACGGCGACGGCACGCTGACTGCGACGCACAAGCTCGAGGGAACTACCGAGTCCGCTGGCTTTACCAACAAGTATCACGCCATGCCCACGCAGGTTTCCATCGGCGCCATCAAGGTGCTCGAGGGACGCGAGCTCAAGAAGGACGAGTTTAGCTTTAAGCTCGTTGGCGAGGACATCGAGTCCACCGTCACCAACGATGCCGACGGCAAGATCAACTTCGACAAGTTCGAGTACGACGAGCCTGGTACGTACGTCTACACCATCAGCGAGGTCAAGGGCGACGAGGCCGGTATGACCTATGACAAGTCCGTCTTTACCGCGACCGTCAACGTGGTCGACGACGGCGAGGGCAACCTCAAGGCGAACGTCACCTTTACCAAGGGCGACAAGAGCGTCGAGGGTATCGTGTTCAACAACACGTACAAGAAGCCCGAGACGCCCGTGCCGACGCCCGATCCCGGCACGCCCAAGACCGTGACGAACATCGTCAAGACGGTTAAGGGCTATCTGCCCACCACGGGTGACCAGCAGGCAGCCGCGCTGCTCATGGCATTTGTCATCGCCATGGCTGGCGTCGGAGCCCTGGTCTGGGGTATCCGTAAGCGCTAGGCACGTCGACGGAGCCTGGGGCCAAAAGGCCCCGGGCCGCCGGCGGGGAGCCAAAACACAGCCCCCACCCCACCCCCAGCCGCCACGGAGGCATCTCCCTCCTCCGTGGCGGCACTTTTGTGCGGCTGCTCTATAAGTTGCGGTGAATTACGGACTGTTTGGCGGCCCTAGGGGGCACAGCAGTCCGTATTTCACCGCATCTGAGTGGCCGATTCTTTGAGTTATCCGCGCAGGTAGGCGATGGCGATTTGGGTGCGGTTGCGTAGGCCCATTTTGGCTAGGATTGAGCTGATGTGGTTGCGTACGGTGCCTTCACCCATATAGGCGGTGGCCGCAATCTCCTTGTTGTCGAGGCCGCGAGCGATGAGCTCGGCGACTTCGAATTCGCGGTCGGTCAGGCCGGCAAAGGCTGCGGGACGGTGGGGCGCGCCTGCTTTGTCGCCCATCCCGTCAAAGTCAACATCCTCGATCGCCTTGCCCTCGAGCACGCGCTTGCCGTCCATGACCTGCGCCAGTGCCGGCGGAATGGCGGCGACATCGGTTTTGATCAGATAGCCGCGGGCGCCCAGCTTGAGCGCCGACACAATGTACTCGTCATCCGAGAACGTGGTCAGGAACACCACGCGTGCCGTGGGGTCGTGCTCGAGGATTTCACGCGCTGCCGAAAGGCCGTCGCGTCCCGGCATCTGAATGTCGAGCAGCGCGATGTCGGGCGCATGCTCGATGTAGAGTGCGACCGCGTCGTTGCCGTCGGCGCCGGCGCCCACTACTTCGATCTGCGGCTGGGCACCCAGGATAATCTTGAGCGAATCGACCACCAAGCGGTCGTCGTCGACAACAATGAGCCTCATCGGGCCTCATCTCCTTGCTGTTTGGGAACGGTGGCAAACACGCGCCAGCCGGCGGCGCCGGCGCGCGGACCGGCGGTGAAAGTTCCGCCAAGCGCCTCGACGCGCTCGCGCATGGAGCCGAGCCCCATGCCTTCCGCGGCGCCGCGACCGCCCGTCCGTATCCCGCCCTTGCCATCGTCGGTAACGATGAGCTGGTAAAACGCCGGATGCTCCATGCATCGCACGGTAACGTTCTGCGCACGAGCGTGGCGCATGGTGTTGGAGAGCGCCTCGCGCAGAACCGCAGCAAAGCAGTTGACGACGTTGGCTGGTGCATGCTCGGCCAAAACCTCAAGTTCAATCTGCGGACCGCTGTCCGAGCGTGCGCCTTCAACGATGCGTTCGAGCTGCACGGAGAGGTTGGTCGCATTGTCGTTGAGCGCGTGGACGCTGGCGCGCACGAGCTGGAGCGCCTCGTCAACGGTGTATTTGACGTCGGCGAAATCGGCGGCAACGCCGGGCTCGTTGGCATGGACCACGCGCAGGGCTTCGGTTTGAAGCGAAGCGCGCGTGAGCTGGTGGCCCACGTTATCGTGGATCTCGCGTGCGATGCGGGCGCGTTCGGCGAGCGTCGCGAGCTCGACTTCGTAGTCCTGGCGGTCGGCGAGGTCGCGGTTGCGTGCCTCGAGTGCCAGGGCGCGTTCTTGCAGCTTGTCGCGGGTGCGACGCATGCGTTCCTGTTCGCGCTCCAGCTGCGCGGTGCGCAGCGACAGCAACGTGGCGGCGACCGAAAGGATGGCGGTCAGCAGGAGCGTTCGGGCGGCGAGCGCGTCGGTGCGAAGGTCCGCGATAAGCGCGCAGACAAACACTGCGCCAATCGCCAGCGCGGGCCAGATGCGTTCACGGCGCACGCGCCGCGCGATGTCATAGAAGGCGAGGGGCGCAAACGGCACAAGCGGCGGTACGAAGACGGCCGCGATGATGTAAGCGCAGCTCGCGGCCTCGCTCGCGCGCCGGGTGCGTTTCCCCTGTGTGACCTCGGCCAGCGAGGTGGCAATAATGCCAAGGCAAAACGCCACAACCAGACGAGCGTCCACGGCAAGGCCCATGGCGGCCGCAATACAGCACGCCAGCACGATCGATTTGTCGAAAAGCCTGTTCATACGGGTATTGTACGCGATGCCGCGCATGGGGGAGGCGCCACCCGGAGCAACCGTGACATTCCTCCCACGCGGCAAAGCGGGGGCACCGGCGGGCCGCGCGACCAAGCCCTACACTCGTGACAAAGCTCACTGGCGCGCGCCGCCGGCTCCTGCGATGATGCAATCGTACCGGGCCGCAATCAACAGAAGGGCCGCCTCATGACTGACATCGTCCACGTCGAAAACCTCGTCAAGCGCTACGACGACCTTATCGCGCTCGACCACTTTAACCTGAGCATCGCCCCCGGCGAGATCTTTGGCCTGCTGGGCCCCAACGGCTCGGGCAAGACCACGTCCATCAACTGCATCCTGCAGCTGCTCGCCTACGACAAGGGTACCATCGAGCTGTTCGGCGAGCCCATGACGCCCGCCCGCTACGACCTCAAGCGCCGCATCGGTGTGGTGCCGCAGCAGGTGGCAGTGTTCGACGAACTCACCGTGCGCGAGAATATCGACTATTTCTGCAGTCTCTACGTCAACGACCGCAAGCGCCGCCGCGCGCTGGTGGACGAGGCCATCGACTTTGTGGGCTTGGGCGACTTTACCAAGTTTCGCCCCGGCAAGCTCTCGGGCGGCCTGGCGCGTCGCCTCAACATTGCCTGCGGCATCGCGCACAAGCCCGAGCTCATCTTCTTTGACGAGCCCACGGTGGCAGTCGACCCACAGAGCCGAAACGCCATCCTGGAGGGCATCTGCCGCTTGCGCGACGAGGGCGCCACAGTGGTGTATACCAGCCATTACATGGAGGAAGTCGAGCAGATCTGCAGCCGCATCATGATCATGGACGGCGGGCGCGTGCTGGCGCAGGGCACCAACGACGAGCTCAAGCGCATGATTCAGATGGGCGAGCGCGTGACTGCCGAGGTCGGCGCCGTCGAGGCCGCCACGGTCGAGCGCCTGCGTGCCCACGAGCACGTGCTCAGCGTTGAGCTTTCCGGCGGCGAACTCGTCTGCAACTGCGAGGCGAGCCCGCACAATCTGGTCGACATCCTTGACACGCTGCGCGCCGCCGATGTGGCGCTCGGCCGCGTGTGGAGCGAGCCGCCGACCCTCAACGACGTGTTCCTCGAGATCACCGGCCGCGAGCTGCGCGACTAGGGGGCAGTCATGTTCAACACCATCATCACTACGGTCAAGACGCTGCTGCGCCGGCCGAGCACGTGGGTCTGGGGCGCTCTCTTTCCCATCGCACTTTCCACGATGTTCATGTTTATGTTTGCGAATCTGAGCTCCGACGGCACGGTCGACCCGGTACCGGTTGCCGTCATAGCGGACAAGGCCTGGGACGCCTCGACCTTTAAGGAAGTGGCGACGTCGCTTGCCAAGGAGAGCGACAATCAGCTGCTCGAGATCCACGAGTGCGACGACGCAGCCGATGCGAACCGTGCGCTTAAGGCCGGCGAGGTCGCGGGCATCTATACGGTCGACGACGCAGGCGCACCCAAGCTCACACTGCTATCGAGCTACGACAGCTCGCGCGCATCATCGGTGCTCACCGATCGCAGCATCCTGGAGACGGTGGCAAGCTCGTATACACAAAATGCCGAGCTCATGTCCCAGATTGCCCAGGACAACCCGGCGGCACTCGCCGACCCCGAGGCGGTTGCGCGCGCCCTGTCGCTCGAGGGCGGCACCCGTCGCGTGAGCCTTACGCGCACCACGCCCGACGGCACGGTCATCTACTATTACGCGCTTTTTGGCCTGGTCGCGATGATGTCTGCCGAGTTTGCCGCCTTGAGCGTCGTCGATTTGCAGCCCAATCTGTCGGGCCTTGGCGCGCGTCGCTGCGTGGGCGGTCTTTCCAAGACGGCGTCGCTGGCCGGCATCTTCGTCGGCTCGTGGCTGGTTTCCTTCGCCTCGATGGTGATCGCAATCGGCTACGTGCGCCTGGTCGTGGGCGTCGACTTTGGCGGGCGCGAGGGGCTGTGCCTCGCGGGCGGCGCCGCTTCCGCGCTTGCCGCCACGGGCCTGGGACTCTTTGTGGGCACGCTTCCCGTTAAGGGCGGCAAGGCGTCCAAGTCCGGCATCCTCACGGGCTTTGCTACCACGTGCGCCCTGTTCGCTGGCCTCTATGGCGAGCCGGCGATGGCGCTTGCCGACGACGTCGCCCGCGCCTGCCCGGCCGAGTGCTGGCTCAATCCCGTCAAGCTTATCTGCGACATGTTCAACCGCCTGTATTTCTTTGAGGACCTGGGACCTTTTACCGTTCGCGCCGGCGCGCTGGTCCTTATGGCGCTGCTGTTCGTTGCCGCCGCCACGCTGATCTTTGGAAGGAGCCGCTATGAGCACCTTTAAGACCGCGCTTCGCATGGCGCTGGCACACCCGTTCTACCTGCTCATCTACACGGTGTTCATTTCGCTGATGGGCGTATTCATCGCGGCATCGGTGAGCTGGAACTCGTCGCAGCTCACCGAGTACAAGCCCTACGACGCCAACGTGATCGTGGTCGACCGCGATGGCAGTGATCTTTCACGTGCGCTCACCAAGCACCTAGGTTCGCGGTTTGACCTGGTCACGGGCGTCGGCGATGACACGTACGACCTTGCGGACGCGCTCTCCAAGAGCAACAGCGCCAAGGGCAGCGCCGACTGCGTGTTCTTTATCCCGGAGGGGTTCGAGGACGACCTGGTCGCGGCTGCCCGCGCGGGGGAGTCCCTGCCCAAGCTCGATGTGACCTACGGTGCCGGCACCATGGCGGCGGCGCTTTCGTCTGCCGAGGCTTCGCGCTGGATCTCGCTCGCGGGCGCTGCAGCCGCACTTGAGCCCACTGCCTCCAACGGCGACGTTGCCAAGGCCGCCGAATATGCCGCTGCAAAGCGCGCGGAGGTCCAGATCGAGCGGGTCAAGGTCGACTCGGCTGCTGCCGCCACGCTCGAGTCGTACTTCAACTTTGGCGCGTACGCGATTATCTCGTCGGTCATCGTATCGGTGGGGTTGGTGTTCTCGGGCATGAACGAGCCCGAGCGCGTGCGTCGTATGGATGCCGGCCCAATCTCCGAGCGCCAACGTTCGCTTGCCGTGTTTGCCGCCGCCGCCGTGCTTACCGTCTGCATCTGGTTTGTGTCGAGCATGATGGGCGTCGTGGGCTTTGCCGGCGCGGTCGCCGAGGTCGGCGTGGGCCGTGTGTGCCTGGCACTGGCGGCGACGTTTGCCCTGGCGTGCACGCCGCTGGCCGTTGGCTTTGCCCTTTCGAGCCTGGGTGCGCGCGAGGAGCTGCTCAATGGCGTGGGCAACCTGCTCGGCATGCTCATGACGTTTTTGGGCGGCGCTTGGATGCCGCTGTCGCTGATGGGCCCGGCCGTGCAGACCGTGGCGCACTTTGTGCCGACATATTGGGTGAACGACGCGATCGGCAAGGCGCTCGCGTCGGACCTGACGTCTGCCATGTTGGGCGACATCGCCTGCGACCTGGGCGTCACCGTGCTCTTCGCCGCCGCCATCGCCGCCGTAGGCCTAGCCCTCGCCCACAACAAATCCCGCGCCTAGCCACCTAGTCATCGGGTATTCATTGGGGACAGACTTAAACGGCCAAGAGTGGTCATTGGGGACAGACTTAAACGACTAGTCTTTGGGGACAGTCTTTGCCGATTCGCCGGCTCGCCGGCCGGGTTGGCAAGGACTGTTCCCGGCTGCCGGCAGGAAGGGAACGTCCCTAACTGCCGGGTGGCGAAAGAGTGTCCCTAGCGGCTAGTCGTTCAAGAACGTCCCCAGCGACTAGTCATTTAAGAACGTCCCCAATGACTAGCCTGAAATAAATTTTAGGCCTCGCCCAAAAATAGTTCGCCAAGGTTTACTATTACGTTCATAAAGTAGTATGAGGCTAACAATGGGGGATACCATGGCAACGCAGGAAGCCTACGTCCAGGTTAAGGATCTCAAAAAGCACTACGGCGACGGTGATGCGCGCCTGACGGTACTCGATGGCATCGACACGTCCATCAACCGCGGCGAGATCTGCGTCATGCTGGGGCCCTCGGGCTCGGGCAAGTCGACCTTTCTCAACCTGATCGGCGGCCTGGAGGATGCCGACGGCGGCTCCATCATGGTGGACGGCTGCGACCTCACCACGCTCAACGCCGGCGAGCTGGGCGAGTATCGCCGTCGCGAGCTGGGCTTTGTCTTCCAGTTCTACAACCTGGTGCCCGATCTCACCATCAAGGAGAACATCGAGGTCACGGCGCACCTGTCCAAAAACCCGCTCAATGTCGACGACCTGCTGCGTTCGCTGAGCCTCTACGAGCACCGCAACAAGTTCCCGCGCCAGGTCTCGGGCGGCCAGCAGCAGCGCTGTGCCATCGGCCGCGCACTCGTCAAAAATCCGGGCCTGCTGCTGTGCGACGAGCCCACGGGCGCGCTTGACTATAAGACGTCCAAGGAAATCTTGCAGCTCATGGAGGATGTCAACCGCACCTACGGCTGCACCATCATCATTGTCACCCACAATGCCGCCATCGCGCGCATGGCCAATCGCGTGCTGCGCCTGCGCGACGGGCACATCGTCGAGGATGAGCTCAACGAGTCGCCCGTTGCGGCCGCCGAGCTCGATTGGTAGGCGGCGCCATGACACCTCTCGCAAAACGTCTCCCGCGCGAGCTGCGCCGCAATATCGGCAAGTACCTGGGCATCTTCTTGCTTATGTGCGGAAGCATCGCTCTCACCTCGGGCTTTTTGCTCGCAGCGCATTCCATCGGCTGCCTTATCGACGACATGCGCGATGCGTACACGATTGAGGACGGCCGCGTGACCACCTCCTTCGAGGCTACCGATGATCAACTCAAGGCCGCCGAGGATGCAGCTGGCGACGTCGGCGGCGTCACGCTCTACAAGAATTTCTCCATCGACGCCATCATCAAAAAGGCCGCTGGCGACGATGGCACCAAGCGCACGCTGCGCACCTATGCGCACCGCAGCAAGGTCGATATCGCGTCCTACTGTGAGGGCAAGGAACCCAAGGCGGATGACGAGGTGGCCATCGACCGTGTCTTTGCCACCAATAACGACCTCGCCGTGGGCGATAAGGTCGAGCTTGAGGGCCGCACCTACACCATCTGCGGCATCATGACCCAGCCCGATAGCCAGGCGCTGTTCCTCAACAATTCGGACTTTACGGTGAACACCATCACCTATGGCGTGGCCGAGGTCACCGACGCCGGCTTTGCCGCGCTCGAGGATGCCGGCGGCGCGCCTGCCTACACGTACTCCTTTACCTTTACCGATCGCGACCTCCCCACCGCGGATCGCATCGATGCGGAGCAGGATATGGTCGAGGCACTGACCGATGCCGATGCGCGCGTGGATGACCTCATCGACGCCGATTCCAACCAGGGCATTGGCTACGCGCGCGACGACGTAGACGGCGACTCCATGATGTGGATGACGCTGCTCGACATCATCATCGTGATCATGGCGTTTGTCTTTGTGGTCCTTACCGACGCCACCATTGAGGAGGAGAGCGCCATCATCGGCACGCTGCTCGCCAGCGGCTATCGTCGACGCGAGATCGTGCTGCACTACCTTGCGCTTCCCGCCATCGTGGGCGTGGTCGCGGCGCTTTTGGGCACTGCGCTCGGCGTTGTGTTCTTTACCGAGCCCATGCGCAGCCTCTATTACGGTTCGTACAGCCTGCCGCCCTTCCAGGTGTACTGGAGCTGGGAGATCTTTGTGAAGTGCGCCGTGGTTCCCGCCGCCGCGCTCATCCTCATCACGCTGGTGGGTCTGCTTCGCAAGATGGGCAAGACGCCGTTGCAGTTCCTTCGTCACGAGGCGAGCGGCAAATCGGGCACCAAGCGCGGCCTGCAGCTGCCGGAGCGCATGGGTTTTGTTTCCCGCTTCCGCCTGCGTATCTTCCTGCGCAATCTGGGCAACTTCGCCACGCTCTTCGTGGGCATTGCGTTTGCCTCGCTGCTGCTGCTCTTTGGCCTGGCGATTCTGCCCACGATGACGCACTACGCGGACAACCTGGAGACAAGCCTGGTCGCCGAGCACCAGTACACGCTCAAGGCGCCGCTGGAGCTCGAGGGCACTGCCGAGGAGCGCGAGCAGTGGTCGGCACTCGAGCGCTTGCAGTCGGTTGACGGCGCGCTGCTTTCCGCCGCTCAGGATGCCGATGACGAGCTTAACGACGCGGCCGATGCGGCGCAGACAGCAGCCGATGCCGCGACCAGCGCTCCGTCTGCCGAGAGCCTGGCCGCAGCGCAGGATGCGCTTGCCAAGGTCCAGGACAAGAAGGATGCGCTCTACGCGCGCCTTGACGATCTTGCCGATGCCCTCGGCTGCGACCGCGACGAGGCTATCGACCTGATCGACAAAGCCTCCAAGATTGACACTGACAACGACGATATTCACCCGGTCAATACGACCGACAACGGCGCGGGCGCAATCGCGCAGGCCGAGAAATATGCCGTTTACCAGCTGCAATACGACCGCGGCGATGGTAATGGTCAGGAGACGATTTCCGTCTACGGCATCTCGCCCGATTCGCGCTATTGGAAAGACCTCAACGTCGGCGATGGGCGCGTCGTCTTTGGCGGCGGTCTGCTCGACAAGTTTGGCTGGAGCGAGGGTCAGAAGGTCACGCTCGGCGACAAGTACGAGGGTGAGCATTATTCCCTTGAGTACGCGGGCAAGGATTGTGCCTGGGGCTCCAAGTCGGACATGAATATCTATATGAGTATCGAAGACTTTAACGAGCTGTTCGACAACGACGCCGCCTACTTTAACGGCTATGTGAGCGACGAGAAGCTCGACCTCGATGCTCGTTACTTTGCCGGCGACACCACGCCCGACGACATGCGCGCCGTGGGCGATCAGTTCATCGGCATGATGAGCAAAATGATCGGCATGATGGTCGGGCTCGCGGTGTTTATCTTCCTGCTGTTTATGTACCTGCTGACCAAGGCTGTAATCGACCATAGCGCCCGTTCGATCAGCTACATGAAAGTCTTTGGCTATCGCGATAGCGAGATCTCGCATCTGTACATCCGCTCAATCACGCTGTGCGTGGCGGCGTCGCTCGTGCTGAGCCTGCCGGCCATCATTGGCTCGCTCACGGCCATCTTCCGCTCGATGCTGCTCGCCTACAACGGCAATATCGAGATCTACGTGCCCGCTTGGTCCATGGCTGCATGCGTCGGCATTGGCTTTGCGACCTACCTGGTCGTGGCGCTGCTACACACGCGCTCTATCAAGCGCGTCGGCCTGGCCGAAGCCCTCAAGGTGCAAGAGTAGCAATTGGGGACGTTCTTAAACGACTAGTCATCGGGGACAGTCTTTGTCGGATTGCCGGCTCGTCGGCCGGGCTGGCAGGGACTGTCCCTGACGGCACTCATTTAAGTCTGTCCCCAATGAGTGTGTCCCCAATGAGTGGTCATTCCCAATGACTAGGTGCCGTACTTGACTTTAACTCTGCTTTAACTGGTACCATCCTCTATGTCTGTAACGCCATATAGACCGAGGGGATATATCTATGACCGCAACTACACCCGCAGCACCCGCCAAGGTGTACTTCACCAACCTGCGCACGCATGCTCGCGAGAGCCAGCTCGACAAGCTCAAGCGCCTCATCCGTCACGCCGGTATCGAGCAGATCGACTTTGAGAACAAGTTCGTCGCCATCAAGATTCACTTTGGCGAGCTGGGCAACCTGAGCTTTTTGCGCCCCAACTACGCCCGCGCCGTCGCGGATGTCGTGAAGGAGCTGGGCGGCAAGCCCTTCCTCACCGACTGCAATACGCTCTATGTGGGTAGCCGCAAAAACGCGCTCGAGCACATCGACACTGCCTACCAGAACGGCTTTACCCCGTATGCCACGGGTTGCCAGATCATCATCGCCGACGGCCTCAAGGGCACCGACGAGGCGCTCGTCCCGGTCGAGGGTGGCGAGTACGTGCGCGAGGCCAAGATCGGTCAGGCGCTCATGGATGCCGATATCGTGATCAGTCTTACCCACTTTAAGGGTCATGAGCAGGCCGGTTTTGGCGGCGCCATGAAGAACCTGGGCATGGGAGGCGGCAGCCGTGCCGGCAAGATGGAGCAGCATGCCGCCGGCAAGCCGAACGTCGCGGCCGAGCACTGCATTGGCTGCCGTGCCTGCGAAAAGATCTGCGCGCACAACGCTGTTTCGTTCAACGACACCCGCGAGCGCGAGCTTGCCAGCGGCGCTACTCGCACGGTGCACGTGGCCAGCATCGACCACGATCGCTGCGTGGGCTGCGGACGCTGCATTGCGGCATGCAACCAGGACTGCATCAAGCCCGGCTATGACGCCGCGGCCGACGTGCTCAACTGCAAGATCGCCGAGTACACCAAGGCCGTCGTCGACGGGCGCCCGAGCTTCCACATTTCGCTCGCCATGGACATCAGCCCCAACTGCGACTGTCATCCCGAAAACGACACGCCCATCGTCAACGACATTGGCATGTTCGCGAGCTTCGACCCGGTCGCCATTGACCAGGCCTGCGCCGACGCCGTCATGGCGTCCGAGCCGCTGCCCAACACCGAGCTCACCGACAGCGCGGCCAAGATGGAGCACAACCACGAGCATCTGGAGGGCGAGCAGGCCAAGGATCCCTTCTGCATCACGCATCCCGACACCGACTGGCGCGCGTGCATCGCGCACGCCGAGAAGATCGGCCTGGGCACGAGCAAGTACGAGCTCATCGAGGTCAAGTAGCGCCTAGCTATTGGACAAAATAAGCGCCTTTGTAGCGTTAGTTGAGCAAAAGCCGCCCGTGAGCACAGCGCTCACGGGCGGCTTTTTGGAAGTGCGGCGAAAAATCGAATCCCGCCGACCACAAACCGTTTTTTGGCAACAAAACCCCAGACGTTGCTTTTTGCCTAAAAATACTCGTCGAGGAAGTTGTCGACCGTGTTCCAGTAGAGTTCGGGGTCGACCTGCGCGCTCTTGGCGTGGGTGGCGCCATGGATAGTGAGCTTTTGCTTGACCTTGCTGGCGCACGCGTCGTAGTTTTGGTCGAGCATGCTGTACGGCACAAAGGTGTCCTGGTCGCCGTGGATAAACAGCATGGGAACTGTCGCGTGTTTGAGTTGCTCCACACTGCTCGCCTTATGAAAGTCGTAGCCCGCGCGCACGTTGCACACCAAGTTTGCTACATCGAGCAAGGGAAAGCTGGGCAGGCCGAACACGTCCTTGAGTTGCAGAGAAAACTCGTCCCAAACACTCGTATAACCGCAGTCCTCGATAATGCATTTTACGTTTGCGGGCAGAGACTCCCCCGCGACGTTCATGGCGGTTGCCGCACCCATCGACTCGCCAAAGACCAGGATGCGCGCCTCGGGGTCAGCCTGAACGATTCGCTCGATCCATGCGACGATGTCGAGACGCTCGGGCCAGCCCATGCCGATATAATCGCCGCCGGAGCGCTCGTGGGCGCGGGCGGCGGGTGCGATTACGTTCATGCCGCGGTCGTGGAATCGCTTGACGTATCGGGCCATACCGATGGGCTCGTTGGTATATCCATGCAGGCAGACGGCGTAGTCGTGCGTGCTCTCCGACGCAGCAAAATGCCAGGCGGCAAGCTCGGTCCCGTCATCTGCGGTGAGGCTGCTGCTCTCGCGATTCTCTTTAAACCACGCCCGCGCCTCGGTTTCCTCGGCATCCGGCTGCTCACCTTCTTTGTCGTTCTTGCTATCCTGCATCATCTTCATGGTGTATGGCGCGCGGGGATTCAGCGCGAAGTCAAACAGAAAGTTGCCGGCAAATCCGAGCAGCGCAACGACAACCACCAGCGCAACGACGCCGGCTATCTTGAGCTTTCGATGGGAACGTGCGTTTTGAGACATAAGAAGCTTTCCTATAATATGTTAATACATCAACATTTAATGCAAGCGCATTATGGACGTTCGCCGTTGATGCGTCAACAGGCAAAGAATGGGTAAACAAGGGGTCACGTATGGTGCAAATTTCACACGTACCCAGACGCTTTGATATAGTGTTGAGAACTCTTTACGTTGGAGGATGTAACCGGCATGTCCGATTCGAGCGACAGTTCTAAGCCGCGACCCAAGACCGCGGCCGTTCCACACTACACAGTGGGCGAGGAGATCATGAACTCCGTCACCCATGGTGTCGGCTGCCTGCTGGGTATCGCGGGCCTGGTGCTCCTGATCGTATTCGCCGCCCTGCGCGGCGGAGGCCCGGCCCATATGGCCGCGGCGATTGTCTATGGCGTCAGCATTATCCTCGAATACCTAGCCTCCACGCTCTACCACGCGATTCAGCCCGCGCGCGCCAAGCGCGTGTTTCGCATCATCGACCACAGCTGCATCTACCTGCTCATAGCCGGCAGCTATACGCCGTTTTGCCTCATCACGCTCGCAAACGACGGCGGCGCTGTGCTGTTCTTTGCCGTATGGGCCATCGCCATCATCGGCATCGCCCTCGAGTGCTTCCTACGCGAGCGCCAGCCGCATTGGGTAAGCGGCCTGGTCTACCTGCTGATGGGCTGGCTCGTTGTCTTTAAGCTGCCCGAACTTGTGGCGCTGCTCAACCCCGTGGCACTTGCCCTGCTCGCCGTCGGCGGCGTGTGCTACACCGCGGGCGTGCCGTTCTATATCGCCAAAAACGTGCGCTACCTGCACAGTGTGTTTCACTTGTGGGTGCTCGCCGGCAGCATCTTCCAGTTCATGGCGGTGATCCTCTTCGTAATCTAGCGACCATGCCTGCGCGCCCGCGTTCTCGTTTGGGCGCCGGTGCAATTGCCGTATCCGCCATCAACGTTTTAACCTGACGTCCCGAATCTTGGAGGTTCGAGAAATTCCCGATGGACATAACCATCTCCCTTATCACCACCCTCGTTTTGACCCTCATCAACGGCTACTTCTCTATGTCCGAGATGGCGCTCACCACGGCCAAGCGCGCCGTGTTGGAGCACGAGGCCGAGGAAGGCGACAAGCGCGCCGAGCGTGCCATTAAGCTGGCTGCCGACTCCGACCAGCTGCTCGCCACCATCCAGGTTGCCATTACGCTCGTGGGCTTCGCCTCGTCCGCCGTCGCCTCGACGAGTCTGTCCGACCCGCTCGCCACGTGGCTCATGAGCTTTGGCATCGCGCCGCTCTCCGCCATCGCGCGCGGCCTGGCGCCGGTCATCATCACCGTCGCGGTCGCCTTCGTGTCCATCGTGATCGGCGAGCTCGTCCCCAAGCGCATCGGCCTGGCCAATGCCGAGGGCGTGTCCAAGCAGGTCGTGGGACCGTTGTCGTTTTTCCAAAAGATCGCCCGTCCGCTCGTGTGGCTGACCGGCGCCTGCTCCGATGGCCTGGCCCGCATCCTGCGCATCAAGAGCGCCGACGACCGCCAAAACGTCTCGGAAGAAGAGATCAAGTACATGGTCTCGGAGCAGGACGACCTGCTCGACGAGGAAAAGCGCATGATCCACGAGATCTTCGACCTAGGCGACACCGTTGCCCGCGAGGTCATGGTGCCGCGCGTGGACACCACCATGTGCGAGGACGACGAGACGGTCGCCGACGTGCTGTCCACCATGCGCCAGACCGGCTTCAGCCGCATCCCCGTCTATCACGAGGATCCCGACAACGTCGCCGGCATTGCGCACATCAAGGACCTGATCCAACCCGCGCTCGACGGCAAGGGTGACCAGCCCATCGCCGGCTTTTTGCGCGACGCCACCTTTGTGCCCGACACCAAGGACATCCTGCCGCTACTGTCCGAGATGCAGACCTCGCACGACCAGATCGTGGTGGTCGTGGACGAGTACGGCGGCACGGCCGGCATTATCACCATCGAGGACATCGTCGAGGAGATCGTCGGCGAGATCGAGGACGAGTTCGACCCCGACAACAAGTACCTCACGCGCCTTTCGCGCCGCGAGTGGCTCGTCGATGGGCGTTTTTCGTGCGATGACGCGATTGAGCTTGGTTGGCCGCTCGAGGAAAGCGATGATTATGAGACCATCGCCGGCTGGATTTTGGAGCTTTGCGACTCGGTGCCCGACATCGGAGAGGTGTTTGAGGTCGCGGGGTACAAGTTTAAAGTGCAGTCGATGCGTGGCCAGCGCATCTCGCTCATTCGCGTGATCGCTCCGGCCGAAACCGATAAGAAAGATTCCGAGTCTTCGGCAGACGAGCCGGCGGCGTCGGGTGCGGGTTCCGCGAATCCGCACGACGGCGACGAGTAGGACAAGGAAGAGTAGGGGAGAGTTATGGCAGGCCTGTTCAACATCCTTAAGGTCACCGTCAGCGAGGACAAGATCTGCGCGCATGTGCTGGTGAATCCCGGCATGCCGCTCATGACCTCGGAGGACATCGAGGCCACGGCGCGCGTGTACTACCTGGTGCCCGCGATTGCCAAGCACCTGTGCCTGGGCGATTCCGGCCGCGAGTTCCAGGACTGCATGGGTCAGACCGAGCTCTGCCATCTGCTGGAGCACGTGACGGTCGAGCTCATGAACGAGACCGGTCTTGCCGGTAGCATCTCGTGCGGCCGCACCCGCGTAAGCGAACACGATGAGCGTGTCTTTGAGGTTGAGCTTTCGTGTCCCGACGACGCACTGGCCATTGGCGCGCTGTCGTCAGCGACCTTTATGATGGACTGGGCGTACTTGCACGCCGACCAGCCTGCCCCCGACGTGGAAGGCACGGTCGCGGGCCTGCGCAACCTAGTGCTGGGCATGCGCGCCGAGGCCGAGGGCAAGGATCCTCACGAGGCCGTCGCCGCTGCGAACGGCGAAGATGCTGCCGAGGACGAGGGCGCTGACGAGGGCGATGTGCCGGTCGACGCCGAGCCCGCTGCCGATGTGACCGCCGAGCCCGTTCCCACCGAGCCCCAGGGCGTCCCCAACTTTGACGACGAGCCTCAGGTGGCGATTGATACCGAGGGCGCGGTTGCCGAGAACCACGAGGCTTCCGCGGCTGTCTTTGGCGGTGCGGCGACGGTTCCGGCAGGACCTGCGCATGAGGGCGGCCTGCCGCTCGTGGACGGCGCCGGCGAGGACCCGGGTGCCACAGTGGCCATGCCGGCTATGCCTCAGGAGTAGGCCTACTCGTTTACCACCATCACGTACCTGCGCTTTTGCCGTACGCAGATGAGCGGAGCGGCAAGTGATGCGCTGCGGGTATAATGGACAGCATTCAAACGGTGGGCACCGACGTGCCCGCAGGAGAGGAATGATCATGGGTAAGACTTTCAGCTTTGTCTCCGGCGCACTTTTTGGTGCCGCTGCCGGCGCTATTATCGGCGTTGCTCTGGCCCCGCGCTCGGGCGCCGAGACCCGCGCCATGGCTGCCGATATCGCCAACGACGCCTGGGACAATATGCGCGACACCTACGAGCGCGGCGCCGAGGAGGCCCGTGCTGCGGTGAATGACTTTGGCCCGATGGTCGATGCCAAGACCGACGACCTGCGCGCCAAGGTCGACCTGGCCCGCGAGCGCATGGACCAGCTGCGCGAGCAGCTCAACGACGCCATTTCGGGCGGCAACGTGACGCCTGCCGCCGACGTCGTGGTCGAGAACGCCGTCGAGGCTGATACCGAGGCTGCGGAGCCCTCGACCGAGGCATAATGCGCGCCGGGGATTTTGTCGGCGCCAAGATCTATCGCAAGCCTACCGAGGACAAGCGCACCAAAAAGGACGGCACGCCGCGCAGCCCTAAAAAGCTCGGAAAGATTCACTTTCCGGTCTTTACCCCGGGCGGTACGCGCGTGGTCGGCTTTATGGTCCGCCAGTCCGATATCGCGGGCATGATCGAGCGCCCCGACCGATTCGTAGCGCTCGACGCCATTGGTGTCTACGAGGGCGCCATTGCGGTCGATGACGTCAAAGGCACGTACGATGCCACCGCCGCCAAGCGCCTCGACATCAACCTGGACGATTGCATCATCTGGGTCGGTATGGACGTGCGCACGGAATCGGGCGACGTCGTGGGCTATTGCTCGGACGTTGAGTTCAAGCCACGCTCGGGCATCGTGCAGGCATTCTATGTGACCGCCGGTGCTGCTTCGAGTGTTTTGGTTGGTGACACGCAGGTGCCGCCGACGATGCTGCGCGGCTACGAGAACGGCGCGATGGTCGTCTCAGACGAGGTCAAGTCGCTCGGGTATTCGGGCGGTGCGGCTGCCAAGGCCGCCGAGGCCAGCGTCGTGGTGGGCGACAAGGTCAAAAAGGGAGCCAAGGTGCTCGACGACAAGGGATCGGTTGCCGTGGACAAGGGCAGTCGCGCGCTGGGCAAGCAGCTCGGCAAGACGCGCGGCATGTTCAAGGCCTTTAAGGACGAATACCAAAAGGCGAGCGGAGGCTCGTCAAAAGCTACAAAATAGCGACGTACCAAATGATGGGAGGCAAGCCGGAGACCTGTTGCTCCGGCTTGCTGTGTTTATGGGGGAGGGCACATGCGCCAAAACGGATCCAACTTAAACGGGCGTTCGGGTGCGCGTCCGACGGCGCGCCGCGACCTGGGGCAGCTGCCCAGCGGTCAGCGCAAGCGTCGCCGTAAGCCCGGCGCGATGTACCTCAACCATAGCCGCGGGTTTAGCGATCGCAGTGCGCGCATCGGCAACAGCCGTACGCCCCGTCGTTCGTCTCGCCTGCCCTATGCGCTCATCGCCGTGGGTTGCGCGCTCGTGCTGTTTATCGCTGCCGTCGTGGGCTACGTCAACCGCAGCGTGGACGTGGAGCTCAACGGCCAGAAGACCGCGGTGCGCGTGGGCTCTACGCTGCAGAATCTCATCGACGAACAGGATTTGACTGACACCTACGACGCAGGCGACCTGCTGGCCGTCGATGACAGTGTGCTCAAGCGCCATGGAGGCGAAAAGCTGTCGGTGAAGGTCGACGGCAAGCGCGTGAAGCAGGGCAAATGGGATAGCCGCGAACTCGAGGGTGGCGAGAAGGTGACGGTCAAGGATGGCCGTAACACCTACGAGAAACACGAGGTTCAGGCTACGGTTATCGAGCCCAAGCTCAAGGTCGAGGGCACGGGCGCTATCGAGTATGTGCAGACGTGGGGTGTCCAGGGCCGCTCCGAGGTGTGGGTTGGTGAGCAGTCGGGCAAGACGCAGGATCGCGGCGAGGTTGTGCCCGCCACCGATTGCGTTGTTGCGTGCGCCAGCGTGGCGCCCAAGGGCAACAAAAAATACGTGGCGCTGACGTTTGACGAGGGTCCGAGCGGCGCTACCAAGCAGATCTTGCAGGTGCTCAAGGAAAAGGGCGTCACCGCGACGTTCTTCCTTTCGGGCGATGCGGCCGAGGCCTCGCCTGCCACGGCCAAGGCGATTGTCGATGCCGGGTGCGAGATCGGATCCAACAGCTACAGCGACGATTCGCTCAAGGGTCAGGACCGTGAGGCAGTACGCGAGCAGATCACGAAAGGCGCCGATGCGATTAAGTCGGCGACCGGCGTGAAGACGATGCTGCTGCGTGCTCCCTACGCTGCCTTTGACGAGCAAAACTGGATTGATGCGATGGACCTGGTCTCCGCCGTGGTCTCGTGGAATATTGACTCGGGCGACTGGCTGCTCAACGGTGCCGACGAGCAAGTCTCGACGGTGCTCGATTCGGTGACGCCGGGCAATATCGTGCTGCTCACCGATAGAGACGAATGCGCCGAGCAGACACTCGAGGCGCTGCCGCAGATTATCGACGGCCTCATTGCCGACGGCTACAAGATCGTGACGCTCAGCGACCTGGTCAAGACGGACACGTCGCTGAGCAAAAAGCTCACCTCGCTGACGAAGGTCACCATGCCCAAGGACGCCGTGTTCCCCCAACTTGTCGAGGACGACGACACCACAGAGTAGTCATTGGGTAGTCGTTTAAGAACGTCCCCAATGGCTATGTCACGGATACGCCAGCGTTTGGTATGCCTGCAATGTGCAGCGCATAAATTCGATGCCGCAGGGCGATGCTGATGCTATAGTTACTGCGGTTAATGAGGGCCAAGAGAAAGGTTACAGGTGAAATCCAAACCTCGACCATACAGTCGATGACCCCATGCAGGTGCTTTTTGCGCATGCACGGGGTGTAAGCGTCGAGCGGCGTGCCGCCCGCGCATGCGTATACATATCCAGAAGCCCCCGGACGTCGCATATGCGGCCGCGTTCGGAGGAATAATGATGGGGAGCACCATTGAATTATCTGAGTGAGATGCTCAAATTGCCGGTCTTGGACGTCGACGGCGAAAAGCTCGGCGTGGTGAACGATTTTGGCATTGCTACCGGCGAAGTTTTTCCGCACGTGACGTCGCTCGCGTTCCGCGGACCCGGCAAGACGCCGTTTATGATCAGCTGGCGCAAATGGGTCGACCGTATCGACGAGACGGGTGTACACCTTAAGACGTCGGCCACCGAAATCCGTTTTTCGTACCTGCAGCCGACCGAACTCTTGCTTGCCCGCGACGTGCTCAACAAGCAGATCGTCGACACGCAGGGCATGAAGGTCGTGCGTGTAAACGACATCAAGTTTTCCATGTCGGGCGAAAATCAGCTGCGTCTGCTGGGCGCCGAGGTCGGTGCCCGCGGTCTGCTACGCGCCATCAGCCCCGCGCTCGAGCATATCGTCGAAGGCTTTATGAAGCACCTGGGCAAGCCGCTCAGTGAGGACATCATCGCTTGGTCCTACATGGACCTGCTCGACCGCTCGACCAAGAACATTCAACTCTCGGTGTCGCACAAGACGCTTGGCGAGCTGCATCCTGCCGACATCGCCGACATTATCGAGCAGCTCGACCCGCGCCTACGTGCGCAGGTGTTTGCGCAGCTCGATACTGCCCAGGCCGCCGAGGCCATCTCGGAGTTCGATGACGACGAGCTTATGACCGAGATGCTCGAGGGCCTGTCCGACACGGACGCATCGTCGATGCTGGCCATGATGGACCCGGACGATGCAGCTGACCTGATCGACGAGCTCGATTACGAGAAGGCCGAGAAGCTCCTACGCCTGATGGGCGTCAAGGAGGAGAAGGCGATTCGTAACCTGCTGGGGTATGAGGACAACACCGCCGGCCGCATCATGACCTCGGAGTTTGTCTCCCTGCCCGCCACGGCAACGGTCGGTGACGCCATCGAGGCGATTCGCGAGCTCGACGAGGACTTCGAGAGCGTCTACTACGTCTATACCGAGGATCCGAGCGGCATGCTGACCGGCGTGCTTTCGCTGCGCACGCTGATCGTAGCCGACCGCGACGCCACGCTGGGTCAGCTGGCCTATCGCGACCTGGTCTATGTGTCGCCCGACGAGGACCAGGAAGACGTGACGGACGAGATGACCAAGTACGACCTGGTTGCCATCCCTGTCTGCGACGAGAACCGCCATATCCTGGGTATCGTGACCTTCGACGACGCCATGGACGTTATCGCCGAGGAGCACCAGGAGGACCTGCAGATCGCCGGTGTCGGCTCGGGCGATAGCGCGTCGGACGACTCGACGAACGTGCTCAGCTGGTTTGTGCATCGCCAGTACTGGGTTGTCGTGTGGGGCATTGCCTCGTGCATCATGGCAACGGTGCTGGGGACGGCGCTCGGCTCCGCGCATCTGGTGGTGTTCCCCATGTGCGCCATGCCACTCGTGCTGCTGGCGGCCTCGCGCATGGTGTCGTTCGTCAAGAACTACTTCCTGGAGTATGACGGTCACGACGACGAGCCCAAGCCGTATCTGGGGTTCTTCTTCCAGAGCACGGGCATGGGCTTGATTCTGTCACTCGTGACCTACCTGTGCGCCCAGCTGGTGCGCACCGCTGCGTTCCCCGATGCACCCATGTTTGAGGAGCAGCTCTTTACCGGCTGCTTTAACATCGCGGCCATTGTTTGTCTGATTGGCAACATGAGCGCCGTGATTTACCTGATGGTGCTGTTCTGGCGTGACGAGCATGACCTCAACACGTCGGGCACCGCCATGAACGTTATTGCCGTCATGATCTCGTGCGTGGCGTACTGCGCCGCTGCGGTGCTGCTCGCCATGTCGGTCATGGGCTAGGTGGTCGCGTGCAAAATACCAAGCAAAAGTCGGGCACCAAGCAAAAGTTGACCATCGCGGCCATCTTTGGCGCTATGGGTCCCGGTCTGTTGGCGGCGCTTTCGGGCAATGACGCCGGCGGCATTGCAACGTATTCCAGCGCGGGCGCCAGCTATGGCTACAAGATGCTCTGGATGCTTCCCGTCATGACTGTGCTGCTCATCGTGACGCAGGAGACCGCGGCGCGCTGCGGCTGCGTCACGGGCAAGGGCCTGGCATCGCTCATTCGCGAGCGCTTTGGCGTGCGCAAGAGTGTACTTGCTATGGCGGCGCTGTTGATCGCCAACACGGCTGTGACCATTTCGGAGTTCGCGGGCATCGCCAGCGGCCTTGCTCTCTTTGGCGTGCCGGCGAGCATCTCGGTGCCGTTGGTGGCGCTGCTGGTGTGGATGCTTACCATGTCGGGTAGTTTCCAGCGCATCGAGAAGATTCTGCTGCTGGTAAGCTGCGTCTTCGTGACCTATATTGTCGCCGCGTTTATGGCTGGCCCCAACTGGGGTGAGGTCGCGGTCGACCTGGTCGTGCCTAACATTCAAAATGACCCCAGCTACGTGTCGCTCGTGGTCGCAACGATCGGTACCACCATCGCGCCGTGGATGATTTTCTTGGCGCAGAACAACGTGGTCGATAAGAACGCGGGCGAGGACGACATCGTGCTGCAGCGTATCGATACCGTGAGCGGCTCGATCGCTGCTGATATCATTGCGGGCTTCATTATCATCACGACCGGTACGGTGCTGTTCCCGGCGGGCATTCAGATTAGCGATGCTGCCGATGCCGCCCGCGCACTGGAGCCTATTGCGGGTCAGTGGTCCACGGTACTGTTTGCCTCGGGCCTGGTCGCGGCGAGCTTCTTGGCCGCCTGCGTGCTGCCGGGCGTTACGTCGAGCGCTATCTGCGAGGCATTTGGCTGGGAGCGCGGTGCCGACCGCAGCTGGGACGAGGCCCCGGTCTATCGCGGCATCATTACGGCCATCATCGGTATCTCTGCCGTGCTGGTGCTTATGCCCGGCGTCGATCTGTTCCAGATTATGATGACCTCACAGGTCATCAATGGCGTGCTACTGCCTGTAGTCTTGGTATTCCAGGTGGTTATCGCGGCGGATCGCCACATTATGGGTGCCAACCGCAACGGCCGCGTGTGGAACGTGCTCACTTGGGCGACTATCGCCGTGATTACGGTGCTCACGGTCGTCATGTTTGTCCTGCAAGCGATGGGCTACAGCGCTTAACGCCCACTTTTGCTTCCGAACAGGCCGCAGCGGGTAGCGCGCAGAGATGTGGTGTAAGAGGCGGGGCATGCCCCGCCTCTTACACCA